>CAKRHR010000043.1 GCA_934339005.1 uncultured Catenibacillus sp. | reverse complement strand
AATAGATATTTATAGAAAAAGCAGATATTTTTCATACCTGCTTTTTTCTTGATATACCCAAAGTTCAGAAAGAACCCCATCTGGACTGCAACCGCCTTTATATATAAACAAAACAAATTACAATGTCATCTGCAGATTAGCAAATACCATGTGCAAGCATTGCATCAGCAACTTTAACGAAGCCTGCGATGTTAGCGCCTGCAACGTAGTTGTTTTCTACACCGTATTTTCTTGCTGCATCATCAATGTTGTGGTAGATACCAACCATGATGTCTTTCAGTTTTGCGTCAACTTCTTCGAATGTCCAGCTATATCTCATGCTGTTCTGGCTCATTTCAAGAGCAGATGTAGCTACACCACCAGCGTTTGATGCTTTACCAGGAACGAAGTAAACACCGTTATTCTGGATGTATTCTGTAGCATCAAGTGTTGTAGGCATGTTAGCACCTTCTGCAACAACTTTAACACCGTTAGCAACAAGTGCTTTAGCATCATCAATCAGAAGCTCGTTCTGTGTAGCGCAAGGAAGGGCAAGGTCAACTTTAACATTCCATACGCCGCGGCCTTCATGATATTCTGAATTTGGACGATATTTTTTGTATTCTGTCAGACGGGCACGCTGTACTTCTTTGATTTCTTTAAGAGCAGCAACATCGATACCGTCTGGGTCATATACCCAACCTGTAGAATCAGAGCATGTTACAGCTTTTGCACCAAGCTGTTCAAGCTTCTGGATTGCGTAAATAGCAACGTTACCAGCACCGGAAACAGCAGCTGTCTTGCCGACAATTGTGTCACCTTTGCATTTTAATAATTCTTCAACGAGGTAAACAAGACCATAACCTGTAGCTTCTGTACGAGCAAGTGAACCGCCGTAAGAAAGACCTTTACCTGTAAGAACACCTTCGGAAAGTCCGCGGATTCTCTTGTACTGACCATACATATAACCGATTTCACGAGCGCCTGTACCGATATCACCTGCAGGAACGTCTGTGTCAGCACCGATATATTTGCAGAGCTCTGTCATAAAGCTCTGGCAGAATGCCATAACTTCTCTGTCTGATTTGCCCTTAGGGTCGAAGTCAGAACCACCTTTACCACCACCGATAGGAAGACCTGTCAGGGAGTTTTTGAAAATCTGTTCAAAACCAAGGAATTTAATAATGCTTAAGTTTACTGATGGGTGTAAACGAAGACCACCCTTGTAAGGTCCGATAGCGCTGTTAAACTGTACACGCATACCTCTGTTGACCTGAACTTTACCGTTATCATCTACCCATGGTACACGGAACATGATAACACGTTCTGGCTCAGTAATTCTTTCAAGCAGAGCTTCATTCTGATATTTAGGGTCGTTATCAACAACAAGACGAAGTGAGTTTAAAACTTCTGTAACTGCCTGGATAAATTCAGGCTCATTTGGATTTTTTGCAATAACTTTTGCAAGAACTTCATCAACGTATGACATAAATATTTCCTCCTTGTTTTCCAAAAGTGAAACTTGGGGCTGAATCACTTTCATTTGATGAGCTACTTAACTCTGGTTCACTATTATAATACAAAGTCCTTGAAAATACAATGTTTTTTGTGTGAAAAATTTAAAAAATTATAAGAAAAAAATGATGTAAAAATTGTTGAAAATGAAGGAAAAAAATATAAAATTTCAATTTTGTCGGCACATTAACGTAATGAAGCAATAATGCAAGCATATTTTGGTAGCAAAAATACAAAAGATGATGTAAACTATTGTTATGATAATGACGTCAGGGTTAAAAAGCATTTTGCCCCGGACTTGATGTCAGGTATGGGAGGTAAGAAAAATGGCGCAGACAAACGCTGAAAATACGGCAGTCATTGCATGCAGTATGCTCAGAACGGAAATAGAATATATATATGAAAAGCACCATTTGAATTATCCGATTGCGTGGATTGAAAAGGGACTGCACGAATATCCTGACAAATTGAAGGCTGAACTGGAAAAACAACTGCCTGCATATGAGGAAAAAGATTTCATTATTTTAATATATGGTATGTGTGGTTATGCTGTTATTGGTCTTGAAAGTCCACACGCGGTGATTGCTGTACCAAAATTTGATGATTGTGTTCGTATGCTCATGTGTTGCGAGCAGGGAAAGCCCATACCGACAAAAGGCAATCATTTTTATTTTACAAAAGAATGGACAGACTCGGATAAATTTATTCTTAAAGAGCTTGAACGGTATATCGAAGATTATGGCGAGGAAGATGGACGTGCGATAGCAGATATGATGGTTGGTTCGTATGAGTCGATGGATTTTATAGAGGATGGCACTTATGATGCGGCACAGGTGTGCGCATCGGTTGCACCGGTTGCAGCGACATATGGATTGTCCTGTCAGTGTGTGCAGGGAACACTTCGTGTGTTGGAAAAGCTTCTGTTAGGTCAGTGGGATGATGAAATTCTGGTTGTCCCTTCTGGAAAATGCATACAGATGTCAGATTTTGACGACCGTCCAAGATGTATATAACATAATGAATAGGAAAAGTAATTTTACCACCTCCCATAAAATGCTGTATATACGACATTAAAAAATTAAAACAAAAAGGGGATGATATATAATGAAAAAAATGCTGTTTATAGTAAATCCGAAAGCAGGGAAAAATCAGGTAAAACCTTATTTATGCGATATGATTGATATGTATGTTGCAAATGGTTACGAAGTGACTGTGCATACGACGCAGTGCCAGAAGGATGCTTATAATGTGGCAGCGGTTCGCGGCAGTGCATATGATATGATCGTATGCAGTGGTGGTGATGGTACTTTGGATGAAGTGTGTTCAGGGCTTTTACAGTTGAATAAAGCGCAGCGACCGGTGCTTGGCTATATTCCGGCGGGTACGACAAATGATTTCGCAAAAAGTCTTGGAATAACCTTCGGTATGATGCAGGCAGCGCAGCTTGTACTTGAGGGCGAACCATTTGCCTGTGACCTTGGTCTGTTTAATGATATTCCGTTTGTCTATGTGGCAGCCTTTGGTATTTTTACGCAGGTATCTTATACGACACCGCAGAATGTTAAAAATTCACTTGGACATCTGGCATATATTCTTGAGGGGATTAAGAGCATTGCATCCATTCAGAGTTATCATGTGCGATGTGAATATGGCGATAAAGTGATTGAAGATGATTTTATTTATGGCATGGTAACGAATTCAATTTCTGTGGGCGGGTTTAAGAGTATTAGCGGTAAAGTCATGCAGTTAAATGATGGACTTCTTGAAATATTGCTTGTGCGTATGCCTCGGACGTTGATTGATTTGAACAGTATTTTATCAGCACTCGTGACGCAGAAGATTGATGAACGTTATATGTATATGATTCAGACAGACCATATTCGTTTTGTTTCTGAAGAAGAACTGGCATGGACACTGGATGGTGAAGATGGCGGTGCTCATAGAACTGTGGATGTCTATAATCTGAATAAAGTTGTTCAGATTATTCGTCCACAGGAAGCGATTGAGAACGAGGGTGAAATGGAAATACCGAAAAAAATACAGGCAAAAATCGATGTAGTTGTGACATCGGATAAGGAGGAACAGACATTATGAAATGTAACCGATGTGGTTGGATGAATAATGACAGTGATAAATTCTGCCGCAACTGCGGTGCTGAGATGACTCAGGGGGTGCAAAATGCAAGCGTGCCACAGAATAATGGGTATATGTACAGCAGTAATCATATGGCTCAGGGAAATGCACCACAGAATGCAGGAACACCGCAGAATATGGGAACACAGCAGAATGTGGGAACACAGCAGAATATGGGAACACAGCCAAATTTTAACACACAATATAATGTAGGAACACCGCAGAAACATGCGAAAAAAGAAGGTAATGTTTTTGGTGTGATTTCAATGATTTGCGGTATTGCGGCTCTTGTATTTTTCTGGGTAATTATTCCAGGCTGGGTATGCGGTACGGTGGCAATTATTTTGGGGATTATCCAATGTGTGGCACATCGTAATAAAGGCATGGGGATTACAGGTCTGGTCACAGGCGGACTTGCATTTGTGGCATCGACTGTCTTTTTTATCGTTGCATTACTCAGTGATGATGTAACTTCAGATGATGGTTCGGCGATACTTGGAGCAGGTCAGGATTATGCACTTCATGTGTCATATCAGACTATTTCAACAGATATCGGCAGCTTTGAACTGATGGATGGCTGGTCTGAAGATTCAATCAGTACACAGAGCAGTGATGGCTGTGTGTATGCGCCGGATGGTGCCCAAAGCGATAAACTCAGTGACTATATTTATCTTGGTGGTATTGATTCAGATCTTACATATGACAGTCGAGATGAATTGATTCAGATGAATATGGATGCGATTATTGAGGCATATCCGGATATTACGGAAAATGACATTATTGTGACGACTGAAACAGGCTATGAGGCACCGGTTGTTTCATTTGAGTATACAGCCTACAGTGATTACTATGAAGATTATGTGCATGTTTTTGAAAAATATCTGATGTATGATGGCGCCCTTGTTGCTGGTATGTCTTACGATTTTGATACATGGGATAATGATATTTTATCGCCGGAGGAAATCATGAATCATATGCTTGAAACCTTCAAAGTATCAAGAGGTTATTGAGAAATTTAAATGAAAATGGATGTCGAAAGACGTCGACAAATTTTACTTTATTTTTAAAACATTTCAGTGTATAATGAAATCCTAAATCAGTAGATTAATCTAATTATGATTAACCAATTCAGAATATTCATGAATTAATACAGACAGTGCAGCAGCCGGGAGCAAGGTGCTTTGGCTGCGGCTGTCTTCGATTAAAACCCCGATATTATTTTTAATTATGATATATTTGCAGACTGCGATATATTTATATGCAGAAAGAGTCGAAAGACTTTTTTGAATTTAACAATAAATACTGTTTTTCGAGGAAATACGAAAGCAGGATATGATATATCAGAGAGAAGGCATTAAGAAAACAATGTCCGAAGTATTCAAGAGAGGACATTCAGAGCAAGAATGCCAGAAAAGGAAAGGAGAAGCTGCTAGACATCATTTGTCCATATTTCAAGCGGCAGATAACATGGAAACAAAATACGATACATTAACACTTGTTCAACTGCGCGAGATTGTCAAAAAACTTGGCATTAAGAATACCTCAGGGATGCGCAAGGCAGAACTTGTGAAGATTTTATGTGATGTGGAAGCACAGCAGAATATGCACTCAGATGAAGAAGCACAAGTGCAGAAGCAGGAATCAGAACAAAATCAGGCAGATCATGGGGATGCAGAAGAACACCCGGTACGTTCTGAGCGTGTGGAACATCCGATCCGCGTTGTGCGCACAGAACGCAGCAGTCGGTATGAACAGGGTGGCCGCCAGAATCAGGGAAACCGCTATGAACAGAATGGCCGTCAGGAACAGAATAGCCGATATGAGCAGAATGGCCGTTATGGACAGGACAATCGCCAGGAACAAGGCAGCCGCTATGAGCAGAATACTCGCCAGAATCGTCAGGATCAGTACGAGCGTCAGCAAAGGGTGTCACGTTATGAGCAGCCAGACCGTCAGGAACGACAGATAAGAGAAACGTCATATGACCGCCCGGTGCGCACAGAGCAGTATGAGCGCCAGGACCGTCCGGTGCGTGCAGAACAACAGTATGAGCGTCAGGATCGCCCAGTGCGTGCAGAACAGCAATATGAGCGCCAGGACCGCCCGGTGCGCACAGAAATGCAGTACGAACAACGTCCGGTACATACAGAACAGACAAATACTTCAGATGCGCCAAATTATACAGAGCAGAAACCAAAGAATCTTGAGGAACTTGACAGCGGCAAGATGGCATCAGGTATTCTTGAAGTGATGAGTGAAGGTTTTGGCTTTATCCGCTGTGCGAATTACCTTCCGGGGGATAATGATGTTTATGTTTCCCCGGCGCAGATTCGCAGATTCAACTTAAAAACCGGGGATATCGTTGAAGGCAATATGAAGATTAAGTCAGCGACAGAGAAGTTTTCTGCATTATTATATGTACAGAGAGTGAATGGCCTGCCGCCGGCAGAAGCTGCAAAGCGTATCAATTTTGAAGACATGGTGCCGATTTTCCCGAATGAGCGTATTCGTCTGGAAAATCCAAAAACGACGATTCCGATGCGTATTGTAGATCTGGTTTCACCGATTGGTAAAGGCCAGCGTGGTATGATTGTATCGCCACCTAAAACCGGTAAGACAACCTTATTAAAACAGATTGCAAAATCAATTAATTATAACTACCCTGAGATGAATATGATTATTCTTCTGATTGATGAACGTCCGGAGGAAGTTACAGATATTAAAGAATATATTGAAGGTGAGAATGTTGAGGTTATCTATTCAACGTTCGATGAACTGCCAGAGCATCATAAACGTGTATCTGAGATGGTGCTTGAACGTGCAAAACGTCTTGTAGAGCACCGCAAAGATGTGGTAATTCTGCTTGATAGTATTACGCGTCTGGCGAGAGCCTACAACCTTACAGTACCACCAAGTGGACGAACATTGTCCGGTGGTCTTGACCCTGCAGCGTTACATATGCCGAAGAAGTTTTTCGGCGCAGCCAGAAATATGCGTGGTGGCGGCAGTCTGACCGTGCTTGCAACCGCACTTGTGGAAACAGGCAGCAAGATGGATGATGTGGTTTTTGAAGAATTTAAAGGTACAGGCAATATGGAATTAGTACTTGACCGAAAATTATCCGAAAAACGTATTTTCCCTGCCATTGATATTCCAAAATCCGGTACACGCCGTGAAGAACTGCTTTTAGACAGAGATGAGATGGAAGCAATGTATCATATGCGTAAAGCATTGAATGGTATGAAGTCCGATGAAGCTTTAGAGCATATTCTTGATATGTTTATGCGGACACGCACAAACAAAGAATTTATTGCAAATATCAAACGCACAAAAATCATCTGAAAAATTAATTTGACAGACAATATCTGAAAATTATATAAATAGTCCTACAAAATTATGATAAGAAACTATTGCAAGCCCTAAAAATCTATGATATAATAGGGAAGCTGTTCAGAGAAAAAGCAGTCGATGAACAATCGATTATCATAATCAATTATTCGTAAAGAGGTGAAAAACATGAGAGAAGGAATCCATCCAAAGTATTATCAGGCAAAGGTAACATGCAACTGCGGTAACGAATTCGTAACAGGTTCTACAAAACCAGAAATTCACGTAGAAGTTTGTTCAAAGTGTCATCCATATTACACAGGTCAGCAGAAAGCTACTACAGCTCGTGGCCGTATTGATAAATTCAATCGTAAATATGGTATTACTCAGGAATAATGATAAAAGTCAGGTTGAGGTTATAAAATCTCAACCTGTTTTTCTATCTGGAAACATCGGGTTACAGTACGCAGGCAGATGATTTTTGCGTTAAAATTATCATAAAAAAGTGTACAGTAACACCATCGGAGGGTGTTTGCATGAAGTATGCGAAAATTGGTGGACAGGCCGTGATGGAGGGTGTCATGATGAAGCATGGAACAGACTATGCGGTGGCTGTCAGAAAACCGAATCATGAGATTGAAGTGAAGAAGGATGTCTACGAAGGTGCCGTTGCAAAACTGCATTGGCAGAAAGTGCCGATTCTGCGGGGAGTAGCGGCATTTATAGATTCTTTATATCTTGGTATGTCCACATTGACCTGGTCTGCGAGTTTTGTTGAGGATGAAGAAGATCAGAAGGCAAAGTCTTCGGATAAGAAAAGTCAGACAGATGTCAAAAGCAATCCGGGAAAAACAGCAGATATTGACAAAGCAGCAGAAAAAAAGACAGAGCAGAAGTCTGGTGTCGGTGAGAAGTTGATGATGGCTGGTACAGTATTATTTTCAATTGCGCTGGCTCTTGTATTATTTATGGCATTGCCGTTTTTAGCAGCAAACCTGCTTTCCAAAGTTGGTATATCGAATTTGGGCATTTCAATTGTCGAGGGCATTATTCGTATTATCATTTTTCTTCTTTATATTATACTTATTTCACGCATGAAAGATATTCAGCGTGTGTTTATGTATCATGGCGCTGAACATAAGACCATTACATGTATTGAACAGGGCATGGAACTGACGCCACAGAATGCAGCAAAGTGTTCCAGACTGCACAAACGCTGTGGTACGAGCTTTTTGCTGATTGTAGTGATTTTATCAGTGATTGTGCACATTTTGTTTTTTGCAATTGTACCTGTTCAGGGAACTGTTTTAAAATTAGTCATTCGTTTACTGCTTGTGCCTGTTGTTGCAGGTGTGTCCTATGAATTTCTCCAGTGGACAGGTAGACATGATACAAAATTTATTAATGCACTGAGTAAGCCGGGACTCTGGCTTCAGAAACTCACAACAAGAGATCCTGATGAGGAGATGCTTGAGGTTGCGATTGCATCGATTGAAGCGATTTATGACTGGAGAGCTTTTCAGGAGGAATTAAAGCAGGACGGTGCAGCAGACAGATGATGTGGATATTTTCAGTAAATAAAGGCGGAGATAAAGGATGATGACACTGAAGTCTTTGCTGACAGAAGGCCGAGAGGTATTGACAGCCGCACAGATTGCGGATGCAGATATTGATGCATGGCTGTTGTTGCAGTATGTGACAGGTATTAACAGAATGATGTATCTGATGGAACCGGATAAGTCGGTATCTGATGAGGATACACTGGCTTACCGTGAAGTGATTGCCCGGAGAGCAACACATTATCCATTACAGTATATTACCCATACACAGGAGTTTATGGGACTGGATTTTTATGTTGATGAACGCGTGCTTATTCCAAGACAGGATACGGAAGTGCTTGTGGAAATGACATTGGGATTTTTAAAAGATGGCATGACAGTGCTTGATATGTGCACGGGTTCAGGCTGCATATTGATTAGTCTGGCGGCAAATCGGAGACTTGCCTCTGGTTTAGGCGTGGATTTATCGGAGGGTGCCCTTGAAGTGGCACAGAAAAATGCCAGGGCAAACGGTTTAGACCAGCTACAGTGGATTCAAAGTTCATTGTTTGAAGCTTTTGAAAATGATTTGGATAAATCAGATAAGCTGCAGGTGGATGTGATTGTATCAAATCCACCATATATTGAGAGTGAAGTCATTCCGACGTTAATGCCGGAAGTCAGAGCACATGAGCCAATGATGGCACTGGATGGTTTTGAGGACGGATTGTATTTCTACAGAGAAATCACAGCCAATGCGCCGGCATATTTAAAAAATAAAGGTTATTTATTATTTGAAATAGGATATAATCAGGGTGAAGCTGTCACTGATTTGATGAGAATGACAGGTTTTGTAAATATCCGGATTAAAAAGGATCTGGCAGGACTTGACCGTGTTGTTTACGGGCAGTGGATTGACCCTTGATGTTTTAGCAATCATACAAGTTGGAAATAAAATGGAGGTAAGGTTATGTTTGACCGTTTAGATGATATTTTAGTACGTTATCAGCAGGTACTTGAAGAATTGAACGATCCGGATGTAGTCAATGACCAGTCAAGATTCCGTAAATTGATGAAGGAACAGACAGATTTGACACCAATCGCGGAAAAATATACAGAATATAAGCAGACAAAGCAGAATATCGAAGACAGTCTTGAGATGATTGAAACTGAAAGCGATGAAGAGATGAAAGAACTTGCCAGAGAAGAATTGGCTGAGAGTAAAGTACGTCTTGAAGAAATCGAGAATGAATTAAAGATTCTTCTGATTCCAAAAGACCCGATGGATGACAAGAACGTTATCGTTGAAATCCGTGGTGGTGCCGGCGGTGATGAAGCAGCGTTATTTGCAGCAGATTTATATCGTATGTATGTCAAATATGCTGAAAGCAGACGTTGGAAGGTTGAGATGATGAGTGTCAATGAAAACGGCCTTGGCGGTTTCAAGGAAGTTGTTTTCATGATTACAGGTCAGGGTGCTTATTCACGTTTGAAGTATGAAAGTGGTGTACATCGTGTACAGCGTGTGCCTGAAACAGAATCTCAGGGACGTATTCACACATCTACAGCGACAGTGGCGATTATGCCTGAAGCTGAAGAAGTTGATGTACAGCTTGACATGAACGATGTGCGTATCGATGTATTCCGTGCATCCGGTAATGGTGGACAGTGTGTCAACACAACAGACTCTGCGGTTCGTGTAACACATATTCCAACAGGTATTGTTATTTCCTGTCAGGATGAAAAATCACAGCTTAAAAATAAAGATAAAGCGTTGAAGGTACTGCGTTCTAAATTGTATGACCTTGAACTTGAAAAGAAGCAGAAGGAAGAAGCTTCTCTGCGTAAGAATCAGGTTGGTACAGGTGACCGCTCAGAAAAAATCAGAACATACAATTTCCCACAGGGAAGATGTACAGATCATCGTATTAAATTGACACTGCATCGTCTGGATGCTATTATGAATGGTGATTTGGATGAAATCATCGACAGCCTGATTGCAGCAGACCAGGCAGCTAAATTAAGCAACATGGAAGAAGCATAATTAAAGCACAATCAGACAGATATGTCACCTGGCGGTGACAGTACATATGACAGCAGAAAGGGATGTTTGAGATGAGAGCATGGGAAGATAAATTGCGTAAGGTTGTACCTTATACACCGGGCGAACAGCCGAATAGACCATCAATGATTAAGTTGAACACAAATGAGAATCCATACCCACCTGCACCGGGCGTGCAAAAAGCGTTGGATGCTTTTGATCAGGATAAATTAAGATTATATCCTGACCCGACGGCATCAGCATTGACAGGTGTGCTTGCGGATTATTATCATGTGGACGAGGATATGGTATTTGTAGGTGTTGGATCAGATGATGTGCTTTCCGTGGCATTTCTGACATTCTTTAATTCAGATAAACCAATCTTTTTCCCGGACATTACATATTCTTTTTATCCGGTTTGGGCAGATGTTTATCGTGTGCCTTATGAAACAAAAGCATTGGATGACAATTTTGCGATTGTTAAGGAGGATTACTATGCCGAAAACGGCGGTGTGATTTTCCCAAATCCAAACGCACCAACATCAAGATATGAAGATCTATCCATAATTGAAGACATTATCCGGCACAATCAGGATGTGATTGTGATTATTGATGAAGCATATATTGATTTTTCAGGTGCGTCTGCCCTTGAATTGATTGACAAATATGATAACCTGCTGGTTGTTCAGACATTTTCAAAATCTCGTTCCATGGCAGGCATGCGTATTGGTTATGCTATCGGAAACAAAGATTTGATTAAGGCGATGAACGATGTCAAATATTCCATTAATTCATATACGATGAATCAGACATCACTCGCTCTTGGTGTTGAGGCTGTCAAAGATAAAGCATATTTTGAAAACTGTGTTGAGAAAATCAAAGCGACACGGGCATGGACAGCCAAAGAACTGAGGAATCTCGGATTTGAATTTAACGAACCGGGCGCGAACTTCATTTTTGCATCTCATCCGAAATACCCTGCGAAGGAGTTATTTACGGCATTGAGAGAAAAAGATATTTATGTGCGCTATTTTGACAAACCACGTATCAATAATTATTTGCGGATTACGATTGGTACAGATGAAGAGATGAAAAAGTTAATTGCATTCTTTAAGGAATATATGAAATAGTTATGGCTTGCAAGCATAAATCAGTATTGCGGTATTATTTGTGTATGACTCAAAGACATAAAGAAGATAAAAGTTAAAATAAAAAGGTTGCTTCTGTGATGTATGACAGTCCGTTTTGAGTGGCAGGTCATGCATTCAGAGGCAGCCTTTTTTGCTTTTTATATAACAGAAAATTCATTGGAATTTTCTGTTGTACAAAATATTTATTTTAAGTGACAGTGGTCAAGAAAATCTTTAATTAAGTCTTCGCCATCACCATCCCATTGATTACGGCAACTGATTTCAACACAAATCGCTGTAGTGCCATCTGCGCCGTAAATGGACATGCCATAATCACAGGGATTTTTAGAATCCTCAGGGTAAGTGTAGGAAAGCATGTCAAAAGTGATACCATTGTAATCCAGTTTCGATTCATCTGTGATTGTATAACTCTTTTTCGCAGTGCTTTCCCAGTTTGCACAGGTGTCAAGGGCTTCATAGTCCTGTGTACATGTGCTGATGATTGTATACAACTGAGCATCATAGAGTTGGATAGTAGTACCTTCATCATTGGCATAGTCTTCGGCATTGCCAATACCCCAGGCTGCATAATAAAGTCCGCGGCTTGTCAGTGAATCCTGGATATCCAGCAGTTTTGCATTGCCGCCTAAGTCATCAATAGTCATGACATCGCCTACAGCTAAAGGATAGGAGGCTGTTTCGGCAGCATTTTCAGTTTGATTTGTATTTGTATTCATATTCATACCACAGCTACCAAGAAGTGTTGTGACACTGAGTGCAGTAATTCCGGCGAGGGTATATAATTTGTATTTTAAATTCATGAGATACTCCTGTTAGATGATATATTTGCCTATAATTTGCTTTATGTGTTTTCTGCTATGATGTGAGTTTTAAACCCAAATTAGCATCAGGTTCAGCTTTGATAAAGCAAGGATGCTCTTTATATCGGTCATTAGGATAGTGCAGAGCAAATAATTTCTGCCCATTTTTATCTGTAAATAACATACCGTGACCGCCGTTTTCAGGGAAAATAGGCGTAGTTGACTGAAGCCATGGTCCGCAAAGCTTACCACTTTCAGAAATAGCTGTACCAACAGCGTAACCATTTGTGCCCCAGCTTGACCAGGTCATACACAGTTTGCCGTTTTCCAGCATCACGACACCTGGACCATCGGTGAAATACACATCGCCGTCCATGCCAAATTCCTGTTTGGCAAATGGTACAGGATGAGCCCAGGCTGCTTCGCCGGCAGAAAATAATTTTTCCGGGGCAGAAATTGCTTCTGAAAGGTCAGAAGAAAGCTTAAGCATACACATATCGCCATCCGGTGTGTCCTCAAAGGAATGAGAAAAAATAAGATAAGGTACGCTGTCTTCAAAGTACAAAGTACCATCGATGCATGTCCAGTCCTTAGGTGTCAGACGTTTGCCATACAGTTCAAAAGGTCCTTTTGGCGAATCGGATTTCAATACATAAATGCCTTTTTTGATGGATTCGTTGCCAAGAGTTGTGACAAGATAAAATGAGCCATTATAAGCGTAACATTCCGGTGCCCAGAAATTTTGTGTGGCAAAGAAATCATCACTGCGTTTAAAAATTTCAAATGGACCAGTCCAATTTTCAAGATCCTCACTTGTATAGCAGTCAAACCCTTCTGCAGGTCCCCAGCAAGTGGCACTTCGAGTGCCATAAAGATAATAGTGACCATCGTGAAGCAACACATAAGGGTCACGAATATTAATATCTGCTGTTTTCATATAGTTTCTCCTTCTCCGAGATTTTAAATACTTAATTTTCATTATATATCGTACATTAGAAGCGTGTCAATCTGAGAATAGAAAAGTCACGTACCACAGAAATTACCTGTAATTTATCTGCATGAAAACATATAAGCCATGTTGACATCAATATGCATTTGTGCTAATGTAAATAAGCAATTAATCGGTGTCGGCATAGCTTTTAAAGCTATGAAGGTGAAAAGGGAAACAGGTGAAAATCCTGTGCGAACTCGTCACTGTAAGCAGATAGTTTTTAACCATGGAAATGATGACAAATCACTTCCAGTCACTGTGAAAATGGGAAGACGGTTAGAAATGTAAAGCTGTAAGTCAGGAGACCTGCCGATTGAGGTTGACAATGTAGCCACGAGTAATTGGCATAATGTCACAAAATAACAGATGTGGGTAAACCACACTTTTTTGTGTATTTTATGGCCTTTTTCCCGTGGATCCGGTGAAAGGGCTTTTTTTATTTTACAGAAAACCATATTGAAAATGTTCTGTGAAATAATTTTTTAAAAAACTCGTTGAAATGCTTGTCAAAGAGTCCATTGAAATGAAAAGATAAAGCCATTGAAATGAAATCGGGTCGCAAAAAGAAAAGGAGAGTTCAAATGAAAAGAAGAATTGCAATCGTAACAGCTGCAGTACTTGTAGCAGGTATGATTTCAGCATGTGGTACAAAAGATGCCACACCATCCGCTGAAACAACAAAAGAAACAACTATTGAAACAACAGGTGAAGAAACACAGGCAGACACAGAAGCTGTTGAAGAAAACAGTGATCAGGCAGCAGCAGATCATGTTGCAGAACTGATTGATGCCATTTATGTTCAGCAGAGAACTGATGATACAGATGCACAGTGTGCAGAAGCTAAAGCTGCATGGGACGCACTGACAGATGCACAGAAGGAACTTGTTGAAGGTGAAAATGCAGATCCGGATTATTTTGGCAGAGATACAGGTGATGCCAGTCTTGATGACCCTGCAAATGCTGATGAAATCGGTGAAAATGAAATCCTTGTTGTAAGTTTTGGTACATCATTTAATGACAGCCGTGTGAAAGATATCAAGGGTATCGAAGATGCTATTCAGGCAGCATATCCTGACTGGTCAGTCAGACGTGCATTTACAGCACAGATCATCATCAATCATGTACAGGCGCGTGATGATGAACATATCGATAATGTAGAACAGGCACTCGAAAGAGCAGTGAACAATGGCGTTAAAAATCTTGTCATTCAGCCAACACATCTGATGCACGGTGCTGAATACGATGAACTTATAGATGCTGTTGAAGCATATAAAGATTCATTTGAAAATGTTGCAATTGCAGAACCATTGCTTGGTGAAGTTGGTGATGATGCAACAGTAATCAACGAAGATAAAGCAAGTGTTGCAGAAACTATTGTTGCAGCAGCAGTTGCAGATGCAAATTATGACTCATTAGATGCAGCAGCCGAAGATGGTACAGCTTTTGTATTTATGGGACATGGTACATCACATACAGCAAAAGTATCCTACAGTCAGATGCAGACTCAGATGCAGACACTTGGATATGATAATGTTTTCATCGGAACTGTTGAAGGTGAACCGGAAGAAACAGCATGTGAAAATGTTATTGAAGCAGTTAAAGCAGCAGGTTATACAAAAGTTGTGCTTCGTCCATTAATGGTTGTTGCCGGTGACCATGCAAACAACGATATGGCATCTGCAGATGATGATGAATCATGGTACAGCCAGTTCAGCGCATCAGGCAACTTTGATTCTGTTGATTGCCAGATTGCAGGTCTTGGCAGACTTGAAGATATTGAAAAACTTTATGTAGAACATACAGCAGCTGCAATTGCTACAATTAAATAAAAGATAAGGGAGCAAGTAAATGTTAAAAAAATATGCACTTACGATGGCATTAGTTGCTGCCTGCGCATTTTCTGCTGCATGTGGCAATGCAAAAAATGATAATGCACAAGTCACAAACGATACTAATGTGGTAGTGGAAAACGAATCTGTGGCTGAAATTAATTCAGAAACAAGTGTTGAAGAAACAGCAGAGGAAACTGTCGAAGAAACAGAAGCACCCCTTGAGGATGGTGTTTATTCAGCCAAATTTGAGCCGGACAGCAGTATGTTCCGTGTGAATGAAACATGCGATGACAGGGGCATATTGACAGTTGAAAATGGTCAGATGACACTGCATATTACAATGCGCTCAGAAAATATTGTTAATTTATATCTGGGACTTGTTAAGGATGCCCAAAACTCTGATGAGCTGATTGAGCCAACAAAAGAAGAAGTCACTTACAGTGATGGTAGCATAGAAACCGTCAATGCATTTGATGTGCCTGTACCATATCTGGACAAAGAATTTGACCTGGCGTTAATTGGTAAAAAAGGTGTCTGGTACGACCACAAGGTTGTTGTTACAGATGTTGAACCAGCAGAATAAGTATAACAAATAAAAATAGAACTGCATTCAATGGGATATATCTTTGAATGCAGTTCTATTTTTAAATAACAGTATATTTGCAAATCATTGTAATTCTATATGAAATAAAGGCAAAAAAATAATGCAGAAGATGGGAGTTGAACCCACACGCCCTTGCGAGCACTAGAACCTGAATCTAGCGCGTCTGCCATTCCGCCACTTCTGCATGAGTCTATAATAACAGATGTCTTTTGAAATTGCAACCCCTAATGTTTAAATTTTTTGAATTTTTTTAACTATTAAGATAAATTTAGATTGAAAATA
Source organism: uncultured Catenibacillus sp. (assembly GCA_934339005.1). Lineage (GTDB taxonomy): Bacteria > Bacillota > Clostridia > Lachnospirales > Lachnospiraceae > CAKRHR01. The sequence goes on along the minus strand of CAKRHR010000043.1, from coordinate 7,339 downwards.
AACTTGAAATACTTTAATCATATTGGTAAGATGGATATATCTGAAACGGGAGGTTGGATTATGGCCGGAAAATTATATTTGTGTGCAACACCCATTGGCAATCTGTCAGATATGACATTCAGAGTTATCGAAGTGTTGAAATCTGTAGATTTGATTGCGGCAGAGGACACAAGAAATACGATAAAATTATTAAATCATTTTGAAATAAAGACACCGATGACAAGCTATCATGAATACAACAAAATTGATAAAGGACATTATCTTGTGCAGAAGCTTTTGGAGGGCACAAACATTGCTTTGGTCAGTGATGCGGGAACACCTGGAATTTCTGACCCGGGCGAAGAACTTGTGAAATTTTGTTATGAAGCAGGTGTTGAAGTCAGTTCAGTGCCGGGACCAGCAGCATGTATTACCGCATTGACGATGTCAGGGCTATCTACAAGACGTTTTTGTTTTGAAGGATTTCTGCCAACAGATAAAAAAGAAAGAGCACTTGTTTTAAAACGTTTGGAAACAGAGACAAGAACTACAGTGATGTATGAAGCGCCACATCATTTGTTAAAAACACTTGAACTTTTGGTAGATGTGATTCCGGGACGGCGTATCACATTTTGCAAAGAACTGACAAAACGTTATGAGTCAGCTATTCAGATGAAGATTGAAGATGCCATTAATTACTATACAGAAAATCCACCAAGAGGGGAATTTGTCCTTGTGATTGAAGGCATTTCACAGGAAGTTTTGGATGCAGATCAGCAGGCAGAATGGGAAAAAATGACATTGGATGAACACATGGAGATTTACCTGCAGCAGGGTATGAGTAAAAAAGATGCCATGAAAGCGGTGGCTGCGGACAGAGGTATTTCAAAGCGTGATGTTTATCAGGCGTTACTGAATGAGTAATTCGTGGCAGTTTCTGACTTTTGGATTTGGACATCATATAATAGAGGCATATTTTTAAGTATGCAGTCATAAGCATATAAAAATATTTCAAAGATGATTTGGGTGAAAATATGCTGAATGCATTGTGGGCAACAATGATTATCATAGGTATTATTACGGGGATAGCGACAGGACATATCGAAGAAGTTTCATCTGCATTTATGGATTCTGCAGGTGAGGCAGTGGCGCTATGTATAACAATGCTTGGTGTGATGTCCATGTGGACAGGAATTTTAAAAATTGCAGAATGTTCAGGATTACTGAAGAAAATGACCGGTTGGATGATGCCGGTCATTCGTTTTTTATTTCCGAAAATTCCGGAGGGGCACCCTGCTGTGGGTTATATTGCCACAAATTTTGCAGCTAATATTCTTGGTCTTGGCTGGGCGGCAACACCTGCGGGCCTTAAAGCCATGGAAGAATTGGAAAAACTCAACCACAGGACACCATATCGAGCTTCGAATGAGATGTGTAATTTCCTGATTATTAATATTTCCTCTCTGCAATTAATTCCGGTGAGTATTATTGCCTACCGAAGCCAGTATGGCAGTGCACATCCGTCAAACATTATCGTTCCGGCGATTGCTGCCACGGCGATTAGTACGGGGGTGGCTATTCTATTTTGTAAAATGATGGATGTAAAGAAAAGAAAGAGATATGTATAATCGAGTTTAACGGAGGGATGCAAATAGGATGCAGTCAATCATAAATGTCATTTCTGCAGCAGTTTTGCCGGTCACAATTTTAATGATTATTTTATATGGCATCGGGGCGAGGACAAAAGTTTATGACGTATTTGTTCAGGGCGCATGGGAAGGTATGAAAATCGTTGTCAATATTATGCCAACATTGGTCGGACTTCTTGTCGCTGTGGGAGTACTCAGGGCATCATCGTTTTTTGAAGTGCTTGGACACTGTATGCAGCCACTTTTGAACCGATGTCATATGGCACTGGAAGTGTTTTCATTATCCATTGTAAAAATGTTTTCGTCTTCGGCGTCTACAGGATTACTTTTGGATGTATATCAGATTTACGGAACAGATTCATTTTCAGGCCTTGCAGCTTCTCTGATGATGTCAAGTACAGAAACCATATTTTACACGATGAGCGTATATTTTATGGCAGCCCATGTTACGAAAACACGCTACACCCTCGTGGGTGCACTCATAGCCACTCTGGCAGGTACAGTGGCAAGCTTCATTTTCGCCGGTATGATGGCAGGCGGTGTATAAAATTCATTTGACGTAAGGAAAAGGGCAGGAGTAAACTATTTACATGGATTGATTAAAACAGACTATAAATTTGCAGTGTAAAACGAAGTAATGAGGAATGATATTCATATGGATTATAATATCTGGTATTCGGCAAGATGGAAAAATTATATAAATGAAGAAAAATATAAATCAGGCTTGCAGGTGCATTTTCCATCACAAATGGCAAACGATGTGAGGGAAGATTGCAAAAAGTTTTGCCGTTTTTTAAGAAAAGAATATGTGTTTCCAATCAAAGTACATATTTATATGAAGTTGTGTGAAAAAGTGGAAACGCCATATACATTTAATTTTGCAGATGTTGAAGCTGGCAAAAGTCAGGAAGTAAAATTAAAAATTGCGTTGTCACAAAATACACTACAATCCGAAAATGCTGTATGTATTCAAATTATAAGAGGACTTACATATTATTTTTTGTTCATCAATCACATCAAATATAATGCAGCAGATGAAAAATATTATCTGGAAAATTATGAGGAAACTGTACTGTCTGATTATGAAATCATGAAGGATGAGAAGGGCAGATATGACTGGCATTTGTGGTCTTTGTATCATTGGGAGAAATATCTTTATTTGAGCGATGAAGAAAAACATAAACAAGGTCTGAGAATGAAATTTGATAAAACAGTTCAACCTGAGTTAAAGGTGATGTGCAAGGAACTTGCAAAATATTTGCGTTCAAGATATTGTTTTCCTCTCAGAGTCACAGTGCATATAAAAAAGGATTATCGGATTTTGGCAGACGATGGGGATTTTGTAACAGGATTATTTTTGTACAATGAAAATTATGATTATTCAATTAATCCGGATATATTGATTGCGACAGGAGATTATGAGGATTTAGTCAGACGATGGGGACATGAAGATGCAATGCGAAATATTTTAGAAACGATTGCACATGAACTAAGTCATTATTATCAATGGATAAATCAAATTCATTTGACGCCAATTGGACTTGAGCGTCAGGCAAATCATTATGCAGAATATATCATTGATGATTTTGTAGACTATTTAAGTAAAAAAGGCATAGAGGGGCTGTTTTATGGAACAAATGAGGATGAAAGAAATTGAGAAAACACAATCTATGATTAGAAGGTGGCGTTAAGTTCCCGCAGAATTTCATGGAACTGGCTGCCGCAGCGTTCGATTTCACCAAGAACCTTATCAATTTTTTCATCGGACAGATACCAGTTATCTTTAGAGATATCCTGTGTGATGGTTGGACAGATGATAAACTTGGTATTTGGATAAAGCAACTGGTAATACATCAGACAGCGGCGTGCGTGGAATGCCTGACAGCACAAAATTGCTGTGTGGATGTCAAGATGTGCGGTATCTGTAAGCTGTTTGGAAAAAATAGCATTTTCATAGGTATAGGTTGCCTGTGGTTCGCGCAAAATTGCAGATGATGCAACGTTATTGTCAATCAGAAGCGCAGACAGATAATCGCACTCATTTTTTGGTGCAGGATTAGAAACAGGATAATGATTGTCGCAGGTGCCTTCAAAATGCCCGATGAGTTTGGAATATTTTCCGGAAGGTAAGATCAGAGGTGCAAAACCTTGATGCCAGAGCGCAGCGGCAGTATCTGCAAGGGCACCATAACCACTGCCGGGAATCATAATGATGTCTGCTTTTTGGGGCATATCCTCTAAAAATATAAAATCTGTCATCATTTGTACAACCTTATTCATATGAAATTCGCCTGCCTTTATCCTAATTACTGTTGATATCACGAATTATTTCACAGTGATGTTTAGTGTGAAATCTGCATTTTATTTTGGAATGTGCATAATAAAAACACAATGAATGTTTACGTTTTCGCATAAATTTTGGACTGTAATATCAACAAATTCATGTTTTAATTATAAAGAAATTGTGGTACAATGTAAAGCAAAGATGTGAATACAACACATAAGTCAGATTGGAATTTTCAGATAACAATTTAGGTGCAAAATTTTGCAAGATGAAAATTTCTCATAGTGTGTAGTTGTACCGGTATGAAGGAGGCATTGGGGATGTCACTGTTAGTATTTTTGGGGATTTTACTTTTACTAATTATCATCGTTGTTGTGGCAGTTGTATCATCAACGATGGCCATGGTTGGCGGCGTTGTCGCTGAGGAAGAAGACGAAGATGAATAAAGTATTTTTGAAGGATATTTGATATTTAAAAGAGATTTCCTTAAGAAGATATTTTATTAAAGTGCTTCATACAAAATATGAAAACAAAACGTAAAAAACGGAAGCTTTGTAAGATGAATACCCTGCAAAGCTTCCGTTTTTTACTAAATTTCTTACTGAAAAATAATTGTTCAGTAAGAAATTACATTGTCTTTGGTTCCGGATAATCTGTACCAAAAGTTTCAACAGTCATAGATTTGATGACCTGTGGCTGTCTAGGTCTGTCGCTGTAATCTGTCTGGCAGGTAGCAATCTTATCTACGAAATCCATACCTTCTGTAACTTTACCAAATGCAGCGTAGCTTCCGTCAAGATGAGGTGCAGCTTTGTGCATAATAAAGAATTGGGAACCTGCGCTGTCAGGATGCATTGCACGAGCCATGGATAATACGCCAGGTGTATGCTTTAAGTCATTAGCGAAACCGTTTTGGGCAAATTCACCAGGAATGTTGTAGCCAGGACCGCCTGTGCCAAGACCATCAGGACAACCGCCCTGAATCATAAAACCATTGATGACTCTGTGGAAAATAAGTCCGTCATAAAATCCCTTCTTAACAAGAGAAATAAAGTTATTGACTGTATTTGGTGCCACTTCTGGATAAAGCTCAGCTTTGATGACATCGCCGTTTTCCATTGTGATTGTAACAATCGGATTCTGTGCCATAATAAAAACCACCTTTTCTGTATTTATGTATGTCCATTATACAAAAATAAGAATGCCGCCGCAAGTAGAAGTTGCATGGTAGTTTGCATAACATGTGAGCAGTAATAAAGCTATATTAAAAAATCCGTTGTCATTTGCAGGATGGAAAGGTATACTTATATATAGACACCCTATTGTACAAAAATGCAAAAGTCAGAGATTTTATTTGCGTACAAAAAATGGTGAGTACAGAAAGTATGAGGTATCGGATGTATGGCAATAATGGCTGTCAGGCTGGAGGATGAAGCCTCGATTTTAATGAATGAATTTTTTGATTATCACGGTTTTTGTTATGCGCTCAGTGCACCAAGAAACGGACACGGCAGAGAATGTGCGGTGCTGGAGGATTTTTATGAGTGTACAGTGCAGACAACATGGCTGGATGATATCCCTGTGATTTTTGTATTGAACGGACAGGTCATAGGCTGGTATAAAAAAGCACGTATTTACAGGGAAAATCAGATTGTTTCAGTATTTTTGGAGGGCAATATCTGTGCAAAAGCATTAGATGCAGTACTTTTGCCAAAAGCCTCCCGGATTTCAGGTGAAGATTTTCATCTGGAAAATGATGCTTATGGGATTATAGAAAATGATGATGCGCGGTATGAGCGCTGGATGCGCAGAATTAAGACGGTTGCAAAGGGACTGCCGGTGCGTTATGAGCTGGCAGATACATTTTACAGTCAGGATAAATTGCGTTTGTTGCCATCAGCAAATGGTAATGAAGCTAAGCTGAATTATTGTTTAGAACGATGTACATATTATGCCAAACGATTGATGGAGGACCATTGCCCGGATATCCGTGAACCAAAAACAATGCTTTTGTATGCCAGACAGGCAGTGATTTACAGCCGTGACAGTGTGGATGCCTGGTATTATCAGGCGATGGCATGTGAACAGCTTGGATTTGTTAAAGATGGATTAAAAGCCATTGAAAAAGCATTGACGATGGAGCCGGATGCAGATGATCTGATGGCACTCAAAGGCCATTTATTGTTTGAAAAAAAGGATTATCAGGCAGCGACCGAATGTTATGAGGCAGCATGGCAGAATCAGCCGTTGGATGCTTATCTGATTCATCTTGGACAGACCTGGTTTGCGGCAGGTAATGTGGATGCGGCTTACAAAGCATTTAAACGTGTCCAGGATAAAACATTGCTTAAAGAACATGGCATTAATTTAAAAGATATGGAACGCAGATGGCCGTTTGTTGCGCTGCGGGGATTATTTGGCAAAATTAAAAAGTGATGTGCATTTTTGAAAATTAAAAAAATTATGAAAACAATAAGGCAACAATATCAAAACTTGTCAGCATAGGGGGTATGCGGATATGACACAATTAACAAGTATTGAAGATTTAAAAGCAATTATTGAAAAATCAAATCATATTGTATTTTTCGGTGGCGCCGGTGTATCGACAGAAAGTGGCATCCCGGATTTTCGAAGTGAACAGGGAATTTATAATACAGTTAAAAACTTTGGTGTACCACCGGAAACGATTTTGTCACATTCATTTTTTATGCAAAACACAGCTAAATTTTATGAATTTTATAAATCAACGATGATTTATCGTGATGCGAAACCGAATAAAGCTCATCTGGCGCTTGCAAAGCTTGAACAGGAGGGAAAACTGGATGCGGTGATCACTCAGAATATTGATGGACTGCATCAGGCTGCAGGCAGCAAGAAAGTGTACGAACTGCATGGTACGGTGCATAAAAACAGATGTATTCGTTGTGGAAAGTTCTTTACGCTGGATGAAGTGATGGCAGCAGAGGGTGTACCTGTGTGCGATAAATGCGGTGGCGTGATTAAACCAGAAGTTGTATTATACGAAGAAGGTCTGGATGAGGATTGCATCAATCAGAGTGTCCATGCTATTTCAAATGCCGAGGTATTAATCGTAGGCGGCACTTCATTGAATGTCTATCCGGCGGCGGGGTTTGTGCAGTATTTCAGGGGCAATCATCTTGTGCTGATTAATAAAAGTGAAACATCGTATGATAAATATGCGGATGTGCTGATTCATGACTCTATTGGCAAAGTATTGTCCGAAGTTGTTGGATTGGAAGCATAAAAATACAGATGTCAGGCATATTTGGGGGTCGTGGCATTGGAGTCAGGAGGGGAAATAAGTAATTGAATGTATTGTCAAATGTGATTAAATGTGATTAAATGTGTTTAAATATACTCAAAGGAGTAAATTATTATGAATACATCAAATATCACAAATTATAAG
>CAKRHR010000042.1 GCA_934339005.1 uncultured Catenibacillus sp. | reverse complement strand
GCACAGGCTGCTGCCAGAGAACGCTTTATCCATGTCTTATTCATATGTCAAAACCTCTTTTTATAGAATAACTTATACACGGATGTGTTTTCTTAATGTAAAGAAACTTCCGACAAAACCGATGACAAGGCCGATACCAAGTGAAATCGGTACAAGCCAGATAAATATCGAATGGGCATCACTAAACTTCAAAATAGATGCAAGAGATGCAAAATGCTCATTCACAAGTTTCACAACTTCGATGTAAAGGAATCTTAAAATCACGACCGGAATCGCAGAACCTACAAGACCAATCACAATACCTTCCACATAGAAAGGCCCTTTAACAAACATATCTGTCGCGCCAATATACTTCATAATCGCGATTTCTTCTTTACGGACTGTGATACCAATCGTAACTGTATTGCTGATCAGGAAGATTGCAACCGCTACCAGGATCACTATGATACCAAGTGACGCATAACCAAGAAGTCTTGAGAAGTTTGTAAAGCTGTCTGCCAGTGATTTTGAAGCATTCACTCGGCGAATCTCAGGAATCGTATTTAAATAATCTACAAGTTCCTGCTGTTTACTCGTATCTTTTAAGTAAATCGTCAAACTGGCACTGCCGGCCAGTGGGTTGTCTGATTCAAGATTTGTCATGGCTTCTGTATTGCCTTCACCATTAAAGTAAAGGCCTTTAAACTGATCCCATGCCTGGTCTGCAGATACATATTCAACAGATTCAACTTCATCTCGCAGCTCGATCGCTGTCTTAATTTCCATAATCTTATCTTCTGTCACGCCATCATTAAAGAAAGTCGTTACACCGACAGAAGTTTCTGCGGATGCCATAATCTCTCTGAAATTAAATAACAGGCAGAAAAATACACCAAATAAAAACAAACAACATGTCATTGTCGCTACAGATGCCAGTGAGAATGTTCTGTTTCGGATAATATTTTTCAGGCCCTGCTTTACGCAGTAAAAAAATCGACTAACCTTCATAATAACCACCCTTTTGTTCATCACTGACAATCACGCCATTACTCAATGTGATGACCCTTTTCTGCATTTTTTCTACAATCTCTTTGTTATGTGTAACAACAATGACTGTCGTGCCGCGCATGTTGATTTCCTCAAGTAAACCCATGATTTCCCAGGCATTCTTTGGGTCAAGGTTACCTGTTGGTTCATCCGCAAGCAACACCGGCGGGTTGTTTGCCAGGGCTCTTGCAAGAGCTACACGCTGCTGCTCTCCACCAGATAATTCCTTTGGATAAGCATCGGCTTTGTTTGAAAGACCAACCACTGCTAAAAGCTGTGGCACAGTATCTTTGATAACTTTTGTAGGTTTTCCGACAACACGCATGGCAAATGCAATATTCTCATACACTGTTCTGTCCTTCAACAGACGGAAGTCCTGGAATACAACACCGATACCACGGCGCATCTTCGGAACTCTGCGGCGTCTTAATTTGCCAATATTCTGATTATTCATATAAATCGCACCAGATGTCGGCTCAAGTTCCTTCAATAACAGCTTGAAGAATGTCGTCTTACCGGAACCACTTGTACCTACGACAAAGACAAACTCGCCTTTACGAATCTTTAAGCTGATGCCATTGAGCGCTGTCACACCTGTCGCATACGTCTTATAGACGTTATCGAGAGCAATCATTGCTCAGTCCTCCTTAAATTAATACTCAAAAGTTTCCATATATTTCATATATTTAACAACCATTAACGCAATCTTAAACGTAATGGCGTCCTCAAATGTCCTCAAATCAAGTCCTGTGCTTTTCTGTAGCTTATCCAGACGATACACAAGTGTATTTCTGTGAATGTAAAGCTGTCTTGATGTTTCAGACACATTCAGGCTGTTTTCAAAAAATTTATTAATCGTTGTCAGTGTTTCCTCGTCAAATTCATCCGGTGATTTACCATCAAAAATCTCCTTGATGAACATCTTACACAGTGGAATCGGAAGCTGATAAATCAGACGGCCGATACCAAGGTTGCTGTAGGCAACCACATTGCGGTCGTTATAGAAAATCTTGCCAACATCCAATGTCATCTTCGCTTCTTTATAAGAGCGGGATACATCCTTAAGTTCACCTACAACTGTACCAAGTGCGATCACTGCATCAGCAATACCTTCTGCGGCAATCATCTCACGCAGTGCAGAAGCGGATTTGCATAAATCATCATAAGTTTCATTCTCTCCAACTTCCTTGACGATAATCACACTTTTCTCATCAACGGCTGTAATAAAATCTTTTGTTTTTGCACCGGAGATTGAACGTACAATCTCAAGGGCATTCACATCTTTATCTACATTGGTTTCCACAATCAGTACGATACGCTTAGCCTCTGCATTGATATGCAGCTTCTTGGAACGATTGTAAATGTCCACAAGCAAAAGATTGTCCAGCAATAAATTCTTTATAAAATTATCTTTATCAAAACGTTCTTTATACGCAACGAGCAGATTCTGAATCTGGAATGATGCGACTTTACCAATCATATAAACATCGTCACTGTCACCTCTGGCAATAACAACAAACTCCAACTGATGTTCATCAAACACCTTGAAGAACTGATACCCCTGAAGCACCTGGCTGTCTGCAGGTGAATTTACAAAGTCCTGAACAGCGATCTCATATTCGCTGGAAATGTCAAAAGTTGATGCAAGAATCTTACCTTCAACATCCATTACACATAAATCTACTCTTGTAATGGCTTTTAAGCCCTCTACTGTATTCTGAAGATTTTGATTTGATATCATTGATTTACACTCCCCTACATTAAAATATACCCGTAAAAATAAACCCATACTTTACCATATTATTTTAATGCAAAAACAACAAAAAAGGAAGAGTAAAAATATGTTTTTTTCAAACTTTCTGCTGAAATTGTTACATTTCTATTACATACTAATTGCATATTTACTTTTTGTCAAGTTATATTTAACTTTTTCACTAATTTTTCACGATTAAAATTGTGGATTTTTAAATGTAGAAGACAGATCTGATGGATATATGGCCTTTTATCCCTGTCTCAAAAATGCTATAATAACCGAATAACAGTATAAAATAACACATCTTAAGATTAATACTGATTCCGGAATCAAAAGATAACTATTTTATTCTATCCAAGGAGGTTTCTTATGTCCACACCTATTATTTTAATTACAGGCGCATCCAGAGGCATTGGCCGCGGCATTGCCTTAGCCTGTGCAAAAGCAGGTTATAACCTGGCGCTGACCTGCCACAAAAATACAGACCAGCTTGAAGAAACATTAAAACTTGTCCAAAGCTATGGCGTCACTGCCTTTGGCTACACCTTTGATGTGGCTGATTATGAAGCCTGCCAAAACGCTTATGCTGATATCTGCCGTGACCTTGGCACACCGGATATTCTTATTAATAATGCCGGTATCTCCCAGATCGGACTGTTTACAGACATGACCCCAGGTGAATGGCAGACAATGATTAGTACAAATTTATCTTCTATATATAATATGTGTCATCTGTCGCTTCCGGCGATGCTGCACAATCATCACGGACGTATTATCAATATTTCCTCCGTCTGGGGGAATGTCGGAGCTTCCTGCGAGGTTGCCTACTCTGCTGCCAAAGGCGGCGTAAATGCTTTCACGAAAGCCCTCGCCAAAGAAATGGCACCAAGCCACATCACCGTCAACGCCATTGCCTGCGGCGCTGTGGATACAGAAATGAATGGTCACTTAAATGACGATGAGCGTGCCGCCCTTATGGATGAAATTCCAGCCTGCCGCATGGCAAGTGCCGATGAAGTTGGCCAGATGGTACTTTCACTCTTGAATGCCCCTGAATATCTCACCGGACAGATTATTACAATGGATGGCGGTTGGTGCTAGAAAAATCTATAAATAACAAAATCCCGAAAGATATACCATGTTCAAACCATGTAATCGTCACGCTTTGACAGGTTTTATCTCTCGGGATTTTATGTATATTATAATTTATCTTTCGGAAGAACAATATTTAAAATCAGTGCTACCAGTGCTGCAGGTACGATACCTGAGCCGCCAAAGATGAGCTGTACTGTCTCCGGAAGCATTTTTAAAATATCGCTGTTTGCACCAAGACCGTAACCAAGACCTAAGGCTACAGATACAATTGTGATATTTCTTGCTGTCAGTTTTTCCTTTGTGACAAGCTGAATACCACTGACAACGATAGATGAGAACATCATGACTGCTGCGCCACCAAGAACACTCTGAGGCATGATAGAAATCAAAGCTGCCAGTTTCGGGAACAGGCCACAGAGAATCAGCACGATCGCGCCACAAGAAAGTGCCATACGATTGACAACCTTTGTCATTGCTACCAGACCAACGTTCTGGCTGAAAGAAGTGTTTGGCAGCACGCCAAAGCAGGCTGCAAGTGTTGAACCAAGACCATCACAGATAACACCGCCTGAAAGCTCTTTATCAGTTGCTTCTCTGCCAAGACCGCCCTCCATAACACCTGATATATCACCAATCGTTTCAACGGCTGTAACAATAAACATAATCATTACTGGAATGATGGCACGCAGGTCAAATATAGGTTTGACAGGCATCACTTTCGGAAGTGCAAACCATGAGGCTTCTCTGACTTTGTCAAAGTTTAATACCCAGGCTTTTGTATATTCTACGCCATCGGCTGTCACACCCGTTGTCGGAAGAATAAGCCCCATGACAAAGCAAAGCACATAACCTGCAATAATACCAATTAAAATCGCGGATGAGCTTGCCATACCTTTAGCAAAATGCTTCACGCCTAAGATGATGATCAACACAACAAGACCAATAAACAAGTTTTCCAAAGAACCATAATCTACTGCCGTTGAACCACCACCAAAGGAACCAACACCGACACTGATTAACGAAAGACCAATGGATAACACGACTGTACCGGTAACAACTGCCGGGAAAAATTTACGAAGCGGTTTTAAGAAAAATCCTAAAACACCTTCAAAAATACCGCCAATAATCGAGGCTCCCATAATCGCACCATAACCGATAATGCCACCGCCCATAACACCAGCAACACTCTTAAATACACCAATAAAGCCTGAACTTGTTCCCATAATAATCGGAACACGTCCACCCACAGGTCCAATTGCAAAAAGCTGTACCAAAGTTACAACACCGGCAATAATCATAGCATTCTGTAATAACTCAACATATACCTCTGCAAAATCTGATGCTGCACCGATACCACAGACACCACAAATCACAATGAGGGGTGTTAAGTTGCCGACAAACATTGCTAATACATGCTGTAAACCATACACAATTGCCTTTGGCAATGGAATTCTTCCATCCATCTCATAAGGAGATGAATACTCTTTTGTTTTTTCCATTTCACATAACTCCTCTTAAATTGTACTGATGATAAACTTTTGAAGTTCTGACAACGTACTTCAATTTCTTATATCATTAAGAGTATATCACAGGTCAATTTTCCTTGAAAAGTGATAATTATTAATAAATTTTATTGATTCGACTTATAAAACTTTGTCAATTTCGACTTTGTTTTATGCGTTTTGTCTTTAATGATTTATTTTTTTAATAATATTTTTCGCTGACAGTTTCCCTTTTATTGTTATTATTACATATTATACAGACAAACAGACCGGGAATTGCATACTTTTTTACAATTGAAAAGCTTCTTTCAGAATAGTATAATTAAGCAGAATAGTATAATTAAGTAAAAAATGAACATTACATATCAAATTGTGACATTATTTGAGACATCAATGACAGGAGGTCTTATCATTTCAACAAAAAAACTCAGGCGCATCCCTGCGTCACTCATTTTATTTTATATATTAATGGCCGCTGTTGCAGGCTGGTTTATTTTTTCGCAGGTCATCGGGCCAAATGAACGCGGCAACATTGTTCAAAGCGATACCTTATTATATTCCGGCACATTGACATGGGAAAAATCTGACGGCAGCAAAGAAATCATCACTGCCCCAGGTCAGTACGATATTCCAGCCAGAGAAACGATGGTCATTACATCAACACTCCCGACAGATTATAACGAAACCACTGTGGCTATCCGTTCATCTTTACAAAATGTCAGCATTTATATCGGTGATGAACTGCGTGTCCACTATGATACAAGCACCACCCGTCTTGCCGGCAAAAATTCTGCCAGCCGTTATATCTTTTGTCCGACATCTTCTGCGGATGCCGGCAAAGAACTACGTATTGAACTGACTTCAAACACTGAAAAATACTCCGGTGTCGTCAATCAGATTTACTGTGGTGATAAAGCTGATATCTGGGAATATATTTATCAGACATATGGACTTTCCACAATCATGGCTTTCTTTATCCTGTTTACAGGTATTATCTGCATTATTTTCAGTATTGCACTGAGTATTATTTACAAATATAAATTTGATATGGAATACCTTGGCTGGTGCATGATAATGGCATCTATCTGGATGCTTGGCGAGTCTAAATTCCGTCAGTTACTTGTACCAAATGCTTCCTCGTTAAGTGCTTTATGTTTTGTATGTATTATGCTATGTCCGATTCCGATTCTTTTCTATATCAATAATATTCAAGAGGGCCGCTATCAGAAATTTTACCGGATACTGGTATTTTTGGCATTTGCAAACTTCATCGTCTGCTCAGTACTTGAATACTTTGGCATCGCAGATTATATCGAAACATTGCCTATCGGACACATTATCATAGCAATCACATTTGCGGCTGTTTTATCTACGATTATAAGAGATATCCATCACAAAAACGGCAATGAAAACCGTCTCGTCTTTATTGAACTGTTAATTGCCGCACTGGCTGTAGGTATTGAATCCGTTTCTTCATACCTTATTGTATCTTTGTCCGGACTTTTTATCGGTATCGGCATGATTGCATTATTGTTTATCAATGTACTTCGTACTGCCAGACAGGTTCGAAACATTGAACTCAACCGTCAGAAAGAAGAGCTTAACCGCCGCAATCAGCAGATGGAAAAGATATCCCTGCAAACAATGCAGATCCTTTGCACGACGATTGAAGCCAAGGATGAATACACCCGCGGTCACTCTCACCGGGTTGCTGAATATGCTGGACTGATTGCCAGAGAACTGGGCTGGAGTTCTGAGGAAATTGTAAATCTCAATCATGCAGCACACCTTCATGATATTGGTAAAATCGGTATACCAGACACTATATTAAACAAACCGACCAGACTGACTGCTGAAGAATACGCCGTAATTAAAGAACATCCGATCATCGGTGGCGAGATTTTAAAAAATATCACTATTATCAAAAATGCAGCACAGGTTGCCCGTCATCATCATGAACGTTATGATGGTACAGGTTATCCTGATGGTCTTTCAGGCGAAGACATTCCAATACAGGCACGCATTGTTGCCGTAGCTGACAGCTATGATGTTATGAGCTCGAAACGAATTTACAGAAATGCGCTTCCTGAAGATGTTATTATTGACGAAATCCGCAAAGGCAGGGGAACACAATTTGACCCGCATATCGCAGATATTTTCTTAAAACTGCTTACTGAACACCGGTTGGATATTAATAAAGATTACTTACATATAAATGATGGAAGTAATCTTCCAAATATTGAAAATGAACTTGAAAAGTTTATTTCCGATATCGTCCGTACAATGCAGGCCTCCGAGGGTACAGAAAGTCTTGATTTTTTAACAGGTCTTCCGATGCGTAACCGCGGCGAAAAAATGGTAGCTCAAATGATGCATGAGCATGATGGCTATCTTGTTTTTATGGATATGGATAATCTGAAGAAAATCAATGATATTTATGGACATAAAGCCGGTGACCGGGCCTTAAAAACTATTGGTACGATTCTTTCCGACTGTATGCCTGAATGTGTTGTATGCCGGCTTGGCGGCGATGAATTTCTTCTGTTTAAACCAAATGCCACAAAAGACGAAATTACCGACTATGTTCTTTCATTGTTTAAACGCTTTGATGAGCAAACAGCTCTGGATACCGAGATTTCAGACGCATCCATGTCAGCCGGATTATGCATGTGTTCAAAAGATGCTTCATTTGAAGATTGCTACGCCAAAGCAGACAAAGCACTTTACTACGTCAAGCAAAACGGCAAGGATAACATTTTCTTCTATCAGCAGCTTGAACTGGAGAAAACTGATATAAATATAATCGGCAAAGATTTATCCATCGTCGCAACTGCATTAAGTGAAAGTGGCAGCTACAACGGTGCACTTGATTTAAATTACAGGGAATTTGCAAAAATCTATAAATACATGAATCACCTTGGCACACGTTACAAATACAACTGTTATCTTGTCATGGTGACAATGGAGCAGGATTTAGAAGATCCGACTTATATTGAAAAAATCGAAATTGCCATGAACTACATGGAGCAGGCCATTCGAAGCAAAATCCGAAGTGTTGATATATGCACCCGCTACAGTTCGCTGCAGTATCTGATTATTTTATTTGAAGCGGATGAACGCTATATTTCAAAGGTTATGGACCGAATTTTCCTGCACTATGATCAACTGTATCACTGCAAATCTTTCCATCCATCATATGAATATATCTCAATAAATAAAGACAACAAATAATAAATATACAAAACAGAAGCATTGATGCTTAAGGAAATTTCTAAACCAAGTATCAATGCTTCTGTTTTATCTGTCTGTTATATGCAAGTAAACAATTATTCTCCTTTAAGCTGCTTTTTATATTTTCTTGAAACTGTTGTACAACACCGAAACACCGCTTAAAGCCATGTATTATTTACTTTCACTATTTATTTTCAATAAACTCGATTAACACGCCATTGCAGTCGCGAATAAACATGACAGAATTACCTTCCATGCATACTTCGTGTGCAATATCTACACCATTTTCGACAAAACCAGCCTTTAATGCTGACATATCATCTGTTTCAAAAGCAATATGCTTTGTACCAACTGTCTGAAGGTCTGTGTTTGGTGTCAGACGATCTTCAGGAATTTTCTTTGGTTCATCATATTCAAACAATTCAATCTGAAAACCATCTTTTTCCATAAATACGATTTTAGCTTTAAGTGGCGGTACATAACCATCTTCTTTTAATACTTTAAAGCCAAGATTTTTTTTGTACCATTCTACAGATTCCTCCATGTTATAAACACTGATACCTGCATGCAATACTTTCTTTACATTTGAAATCATTTTAAAACGCCCCCTAAGTTATTTTTATATTTTATGTATTCACTATTTTACAGCACAATCTTTTTAACAAGCGACCAACTGTGTTACCAGGCTGTTCATTTATATTATACCATACATTCACTGACATCTGCATGATCATCACCTACAGCACAGAATTTACCCTCTGCAACATAGGCACGTATCACCTCCACAAGCGGCTTTAACGCCTCACTGTCTGTTGCAAGGATTTCCCTGCGGATTCTGGCGATATCTTCATTTGTAATACATTTTAAGTAACGCACACACTCCTGGTCACAGACACCTGCAGGTGAAAGCAGTGGTTCGATCATATTTAAGGTGCCAATGATAATCTCATCTAATGGCATTCCCTGGTCTACAAATTCTGACAGAAAATCTGCCATACCAGCATACACAGCCTTTGTATGTGCAAGGTTTGGATCACGAAAAGAATAAGCAAAAATATGTCCATTCATCTGAACACCCATGCCTGTGCCATAAGCGCCTCCCTGCACACGAATCATATTCCACAGATAGCCAAAGGACATCAATGAAGACAATACTGCCCATGAACCGCTGAAATGACTGCCAAGCGCATACAGATTATGTCCAAAGGCAGAAAATCCAACACTACCCGGAATTTCAATCGTACACGCTTCTTTGTCAAATTCCGGTGCCGCAAGAGTTTCGCCAAACTCGTTTTCCGGTAAAACCTCAAGCAGTGAACTAAATACTTCATTATCCACATGACCGCTATAACCAATTGTCATACGATTTTTGGCAAAAGCTTTTGTCATCAGACGGTCAAATTGAGCATTATGTTTTTTGCTGTCTGACATATAATTTTGTGCAAAATCAGAAAACCACTGCACAAAAGTTTCACCTTCAAGCACTTCTTTAATGGCGCCTTCCTGTGAAAATGCAGACAATACCTTTGTCAGTGCAAACTGATGGCCATTACCAATCATAGCCTGTTTAATAAAATAATCATTTTGAAGAATAGTTTCATTTATCTTGTCTGCATCATCATATCTGCCATACACAAGAATTTCTTTAAGCAATGCCATTGCTTCCGGAATATTTTCCTCCAGTACACCGGCAGATACTGTAAGATACTGACGGCTGTTTAACAAATCGCCCGGCTTTGCCATCGTTTCAACTCTGGCCATCAGATGACCAAAGAGTGCTTTAATCTTTGTCTGAAGCTTCTCGCCTGTAAAATGTGCTGTTGCAAGTTCACCAAAACATGCTGTAATCACATTTACAAGTTTCAGCTCCTCCAGCGTAAAATCAGAAATATCAAAATACAGATTCATATAAACAATGCCATTTGTTTTTGTATCTACATTTAAAAGTTTCACCCCATCAAATTCAGAAACTGTTGTTGACACTGTCTTCATCTCCTGAGGCACATCAGAGAGTTCAAGATGCGGCAGACTGCGCATAGCTTTCTCATCATCAACGCTTTGTTGCCATGCCTGCATCTTCACAAAGCGGTCATATTCTTCCCTGTATCTTACATTATCCCAGCCATCAGTTATGTCTTTAATTTTTTCAGCTTCTTTTTTGTCATCTTCCTCACCCTTTGTGTCTGAAGGAAGCGCATATACACAGGATTTATCTGCACTGTCCCCAAACAGTTCAAGCAGCAAATTTTCAAAATAATCTGTATCTGCTTTTGCTCTGAGTGATTCAAATATTTTACTATTATCAATATCTGTCAGAGGATCACCTCCGTACAGCCAGCTTCCCATGGCTCGTATTACCAGTTCAACACCATAAGGCTCACTGATTTCTTTATTTTCAAAAGCAAAACGTTCAATAGATGCCATCAGTGATTCTTTATCAAGACCATTTGCCGTTAAGTCTGTACACAGTTTTGGCAGACATTGTTTGATTCTTTCAAACATGCCTTCATCTGTATTGTAAAATACAACAGAGACACTTGGCTGGTACACCTGGTCGTGAATCTCAACATTAACATCCTGTGCCAGTGCCTGCTCAAGGCATACGCGTTTTAACGGGCTTTCATTGGATGCAGACAGATAATCTGCAAGTATTTTGGCTGCATAAATTTTTTCGGTATCACTATGCATGCCAAAAATTTTTGAAATACTCATATGTGCATGAGCTTCCTCACCATCAGTGGCTTCATAATATACCGTTTTTTCCGATACTACCGGTATCTGTCGTACAAAATCAAAATCTGGTGCTTTATAAGCATATTTTGATAAATATTCCTCGTTGATATAAGTCAAAAATCTTTCAACTTCCATATGACCATCTAAAATAATTTTTGCATTGGATGGATGATAAAAACGTTTATGCGTTTCGATAAACTGCTCATAACTTAAATCCGTAATGTATGCCGGATTACCGCCGCTGGAAAAACCATAACTTGTATCCGGAAACAGTTGACATTTAGACGCTTCATCAAGCATCTGTTCAACATCGGCATAAACACCTTTCATCTCACTGTATACAACACCATTGTAATAAGGCCTATCACTGCCCTCTGCAAATTCATAATGCCAGCCCTCCTGCATAAATATCTCAGGACGCTCATAAATAATTGGTGCAAACACCCCATCCAGATATACAGACATCAGATTAAATAAATCCTGCTCATTACGGCTGGACACCGGGTATAACGTCTTATCTTCAAATGTCATTGCATTCAAAAATGTCTGCATGGAATTTTGAAGCAATGACACAAACGGCTCTTTCACAGGATATTTTTCTGAACCATTTAAAACACTGTGTTCTAAGATGTGGAATACACCTGTATTATCCTGTGGCAGTGTCTTAAAAGCAATCGCAAATGTTTTATTCTCATCCGCCCGGTCAAAATATAAAAGCTCTGTGCCTGTCTTTTCATGCTTCATTGTATATAAATTTGCTGCATGGGATGCCACATATTCTTTTTTTATTAATTGAAATCCACAGCAAACCCCACCCGGCTGCAGTTTATCCAACTGATTTTGTTTTTTCATGATTTTCCCTTTCTGAATAACAAAGGAGCATTTTTTCACGCCCCTTTGGCTCTATAGATTCTGACTGAATATCTGATAATATTCATTTGTTTTTAACAATTCTTCCGGTGTACCAACTGCTTCTGCTGTACCATCACGCATGACAATAATATGGTCTGCATTTTTAGTTGCAGCATAATTATGTGCAATCATAATTGTCGTTTTTCCTTGCATCAAATGATTCAACGCATCTGTCACAAGTGATTCACTTAATACATCCAAATTACTTGTAGCTTCATCCAAAAGCAGATAATCAGCATCACGAAGCATCGCCCTCGCAATTGAAATACACTGTCCCTGACCACCTGAAAAGTTTGAGCCGTTCAGACCGACATCTTCATTAAAGCCATCCGGCTTACTCATGATACAGTCATAACAGTTCGCTTTCTTTGTAACCGCAATCAGTTCTTCATCGCTGACTTCACGATTTAATCCGTAAGTAATATTTTCACGCACTGTGCCGCTGACAAGAGGATTTTTCTGAAATACATAAGCAAAACGTTCACGCCATTCTTTTAAATTATAATTAGCGATATTATCCTCACCAAATGTAATCTCTCCTGCTTTTGGCTCATACAGACGGGTCAACAGTTTAAAAATTGTCGATTTTCCAGCACCGTTACCACCAATCACAGCAGTAACTTTGCCCATTGGGAACTGCATGGATACATCTTTAAGCACTTCCCGCTCATCATTGTAGCTAAATGTTACATGATTAAATGTTATATCGGCACAGCCCGTCGGAACGTCCTCACCTTCACTGTTTTCAGAAAATGTACTTGCAATCTGACTGATTTTTTTCATAGTACCAAATGTTCCAAATACTGACCCAACATTCATAAAAAACTGCATTAACTGAAGTGATACAATACCGGTAATCATGTAAAAACTTGTCAGATCGCCAATCGTTACTTCACCTTTTTGCATCAACTGGCCACCAATGACAAAAACAATAAAAATAAACATTATGGAAAATATGCCGGAAGCCAACTGATAACCGGCAACGATCAGCCAGTTTAATAATTCAGCCCAATACATACGTTTAAAAGTTCTGTTACCTTTTTTAGATTCCATTTTTTCAGACACAGCACTTTTAATTAAACGGAAATTACGTACTCTCTCTGCAAGATATCCAGTACTCTCAGCCATAGTTACAGTGCTGTACACACCTAATTTAAACTGTAACACACTAATCAAAATACACATTAGAAGTGTCAATGGTATGATCAAAAGTGAATATGTTGCCAACACTCTGTGATAATTAAATAATGTGATAAAAGCCTGTATTGTTGTAATGATACAAACGACAAAAGATACGACCATCGTAAATAATGAAGATGGTGCAGAAGCATCTGAAGTCACACGGCTCACAAGTTCGTCACCGTTATCTTCATCATAGTACTTTGTCGGCAAATGCATAATCTTATCCCAGAGTTTTATTCTGACACGCAGTGTGATCGTTTCTTCCATTCTTCGAGTCAAATAATAGCTGCAAACTGTACATATTGCAGAAATGACAACAACAAGTATATAATTGACAAGTTTTTTTGCATCAATCGCTTTCTGACTCATATCAATAATATCTGCAGTTAACGTTGCCGCCTGAATCTGCGCATTCATCATCAAAATTGAGAATATAAAGCTTAGAATAATGAGTATCCACGGAAGCTTTACATGCTTTAAAGCAGCAAAATAATTAATTCTTTGTTTCACCTTTTTGTCTGTTACTTGCATGTTGCCGCCTCCTTTCCATCATTTTCATTCATTATCCGATACATCTCACATGTTTGAAGTAAAGATTCATGCGTACCTTCTCCAACAAGATGACCATTTTGCATAACAATGATCTTATCATATTTTCTGGCAAATTCTAAGTCATGTGTAATTAATATACGTGTTTTATCTGCAAACAAACGATCCATCATTTCCTGGATTTTTACAGATACCTGTACATCAAGCGCTGAAGTTGGCTCATCCATCAGTATAATATCACCGTCACGTAGCAATTCACGTGTCAGTACAAGACGTTGGCGTTGTCCACCTGACATAGATGTTCCGCCGCTAGCCACCTGTGTGTCAAGACCACCTGGGCAAAGTGACAGATACTCATCAAATCCTGTTTGTTTTGCAGCAACATAAATCTCTTCATCTGTTACAGTACGGTCGATACCATAAGTCAGCACATCTCTTAAGATACCGCAAAAGACATTAGCTTCCTGTTGTACATAAGCAATATTCTTTCTAAAATCAGCCAGCGAAACATCTCTGATATTTGTATCCCCGATTAATATTTCGCCTTCTTGCTGATCATAAAATCTTTCCAGCAAGCTAATCGCTGTCGTCTTTCCACTGCCGCACAGACCAACTATCGCAAAAGATGTGCCTCGTGGCACTGTAAATGACACATGATCTAACGCTGTCTTATCGGTATTTGGATATGTAAATGTCACATTGTTAAAATGGATATCTCCGGTTTTAGGAAATGGTACAGTCTGTTTTGTATCTTCCTGTGGTCCATCCATCACATCAATAATTCTGTGAAACTCTCCATGAACGCCTTTAATTTTTATCCAAAGCGAAAAAATCTCATCAATATTAGGAAAAAGATTTTGAATGAATAAAAAGAAAGCAAGCCACATAGCGATGTCAATTTCACCCTTCTGAAGCAAAATAACCGCCACTACGATTACAATAAAATTCTGCAGTACTTCCATTGCAGAAGCTACACCCTGTGAAATATTATCTAACCGTACAAGTTTCATATTTGCCCTGAATAATTTATGAGCAACTCTCTGTCCATTTTCATTTTCTTCTTTTTCATTCGTATATGTCTTAACTAAAGGTAAATGGTTAATCCTATCTGCCAGATATTCTGTCAATTCACCAATCTTACTAAACAACAGGGCATTTGTCGTCTGCATCTGTCTTCCCATCAACCAGGCATATATATACTTTAAAGGAACAAGTATAAAGCAGGAAATTGCCAAAATCCAATGATACTCGCTGATCCGGCGAAAAGCCATCACAACATAATATATATCCGGAATCAAGTACACGATTGCATTGACAAAGTCAGTCATTGCAGAACTGGCATCATTTGTTATAGCACTCATCATATCTGTCGGGTCATTTTTATCAAAATATTCCATGCGCATTGACAACATCTTTTGCCACATGCGCTCTCTGACCCTCTTAACACTATATGACTGTGCCTGAACCTGGCCTGCTACAGCCACAAATGCTACAATCGCCAGACTTATGTAATGCCAGATTGCTTTTAACATTGCACTGCCAGTCAACTGACCACTCAATAATTCTGCAGTTGTATCCGGCAGTTTTAGGAGCAAGTTATTTAAAATCATCTTTAGTGCTAACCCTATGATAATCCAGCCCCATGGAAGCTTTAATTTTCCTAATGTACGAAACAGTGCAGCCCAGCCATCACGCTTTGGAGGCTGCATCTGTTTTGTATTGTTTTGTGTAGCCATTCCTTTCCTCCTGTCAGCCTTATACATAATAAAAAACGGATGCCATAGTCACCCTGTTGAGATATATGGCATCCGTTGTCAGGCCTTTATTTGTAAACTGATGTTAAATAAGTTTCCTGAAGCATCTTTACATAACCATCCAGTGAATCATTTTTCAACACACTGTAACCTTTATAAGTATCAATCAAATTTGTCATATCCTGATCTCTGACAACATTTAAAAATGCTGTATCTGAAATACGTTCAATTGTATTTGGCAGGCACTGGTCTTTTTCTTCCATTAATTTGTCTGCAATATCCTTTGAAGCACATTCATAATATGTATAATCTGCAACAACTTTTCCATCCTTACCGTAAATATATTCTGTGATCTGCTGCACATCATTATCATAGCCTTCCGGAAGTACTTCTGAACCTGAACCTGTCAAAACGATACATTCGTCAAAATCAAGATCTGCAGGATCTTCATGTTCGCCATATGGTTTATAAGGATTTTCTCCGCCATATTCTCTCACGCCATACATAAGTTTAAGAATTTCTGCATAGGCTTTTGCATCCTTCGTTTCAATCGCATCACCATATGATTCTTCCAGATCAAACTGTTCTTTGATATATGTTTCATCCTGAACACAATATAAAACCTTATCTGATTCTTCTGTCATCGTCAAACCACTCATCTCTTCCAGTGCATCTTTGACTGCTGATTTGGCTTCAGCATCTGAAAGAAATGCGTACATATATGTTGTATTAGCCACACTTTGATTATCGTAAACAACAAAACCAAGTGTCACTGTTCCCGGAATATCAACCATCAGAGATTCATCCGGTTTTCCCAGATCAACTTCCTCGCCTTCCTCAAAAGCGTTATAACTACCATCAGAGAAATCATTCCATCCATATGCCATACCCGTCTCAGCATCATAATCATATACACCGACAATATTGCCATCATCATCATACATCATCGTGTCCGGATAGGCAGCAGCGTTCAAATAATCTTCGATCGTACTCTCGTAACCTTCGCCCATAAGCACGATACGTTCATCATACTTTAAGTCTTTAGGTTCATTAAATGTATACAAATCACCAAATTTAACAACTGCATCATTACTGAACAGACTGCATGCTGAACATGTAACTGCCATTGATACTACAAGTGCTGTTGTTGCTATTAATTTTTTCATAAGTTTTCCCTTTCATCTCATCGACATATTTCGACATCTTTCCAAGTTATTTTTCTTTATAGTAAAGTCTGCAGTGGCAGTAACCTTCAAAATCCGGATCTTGTATTTGTGCTTTAAATTCTTCACAAATACACTTGTATTCCGGCTTTCTCTCTAAACGACATGGGCAAAATCCCCCAGTACGTTTAAGACCTTCTTTAACTGTTGCAACTATTTCCTGATCATCATTTAATCGAACTTTACCCATCTGTAAACACTCCTTACTGATATAATAAACTTGCTATATTTTCCAAAAGTTCTTCACGTTCCATACTTCCGACTGACTGATGTACAAGCTCGCCGTTTCTGAAATAAAGCAGTGTCGGCATAGCATTCACCTTATATTCATCAGCAATTTCCGGATAAAATGAGATATTGATCCTTCCAAATGAAACACCTGACATCTCATCCGCTATTGCATCAAAAATTGGTCCAAGCATCACACAGGCTACACAGTTTTCACCATAACAATCAATAATGCTATACTCTGTGTTTTTAAATTCTCTCCATTCACTCTCTTTTAATTCAACAACTGCCACAAACTTCACCTGCTTTCTGCTCAATTATACGATTAATATGACCGATCAGGCCATTAAAATATTCATTCTGAAGCATCATCTCACGAATTTCGTCACGATCAGATACCGGCTCTCCTGTCAGTTCCATCATCTCGATCATACGACCTACTTCTTCATCAACAGCAGCTTCATCTATTTCCACACTATGCTGTTTACAAAAAGCCTGAGCCATCCAGTTTTCTTTACACTGGTCAATAATACTTGCTCTGACTTCCTCTTCTGACATCGTTTCTCCAAATTCTTCAAGTTCTTTCATATACTGAGGCATCATAGAATCAACATAAGCATCCATCATAGCCTCATCATAGCTATATGTGCTTTTTTCCAACAGCTGGTCAATGATATACTTTGTAGCCATCTTTTTCTTTTCCATCAGCAAATCCTTGATCATCTGCATTCTGACATCGTTTCTGTAATCTTCAACGGTATTCACACCATCAATGCCCATATCAGCGATCAATGCATCATCCACATCTACCGGAGTGCGGTGAATGATCTTTTCAATCGTTAAAGTCACAGATTTTTTACATATTACCGTTTCTGCTACATCTCCTGGCTTTTTTCCTACCAGTGCCTCAATTGCAGTTTCCGTACCCGGTATATCTAATCCGGTGTAAACAAGAATTGTTCTGCCATCCGGATAGCTTTCTTTGTCTGCCTGACAATAAACGATATCTCCTCTTTCTACCAAATCTGCCATTGTTTCTTTCGCAAAACGTAATGATAATTTCTGGATTTCTTCTTCAACACGCTGTTCATCAACACACACCTTCAACATATCATCGGGAATCTCTATGCGGTTGATATCATACAGATCATTAACAAACCCCTTCATAAGTATCTCCTTTTATTATTATTCTACTACTTATGTTGCATGCTGTTATCTTTTCAAAAATTCAAAACAATCACACGCTACATAACTCAATTCTAGCATATACTTTTACCTTATTCAAGGATAAGTCAAATACAAAATGCCGATCTTTAAAAAGCCAGAGTTTTCAGTCTGGCTTTTTTTAATCGGCATAACTTACATTCATAATTCTTGATTTTATCTTATTTATTTTTTAGCATCATCTATGTCTTCAAACCAGAATTTCACATGTTTAGAAGGTCTTGGAACAATATCAGATGTATGTGTCAGCCATAATAATGTTTTCATAGACAACTCATTAAATAAGGACTGATATTTAGAATCACCATACAGATTATGATATTCTAACGGGTCATTTTTCATATCATACAATTCATGCTGACCATTAGTACGTACAACAACCTTATATTGATTATCTCTGCGCATAATAGTTCTACATACACTCTCCGGCTGCATTTCCTGATGCATCAATTTCGGATAATATACAGACCCTTTTCCCATAAATTTACGTTTAATTGAACCTTCCGACCCAAGTGTTTCAAAGCATTGCGGCTCTCTGATATCATATCCGCCTTCAGTATATACAACTCGATCACATAAATCCGTACCATCTTCAATATGTTTCTTAAGTGAAACACCAAACTGATCATGTTCAATCTCAAGATTTTCAAAATCAAATAATGTCGGGAATATATCTATGGATTGCGTCAATGTCTTAATACGCTGTCCAGCGTTGCATCCCGGTTTGCGGATAATCAAAGGCACTCTTGTCAGCATATCATTCATACCGTTTGGACACTTTTCAACCAATTTAGCATCTCCAGCAAAATCGCCATGGTCTGAACATATAACAATTGTTGTATCTTCATAAATACCCTGTGCTTTCAATGTATCCACAATCTGTCCGACCATATCATCCACAAAACTGATCATACCTAAATAAATCGCATTTGTACGCACAAATACTTCTGGATCTTCTTCTTCAACTTCTCTGAAATCTCTGCAGTATTTGTATAAATCCGGTTTATTTTTAATCCAGGTATCATCACGTAATGCCGGAACATCTGCATCCTGATACATATTATAGTATTTTTCCGGACATGTATAAGGCGGATGCGGTGCAATAAAATTAACCCACAACATAAACGGATTTTCATCCTGTGCATGGCGTTTAATAAAATCAATTGTATCATTACAGCAATGTGCATCTGGAAGATCATCGGCTTCCTCTCCAACTGCAGCAGGCATGATCATTGTATAATGTTTTTTACCATCATTTACTGGTCGTTTTGCACCTGGAAACGGAATATATTCCGTAAACAAACGTTTTGTAGATTCTGCATCAAAACAATCATCTTTACCTACAAGTGCTGTTGTCCATCCCTGTTCATTCAGTTCTGAAATAAAATTAAACTCTGTATCCGGCATCAGGTTCAACTGACTTCTGTATCCTCTGACATGCGGGTACCATCCTGTCACAAGTGAACATCTTGACGCTACACATACAGGATGTGCTGTATAGTTATTCTCAAATAATGTGCCTTCTTTTGCCAGTTGGTCAATATTCGGTGTCTTTACTGTCGGATGACCATAACATGCCAGACTTTCCGCACGCATTTCATCCGGATATATAATTACATAATTCATTTAATACACCTTTCTCATTTATACATTTAATGATGTTCATTTATTGAGATGCTTTAGCTATGTTTTGGGCAATTACCTGCATTCTGTCATAGCATTTTTCAAAAAACATCTTATATCCTTCACAAAAATAATTTAATCCTGTATCTTGTTCTTCTTCACCCAGGCGGCTTCGATAACAGCCGCCTCTGCACAAAGCAAACCAACGGCATGCCCTGCAGCTTTGCGGATGATTACGGGAACGTTCCAAAAATCCTTTATCCTTGCGCATCGCATCAATATCATCAATACGATTTTCATTAAAATTGCCAAGCTTCCATTCGTCAAGTACATAAAAATCACAAGGATAGACACCACCATCAGCTTCGACAACATACTGTATTCCACATGTGCCGCGCTGCTCACATGATTCAGGCATATGACCAAGCAAAATACCGATATAATTTTCAAACTGGCGTACAAAAGGCGCTTTCCCGCAATTTAAATCATCATACCACATATCAAATAAATCAATTAAAAACTGACCATACATTTGCGGTAATAATGAATATGTTTTCTGTCCTCTCGCTTCACCAAGCGGATCTAAACATGTAATAAATTGCATGTAATCCCAACCATTTTCCCGGTAGCGTCTGTAAATATCTTTAATTTGCTGAGCAGTTTCCCTATGAATGACCGTGAGTACATTATATTCAACATGATACTTATCAAACAACTGCGTTGTTTTTAAAATACGCTCATATGTATCCTCTCCAGCCTTGGTATGGCGGTAGGTGTTATGAATTTCTCTTAATCCATCAATCGATATACCGATTAAAAAATGATTTTTTGCAAAAAACTCACACCATTCTTCAGTGATAGCCAATCCATTTGTCTGAAGTGCAAAATCAATGCGAATACCTTTTCGATTAAAATGTTCTGCATATTCAACTGCTTTTTTAAAGAAATCCAAACCACACAATGTTGGTTCTCCGCCCTGAAATGCAATCGTGCACGCACCTTCTGCTCTAAGTACTGTCTTTCGGATCACATTTTTTAATGTAGCTTCACTCATAAGACCAAAAGATTCCTGTGAACGTTTTTTCGTTTCATCACAATAAAAACAATAATCACATTTCATGTTGCATAAACCGGAAGCCGGCTTGATCAGTAAACTGATTGGAGGCATCTGTGTACCCTCGCTTTCTATTTATTCACCCGCATTTTTCTGGATTTTCTTAAGCATCTCATAAAGATTCTGAAGCTGTTTCCATGAATCAGTACCTGCATTTTCCTGATGTTCTCCTTTTGTGGAGCGGCCATTTTCAACAATCGCCATCAATTCCTCCATCATCTCAAGACAGATATCAGGATGTTTGTCTGCTACATTGCGTTTTTCAGAAATATCCTCTGTCAGATTGTACAACTGATATGGTACTTTCTCAGATGTTGTCGGTTCAAATACGGACTTGTCCATGCCACTGCCTGCATCTCTGCAAAGTTCCAGCTTCCAGTCCTGTGTGCGGATAGAAAAGCTGCCGTTACCGGAAGAATGTACCACACTGTTTCTGACTTTTTTATTTTCATGCAATGCAGGCATCAGACTGATAGAATCCTCACCGGCATTGTCAGGAATATCTTCACCAAGCATCTCAGCAAATGTAGCATATAAGTCACTTAAGCATGTCATCTGGTCGCATGCTCTGGCTGCTTTATATTTATCCGGCCATGAAATAATCGCAGGGATTCTGTGACCGCCCTCATAAATATCTGTCTTTTTGCCACGGAACACATAACTAGGATTGTGTCCATGTGCTGTTAAGAATGGATAATCCGCCACACCACTGCAACCATTATCACTAGCAAAAATAAAGATTGTATTCTCTTCAATACCTTTTTCTTTTAATTTATCCTGCATTGTACCCACAAGATAATCAAGATAAAGCACCATATCCGCATAGGCATTTAATCCACTCTTACCTTTAAATTCTGCCGGTGGCAGTAATGGACCATGTACAGCATGTGTCGGATAATACAGGAAAAATGGATTTTCATCATTGGCATGAGCATCAATGATCTCAAGCACCTTTGCATGCATATCCGGGATAACTTTTTCAAAATCATAGCCCGGTGCCGCAGGTCCTCTCTGCCATAACTGCTGCTGGGTTGCACCGGTTCTGTCCAGAGGGAACACACCCGTCACATGGTCAGGAACCGCCAGTGCCTGTCTGTTTTCAATATATGTATATGGCGGCTGATCTAAAGATGCCGCTGTGCCAAAGAAATAATCAAAACCATAGTCATTCGGACTTACCTTTAATGGCTTTGTAAAATCAATGCCCATGCCATCAAGCAGGAAACCTTCTGCCCCAGGTACTTTTAATTTTTCTCTGACTTCATCCTCGATACCATATTCTTTACCATCAATTGCTTTGCGTTCCCATCCAAGGCCAAGATGCCATTTTCCAACGGCCGCTGTATAATAGCCATGCTTCTTAAACATCGTTGCAAGTGTTGAACGGCCTTCTTCGATCAATGGCGCTGCCCCACCAGGAAGCACGCTTTGTTTTAATCTTGACCGCCAGTTATAACGACCAGTCATCAGACCATATCTGGACGGTGTACAAAGTGCTGATGTAGAATGACAGTCGGTGAGCTGCACGCCATGCTCACATAATCTGTCAATATGAGGTGTTTTTATTTTTGAATTTTCATTAAAACAGGATAAATCTCCATATCCGAGATCATCGATAAACATTAATATTACATTTGGCTGATTACTCATTTTTTTGTATCTCCTTCTCTCATCCGATGTCTTCTTTTTCTTCGAAACCTGCTGCTTTGAAAGCATACTTTTCGTATAATTCCACATATCAATACTACAGTATCAACATTGCATCAACATCAGACCCTTTTTACATTGTTTATCTATTTTAACATGTTTTTCAGGTCATAACATCTGCTATTTTAGTTATTTTCCATATTCTCTTTAAAATAGATATAACTTTCAGAAAACAAACTGAGATTTTTTTCAAATTATCTTAAATACTTTTTGATTTTCTTACGCATTTGACTTTTAACGTTTTCCGCCACGATACGCAGGGTCTTTTGGCACCACATCAGAACTGTGAATCATCCATGTGAGCATTTTCGCTGTCAATTTTTCCTGAACTTCTTTGTACTCAGGCAATCCATAAAGATTATTGGCTTCTACCGGGTCTTTTTCCATATCGTATAATTCATTTTGTCCATTCGTCCGGACAATCAGCTTCCAGTTTTTATATCGCTGCATCAATACGCGACATACACTGTCCGGCACCTCCTGCTGCTGTCTGCATTTCGGATAATAATCTGTGCCCTCAACCTGTGGAAAATCAAGATATGTTCCTTTAAAACATGTCGGTTCAAAGCACCATGGCTCATGTGTATCATAACCACCTTCCGTATATACTGCACGTTCAGTATCACCGTCGTCCCCTTCAATCTGTGGTTTTAATGACACGCCAAACTGCAGATAATCCAGTGTCACGCCCTCATAATCAAGAATCGTCGGTAAAATATCAATGGACTGTGTCGGTGTATGTACACGATGATTTTTTGCACCGCCCGGTCTGCGGATAATCAGTGGCACTCTTGTAATCATATCTGTCATATCTGATGGCCATTTTTCCAGAAGTTCTGCATCTCCGGCAAAGTCGCCATGATCTGAACAAACAATAATCGTTGTGTCGTCATAAATATTTTGTGCTTTAAGTTCATTGATAATTTCGCCCATCTGTGCATCAATATATGAAATCATACCATGATATACCGCATTGATTTTTCTGTATATCTTTGTATCGTACTGATCATGTTCCCTGTATTTGCGCAAATCATCGTATAATTCCGGCTTATTTTCATTCCAGGTCATATTTCTGCGCACAGGCATCGTATCCGGGTCGTACATATTATAAAAACTTTCCGGACAAGTGTATGGCGGATGTGGAAATGTCCAGGATACCATCAGGAAAAACGGCTTGTCATCACCTGCATGTCTGCCGATAAAATCTATCGCATCTCTTGTCGTCTTTGCATCTCCAAGTTCACTTGCATCTTCGTCTGCAACCGGCGGATAAAGCATGGAGTATCTGGCCTCAGGGATTGCCTTTAATTGTCTTTTACGGATAATATCGCCCCGGTAAAACGGCAAAAATTCTGAAAATACTTTGTCCATCGCCTCATGGGTAAACATATCATCCTTACCTGCATGTGCTGTTGTAAAGCCGGATTCACGCAGCGGCACAAACATATTCGGATCTGTTTCTATTGGCAGATAAAAAGTCCTTTTGCCATCTACATGTGGATACCAGCCGCTCGCAATACACGAACGTGATGGTCCACATACAGGATGTGCCGTATAATTATTTTCAAATAATACACCTTCTCTTGCAAGGGCATCCATATTCGGCGTCTTCACCACCGGATGTCCATAGCAGCCAAGACTCTCTGCCCGCATTTCATCTGGAAATAGTAATACATAATTCATTTGTTCTCACACTCGCTTGTTATAATTAATTGTTATATTTTTTTATTTTGGAATACACCTACATCATATAATTTTTTTCATCGTATATTTTTTCTCTTAATTCACTTTTATTTTTCAAAATATATTGTCGTAAGCCCTATTCAAATATTTCCCAGTTAAAATAATTTAAACGTTTAAGTCGCCACTGTTTATAATAATATCATCTTTTATTTTTTTCGTCAATTTCTTCTTCCATTTTTTCTCTTATTTTCAACTTTCGATTCAGTTGTTTTTTTCTCAGATAATACTTCCGGTGTTTTATTTGCAATATTATAGTGTTCCTCAGGATCATTTTTTCATAAAAAAACATCTGAATCTCTAAATTATTACTCTAATCAAAAAATTAATCATTTAGAAATTCAGATGTTTTTATTTTTGCTCTTTATAACGCATTCAACTTTGTATGTTATTATTCTATTGGAGAATTAAATATTGGTATCTGCTCGGCAAAATCAATAATTCTTGCATGCAGGACTTCATTTTGATTTTCACCTGTCTGCAGACGTTCTGCCATCATCTTTGCCGCATGCACACC
>CAKRHR010000041.1 GCA_934339005.1 uncultured Catenibacillus sp. | reverse complement strand
AAATTATTTCCTACTCTGCATACCTGAAGCCAGGCAGAATTGCCTTCAAGGTTACAGCCGTTTGCATCATCTGAATCACCTTTTGTAACAACACTTACAGCTGCATGGGTTCCAAAATCAGTCAGCTCAAAACAACATTTGGCCCAGTGGCTGTCATCTGCCATTACCATTACAGAAGCAGAATCATAAGTCTCTTTAAAATCATGGGATACTTTTACTTTAAGGATAAAGTCCCCATCGATTTCGGTATAATAATATGGGGCATTACAAAGTGATTCCGGTAAAAAACCTTCTTCACATTCGTCAATACTTCCACAAAAAAAGTCTGTCTTTGGCGGTGCAGTTATTTCAATTCTGTCGCCTTCAATGCTGATTGCACTTTCATTCATCCATTTAAAAATCATAAGAATACCTCTTTTCTTTTTTTATTTAATTATATAGCAAATATTAGACATATACATTGAATTAAATCGCATAAATACTGTATAATATCGTAAAAAGAAAAATGTGAGGATATGGGGATGGATTATAATAAAACATATAATAAAATACTTACAGACGAGGAGTTCATGGAAATCAAACCGCATGGAAGCAGTGCTTACCCATTCCAGTATTATTATGATAATCTGGAACTATTTGATTTTCATTGTATTGAATGGCACTGGCACAGGGAATTTGAGTTTTTATATGTTGAGTCTGGACAAGTTACATGTGGGATAGGCGAAAAACAGATTATATTGTCAGAAGGAGAAGCGATTTTTATCAATTCTAAAATATTGCATCAGTTTTATGCATCATCTGGTGGTGTTATTCCTAACTTTGTATGTATGCCTGAATTTATTGCACCAGAGAATAGTCTTATCTATAAAAAATATATTTTACCAATCATTTCATCGAATATATCCTTTCAATGTTTTCGGTCTAATGAATCATGGCAGGTAAAAATTATACAAATTATGATAAAAATAATGAAAATACAGAAGGACGAGAAAATAAGGGAGCTTGCTACCTTGGCATTGTTGCAGGATTTATGGCTGAATTTTTATGAAAATGTAAAGTTATCTGGTAAAGAAGATGTACAAACAGTTGATGAGGCTGCACAGAAGAGAGTACAGTTAATGATGCAATATATACATGAAAATTATAATCATGGGCTATCGCTGAATGAAATAGCTTCACATATAGGAGTCAGCAAAAGTACAGCACTTAATTTGTTTCGACGATTTTTACATACTACGCCGGTTGATTATCTGATAGGATATCGTCTACAGGCAGCTTCCTGGTTACTGAAAAATACGAATAAAAAAGTAAAAACAATCGCTTATGAAAGCGGATTTCATAATGTGGATTATTTTTGCAGATTGTTTAAAAAGCGTTACCATTTAACTCCATCAGAATATCGCTGTATATGCTTAAAATAGCCTCAATCCTTTAATATCTTTAATACGTGATAAAATCATATTGCAGCTGCAGCTGATAATGCCAGGCAGGGTATCAATGACATTGTGTAGAAAATGTTCCATTTCATCACTGGATGAAGCGATGGCATGTACATGCAGTTTGTCTCTTCCAGTGACACGGTAAATCTGTGTAACTATATCATTTTGATATAATACATTTGTTACCTGCGCCAGATAGTCAGGTTTTGTCTCAATTTCAAAATAACATGATACAGCACCGCTGATTTTTTGGGGATTTATTATTGTTGTATATTCTTCAATTACACCTTTTTTTTCCAAAGCCTGAATCCGGGCTTTTACTGCTACTCTGGAAATGCCGGTTTCTTCACCAATATCAGAGTAAGAAATACGTGCATTTTTAATAAGTAACTGGATAATTTTCTGATCAAGTTCATCTAAACCGTCTAAGTACATAAGTGCTCCTCCTATAATCCTAAAAGCATCATATCATTTATATTACTAAAAGTAAACGACATCTTGACTTAATTAACCCAACTATCTATAATCTTATTCATAATGAAACTTACAACTTACGTTATGGAGATGTGAAATGAACAGAGATTTATCAAAAGGACCTGTTGTAAAGTCAATGCTGTTATTTGCCATTCCAATGATATTGGGGGATTTGCTTCAACAATGCTATAACATTGCAGATACACTTATTGTCGGGCGGTTTCTTGGAGAAAAAGCACTTGCAGCAGTAGGTTCATCATTTACACTTATGACATTTATAACATCAATTATTCTTGGGCTGTGTATGGGAAGCAGTGCATTGTTTTCCATCAGATTTGGCCAGCGTGATGAAAATGGGCTTAAAGAGGATATCTGTGCATCTTTTTCCTTTATTACTGTGGTGACAGTACTGTTAAATATTATTGCTTATGCAAGCCTTGGTGGGCTTCAAATTTTTCTCAGGGTTCCGGATGAAGTGTGGGGTGACATGAGAAAATATCTGTTTGTGATTTTTATGGGGATTCCGGCTGTTTTTTTCTACAATTATTTTGCCTCATACCTCAGAGCAATCGGTAATTCGGTTATACCACTTCTGTTTCTGGCAGTATCATCTGTACTCAATATTATTCTTGATCTTTGGTTCGTTATCGGTTTTGAGAAGGGAGTGGAAGGAGCAGCACAGGCGACCGTGATCGCACAGTATCTGTCCGGTCTTGGCATAATGATTTATACACTTGTGCGATATAAACAGGTGCATGCAATATGGAAAATCCGCTGTCTGAAGAAAAAACGAATCAGAGAAATTATTTCCTTTTCAATGTTGACATGCATCCAGCAGGCAGTCATGAATCTTGGAATACTTATGGTACAGGGACTGGTAAACAGCTTTGGAACGGTTGTTATGGCAGCATTTGCGGCTGCCGTAAAGATAGATGCATTTGCTTATATGCCTGTGCAGGATTTTGGAAATGCATTTTCCACATTTATTGCGCAGAATTACGGAGCAAAAGAAAAAAAGAGAATACAGCAGGGGCTGAAAGCGGCAGTGCGTATATCCGCAATCTTTTGTGTAGCGATATCTGCATTTGTATGTATATTTGCAAAGCAGCTTATGAGGATATTTGTAGATGCTAAAGAAATAGATATCATCATGGAGGGAGTACGTTATCTTCGCATAGAAGGTGCATTTTACATTGGAATCGGATGGCTGTTTCTGCTATATGGTTTGTACCGGGCTCTGGGCAGACCGGGGATGAGTGTGGTTCTTACAGTATTTTCACTGGGAATCCGGGTGGCACTGGCATATATATTGTCTGCAATACCGGCAATAGGTGTGATTGGTATCTGGTGGTCGGTTCCAATCGGATGGGCACTGGCAGACGCTGTAGGTCTGCTATATTATAGAACTAAGAAACAAAGCCTGTTTGGTTTTATGGATTAAGTGGTTTATAGTTAAGAAAGATTTAGGAGGAATTCATATGATGAACGATAAATGTGTAGTATTGAATGCAAAGAAAATGAACTTTGATGGAAAGCTGGATTTTTCTATCTTATCTTCCGATGTTACAGTATATGATGATACAACGCAACTGCAGTTGTTAGAGCGTATTCAGGGAGCAGATATCATTGTAACAAAAGAGATGCCTGTGGATGCAGAAATGATACAGAGATTCCCGGAATCTGTCAAACTGATCTGTGAGGCAGGTACAGGATATAATAATATTGATCTTGATGCAGCACGAAAGAAGGGAATTACAGTCTGCAATATCCCGGCGTATAGTACAGAACGTGTGGCACATACTGCAATCATGATGATATTGAATCTGAGTTCTGCAATGCAGGTGCAGATGAAGATGCTGGCATGTGGAAACCATGATAACTTTACTAAAAATCTTCAGGTTCCTCATGTTGAAGTAAACGGTAAAACACTTGGTATTATAGGTGCAGGAAATATTGGCAGAAAAGTCATAAAGATTGCGCAGGCGTTGGATATGAATATACTTGTGTACACCAGAACCCCAAGGGAGGATGAGGAGAGTATCCGTTATGTATCGCTTGAGGAATTACTTAAGAATAGTGATTATGTTTCAATGCATTGCCCTTTGACAGAAAGTACAAAGCATATGATCAACAAAGAAACTTTATCACTTATGAAGCCGTCAGCGTTTATCGTTAATACTTCAAGAGGTGCGCTTATTGATGAGGCTGCGCTTATAGAAGCATTGGAAAATGGTACGATTGCAGGAGCCGGACTTGATGTTCAGGAAACAGAGCCACCTGCACAGAACAGTCCTCTTTATACTATGGACAATGTCATTTTGACACCGCATATGGGATGGAAAGGATTTGAAACAAGACAGCGGTTGGTTTCTATTCTGGCAGATAATATAAAGAAATTTATGGAAGGAAATCCGATCAATGTCGTATCAAGTCTGTAGTATTTTGAAAAATGCGGATGTCTTGGAGTAATTTAATTAATAAAATATATAACAAAAAAATTATCAAGTACGAGGAATATGAAAATGAAATATTTTGAAGAAAAAATGACCTATCCGCAATTTTTAAAATATTTAGTGCCATCTGTATTGACCATGATCTTCTTATCATTCTATACAACGATTGACGGATTTTTTGTATCCAGGTATGCAGGCTCTGATGCATTGGCAGGAATTAATATTGTCATTCCGATTACTTGTGTTATTTTTGGAACGTCAGTCATGTTTGCAACGGGATCCGGTGCTATCATAGGGGAGAAGATGGGGCAAAAACGGGAGCGGGAAGCAAATGAGGTTTTCTCTTTTATAACGATAGTGCTGCTCGTGCTTTCAATTGCATTTACAATTGCCGGTATCCTGTTTCTGAAACCAATCTGCATTTTCTTAGGAAGCAGTGAGCGATTGCTGGAGCATGTAATCCCATATGCATTTGTGATATTTTTAGGCGCAATTCCGATGTCATTTAAGCTGTTTTTCGAATATCTTGTGAGGACGGACGGAAGACCGCAGGTCGGAATGGGGATGTCTTTGACCGGACTGATTCTGAATGTTGTTTTCGATTATATTTTAGTAGCTGTATTTCGCCTGGGAACGCTCGGAGCTGCGTTGGGAACTTCCCTTTCTATTACAGTCAGCATGATAATCGGTCTGATTTATTTTTTGAAGCACAGCCAAATCAGGTTCTGTAAACCGAAAGCAAATTGGAGTATTCTCCTTAAATCCTGCACGAACGGAAGCAGTGAAATGCTGACGGAAATGTCTACAGGTATCACCACATTTTTATTTAACCTTATCATTATGAAATATTTTGGAGAAGATGGGGTAGCGGCTGTAACAATCATCATGTACATTTACTATTTCTTTATCTCGTTTTATATGGGAACTGCCGTTGCAGCAGCGCCAATTATCAGCTACAATTATGGAGCTAAAAATTACAACAAAATTAAAGAAACAACGCGGTACAGTTTCATTACAATTGCCATTACTTCTGTGCTGATTCTTATGGTGTCGCTCGGTTTTGGAAAACAGATTATCCATTTATTTGTTGGAGATGGAAATGTATTTTCATTGACATGGGATGGATTAAAGCTGTTTAGTCCGGTATTTTTGTTTATCGGTCTGAATGTATTTTTATCCGGATATTTTACTGCCTTGGGAAATGGCTTTATATCCGCACTGATTTCTTCACTCCGCTCCTTGATTTTTGTAATTGTGTTCATACTTGTCCTTCCAAAACTGATTGGTGTGTCTGGTGTCTGGCTGACGATGCCGTTGTCGGAGAATGTGACAATATTTATAGCAATTTACCTGTATCGGAAATATGGAAAAAAGTATGTTTTAAATTAAAAATAGTATTGACAAATCAACATGAACGGCGTATATTTTGAACATGAACAGCGTTCAGTATAAAAGTAATAATAAGCAAATGAAATATTGGGGGTGAAGTTATGAATCATCTTGCTACTTCAAAAGAAGACATATTGGCTGCCAGCAGGGAACTGATTAAAGAAAATGGATGGGCTGCTGTAAGTATAAGAGCTGTTGCATCCCGGTGTTGTGTTTCGGCAGGTACGATTTATAATTATTATGAATCAAAGGCGGCATTGCTTGGTGATACTATAGAGAGCATTTGGCACGAAATCTTTTTTCACCCTCAGGATGAACAGGTATTTCATGATGTTACAACTTGTATCACATGGATCTATGAACGTTTAGCATATGGAACTAAGCAATTTCCGGGTTTTTTCTCATTACATTCATTTGGATTTATGAAAGAAGAAAAAACAGATGGAAAAAAAAGAATGATGCAGACGTGGGGACATATTCTTAATGGATTATGTGATGTCCTGAAAAATGATCCTGAAATCCGTCCGGGCGTATTCGATCAACAATTTACGGAAAAACAGTTTGCAGATATATTGTTTTCCCTGATATTGGTATCGATGATTCGTCAGGATTACAATCCTTCATCTGTATTAATGCTTATAAATAAAACATTATATTAAAATTCTCCCACAGATAATGTGGGAAAATTTATAAATCAAAATGAACAGTGTTCATGTAAATGGTAGAAAGGATGTTTATTATGCAAGCAATTGTAGAAACTTTATTTGACACAGTATATTTGATTACAGTAATCACAATCGGAATTTTAATGATCCGTAAGAGCAAAGGAAATCGTCAGTTTACCATGTTTGGGATTATGGCAGTCCTTTTAGGTAGTGGCGATGCATTCCATCTGATTCCTCGTGCAGTGGCACTTTGTACAACAGGTCTTGAGAATTTTACCGTACAACTGGGGTTAGGTAAGTGGATTACGTCCGTCACTATGACTATTTTTTATGTTGTACTTTATCATATTTGGCGTGAACGTTATCAGATTAAAGGACATAAAGCAACTACAGCAGCTATTTATGGTCTTGCAGTATTAAGAATTGTTTTGTGTATGATGCCTCAGAATAACTGGCTCAGCACAGATGCTCCGCTTTCATGGGGAATCTATCGTAACATTCCGTTTGCATTGATTGGATTAATTATCATCGTTTTATTTTATAAAAGTGCAAAAGAAAATAATGATAAATCTTTCCGTTGGATGTGGCTGACAATCGTCCTGAGCTTTGCGTTCTATATTCCGGTTGTATTGTGGGCTGATGTGATTCCAATGATCGGAATGCTGATGATTCCTAAAACATGTGCATATGTATGGACGGTATTAATCGGCTATAAGGCAATGAAAAAGAAATAGTATTTAAAAAATCTGCTAAAAAGTAAAAAATAAATACACACAATGCTTAAGAAAACAAAATACAAAGTTAATTTTCACACAGCTATCACATTCACATCATTTGCCGCTCATTTATTCGTGCTAATATATGGATAAATAAAACGAAATGCTACGGAGCGTAGCAAGAGGGAGGTTTAGATTATGGTATTAAGCATGATCGGTATTATCATTGGTTTGGTCTTTCTTATCGTAATGGTTATGAAAGGCTGGCCACTGATGATCGTCGGTGCGCTTGCATCTATGATTGTTGCAGCGTTTAGTGGCGTTAATGTCATCAGTGGTTATCTTGAAACTTACATGGGTGGTATGGGAGGCTTCCTTATCGGACAGATTCCTATCTTCCTGTGGGGCGCAATTTTTGGTGAATGTTACGGTGTGACCGGAGGCGCAAAATCTCTGGCACAGTGGATTGCAAAAATCTTTAAAGGCAAAAAAGAAAATGCTGTACTTAGCCCACTTGTAACAATTGTCATCGTATTCCTTGCCGGACTTCTGTTATCTTACGGCGGCGTCAGCGCTATCGTATTAATGTTCGTTATGGCACCATTAACACTGGAACTTTGCCGCGAATCCAGAATTCCACAGTATATGGCACCTGGTATGATTCTTGGATGTATTGCAACTGCAGCATTATCCATGCCTGGTTCACCACAGGTACAGAACGTTATGGCTACAGGTACAGTTGGTGTATCCTCTATGTCAGCAGCAGTGCCTGGTTTTATTGCCGGTGCAGTGATTTTAGTATTAAACGTTATTTATCTGAATTTTGCAGCTAAAAAAGAAAATAAAAAAGGCAACTATTATGATGAATCAGCAACACCTGCTTTTGATAATGTAGAAAATGAAAAATTACCAAATCCTATCGTTGCTTTGATTCCTATGGTACTTGTATTCGTATTGTACAATGCAGTTGGTCTTGATGTAAACTTTGCCCTGATGGCAGGTACAGTTGTTGCTATCATTCTGATGCATAAAAACTTTGGCAGCTTTAATGTTTTCCTTAAGAGCATGGGTGGTGCATGTACAAATGCAGCCATCGTATCCTGTGGTGCAGCAGCCGTTGCAGGTTTTGGTTCAATCGTAGCAATTACACCTGCATTCAACGGATTAACAGAAATCCTGGCAGGCTTCAACGGAAATCCACTTGTAATTTCCATGATCGCCATGATGATCATGACACTTGTTGGCGGTTCTGGTCCTGCAGGTCTTGGCGTTGGTCTTCCGGTATTTACACCGCTTGCACAGACTATGGGTGCAAACATGGAAGCATTTGCCCGTATCTCTGCATTCTGTGCAACAACATTTGATACATTACCTACAAATGCAGGCTTTATTGCAGCCAATGAAATCTGCAAAACTAAAGCAAACAAATCTTATAAATATGTAGGTATTTGTACAGTTGTGAACACAACAATCGGTACAATTCTTCTGTGTATCATGTGTATGTTTATGTAAGAGCCTGGCTCCCTAATATTAAAATAAATATAAAATAAAAGCAAAAAGCTGTGTTTGTTCTTTTGGGCAGACACAGCTTTTTTGTGGTGCGTTTCTTTGATGACTGCCCGTATATTGTGTATATTCTGGTATCTGTAATGGCATTGAAGGTATCTGTGAGAAGATTTGAAGCGGTGGATATGTGATAAAAAGGAAGTATTGACATTCGAATAAACTTCAGGAATCCATCGACATTCGCCCACACAAAAGTTATAATATAATAAAAACAGCATCATATGCATTATCTTACCTAAAAAGTATGTAAGATAATGCGTATGAAAATAGGTAAGATAATATGTATGATGGAGGTGTGCGGAATGTCTGGATATACTTTTTGGACAGATGGGTATTTTGCCTATAGTGTAGGAAATGTCTCAGAAGAAATGTTAAAAAGATATATTGTTGTGACAATCCGGATGTGGTCAAACGAGGCGTGGAATAATGTTTACAAAAGCAGAGCGAGAAAAAACAGCTCCGATAAGGAATGATTGGATGGTGATACATAATGGCTGAAAATAAGAATACAAAATTGCAGATCCGAAACAGCACGGTGGATTTTCTTGTATTTACAAAGGATGCCCACGAGGATGGTATTGAAGTTCGTGTTCAGGATCACGATGTATGGCTGACACAAAAAGCGATTGGACAGCTTTTCGATGTAGACAGAAGCGTTGTCACAAAACATTTGAAAAATATCTATGAAAGCGGCGAATTGTCCGAGGAATCAACTTGTGCAAATTTTGCACAAGTTGCGGATAACGGAAAAACCTACCAATATAAGTTTTATTCGCTATCTGCCATAATTGCCGTTGGCTACCGTGTCAACTCCGGCAGGGCAACACAATTCAGGCAATGGGCAACAAAAGTGCTGGATACCTTTGCGAAACAAGGGTATGTTTTAGATAAGAACAGATTGATTAACGGTCAAATCTTTGATGAGGACTATTTTGAGCACTTGATTTCTGAGATACAGGAAATTCGTGCCAGTGAGCGCCGTTTCTATCAAAAAATTACAGATATCTATGTCACTGCTGTTGATTATTCCCTTGATAGCCAAATCACGAAAGATTTTTTTGCAACAGTACAGAATAAGATGCACTATGCCGTTCACGGAAATACCGCAGCGGAAGTCATTGTAGAAAGAGCAGACCACACAAAAGAACATATGGGATTAACCTCATGGCGCAACGCTCCTGATGGAAAAATCGCAAAAGCCTTTGCGGAAAGCGAATTTGAGCAGTACCGTGTTATTCAAGATCGTCTGTATCAAAGTGATTTTGACCGTCTTGTTGCCAGCACAGAAGGAAAAAACGACTAATGACAGAAAATCCCGTTATCAGCCATATCATAGCCGATAACGGGATTTCGTTTAAGCATATACAAGTTCGGTCAAGGTGATTTCCTCCGCACGGTTGTGGATGGATATGTAGGTGTTTGTTCTTTTGGGCAGACACAGCTTTTTGCTGCGGACAGATACAAAGTATGCTTTAAATATATAAAATACAATTTCCCCTGAAATGTTGCATAAAATCCATAAATTCGTTACAATATTTTTGAGATTATAAAAGGAATATTAAAAACAAGGGATGAAGGTAATGAAAAAGATACTGATTGTAGATGATGAGGCGGCAATCCGAAGCGGTATCCAGGAATTTGCAGAATTTGAAGGATATGAAGTCGCAGAGGCCTGTGATGGATTGGAAGCTATCCGGAAATGCCAGGATGAAGATTATGATTTAATCATCCTGGATATTATGATGCCCAAAATCGATGGATTTTCAGCCTATAAAAAAATAAAACAATTCAAGGATATTCCGGTAATCATGCTATCGGCAAAGGGCGAAGAATATGATAAACTCTATGGTTTTGAACTTGGGGTTGAAGATTACGTTGTCAAACCATTTTCTCTGAAGGAATTAATGGCAAGAGTGAATGTTGTGGTGCGAAGACACGAAAAAGAGCTTTTGGGTGCATCAAAAAAGAGCACGCTGGTATTTGACGGCCTTGTGTTAAATATTTCAGGGCGCAGAGTCGAGATTGACGGCGAGCGCATCGCGATGACACCTAAAGAGTATGATTTATTATTTTTTCTGGCACAGCATGAAGATATCGTATTTTCCAGAGATGAATTACTGGACAAAGTCTGGGGATATGATTTTGTCGGTGATGACCGTACCGTGGACACACATATTAAGATGCTGAGACATTCTCTTGGTGAATATCGAAAATTTATTGTGACACATCGTGGAGCGGGGTATAAATTTGAAGCATAAAAATTTCTTTTCGCATCTGAGTTTTCAGATGTGGATTTCATTTACAGCATTAACTGCGCTGATTACCATTTTATTCTGGCTCATTTTATCAAGCTCAGTTCGATTGAATTATACAAATGAAAATATCGAAGATATCGACCGAATGATGTGGCAGGCGATGGAGCAGTATACATCAGATGAATTTTAC
Organism: uncultured Catenibacillus sp.; assembly: GCA_934339005.1. Classification (GTDB taxonomy): domain Bacteria; phylum Bacillota; class Clostridia; order Lachnospirales; family Lachnospiraceae; genus CAKRHR01. Next base: position 14,529 of record CAKRHR010000041.1, on the reverse strand, counting down.
GAGCATTTGAGTGTCATTGCCAGTGGAGGGAATTGCCTGATACAGATTTTAGATGAAAAAACAGGCGAAACCCTGTATACAACTGTGGATTCTGAGGAGAAAGAGCAGGATATATTTTCATATCTGATAGATGAAAATATATTTGAATTACTGGATGACAATGGCGGAGAATATACATATCGTGTGGAAAATGCTTCCGAAAACAGTGAATGGGTTGTGCATGCCATGGTTATTGCAAATATTGAAGGCTCAAGACAGGTGATGATTTTTTGCAAATCATTAATCAGTGTAGATCATTTGCTTGTAATGTTTGGCCGGCGGGTGATTTATGCATTTATCGTCATTTTGCTTATTGCCTCGGTTTTATCCTATATGATTACTAGAGTCATCACAAAACCGATTCATCGCCTGACGGAGAAAGCGGGGAAACTTGCCGAGGGTGATTACGATGTGACATTTTCAGATGAAGGTTGTTACGAGGTACGCAAATTATCAGATACACTCGGTCTTGCTGCGAAGGAATTTAATGAAACCGAGCAGATGCGAAAAGAGTTTATTGCCAATATTTCACATGACATGCGGACGCCGCTGACAGTTATTAAGATGTATACAGAAATGATACAGACAATGTCTGGGGATAATCCCCAAAAAAGAGCTGTGCATCTTGAACGCATTCAGAGTGAAGTTGACAAAATGAGTACGCTGATTACAGATTTTATGGATTTGGCGAAGCTGCAGTCCGGAGTGCTTCAGGTTGAAAAGACCCGGTTTAATTTATCCGTACTGATTCAGGATGTCGTAGCAACATTTGAGATGCGGCATCAGCAGGATGAATTTATTATTGAGGCAAAGGTGGCAGAGCGGGCGTTTGTGTGCGCGGACCAGAAACTGATTTACAGAGTGATTGAGAATTTTATGACAAATGCGGAGAAGTTTTCAGTCAATGAGAAAAAAATAGAACTGATACTGACATCGGAGAAAAATATTGTACGGCTGGAAGTGAAGGATTACGGCCCAGGTATTGAAAAAGAACACCTGGCATATATTTGGGACAGGTATTATAAGGTGGATCCTTATGGCAATAATAAAACAGGTACCGGGCTGGGGTTAAATATTGCCAGCCAGATACTAAAAATCCATGATGCAAAATACGGTGTAGAGAGTGAAGTCGGACAGGGAAGCACTTTCTGGTTTGAATTAGAGGCGGTGGAATAATGAAAAATAAAAAAGTTATTATGATAACAGGTAGTGTCGTTATTCTGCTTGTATTGATTGCAGGTGTAGCTTTGGGTATTTACAAAGTACATGAAAATCAGAAAATGGAAAATAAAGAAGTTGTATACGAACTTCCTGCCATCTTACCGCTGTCCGGAGAAATCTACTATCTGGGTGAGAGTGCGCAGTGGGCGATTGATTATGCGGTGGATGAGATTAATGCTGCCGGTGGTATCAATGGTGTTCCTGTGCACACGACGTTTTACGATTCGGAATTTAATAAAAACCGCAGCAAAGATATTGTTGAAAAATTAGTGAAGACACAGCGGTTTTTAATCGGTCCGGTGGATTCAAACGGTACAGCAGCGATTGCTGATATTATCAGGGAAAGCGGCACACCAGATGTTGCAACGTATTCTTTTGAATCTGTCCGGGAACAGTCGGCGCCTTATGGTATTTCATACATGAGCGATTCCACAACAGGTGAAATTGCGGCGATTGATATCTGGAAAGAACTCAATCCGGATATTGAAAACGTTGTGATTGTGATTAATAAGGGCGAAAGTTCTCAGATGGAAACGGCAGATTTACTTCAGGATAAATTGACAGAACTGGATATGAAGTTATTGAGAGTAATCGAAATTGATGCGACATTAAACAATGGATTAAATGCAGTGGTTGAAGCATTAAATACAAATGCGGACGGTTATATTATTTTAGCCCGGACAGAAAATTATGTGAAATTTGTGTCGGAAATGCGACAGCGTGGCATCACGGAGGGCAGACGATTTACGGCTTCATTTGCAGGCTACGAGATACCTTTGATCCAGGAATATCGCGAACAATTAAGTGGTACATATATCTGGAATAAATTTGACTGTGACTATAAAGGGGAAGAATGGCAGAAGCTGCTGGAAGCCTACAAAAAGGACCACGATGGCAATGTTCCGGGAAGCTGTATTGTTTCAGAAATGTATAATGTAGTTTATGCCTGGAAAGCATGCATAGAAGAGCTTAACCTCTCGCCGGAAGTTTTAAACCTCAAGGAAGAAAAAAAATCCATCGCTGACTGGTTCTATAATTCCTCCGTGCAACATGGTATTCAGGGCGATTATCAGTGGATTAAAGGTAATAAACTGACATCGGTGTATTACTTTAAAATTAATGATGAGGGTATACCGAAAAGAGTTGAAATGCCGGCGCATTAAAATGGCACAGATAGGCAATTAAGGCGAAAACCGAAGAAAAGGCAAAGAGAGATAGTTATATGTTTAGACAGGAAAAAAAGACATCAAGAAATATATGGTTTGATTATCTGAAAGGGCTGCTGATTTTTTGTGTGGTTCTGGGACATTTTATGCAGGTGGGCATTGATAAGGATGTTACAGCAGCCAAAGGCATCTGGATTTTTATTTATTCGTTTCACATGCCATTATTTTTATTCACTAATGGTTGCATGTGTGAGCATGTGATTAATGATAAAAAGAAATTAAAGGAAAGAGTTATAGAACTTTTCAGCCTGTATGTTATTTTGAAAATTATTATTTTTGTGATACGGTCAATTGGCGGGAAAGAACCGGATTTTTCGCTGTTTAGTGATTCTGAAATTCCGTGGTATTTATTTGCTTTGGCAGTTTTCTATTTATTATCATATGTACTAAAAGGATTTAATAAAATATGGTTACTGTCGTTTGGTATAATCTTAGCGTTGATCGCCGGTTTTGACAGTACGCTGGAGGATTTTTGCCAGATATCCCGTGTGATTGTGTTTTATCCATTTTTTGTGTTGGGTTGGATAATCGGAATTGAGCGTATACAAAAATTTGCCAGACAAATGTGGGTGCGTATTGTTGGCATCATTGTTCTGGCAGCACTTGTGTATGTGTGTGTATGCCATTTGGATGATTATTATATTTTCAGGGAACTGTTTACAGGAAGAAATCCGTATAATAGAGTAGATGTAAGCTATTATTTTGCACCATTGTATAGATTAATTGCTTATGTGATCAGTGTAATCGTTTCAATCGCTGTTATGGCAATTGTGCCAAACCGCCGATTACCTGTTTTAAATATGATGGGGCAGCATACAATGCAGATATACTTTTTCCATCGGCCGATATTGTATATATTGACTTATATAGGACTGTATTGGAAAATGTCTGATATGATCGGGAATGCAGCAATATATGTGTGGGGTGTATGCGCACTGTTATTGTGTATTGTTCTGGCTTTTCCGATGTTTGGGAAACCACTGAAATGGTATGGCAAAGTCATCAAAAAGACTGATATATAAAATTTTAATGGGTATTGAATGAATAAGAATAAAGAATGAGGGTACGGGGATGAAAAAACTAAGTAATAAGGATATTGAAGCATATTTCGAGTCAGGAAATTCGGGGTTTTGGAAATATGAATATGAAGAAGGCAAACCTCCACGATTGTATACAGATGAAATTTCAGATGCGCTACTCGGAACGGCTGATGCTATAACACCGGAAGCATGTTATGATTTTGTAGCAGTACATATTCATCCTCAGGAAAAACAATGCTTTTTAGATTATCTTGAAGAATTAAAAACACATGAAGCAGATATTATCTATCGCTATATGCATCCCGAAAACGGACTTATTTATGTGCGTTGTACAGGTCATAAAATTGCTTCTCCAGATGCCACGATCAGAATTGTCGGATATCATCAGGAAGCAACAAATGTTGTCCATTTTGAGAAGGACAGACTTTTGGAGGATTGTTTGCTTCAGCAAAATCAACAGTTAAAAGATGAGAATAAAAATCAGAATTCTTATTTTCAGGAGCTTCTCGATACGATCAGTGTCGGTATCCTCTCATACACACTTCCGGAGCATGAAATTGTTCATATGAATGCAGAAGCTATGCGTATTTATGGGGTTAAGAATTTAGATGAAGCACAGGAGAATCTTGGAAAAATCATTGGCAGGATTTCATATTTAAATCCGGATGTGATGAAGAAGCTGATGGATATGCGTTACAAGGATGATAAGATTGATTATGAGTGTTTAATTCCAGATAAAGAAGGCAATATGACACCGGTGCTTGCGAAATCAGAGATTGTTTACACATCAAATGGAAAACGAACGAGTATTACGATATTCCTCGATATTTCTGAAAATGTTACTTTAAAGAAAGCACTGATAGAAGCAGAGAGAGCAAATAATGTCAAGACAGATTTTTTAAAGCGTATGAGTCATGATATCAGAACTCCTTTAAATGGCATTATCGGTATGATCAATATGTGCGATAAGTATAAGGGCGATGAAGAAAAACAGATGGATTGCAAGAATAAGGTAATGATTTCACTGGATTATTTAAAATCGCTGCTGGACAATATTTTAGATGTCAGCAAGATTGAATCGGAAACTTTAGTGCTGGAGCATGCGCCATTTGATTTAGCCAAACTTCTTCTTAGGGTTGTTGCGCTTATACATGCCAATGCTGATGAATATGATATTCATTTTAAAGGCGGTAAAGATATGAGTACACTGATCCATAAAAAATTAATCGGAAGTGAAGTGTATTTAAACAGGGTATTGCTGAATTTGGCCTCAAATGCAATTAAATATAATAAAAAGAAAGGGACAGTGACTGTATATGCTACAGAAATCTCAAGTGATGAAGATATAGCAGTTTATGAATTTGTTTGTTCAGATACCGGCATGGGGATGAGTGAAGAATTTCAAAAACATGCATTTGAACCATTTTCAAGAGAAGGAAAAGAAACAACGACAGGTTATAGTGGCACCGGCATTGGTCTTTCTATTGTAAAAGATATTGTTGAATTGATGAATGGTACGATCACACTGGAAAGTGAGGAAAATGTCGGCACGACATTTACTGTCAGGATACCATTTGAAATAGACAAAAATGCCCGGGAAATAGTAAATGATGAAAATGTTTTGTGTATTGATGTTACAGGCAAAAAAGCACTTGTGGTAGAGGATAATGATATTAATCTGGAAATTGCCAGAGCAATGCTTGAGGAAGAAGGTCTTGTGATAGAAACAGCAGAAAATGGAAAGGAAGCTGTTGAAATTTTTGAAAAGTCAGAGCCGGGAACATTTGATTATATCTTTATGGATATAATGATGCCGGTGATGGATGGGCTTGAGGCTACAAGACGTATCAGAATGTTAAATCATCCGGACGCAAAAACAATTCCGATTCTTGCGATGACCGCAAATGCTTTTCGTGATGATAAGCAGGCTTGTTTTGATGCAGGAATGAATGCTCATATTGCAAAACCATTGTCAGCTGAGCAAATTAAAAAGCAGATTTTTGTGTGTACCAGTTCTAAATAGATGAAGTTTCTAAATAGATGAAGTTGCAGCACAGATGAAAACAGAAGCAGAGAGATTGGTAGTATATTATAAATAAAAATACATTAAACAGTAAACGAAAGGAAAAGCTACCGAATGACTTAATAAACTTAAGTGTAGCAGTATATTAAAATGGATTCTGCATTATATGATAATTATTTAAATATTCTTTCACAGGAACTTGTACCTGCACTTGGATGTACAGAACCGATTGCGATTGCATACACGGCAGCAAAAGCACGCCAGATACTTGGTGAATTGCCGGAAACTATTGAGATGCAGCTCAGTGGCAATATCATAAAAAATGTTAAGGGTGTTACAGTTCCAAATTCAGGAGGATTAAAAGGCATAGATGTTGCAGCAGTGCTTGGTGTAGTCGGAGGAAATCCGGATAAGGAACTTGAAGTATTAAGTGAAGTTACAGGTGAAGATATTGCCAGAACGCGAGAATTGATCAGTCAGCATATCTGTTCATGTTCATTGATTGAAGGTGTTGATAATCTTTATATTACAGCGAAAGTTACCAGCGGCGAACACTGTGCGTCTGTTACGATTGAACATCGACACACGAATATTACCAGAATCGAAAAAGATGGTGAGGTAATTTTGGATAATCCTTACAAATTAGAAAACAAGACTTCTGTAGACAAATCCAAACTGACAGTCAAAGATATTTTGGATTTTGCAGACCAGGTCCGTATGGAAGATGTCCAGCCAATCATTGATCGTCAGATTCGTCTGAATTCTGCGATTGCGCAGGAAGGACTTGACAATAACTATGGTGCTCAGATTGGTAAAACATTGATGCATGTATGGAGTAAAAATGTAACAACAAGAGCATGTGCCAGAGCGGCTGCCGGAAGTGATGCACGTATGGGTGGATGTTCCATGCCGGTCGTGATCAATTCAGGAAGCGGTAATCAGGGAATGACAGTGTCACTGCCTGTTATTGTATATGCGCAGGAGTGGGAAGTTTCTCATGAAAAATTATGTCGTTCATTAGTTGTCAGCAATCTGATCGCGATTCATCAGAAACATTATATTGGAAGCCTTTCTGCATATTGCGGTGCAGTCAGTGCTGCCTGTGGTGCCGGTGCAGGCATCACCTATATGTATGGGGGTACATATCAGCAGGTATCCTTGACGATTATTAATACACTTGGTAATGTAGGAGGTATTGTCTGTGACGGTGCAAAACCATCCTGCGCTGCCAAAATCGCATCTTCTGTAAATGCTGCACTTATGGCTTTTCAGTTGAGTATCCAGAATAAAAGTTTTCTTCCGGGTGAAGGTATTATCAAAAATGATATCGAAGAAACAATTAAGAGTATGGGTTATATCGGACGTGTCGGTATGCGTAGTACAGATACCGAAATTTTGAATGTTATGATTGACCGTGCAGATATCAACCGGCAATGTTAAACATTGCCGGTTGATATTGGGGGAGTTTTTAAGAAGGTTATATATTATTTATTAGCGCTGTCAGCGTCAATTACAGACTGGATCTGTGCCATAAGGGCATCATAATTTTCCTGGTTATCAATGCCTCCAAGGAATGGTTCGCCTACAATATTGCCATTTCTGTCTACAAGGATTGTTGTAGGGAATGCCATGATTTCAGAAGCATATTCACCTATAGCGGAATCAGAAGCGATTGAAAGGTTACGGTATTTGGCACCCTGGCTTTCAAGAACGCTCTTTGCTTCTTCAATTGCGGATTCGTTACCATCGAAAGTTTCTGTATTAATGCCTACAACTTCGCCACCCATTGGCTTGATTGCATCATTTAATTCGTTCAGTTTTGATAACTCTGCAACGCAAGGTTTACAACCTGTGAACCAGAAATTTAAAACTGTCACAGCATTGTTAGAAAAAAGGCTGTCATCAACATCATTGCCGTCATAATCTTTTGCCGTGAAATCTTTGAAAGGAATTGTAGGGTCTGAGCTGTCATCAGTACTTGAATCCCCGGTACTGTCAAGTTTGCTTTCGATTTCTGCGATCTGTTCTTCGATACCGCGGATTGTTTCAATGTCTTCATTAATTGTTTTAAGTTCTTCATCTGTGAAGCTGTCTTTGTTTGCTTCAACTGTAGCAGTAAGATAATCTGCATAATTTCCGCTTGGGTCAGCATCAGCTTTGTTTGCTGCACCAAACACTTTGTCCCATTCATCTGCATGTTCTGCAAAAATCTCATTTTCCTGCTGATATAAATCATCAAGTGTTGCATTTAAATCTTTGCCGGAGTCTGTTGATTCAGATACAGAAGTTGTATCTTTTGTGTTGTCTGCTGCAGTGTTTTTGCCTGAACAAGCGGCCAGTGATAATGCTGTGCAGAGTGTAAGTGCTGCGATAATATTTTTTCTTGTTTTCATGATTAAAATCTCCTTTAATTAATTATTTTGTTGTTTTTGTAGTTGTTTCTTTTATATCTTCTTTCTTATGACTGCAAATTGTTTTGCCCATAAATTGATAATGAATGGCATCTTTTGGACATGCCTTTATGCAGGCACCGCATCGTATGCATTCAGGGTGGTTTGGTGTTTTAAGAACATCAACATCCATTTTACACGCTTTTGTACACTGGTGGCAACCAACACATTTATCATGTTCAACTTTAATACCAAGAAATGATATTTTGTTAAATAATGAGTAAATCGCACCAAGTGGGCAGATCCATTTACAGAAAGGTCTGTAAAACAGGATACTTAACACAATGACTGTAACAAGGACAATGCTCTTAAAAGTAAATAACTTGCCGAGTGCTGAACGGATTGCGGCATTACCAAGTGATAATGGAATAGCACCTTCTAAAACGCCCTGTGGACAAATATATTTACAGAAGAAAGGATCTCCCATGCCAATGGAATTCGTTACAAGTATTGGAAGTAAAATAACGAATACTAAAAGGATAACATATTTGAGATATCTTAAAAATTTAACTTTTTCTGTTGAGAATTTTTTGCCCGGAATTTTATGTAGCAAGTCTTGAAACCAACCAAACGGACAAAGAAAACCACATATAAATCTGCCGAGTATGACACCAAGCAAAATGAAAAATCCCGTAATATAATATGTAAATTTAAATTTTGATGATCCGACAACTGCCTGAAATGCACCGATTGGACAGGCGCCTGTGGCAGCGGGACAAGAGTAGCAGTTTAATCCGGGCACACACACGGTTTTGGCATTACCCTGATAAATCTTTCCTTTAAAAAGATTTGGCAGGTGGATATTTGTCAGTAATGTGGCAGCTGCCTGTATCCATCCACGCATTTTTGCAATTTTTTTTGATATAATATTTGATTTCTTTGTTTTCTTAGCCAATTCCTACACACTCCAGACATAATTTTATTGCTTTGCCAAGCACGACAGCAGCTTCGCCTCTGAGGGCGCCGAATGTAATCATGATGATACCAGCAGCAAGTAGGGCAAACTGTGATATTTTTCTGTATTTCAAGATATTGACAGCTCCTTTCATTTGTTATGACGGCTTTATTGACCTGCCGACTCTGGTATTATACAATAGATGGTGTAAAATTTCTGTTAAGAAAATGGAGAGTATAAAATTTTGAGATTATTAATTGTTGAAGATGAAAAAGAACTGTGTGATACAGTGGCAAAAAGTTTGTATAGTGCTGGATATGAGGTAGATACCTGCTATGATGGTGATGAGGCACTTGATTATATTCTGGCGGAGAATTATGACCTGATTGTACTTGATCTTAATCTGCCGGGTATGGATGGCATGGATATACTACGGGAACTCAGAGAAAAAAATGAAGAAACGAAGGTACTTATTTTATCTGCGAGAAGCCAGATTGCGGATAAGGTTGAGGGTCTTGATGCCGGAGCAAATGATTATATGGAAAAACCGTTTCATTTGCAGGAGCTTGAGGCACGCATCAGAAGTCTGACAAGACGTAAATTTGTTCAAAAAGATGTCTGCTTAAACTGTGGCGATATCAAATTTGATACGAAAAGCCGGGAGGCTTATGCAAAGGGCGAAAAGGTAGCCTTAACCAGAAAAGAAAATGGTATTCTGGAATATCTGCTATTAAATCAGGGCAGACCGGTAAGTCAGGAAGAATTGATCGAGCATGTCTGGGATGCTTCTGTAGATAGTTTTAGCGGGTCTATCAGAGTGCATATGTCATCGCTTAGAAAGAAGCTTAAGGCGGTGCTTGGATATGATCCGATCGTGAATAAAATTGGTGAAGGATATAAGTTGATGGGGGATGCGCGATGAAAAAATTGTCACTTCAGTGGAGACTGACAATCATAACAACGTTATTTGTAGCAGTTATTTGCGGATGCATTACGATGTTTGTCTACAGAAATGGTATCTATTATATGGATACCCTGCAGGATGTTGTGGTTGCCCAGGGCGGAGATAATAATAGTGAAAGTTCCGATGATATATATATCGGTATCCCGGATGATCAGTGGGATGATTTTGCGAATAATTTTTCACTTCAGGTATTTAACAATAAGGCAGATTACAAAAAAAGAAGTCTGCTCATTTCTGCGCTCATGGCGTTGCTTGGCGGTGTTGTCACATATTTTATAAGTGGACGTGCACTTAAACCTTTGTACGAATTTTCAGATAAAATAGAGGAAGTGCAGGCACAAAATCTGTCGGATTCAAGAATAGAAGAAAATAAAGTTAAAGAATTAAATCAGCTCAGTATTTCTTATAATAAGATGCTTGAACGTTTGTCGGAAGCATTTGAAGTACAAAGACAGTTTACGGCAAATGCAGCACATGAACTTCGTACGCCGCTTGCAGTGATGCAGGTTCAGCTTGATTTGTACAATTCTACAAAACATCCGGAGAATGATGAGTGTGCTGCGCAGACGATCAAGATGGTAACAGAGCAAAACGAACGTCTTAGTAAGATGGTAAAAACATTGCTTGATATGAGTGAACTTCAGACAGTGGCGCGTGACGAGGAAATAGCAGTAGATGCCCTTGTGGAAGAAGTGCTTGCAGATCTGGAACCGCTTGCGCAGGAAAAAGATATCAATCTTGTCGAAAAATGTGATGAGATGACGATGATGGGAAGTGATATCCTGATATACAGACTGGTATATAATCTCGTTGAAAATGCCATAAAATACAATAACCCGGGCGGACAGGTTGTAGTGACAGCGCTACAGCAGGGTGAACACAAAAAAATTATGGTTGAAGATACAGGAAACGGTATACCTAAAGATCTTAGGGAGAGAATATTTGAACCTTTTTTCCGCGTAGATAAATCAAGAAGCCGAGCACTTGGAGGTGTTGGCCTTGGACTGGCTCTTGTGCGTGAAATTGTAAGGGTGCATGATGGCAATATAACTGTCAGGGATAATGCTGCCGGCGGCACAACATTTGAGGTGGAGTTCTGATAAAACGGCTTATGTAATGTTTCTGCGTCTTGTTTTTTATTTGTTTTTTACATGTGTCTTGACACATGTAATGAATGGTTGTATAATGTCGCTCAAAGCAAAAAAATACAGCAGAAAATCTGTTGTGTGTTATAAAAAAGTTGTGTTTGGCAGAGTAAAATCTCTGCCAGCTTTATGAGCGAGAGGTAAAGATGATGAATGAATACTATGATGTCGTGGTTATAGGTACCGGAGCAGCAGGTTTATATTGTGCACTGAATCTTCCATCACGTAAGAAAGTGCTGATGCTGACAAAGCAAAGTGCTGATCTGTCAGATTCATTTCTGGCGCAGGGTGGCATTTGTATGCTGCGTGGTGAAGATGATTATGAGAATTATTTTGAAGATACAATGCGTGCAGGTCATTATGAGAATAATAAAAAAGCAGTTGATTTGATGATTCGCAGCTCGAATGATATTATTCGGGATTTAGTACATAGAAAAGTTAATTTTGTCCGTGATGAGCGTGGAGAACTGGCATTTACGCGCGAAGGTGCACATTCACAGCCAAGAATTTTATTTTATCAGGATATCACAGGTAAAGAGATCACACAGACATTGTTAAATCAGGCAAAGACCAGGGAAAACATTGAAATATGTGAATATATGACAATGATTGACTTGATTTCCAAGGATAATATTTGTGGCGGTGTGATCGCGATGGATGAAAACAATCACATTTATCCGATACGTTCACAGTTTGTAGTGTTAGCCTGTGGCGGTATTGGCGGTTTGTTCCAAAATTCAACAAATTATCCGCATATTGCCGGAGATGGACTTGGTATTGCGATGAAACATGGCGTGAAGCTTGAACATCTGGATTATATTCAGATTCATCCGACAACACTGTATTCGCAAAAGAAGGGACGTCGTTTTTTGATTTCCGAATCTGTCAGAGGTGAGGGCGCATTGCTTTACGACAAAAACGGTCAGCGTTTTACAAATGAATTGCAGCCTAGAGATTTGCTCAGTCAGGCTATTTTTGCGCAGATGGAAAAAGACGGTACAGATTTTGTCTGGGAAGATATGAGACCGATGGGCAAGGATGTGATCATGAATCATTTCCCGAATATTTACGAACGGTGTCTTGAAGAAGGATATGATCCGATCAAAGAACCAATTCCGGTTGTGCCTGCACAGCATTATTTTATGGGTGGTATTCAGGTGGATCTTGGCAGCAGGACTTCAATGGCGGGATTGTATGCCTGTGGTGAGACTAGCTGTAATGGTGTACACGGAAAGAATCGTCTGGCAAGTAATTCTCTTTTGGAATCACTTGTGTTTGCAAGGAAAGCAGCAGATGATATGCTTTTTGGAAAAGCACCGGATGTGTGCAGACCGGATACATTGGATTTAAGACAGTATGAAGATAAAGATATGTTGATGCATACATATCACAAGGCAGTATTAGATGAAATCGAAAGGATGAAAAAAACAAATGAATAGTATAACAATGAAATTACAGGCAGATGAACTGATTCGTTTAGCATTGCAGGAAGATATTACAAGCGAAGATGTGTCTACAAATGCGGTGATGCCACATGCTGTGAAAGGTACAGTTGATTTAATTGCAAAGGAAGATGGTGTTGTTGCAGGTCTGGATGTGTATGCACGCGTTTTTCAGATTTTGGATGAATTGACAGAGATCAATTTTCATTGCAAAGATGGCGATGAAGTGAAAAAGGGTGATCTGATGGCAACAGTGACCGGTGATATCAGAGTTCTTCTTTCAGGTGAACGTGTTGCATTAAATTATCTGCAGAGAATGTGCGGTATTGCAACATATACAAGACAGGTGGCAAAATTACTTGAAGGCAGTAAAGTTACACTTCTGGATACAAGAAAGACTACACCTAATTGTCGTGTGTTTGAAAAATATGCCGTACGTGTCGGTGGCGGATGCAACCATAGATACAATCTGTCAGATGGTGTGCTTTTAAAAGATAACCATATTGGTGCAGCAGGAAGTATTACAAAAGCAGTCCAGATGGCAAAAGAATATGCACCATTTGTCAGAAAGATTGAAATCGAAGTTGAGACATTAGAACAGGTGAAAGAAGCAGTTGAAGCAGGTGCAGATATTATTATGCTGGATAATATGACACCGGAAGTGATGAAACAGGCTGTTGAATTGATCGATGGCAGAGCACAGACAGAATGTTCCGGAAATATCACAAAAGAAAATATCGCACGTATCTGTGAGATTGGTGTTGATTTTGTTTCAAGTGGTGCATTAACACATTCTGCACCGATCCTTGATATTTCTATGAAAAATCTTCATGCAGTGTAAGTGAGGAAAGTAAATGAATACGGAAGAAAGACGAGTACAGATTTTAAATATACTGCAAAAAGAAACTGAGCCGGTAGCGGCAAGAAAATTTGCTGAGCAATTCGGTGTCAGCAGACAGGTCATCGTACAGGATATGGCAGTTATTCGGGTAAAATCTCCGGAAATTATATCAACGACAAGAGGTTATATGCTACAAAAGACAGGCAGAAAAGAGGGTAATATGACAATAGCGGAAATTCAGCAGGAAATCCTGCGTATGAAAAAAGAGCAGGATGTATGTATTCTTGCGCATGCGTATCAGGGACAGGAAATATTAGAAGTTGCAGATTATATGGGTGATTCATATGGACTCAGTGTTCAGGCATCAAAAAGCAGCTGTAGCGGTGTGATTATGTGCGGTGTACGTTTTATGGCAGAAACATGCAAGATTTTAAGCCCTGATAAGAAGGTCTGGCTTGCAAATCCGGCAGCAGGATGCCCAATGGCAGAACAACTGGATATAGAGAGCCTGCGTGCATTAAAAGCGCAATTCCCGGATCATACAGTGGTTGCATATATTAATACTACATCTGAATTAAAGACAGAATGTGATGTCTGTGTGACCTCATCTTCTGCGGTACAGATTTGCAGCCGTTTGGATAATGATAAGATTTTATTTATCCCGGATCCAAACCTTGGCCGTTATGTAGCCAAACAGTTGCCGGAAAAAACATTTGCATTTTATAAAGGTGGATGTCCAAGACATATCGTTGTCAGTGAAAAAGATGTGGAAAAAGCAAGAGCTGCGCATCCTGAAGCATTGCTGCTTGTGCATCCGGAATGTCGTCAGGAGGTTGTGGAAAAAGCCGATTACGTGGGTTCCACAACAGGCATTATGAATTTCGCAAAGAAATCTGACAAAGAAGAATTTATTATTGGTACAGAAAACAGCATCGTAGAGCATTTACAGTTTGAATGTCCGGATAAGAAATTCTATCCTCTGGCTGTGCAACTCACATGCATGAATATGAAGATTACAACATTAATGGATGTTTATAACTGCTTAAAAGGCAGAGGCGGTGAAGAAATCAAACTGCCTCAAAACGTCATGGACGGTGCAGGAAGATGCATCCGTCGGATGGTTGAACTTGGCGGTTGAAAAAAAGAGGGGGCTGCGCACTAATTACTGAACTGCTCCCCGTCAAGTAGACAATTGAAAAAATATAAATTTTTCCTGCCAGCAGAAATTTATCTGCTGGCAGTT
>CAKRHR010000040.1 GCA_934339005.1 uncultured Catenibacillus sp. | reverse complement strand
GCGATTTACGCAGTAAATCAGCGGATTCTGAATGTTTCAGAATTACGGGAGTAGCGTTAGCTACGGAGTAATTCGTGACATCATGTTAGGGTCAAAAGGTATTTTGCCCATAACTTGATGTCACGCCAGCAAAAAACGGTATTCTCCATCCTTTACCTGCACCTGCGTGCCTCTTGGAAGCATATAGGTTCTGTGCGCACCAAGGGGCTGACCGCTTTTTAAATAAATACAGCATTTTTCCATCACGGACACCTGATACTCATTATGAATCGGTGTGTAAGCCACAGACATCAGACAGCCCTGCTCATAATACCGTGTTGCAATCACACGTTCATCTTTCATCAGGAAATACATCTGCTGACCTTCCTCAAGTGCAATCGCCTTTCCCTCATACGCCGGGCAGCTGCCAACGATTGCACCATAAAATGATCTGGCAGACTTTTCAAAAAGTTTACCTTCTATCTGCATACTTTAATTACTCCTAAAAATTAATTTAAATCCAGCCCCCGGCCTGCACCTGTGCATACACAGAATCCAGAAGCTGCATTTCCGCATCTTCTGTCTGCCCCTCATCATACAGGGCTTTGGCATTTTCATAAGCTTTCTTAAAAGCCGTGTAATCCCGTTCACGATTTGCAAGCAGTTCCTGCCTGTCAATCTCTAAAAATGCATACCTTTTATAAATATTATAATCATCACCAAACTTTTGCTGCATCGTATCAAGCATCGCCTGTGCTTCCTCAAGTGCACCCTGTTTCTGGTAAAGAATCACAAGATTATCATAAGTCTGATATGTATCCCAGCCGTTATCAATGACTTTTAAAGAGGCCTCAATGGCATCTGCTCTGTAATTTGCACTGTCTGTGCCATCTGCCAGATCAATATTAACCTGAATCAATCGTTCAAGGGCAATCAACTGGTGACTTCCGGAAAGATCTGACAATGCATCCATCAGCGTCTGACGTTCTCTGGTTTTATCATTTTCGGCGGCATAAATATCCGCACAAAGCACCCAGGCACGTTCCTTTAACGCCTCATCTTCTGTCTGCCTCAGGCAGGATTTTAAATAGTCCAGCGCCTGTGCATCATCACCTTTGGCTTTGGATATTTCACCCATGGCATAATCTACCGATGCATTTTCAAGGCCAAGATTGATTGCTTCATCTAATTTCTCCTGGGCTTTATCCATTTCACCGTTGTACGCCAGTGCAATGGCCGCATCTCTGTAATACATCGGATCAGTTGTGCCAATCGCAAATACATCCTTATACGCCTGCACGGCATCGCCATAAGCCTGCTTTCTAAACAGGCAGTCTGCTCTCAGATAATAAATATCTGCCATACGCGCGGCTCTTAAATCAAGCTTTTCATTTTCAAGCACATCATATCCGATAAAATCAATACACGCATCATAATCCCCGGCGGCATACAACGTATATGCATTCTGATAAAACGCCTCCAGATCATTTGGCAAAACATCTATTGCCTGTTCAAAATACTTTTCGGACACTTCTGTTTTGCCCTTTTCCCGGGCTTCAATCTGCTGCTTCACAATCTGATTATACTGTTCCACGCGTCTGACCTTCATCTGATGCATGCCAAAGCCGCCCGCCACGATAGCCGCTGCCACAAACACTCCGACACCGGTCCATATACCGCATTTTTTATAAAACTGACGTTTTGCTTTGACCTCATCCTCAGGAATACGGCTTAACGCTGTAAACATTTCATAGGCACTTGAATAACGCTTTTCCGGTTCGATTTCCATCGCACGCAAAATAACCTTTGTGAATGCTTTGCCAAGTCTTGCCTCCAGAAGCGCTTTATTTGGCGGCAATTTAAAATCCAGACGCTTGATGCCTGTGGCAAGATAATAAAATGTTGCCCCGACACTGTAAACATCTGTGCGTTCATCCACAGTCCGATAGTTTTGGAGCTGTCTTGGTGTGCGGCTGTGCATCGCAATCGCATATTGCTCAGGGGATGTATAGCCGTGACTGTACCCAAGAATCGTACTGCCATCCATAAAAAACGAAATATTAAAATCAATCAGACATATATTGCCATCCGGCTTTAACATAATATTGGCCGGCTTGATATCACTGTGAATAATCGGTGGCCGCTGTCCGTGCAGATAAACTAAAGCATCACATAACTGCATCGCCCAGGTCAGCAATTGCACTCTGGAAAACTTCGCCCCCTGCTTCATCAAATCCGCAAAGGACCGTCCCGGGATATAAGACATCACAGTATAGACGTGCTGTCCAACCGTCAGAAAATCAAATACCTGAGGCAAATACATATGATTTAAATTTTTTAAAATATCTACCTCCTGCCGCTGCATCATTCTTGAGGCATTACCAAGGCGGATTTGCTTCAAAACAACTTCTTTTTGCAGACGCTTGTGGTATGCTTTGTATACAATACCACCGCTGCCCTCGCCAATTTTACCAAGGATTTGATATGTATCTGAAATATCACTCATATGCTTCACCTCAGCTTATCGTAAATTCAAAATATTCTCTGGCTAATCTAAAACGCATCCCATTTTCCAGTTTTACCGGTGCATCAATCGGCTGCTCATTCACATAGGTGTGATTGGTGGATGCCAAATCTGTCAGATAATAGCCATCGGATTTTTTCTCAATCGCCGCATGCCTTCTGCTGACCGTATTATTTTCCGTCACTGTAAAATCCACCAGCTTGCTTTTACCAAGTGTAAAATATGGCTTTTCAATTTTTACTTTCTGACCATTGCTGACACGGCACACATAAGCCCATTGTCTGATCATAACCTCGTCTGTAAAACCAGAATGTTCAATTGGCGGAATCCAGACCTCCTCAATCGGCTTCCATTCATGACTTCTCATATATAACTACCTCTTTTTTATCTGCTATCTTTTGCCACACGTTTTAACGCCAGCATACTTATAAATGTAAATGCAGCCATCATCAGAATCAGCAGTCCCCAGGTCATCACAAGATGCGTGCCTGTGGCATCAAAACAGCTCTCAAAATCATGCGGTGCCATCGGCATCACCTGCTGCACCTTCTTTGTCAGGTCATTTAAATGTGCAATACTGCCAAGCCCTTCCACGGACCAACGGCTGACGGTGCAGAACGAAATGATTTTGCCAATGCCCTCCAAATCAAATAATATGCCTGAAAACAGCAGCTGGATAATCAGTACAAACGGTGCAAGAGTCATCGCCTTATCCCCGGTTTTCATCACTGCAGAAATGACAAAGCCCATGGCAATCGATGCAAGAATCGTCAGCCATACTGTCAGAAAGATTTCCACCTGAAAATGGTCTGAAAATACACCTTCACAGTCCGCATCCACAAGTTTTAAAAATGTAAAGGACAACATTGCACCCTGAATCAGCCCTAAAATGGCCTGCATCGTAAACTTTGACATCACATAGCCCGGCAGCTTTAAGTTTGCCATATATTCACGCTTAACGATGACACGCTCTTTACAGATTTCCTGAATCGAGTCAAACAGACCAATCCATATACCTGAACAGCTCAATGCAAACAGCATGGACTTCGTGCTGTCGTAAATATCAAATACATCCTCCGCAGCCACCATGGCTAACAGTGCCGCAATCAATAACGGCTGCATCAACAGCACAAGCAATCTTGGACGGTCGTTAAACAGCAATTCTGCATATCTTTTCGTTAAAATCGCATATTGCCTGAAAGCAGATACATTTCTGTGTTTAAAAACATCTGCGGTGCGCCTGTGTCCTGATGCATTCATGCCATTTTCTGACATCAGCATATCATCTTCAACAGAGGCATATCCCGCCTGACGATTTGCCATGCCAGACGAACCGGACACCCCTGACATGCCTGCAGCATTTTGTGCATAGTCTGTCTGATGTCTTCTGCGCTCTTTTTCCTCACGATAAGCTGCGTAACGTTTCTCCCACACGGATGGATTATCTGCAATCATATTGTAAATATTAACAAGGTCATCTGTTTCATAAAAGCCTTTGGCCTCCTCGACATTGCCGCAAAAGCACAACCGTCCACCCGGCCCCATGAAAATAATCTTATCACACAGATGCAGATTTGCCGTTGTATGCGTCACCATGATAATTGTTTTATTTTTTGTCTTTGCAAGTCGGCTTAACGTCATCATCAGATTCTTTTCCGTACCTGGGTCAAGACCTGATGTCGGCTCATCTAAGAAAAATAATTTAGGATCTGCCAAAAGTTCCACTGCAATACTTGCACGTTTTTTCTGACCGCCGGATAATTTACGAATATATGTGTTCTGGTGCTCTTTTAAGTCTACCATCTCAAGCACTTCCTCAATCCGTGCCTTAATCTCAGCCCTGTCCGTATCCTTTGGCATTTTCATTTTTGCTGTATACATCAACATACGCTTTAATGTCAGATTTTCATATATAATATCCTGCTGCGGCACAAACCCGATAATATTTTTCAGGTTCTGAAACTGCTCTACAAGATGAATCCCATTGCAGTACACATCCCCCTCAAATGTCGGTTCAAAACCACTGATGGCATTCATCAGTGTCGTTTTACCGGCACCTGAACCACCAATAATCGCCACAAACTCATTCGCTTTGATTTCACAACTGACATCCTTTAAAATCTGCTTTTTCTTATGACCGTTTTTAACATATTTATTCACATGTTCAACCCGCACCGAAATGCCTTCTGTCCGCGTCTTATAGTACACACAGGCTGTTGAAAATATTAACTGAAAGTCAAGAATCTGAATCAAATCTTTATCTGCCAGCACAACCGGCTTTGTGATTGTCTGACCATTGACCATCGTGCCGTTTGTACTGCCCTGGTCGTATAAAACATATTGCTGATTTTCAAATTTAATCACTGCATGAAGCGTAGATACACCGGGATGCGGCAGAACAATCTCATTTTTCCGGTTTCGTCCGATATGCATGACATCTTCTGTCTTTGCCTGCTGCCACACTTCATTTTCCGAAGAAATACGATATAAAATCAAAATCATTTTGTCCGGCGAATGTACATCACCAATTCTTAACACCGACTTATCATACAAATCCACAAAACCGCTTCTCTGATTTAGTAAAAAGCGTCTTGAACCGTTGCTTATAAATGTACCGTTACTGCTGTCCAAATCCATGTACAGTACACGGTGCCCTACCAGATGCAGCACACCATGCTCTTTGGACACGATGTTGTCCGGAATTACGATATCGCATATCTCACTATTTCGTCCAAGAATCAATTCATGCTTGCCGTAGGCATCCAGGTCAATTTCCTTCATATTGCCTGCGGTATCAATGATTGTTAATGTTCTTTTTTCCATAACACTGTAAGAACCCCTCATTTATTTGACTTTCACTATCTTTTATAGTGCCGTATTCAAAATTTTTTTCCGACTTCATGTGGCGAATGATGCCACAACTAAAATAGTACCTGTTGTTCTGAAATATTTCACGCATCACCAGTGCGAACGGCGTCTGAGCTCGTCCACCATGGCTGAACCGTGAAAAATAAATAAAATCGCCAGAAAGACAACGCTGACTGCCAGACAGAGTACGGACGGCAGCGCATGTCCCACAAGCCCTGTCAGCATCAAAATTAATGGTATCAGTGCAAATAAGCCCGCCATCAATCCGTAAATCAGGTAATCCTGCGTCTGCAGTCTGAGTACTTTATTTAAAATAAACATTGTCACCATGACAGCCATATACATTATCGGCAATACAAAATCTACCGACCATCCGTGCCAGTGTGTAAATACATCCCATAACACGCATATCACCGATATAATAACCATCTGCCATAAAATCGTCTTTAAAATACTCTTTCGTTTGCGCATGGTAATAGCTGCCACAATCCAGCCGCATACAATCGCCGCAATGACAATCAGTGACCAGGCACCTCTGCTTCGGACATAATAATTCACAACCGATGCCACCACCGCTGCAATCACGGAAACCATCAGCAAAATACGCACGCACAGATGATACACATCACTCGGATTTGGAAGTTTTGGAAAAATACTGCCCTCTGTGCTGCTTTGATATTTCGGCGCATCTTCTGATTTTTTCAGACGATTCTGACACAGCGGACACCAGTCGCTCTCATCGCCGACATATATTTTACATTTTGTACAATATTTCATGTGTCTTCCTCCATCTGCTCATCCAGCTCATTAGACTCAATATAAACCTCTAACCCCATCTGGGATAATTGTCTGAAGAAATGCTTCTGAATCTGCGTCTGTTCAAAAGGCGATGTAAAGGTCATACGAAACCAGCCGTTATATGAAATGGAACAGGCCTGCTCTTTATCTGTGCTTAAAAAGACATCAAACATATCAATATACGGTGTCAGCACTTCTGGCATATGCATAATGCCCACATTAGATAATGAAAATGTATAGCGTCTGTTGTTAACATCGTAGCCGGCCTTCATGAAAAAGTCTTTAATAGACAGTGGCACACTGCGCAGAAAAACATTGCGTTCAAGCTTGCCCATCTTATTCATACGCACCATAAGCTGTTCCCTGGTCAACTCATTTTTAAAGCATTTATCCACATGAGCAATGACATCCTCAAGATTTTCTGACTGGGTACTGAAATTGTAAGATACCTCCATAACGCCAAAAAAATTACGGGCGGTGGAGGAATCAAAGTACGAACGCAGATTCACAGGCACTTTAATCACAACAGGCTTTTTCTTATCCTTGCTGTGCATCTCTTTGCCAATACTGCAAATCACAAGGGCGGTCACAAAAATCGTCAGTGTCGTATGATACTGATGCGCCAGATCAAGCAGTCCTTTAACTGGCACTGTGCCTTCAATAATGCGCATACGATAACCGGAAAGGCGCCGTCCCTGGATTTGATAGGCTTTTTGCGGAATCAGCTTTGCCTTTGGGCTATCCTGCACGGCATCTTTTTTATCTGATTTTTTCTTATCCGCCTTCTCATAATAACGATTGAAGCTGTCATCATTTTTCTCACTGGCAGAGGCATCATATTCTGTCAGCAGTTCAAGTTCAGCCAGTTCCTGATGTGCATTTTGCAAATAATGAATCACAAGGGCACGCAGGAACTGAATCGCACCTGTACCATCTGTTAAGACATGATGTACCTCCAGATTTATTCTGTTTTTATAATAACTGACATTAAATAATAATCGTTTAAAATTCTTATCAAACATCGGACTGCAAGGCTCCTTATCCTCCTCGCAGACGATAGCCTCCTGGCCGGTCTTTTCAAGATAATACCAGAAAAGTCCTCGTTTTAATAATGTCTGAAATATCGGAAATTCCTTTAAGGTCTGTCTGGTCGCTTCCTCAAGATACGACTTCACCACCGGTTCATTTAGCTGACAGGCAAAACGAAAAACTTTCGTATCACTTCGGTTGCTTGTGCCCGGAAAAATCTTTGCAGCATTATCCAGCGGATGCCACCATAATTGTTTTTTTCTTTTCATCTATTGATCACTTCTTTTCACAAACAAATGTCCTGACAAGCTCATAGGTGCGCTTTACAGGTTCATGATGCAGCGGCAGTGCAAAAAAGCCATGCAATACATCATCAATACGGTAATGCGTCACATCATTACCGGCTTCTTTAAGTCTTTTGGCATAAGCCTCGCCTTCATCCCTAAGCGGGTCATACTGTGCTGTAATCACAAGTGTTCTTGGCTGGCCGGATAAATCTTTTGCCAAAAGCGGAGCAAAATATGGGTTATTTCTATCCTGTTCATAGCCCATATATAAATCCATATAATCACACAGTCTTTTCTGTGTCAGCAAAAAGTCTTCGCCGTTTTCTTTAATCGATGGAAATGGTGAATTGTCTGAAAAATCATTATTAACTGCCGGATAGATAAGCACCTGGGATGCCGGCATAAATTCGCCGCGGTCCTTTGCCATTAAAGACACTACCGCCGCCAGATTGCCTCCTGCACTGTCACCCATCAGTGTGATATCCTCAGGCTTAACACCAAATTTTTCTTCTGCGACTTTAAAAATCTCTTTTGTGGCATAATAGCAATCCTCCGGTGCTGCCGGAAATGGATGCTCAGGCGCCAGTCTATAGTCTACGGAAACAACTGTATGGCGTGTGATTTGTGATAATCGTGCACATACCTGTGTGTAGCTGTCGATATTGCCAATGACCCAGCCGCCACCATGGAAATATATAATCAGCGGATGTATCGTGGCTGCCTCGTCCTCCGGTTGGAATATGCGAATCGGGATCTCATGGTTGTCGTATTCGATTTTGTGGTCCCACATACGGTAATTGGGTACGATATAGCCCGGATGAGCCGCCTGATTGACCACGCGCACAAGCTTGTAGTGTTTTTTTAACTGAATATCCGGATAGGACAGTACTTTTAAAGCTGCTTTCATTGCTTTATTTAACGCCATGTATTGTTCTCCTTATATGTGATATGTGTATAAATATGCTGTCACAAATTTCACTACAGTTTACACTGCTCCTGTAATTCTACAACAGCAAAAGCCAGACACAAATGGTCTGGCTTTTATTATACACTGAATATGGATTTTTTAACATATATTTTTGCCGTATTCGCGACATTTTATTATGCTTCTTTTTTATCCTCACGGTAGAACACGCTCTTATCCAAAGCACCGTTCTGATGTGCAACAATTGTTGTACACACAGCATCACCTGTGATATTAACAGCAGTTCTTGTCATATCAAGTACACGGTCAATACCCATGATCAGGGCAATAGCTTCCACAGGCAGACCAACTGAGTTAAATACCATCGTCAATGTCACAAGACCGACACTTGGGATACCTGCTGTACCAACAGAAGCCAGTGTGGCTGTACCAATAACTACAAGATAATCTGTCAGTGACAGATGAATGCCAAAGGCCTGAGCTGCAAAAACAACCGCAACACCCTGCATGATGGAAGTACCATCCATATTGATCGTGGCACCAAGCGGAATGGTAAATGAAGAAATCTTCTTGGATACACCAACTTTTTTATCCAATGTATCAATTGACAATGGAATTGTCGCATTGGATGTTGCTGTGGAAAAGGCAAATGCCATAACAGGGAAGAATTTCTTGATAAACTTCACAGGATTTAAACCGGTAAAGCATTTCAGCAAAATCTGGTAAACGCCAAGACACTGAACAGCCAGAGCGATAAACACAGCAATCATGTATTTTGCAAGCGGAATAAATGCGTTGAAACCAATATTGGCAAATGTACGGGCAATCAGACAAAATACACCGATTGGTGCAAGTGCCATAACCATCATCGTCATTTCCATCATAATATCGTTAAACTGGCTGATGAAGTTTGCCACAGTTTCTGCTCTGTCACCAAGTTTGGCAAGAATAATACCGACAATCAGTGAAAATACGATGACCTGAAGCATCTCACCATTTGCCAGTGATTTAAACGGATTGTCCGGAATAATATTTAAAATCGTTTCCGTCAGTGATGTTGCCTGCATATTCTCAACAGTTGTTTCACTTGCCTGAATACTGCTCATATCAAGGCCTGTACCCGGATTAATAAGATTTGCAATACTTAATGCCACTGTAACTGCAAGTGCTGTTGTGAGCAGGTAAAAAATCAATGTACGAATACCGACTGTACCAAGTTTTTTTGTATCACCAATGGACATCGCGCCACATACAAGTGAACAAAATACAAGTGGTACAACAAGCATCTTCATTAATTTGATAAAGCCCTGTCCAATCACATAAAGCACACCATTAACAATAATATCATCCCGGACATAGCCTGTCGGCACTACATAACAAAGCACAATACCAAGCACAGCACCGGCTAACAAGGCGATAAAAATCTTTGTTGTCAGCCCGATTTTTTTCTTTTTATCTTTATCTTTGATTGTTTTTACGCGTTTTGACCCTTTAGACGACTTTGCATTAACGTTATCGTCTTTCATTTCTTTATTTTCATCCATGTGTCTTTACATCCCCTGCTTCTCTTCAATATATTCCTGTAATGATTCTTTCCAGTCCGGCATATCATAAACATCAATAATGCGTAAAATGAAATTATCAAGAACTGCATACGCCGGTCTGACAGATTCTCTCTCAATTTCACTGTATGCCATCGTCTTGAGCTTTAATGTCTGACCTGAGAGCTTTAAAATCTCCTGCGCAAATTCATATCGGCTGCATGCCCCTTTACATGTTGCATGATAAGTACCGTATTCATTTGTTTCGATTAAATATAAAATAATACGTGCAAGATCCTTCGCACTTGTCGGTGAACCCATCTGGTCGGAAGCCACGGTTAATTCTTCACCATTTTTTGCAGCTTCAAGAACAGTGTTCACAAAATTTTTGCCTGAGCCATAAACCCAGTTACTGCGCACAATAAAATGCTTGCTTGTAAACTCTTTGACATAATTTTCCCCTGCACGTTTAGATTTACCGTAAACTGTTCCCGGATTTGTGTCATCAAATTCTGTGTAAGGCTTCTGGCTCAGCCCGTCAAAGACATCATCGGTGGATAACTGCACAAATTTGGCACCGATTTTCTGTGCAACAATACTTAAATTACGTGCACCAAGGGCATTCACTCTGAAGGCCAACTCAGGATTTTCCTCACATAATGCTGTATCTGTCACCGCTGCACAGTTGATAATGACATTCGGACGGTTGATTTCGCCAAAATGCAGCACTTCATCTGTTTCTGTAATATCCAGTTCTTCCTTATCTGTATTAAATACTTCCACTTCCATCGGGTCGAGGACTTCGTTGATGGCTGTGCCAATCTGTCCCGCCGAACCCACAATCCATACTTTTAACATGGTATCCCTCCTGTAAATGTTTTATTTTTTGCCTGTCGGCTTTTATTCTTTTATTATCTTTTTTTATTATCTTTTTTTATTATCTTTAATGCATTGAACATCTTACCCGTACTATGCAGGCAAGTCCAATTATCAGAAATGTAGCTTTATTTTCATTTTCAAACAATGCAAAAAAAATAAATAAAAATGTCATCCAGATAATCATAAGATAACTTAAAAAAGACGCTGAATTCTTAAAGAATCAGCGTCTTTTTAATTCTATTTATTTTACCAGTTTAACAGTACACCTGTCAAGCACAGACATGCGATTTACATCATACCATCTTTAATCACATCGTGGTCGCGCAGGACTTTTTCAATGACTGTACCTTTAATAACATGAAGTAATGGTTTCTTTAATGCGTTCAGTGGGCCAGGCAATTCGATTTCAAGTGGTGATTTACCATCCATTAATTTCACACTGCTGTCAAGAAGTTCACGGATATCGTAAACACTGCCCCACACTTCAGGCACACCTCTGTCTACGCCAAGCAGACCATAAACAGCTTCCATAGCAGTTCTTACAGAGTATTCTGTTGTGAATACTGTATCTCTTGGTGTATCAGCAAACTGTCCAAGGAATGCGAAGTTGACACAGCCATCAGGAATAACGTCAGGACGGTCACCTTTGGCTCTTGGCATGAAGAATGCTGTAATGTATGGCATCATTGTCGGTACACAAACAGCACTGTGTTCAGCCAGTTCAGGAATTTCATCTACAGGTACACCAAGGTGATATAACCATTCTTCTGTGATTTCTTTACCTGTACAATCCTTCATTGGTTTCTTGACATAATCGCCAGGAACATCTGTAAATAAGCCATATACCCATACACAAACCTTATCTTTATCCTGGTCTTTGAACTGTCCCTGACGGTTGATTGTCCAGCTTAACAGCCAGCTTGAATCCTGACAGCTGACGATACCGCCTGTAACAACTTTACCTGTTCTTGGATCACGTTTGCAAATGTTTGTAATATAAGGAATAATCTTGTCATCCAGTGTTGTCACTGTTGCAGATTCCCAGTTTGTCTTTGAAATATCTGAACAGAATTTTTCAGGATGTCCAAAGGATGGATCCTGTTTTGCAATATTTTTCCAGAGGTTCCAGCAACCACTTGTACGAACTTCTGCATCACCGTTTGGCGCATGGTTCTGGTCACCATAAATTGTACCTTCTGTACAACTGCCGTTTGTCACAAATACAAGGTCATCTTCTGTGAGAGCAATACCTTCTTCAACACCGTTGACTTTGCATTCGATCACTTTGGCAACCTTCTTACCGCCTTCGATTTCAAAAATAACATTTGTAACTTCTGTATTGAACTGGAAGTCAACACCGGCTGCTTCAAGATATCTCTGCATTGGTAAAATCAGTGATTCGTACTGATTATATTTTGTAAATTTCAGTGCTGAGAAATCAGGCAGACCGGAGATATGATGGATAAATCTCTGGAAGTACAGCTTCATTTCCAGTGCGCTGTGCCAGTTTTCAAATGCAAACATTGTTCTCCAGTACAGCCAGAAAGTTGAATCAAATACTTCATCATCAAATACGTCTTCGATAGTCTTATCGTAAAGGTCTTCATCCGGTGTCATGAATAATTTCATGATTTCCATGCAGCCTTTCTGGCTTAAGTTGAATTTGCCATCTGTATGTGCATCTTTACCGCGTTCAACTGTTGCACGACAAAGTGAATAGTTCGGGTCTTCTTTATTTAACCAGTAATATTCATCAAGAACTGATACGCCCGGTGTTTCTATGGATGGGATGCTTCTGAACAAATCCCACAGGCATTCGAAATGGTTTTCCATCTCACGGCCGCCACGCATCACATAACCTCTGGATGGGTCAAAAATACCATCACAGGCACCACCGGCAATATCCATTGCTTCAAGGATATGAATGTTTTTGCCCGGCATCTGTGCATCACGTACTAAGAAACATGCTGCTGCAAGAGATGCTAAACCACTGCCGATGATATATGCATTTTTATCTTCCACGCCTTCCGGTTTCTTTGGTCTTGCAAATGCTTCATAGTTACCATTTGTATAATAAATGCCTTTACTGTTTTTCTCATGTTTGCCGCGTTCTGTGTTGCGATATGCACTTCTGGCTTCTTCCTGAGCCTCTTTGATTGCTTTCTTTTCTGCATCTTTATGACTTTTTGCTACAAGTGCTGCTGCACCTGCTGCCACTGCTGCTACACCAATACCAATATTTTTCTTTTTCATTATAGATGACCCCTTTCAAAAATTTTGTATTAATTTTTTAAAGCATTTTTATTTTTTATCTTTCCCTCATTTCTCCCTCATTATAACCACTTAAAAATATTCTAACAATTTACAAAACAGGCGGATTGATAAAAAACTTATCATTCCGCCTGTTTTGATAAAATATGCTATCTGCTTTTCATATAAACTTTTAAAATCAACTGACTTCTGATGTCATTTTGCTTTATCAGCTGTCCTAAAATGTGTGATATTGGAGGCTCACTCAGTCTTTTTTTCTTCTTCAAAATTGTGAATGGAATTTTCAAGACTGCCATGAAGTGTCAGTGCCAATTGCTGTACAATCAAGTGATAATCGCCTTTCATGCCGCCTTCAATCCAGTCTAACAATACACCGACAAAACCGTATTTGTAGAATCCGGCGATGAATTTTTTATCCTCCTCGGACAAGTCATCACTGCCACAAATCTCATCGACCACCTCCGCAATTAACTGGTAGGTCAGACGATAAAGATAGTTTTCCAGACGCTCACGGTTGACATTTTTGTATACATTCATAATAAAAGGTTTGTTTTCAAGCACTGCCTCAAATACCTGCAGCATGCCTTCCTTCCAGTTATCATGATTTTTTTTATCATTGAGTGCGCGCTTGCCATCTTCGATGCACGCCCACTCAACCAGGTCGTAAATATCTTTAAAATGATAGTAAAAGGCCATGCGGCTGATGCCACAGTCCTCCGTTAAATCCGCAATTGTAATCTTGTCAAAAGGCTTCTTCACCAGAAGATTCTTAAGGGATGCTTCTAAAGCATATTTTGTTGTATTTGACATATCATTTACCTTTCTGCTACGCAGCCGCTTGTTTTGTCTTTCCTACTTTTTCCCGTATCCAGCTCTCGAACCCGCGCTTTCGCGCTTTACCGCCTGTTTCACAGGCTGTTCGTTCGCTGACAAGTATATAAGAAAAACAAATGTCTGCTGCGCAGCCGCTTGTTTTGTCTTATATACTTGTCATTATATCATTGGGGCGACGTTTTGGTAAACTATATCTGCAAAAATTTTATGGCCGTCCTTGTTTAAGTGTTCCTGGTCAGCGTCACAGCAATGTACGTGCTTGGAAGCCTGTAAATACTGGATTTGGTAGTCATCTGCAATTTTGCGGTAAACATTTGCCAGTTCTTTGGAAACCTCCACAGAATTTTGAGAGAATTCCTCATCAAAGCCTTCCTGCCAAACCTGCTCACCAAGGTAAATTGGTGACACAAGTAAGATTTTAGCCTGTGGTGCATAATTCTTAGCCTGCTCTAACAGTCTGATGATGCCCTTGCCAATGACTTCTGCCGAGGCACCAAAAATTGTCTTACAATCGTTTGTGCCAAGCATCAGCACGATGCAATCTACCGGCGCATGTGTTTCAAGAATGGTTGGAAATAAAGCCGTGCCTTTTCTGCCATCACGCAATGGGTCTTCAAACACCGTCGTGCGTCCGCATAATCCTTCCTCAATGACCCGCACATCTTTATTTTCCAGTTTTTTCTGCAAAAGACTTGTCCAGCGCACACCCCATGGCAGGCGGGTGCGGCTCTCACCGTCATATCCCCATGTATTTGAATCTCCAAAGCATAAAATCTGTTTCATGTATCACGCATCTCCTTCCTGTCATCTGTTCTACAAATCCAAATATTTTTTTATCGCTGCGATATACGTTTCGCCAACTCTGCTGAGCATCGCATTTTTACGTATCACATAGCCGATTTCCATATTACTATTCTGATTCTGATCATCTGCCTGAAATGGTACGGCAATAAAATCGCTGCCGTTGAGTTCTTCGCAAATAATGCCTGAACACAACGTATATCCATTTAACCCAACCATCAGATTCAGCATCGTGGCCCGGTCTGTTGTTTTTATCATCTGCGGATAATCATTGGCCGCCAGGATTTCCTCTGCCAGATAAAAAGCACTGTTATCTCCCTGCTCAAATGACAGACACGGATATTTTTTCAATGCATCAAAGCTGATAGCCTCTGCATTTGCCAGTGGATGATGCTTCCACAAATAGACATATGCCTGACATTCAATCAGAAAATGAAACTCCAGACCTGCTGTCTTTAATAATTTTCCCATGGATTTCCGATTAAAATCACACAGGTAAATCAGGCCAATCTCGCTTTTCATCATACTGACATCATTAATAACATCAGCGGTTTTCGTTTCCCTTAAAGCGAATTCATATTCCGACATATCAAAGCTTTTCACCATATCCACAAATGCCTTGACCGCAAATGAATAATGCTGCGTGGATACACCGAATTTTTTCTTTCGGGTGCCGCTGCCGTATTTTTCCATGACATTTTCATACTGACTGTAAATCTGCTTCGCATATAATAAAAACTCTGCGCCGTCATTAGTGAGCGTCACACCTTTACCAGTCCGGTAAAATATCGTAATACCAAGCTCTTTTTCAAGCTCTTTAATACCGTTTGTCAATGAAGGCTGTGAAACATATAAAACCTCAGCCGCTTTATTCATTGACTGTGTATCTGCAACCGTAATTATGTAATTTAACTGTGTTAATGTCATCTGCCGCCACATCCTTAACTGCTGTTTTTTAAATTATTTTTATGGGACTTATCATAGCACTTATTTCATACTATTTCAATAGGTTTTATATGTTTTTATAATTTTTTTCATTTTTCAACTAAATACAATAAACCGTTTGCAAAATATCTCCTTAACTTTTCAAAAAAAATACCTCTTAAAACACTGAATAATTTTCAATGTATTAAGAGGTATAGTATTAAATTGCTTTATTTCTCGACACCAAGCTTCACAATCCAATAGTCGTGATGGACAGCTTTTAAAAACGTATCAAAGACATCTTTTGTTTTTAACCTGAGGCTTGAAGTGTTGACGCATGGGTGGCAGCCAACCCACTCAGCATTGAGCACATCTTCATCCACTAAGAGCTGAACATGATTTTCGGTATCGTTCATCAGGCCCATGACACTGACGGAACCCGGTGTGATATTTAAAAACTGTTCCATATATTCTTCCGGTGCAAAAGACAATCGTGCACTGTTAATCTGATGTGAAATTTCTTTAGTTTTAAATTTCTTATCTTCACGAATCATCAGCAGGTAAAATTTTGTCTTCTGTGTGTTGCATAACAACAGGTTTTTGCAAATAACCGCCGGTGCAAGGATTTCATCAATTGCTGCACAGGCTTCCATCGTAAATGCTGCTTCATGATCCACACGCTCATATTCTATATCCAGTTTATCCAGTAAATCATATACTGCGATTTCTTTTAGCAAACGCCCAATTTCATCTTTTGGTCTGCCTCTATGTAATTCTAACATTTATATCATCCTGACTTTCTTTCTGTTCTATTTTTCTTTTGTTCTACTTCTTTTATATGCTTATTCTTAAACATACATATGATGTTCAGATTTTCAACTTCGAACTATTTTTACCAACCATTATTACTGTTAGACTTTATCTTTTTTATTGTATAACTTTCTTTAAAAAAAGGCAAATACAATATAAAAAGCAAATATACACTGTTCACATGACTTAAATATGATGATTTCCTCACTGTGAAGTACTGTATATTTGCTTTTTAAAGTTTTATGGCATAGGCTAAGTATATAATTAACTTTGTCCTATATTTTTATCTTCAGATGCTGTTAGAGTCAAATTAAAATCCACCGATTTACTTGCACAATTCTGCAACAACGGCATTAATCACTTTGCCATCAGCCTTACCTTTAAGTTCAGCCATGACATTTTTCATAATCATACCTTTATTTTTAGTTGCTACAACGTCTGCAAATTTTTCAACAATAATCGCTTTGACTTCTTCAGCAGATAACTGTTTTGGTGCATATTCTTTCATGATGTCGTAACGTGCCTGATAAGCTTCAAGTAAATCTGTACGGTCTGCCGGGCATGTGTCAATCTGTTCTTTGACAGACTTAAGTTCCTTTAAAATCACCTGGTCTACCATATCTTCAGGAATATTATCTCTGCATCCCGCATCAATAGCTACTTTTTTCACTGCGGATATTAATGCAGAAATCGCATCCTTTCTTGTCTTATCTTTAGCCTTCATTGCTGCGATCATGTCTTTTTGTAACTGTTCCATCTGCATAATATGATAACCTCCTAATTTTGGTGCCACGCTTTAAGATATCATGTTCTATGCACTGCCTGTTTCAACTTACACGGTTATCCTTTGAGCAATGGCATCCTTTCATCTGAAATTATTTTAGCACTATTACCTTTAAGAATCAATGCCCCTAAAAAGATTTACTGCTCTAATTCAAACCAGTCAAATTCAGCCTGATTGTCACTCTGTGCTCCATTGGCTGTAGCGTATACACCGATCATTGTGCCGACCATGCCACCAACTTTTTCAGGATTAATCAGTCCACAGTCTGCATGTGCATATAAAGTTTTCAAGTTTGTTTCATCTGCGCCATAAAATACAGTCGTATCCTGACCTTTAGCCTCAATCATGATCACAATATCATCCTGTGGGCAATCTACACTTACAAGTACAGTTTCTGTGGTTTCGGCAGAGTAATTTGGTAAGAATGGTAAACCGTTAAAGTCTGTTGTCACAAGAATCAGATCAAGTACAGGTTTGCCATCTTTTAAATGTTTTTCCACACGGTACTGATGGTTGCTTGCCTGCATGATAATCATACCTGCTGCTTCGTCATTTTCAGGTACAAAATGCATCTGGCAGCCTGCCTTAAAGTCCGGCTGAGTCTGACGTTTACCCATGAAGCTGACGCAGTCATCCTCTTTAATTTCCCATTTACCAACTAAAAATCCGTGAAGTTCGCGCACGATCGGACGGTCTAAGCATTTTAATGTCAGCTTGCCATTTTCAATCTTCCAGAAATCTTCATATGGTGTGCCCCAGAAAGACCAGTCCAGATCAAGTGTATCACTGTCAAAGTTATCTCTTGCCGGTTTCTTTGGATATGGTGTCCAAGGTAATTTTTCATCGGCAGGATATTCAAATTCGATTTTACCTGTACCCGGTGAGAAGATTGGCCAGTCACGTTCCCAAAGCACTGGACAAATATAAGTTTCACGACCAAGGTTTTTGTGCTGTCCTTCAATAATTCTTGAGCCAAGCATGACTGCATACCAGTTGCCATCCGGTGTATCTACAAAATCAGCATGTCCCACATTGTCAATCGGATAATTAAAGCCCATATGACGATGTGTCATGACAGGGTTTGCAGGGTTGCCTTCATACCAGCCAAAAATATCTTTGCTTCGCGCAATAGTTACTGCGTGATAATGCTCTGTACCGCCCTCAGCAATCATCAGATAATAGTAATCGCCGATATGGTAAATATGTGGTGCCTCCGGTGATGCTGCATTACGTGCTGCACTGTTCCAGATCTGTTTGCGTTCACCGATAAGTCTTCCGCTTTCAAGGTCAAATTCAGATACGAAAATACCTCTGTGGTTATCCTCATTTTCAGCCATACCCGGTGCTACAAGATACACTTTATCATCATTATCAAAGAAAATAGAGCAGTCGATATCAGGTACTTCATCCAGCCATCTAGGTTCACTCCAAGGACCAGCAGGATCTTTGGCTGTCACAATAAAGTTGCCCTTATGTGCAAAGTTTGCATTGACAATGTAAAATGTGCCTTTATGATAACGAATCGTTGGTGCCATGACACCGCCACAGAACATATTTGCCTCCATGTGGAAACCATTTTCTTTTGTCATGGCATAACAAAGCTGTTCCCAATGGGCTAAATCTTTACTGTGAAATACAGGAATACCCGGATAAAGTTCAAAGCTTGAGCATACTAAATAAAAATCATCGCCAACACGGCAGATAGATGGGTCCGGATAAAATCCCGGAATAATTGGATTGACAATCTTGTTCATCACAAAAAACCTCCCTGAAAATTCATAATTATCTTCTTTAAAGATATCTGATAAACTATATATTTACCAACAATTTTTTGTATTCTGCAAATACCCTTGCGTCTATGACAATTATACGCTGCCCTGCGATTCACCTCAATAGCATTTTCTTTCAAACTATGGTAATATATTGCGATTATTATATCAAAACAGCACAAAGCACCCACCGGAAATTTCCGGGAGTGCTTCATGCTGTTTTTAGTATATCTGTTTAAGGGATAAAAGGATGTTGGCTATTTAATTATTTGATGGCATCTGTTTCAAGAATGAATTTAACAGTACCATCGCTGCTGTCAGAAAGCTGTGTGAATGTCTTATAATTCTGACCTGCTTTAACAACGGCTTTCAGACGTCCGATGATATCCTCACTGCCATCTGTCAAATCTTCTAATGTAGATGTCAGTTTCTGAATACCATCTTCATCAAACTGTGTCATGCCATCGCTGAGTTCT
This sequence comes from uncultured Catenibacillus sp., assembly GCA_934339005.1. GTDB lineage: Bacteria > Bacillota > Clostridia > Lachnospirales > Lachnospiraceae > CAKRHR01. Next base: position 6,546 of record CAKRHR010000040.1, on the reverse strand, counting down.
TTTGCACCATCTGCAAGCTGGTCGATACCGGAAGACATCGTTCTGCCTCCGTTATTCAATACATCTGCACCTGATGCTAACTGTTTACTGCCACTTGCCAGTAAACCAATACCATTACTTAAAGTTGCGGCACCTGCTGCCAGTGCCGGTGTGCTTGCTTCAAGCTGTTTTGCACCTGCTGTTAATGCTGCATCATTTGATGTCAGTTTCACACAACCTGCATTCAGACGATTGATAGAATCCACAAGGAGATCCAGTGCACCAGGCTGTGCCGGAGCCATTTCTGTGGCAGATGTACCAGTCATTGTATAAATACCGTTTGCAAGTGTCTGAATACCTTCGTATAATTCCTGATTACCTTCTGCCATTTCAACTGTTTTGCTTTCCAGACCTGCAATACCCTGATACAGGTTTGGTTTTTCTTCAGTCGTTGAAGGTGTTGTTGTTGTTGCTGCTTCAAGTTTTGCCAGTAACTGTTCAACTGTAGGTGTTTCTACAGGTGTTGTTGAACCACTTTCACTGCCTTCTTCACTAAATACAGCCGGAATCTGACTCATAGCGTTTAATACCGTAATTGCATCGTTTGCCATTGTGACATTACTCTGAAGTGTACTGATCGATGTAGTTAAATCATTCTCATAACCGTTCACTTTATTTTGAAGTGCTTCAGGTGCATGTGTCTTATATTGATCTACTGTAGCCACATCACCCTGTACATTTGTCAAAACATTTAATACCTGCTGGTCATTATCACGCATTGTTGTCAATGTATTGACTAGGCCGGAATAATCAAGACTCTGGACAGACGCTTCGCTCTCTGTTTTTGATAAACTGTTCTGAATCAGTAAAACTGCATTATGAATATCTGTCACCCCATCTAAAGCATCCTTAAAAGCAGCTTCATACTGTGCAGGAATAGTTTCATCGCCGCCAAGCTCTTCAGCTCCTGTCAATACAAGATTCATTCCTGCTTCCAGTTCAGCAGCTTTTGCCGGTAAATCCTTCGTTGCTTCTGAAAGCTGTGCAACACCTGCTGCAACAGTATCGGCACCTGCAACATATGACTCTGTGCCTTGTGCCAATGCTGCTACACCTGAATTTAATTTGTTCGCACCATCAACGAGCGTGCCTTTATTGTTGTTCAATGTTGCAATACCATCTGCCAGCTCATGACTGCTGGAAGCCAGTGTATCAAGACCATCAAAAAATTCTGTACCTGAAGACTGAAGTGTTTCAATACCATCAAGTAATTCTTTTGAGCCATCAACAAGCTGTGTTGATGCGTCTGTTAATTCATCCATGGCATCCGTTAAATCGCTTAAATCCAAATCATCGGAATCAAGATCGATATCACCAAACAAATCATTTGAAATAACTGTTGCTGTCATATCAAGTGCGAAATTTTCAACATCTGCTTCTACTTCAAATGATTCTGGTACATCAATATCTTTTGCAAGTTCAGTATCTGATAATTTCAAGCTATCATTTAATCCCGGAAAAGCCATTGCTGCCACAATGTTTTTAGAACCATCTGAAAGAACTTTGCCGGAAGATACTGTCACATTTGAGAATTTGTCAATCGGCAGTACCATACCTGTCATGACTGCAAATGGTGTACTGACCGTATATGTCTTGCCATCTATTTCAACATCTTCTTTGGAATTGTTTGTGAAATCATAATGAATCACAACATGACCGCTCTTGCCTGCCAGTTCGCTGGCGCTGATGGCTTTGCCATCCAATGTATAAGAAATCTTTACTGAAATTGGAAGATTCTTTGTTGTTGTACCCTGATAATAAATATCATTGCCGGCAGAACTCCAAACCATGCTGCCGTTGGCATCTGAAGCATAAGTTTCATCACCTTTAACATTCTTGATATCACTCAAATCAGACTGGTCATCAATGGTTGCTTCTGAATTTGAATTCTGAAGCCAGTCACTGACGATGACTGATTTCTGATTACCTTCTGCATCAAGCTTTGCGTAAACGGTTTCATCTTTTTTAGATGTTTTTTCAACTTCTTTTTCTGTTGTTTCTTTTGTTTCATTATCTTTATCTGTATTATCAGAAGTATTTTCTTCTGCGAAAGCAGGTACCATATTACCTGCACAAATGACACCACTTAATACCCATGCTGCTGTTTTGGCAGCTGTTTTTCTAATCTTACTACCTTTCATTGTGCTACCTCCATTTTAAATTTCTATAACGACTGTTTTATTTATCCAAAACCTTTAAAATTTCATTGTTTTAAACTGATGATATTAAACTTTATTTACTTTGAGCTGTTATTTTTTTATTCTTATCTTTATCATAACGTTTACCATTATTTAAGAAATGATAACTTGTCTTGACAATCACCTTATCCAGCAACAGTAACAGTGCAGGCAGGATACAGATAACAACTGCCATACTGATAATCGCACCTCTGGATAACAGCGTACAAATTGAACTGATCATATCAATATCAGAATAAAGGCTGACACCGAATGTTGCTGCGAAAAATGAAATACCACTGATAATAATGGATTTCATAGATGCTTTATGTGCAATCCTCATTGCTTCAAATTTATCATAACCACGGCTGCGCTCTTTCTGATAACGGCTCGTCATCAAAATCGCATAGTCAACGGTGGCACCTAACTGAATCGTACCGATAACAATGCTTGCCACAAACGGAAGTTCCGTATTGGTATAATAAGGAATACCCATGTTGACAAAAATCGCAAATTCAATGACAGCAACCAGGATAATTGGTACCGAAATTGACTTAAATACGAAAATAATAATGATAAACACAAGGACGATTGAAATTGCGCTGACATTCTTAAAGTCGATGTCTGTGATGTCCTCCAAATCCTTTGTCAGTGGTGCTTCACCAATCAGTGATGCATCGTCACTGTAGTTTTTAATAATTGTATTGATTTCATCAATCTGCTTATTAACTTCTTCTGTCGCTGTCTTGTAATCGGAACAGATAAATGCAAGTTCATGTTTATCACTCTTAAGCATGGACTTTACATCATCCGGAATCATGGAATCAGGTACTGAAGAACCAACAAGTGAATTTAATCCAAGTGCCCATTTAACACCATCAACATCCTGAATTTCTTTCAGCATATTTTCTTTGGTGCTGGCATCCATATCACTGTCCATCATTAAAATATGAATTGCATTCATGTTGAAATCTTCATCCAGTTTCTTATTCGCAATACTACTATCCAGTGTATCCGGCAATGTCTTATCAACGTTATAATAAACCGGTGTGTGATTGTTACCATAAATTGCAGGTACGAGAAGTACAGCAAATACAATCAGGAAAATCACATGATGTTTTGTAATCCATTCTGAAACCTTGCCCATCTCTGGAAGTAATGGTTTATGTTTTGTCTTTTCAACCAGCTTATCAAACTGAAGTACCATGGCAGGCAATAAGATAACACAGCAAAGTACGCCGATAACAACACCCTTGGCCATAACAATACCGATATTCATACCAAGTGTAAATGTCATACCGCACAGTGCTAAGAAACCTGCAACCGTTGTTGTTGAACTACCAACAACAGATTTGAATGTATTGGCAATCGCATGTGCCATCGCTCTGTTTTTGTCATCCGGGAATCTCAGTTTATTTTCCTCGTAACTGTTGTACAGGAAAATCGAGTAGTCCATTGTGACACCTAGCTGCAGCACCGCGGTCAATGCCTGCGTAATATATGAAATTTCACCAAGGAAAATGTTTGTACCGAGGTTATACACAATTGCTGCGCCGATACTGAGCATAAATAAGAACGGTACAACAAATGAGTCCATCGTGATTGATAAAACGATGATACAAAGCACTACGGCAATCGCTACATACATCATCGTTTCTTTCTGTGACAAATCCTTAACATCTGTTACAACACTTGACATACCACTGACGAAGCACTGACCTTCTGTCATCTTACGAATCTCAGTGATAGTATCCATCGTTTCATCGGCGGATGTTGTGTTGTCAAATAATGCCATCATCATTGTCGCATTGCCCTGGAAGAACGCCTCACGGATATCATCCGGGAACATCTCAATCGGCACTGTGATGTCTGTCACATCGTCCACCCACAAAACATCTGTGACGTGCTCAAGGGATTCAATCTTTTCCTCAAGCTTAACGACATCCTTGTTGTCCATACCTTCAACTACAATCATCGAGAAGGCACCCATACCGAATTCATCCATCAATACGTCCTGACCTTCTACTGTTTCCAGGTTGTCTGGCAAATAACTCAGCAAATCATAATTGATACGTGTCTTAAAATATCCCAACGCTGCAGGAATTAAAAGAAGTACGCATACAATAATGACGATCGCCTTATGCTTGGCAATCTGTTTTCCAACCTTAACCATACTAATCTTCACTCCTCTTTCCCTTTTTCAAAATTTCCTGTTGTCTTATCGCTGTTTTCAGCTCTTTCTCTAAACTGACTAACAGTCATTTTCTTCACGAATAATGTTATATCATAAAACTGACCGATAGTCAATTCTTAAATTTGTCAATTTTTTATTGACTACTGGTCATTTTTTTGTGTATAATGCTTTTAAGGAGGCATAGAAATGGGAAGTAAATTAGATGCAAATAAAAAACAAAAAAAAGAAGCCTTACTCAATACAGCATTCGATTTATTTACAACCAAAGGCATTCATAAGACTTCTATTTCTGACATTGTCAATCAGGCCGGTGTAGCCAAGGGAACTTTTTATTTATATTTTTCAGATAAATTTGATATTCGCAACAAGCTTATCGCACACGAAGCAGGTCTGATTTTTTCATCTGCCTATGAGGCGATGCGCGAAGCAAAGATCACAGATTTTGAAAAACAGATTATCTTTATCGCTGAGTATATTATTGATGTACTTGAACATAATCCCAAACTCTTAAGTATCATATCCAAACACTTAAGCTGGGGCGTGTTTAAAAACTCTATCAGCAGTTCGACTGAGATTGATGAAGAAAGTCCACTTGAACTTTTTCACATACTTCTTAATGAATCCGGTCATACTTTTAATGAACCTGAAATCATGATTTATGCGATCATTGAACTTGTGAGTGGTATGATCTACAATCCGATTCTGTACAGCCAGCCCGTACCTCTTGAAGATATCAAACCACATATCAACCAGATTATCATCCAGATCATTAAGAATCATTATGCAGACTAATCAAATACCGACTTTGATTTCAGACAAAATAAGAGCAGGTAACTTAAACAGCTTCATATCCAACACCTGAATGAGATATGACTATTTAAGTTACCTGCTCTTTTTATGTTTATTTTAATTATATTTTTACTTTAACTGGTCTTTGACTGCATTGATAGCTGCATTCAACTGATAGTCGATATTATCTGCATTGCTGTCTTTGCTCTCTGTACTGTCGGCTGCAAGTGCCTCTCCAGAACTGTCTTTAGAGTTTTTGTCCAAACTTTCAGTTTCTTTGGATGTATCCGAACTTTCATCTGTCGCTTCATCTGCAATCATTGTACCATCTGCCGCAATCTGGATATCCGGCACAATACCGATACCATGAATACATACACCACTTGGTGTATAATATCTGGAAGTTGTCATCTTTAACGCAGAACCATCTGAAAGTGGGATAATCGTCTGGACAATACCCTTGCCAAATGTCGTTTCACCGACAATCACGGCTTTGCCATAATCCTTTAATGCTCCTGTAAAGACCTCTGAAGCACTGGCGGAATTGCCATTAACAACAACTGCGATTGGCATATCCAGTGTATCATCTGTCTTTGAAACAATTTCCTGACGGTTATCATTCTTATCAACGGTATAAACAAGCAGTTTATCCTTTGGCAGAATGCGGTCAAGCATGTTGCACACAGTGTCTAAAACGCCACCTGGATTATTTCTCAAATCCACCACAAGACCTTCCATACCCTGACTTATTAAATCCTCAAGGGCTGCATTAAACTGGTCTTCTGTCACTTCCTCAAAGGATGAAATCGCCACATAACCGATATTGTCTTCCTTCATCTCATATTCAACTGTCGGTTCTTTGATACTCTCACGCTTCATCGTCATATCAATGTATTCATCCGTGTCCGGTCGGTAAACTGTCAGCTTGACTTCTGTGCCTTCCTCGCCTTTAATCTTGCTGACAACCAAATCCACATCTTTGCCAGTAATATCTTCATCATTGACTTTGTAAAGGATATCGCCGGCCTTTAATCCTGCTTTATCTCCCGGATTGTCCTTAAATACACGAATCACGGTAATCGTCTTTGTATCAATGTTTTGTGATACCATCACACCGATACCTTTATATTCACCGGAGGTAGATTCCTTCAAATCCTGAAATTCTTCGGCAGTATAATACGCAGTGTATTTTTCACCAAGGCCATCGACATAGCCCTTCATGATACTGTCCTCCATGGTCTGCGTATCAATCTCATCTTCATTTAGATAATATTTATCCAGCAGATCATCAATCTCGCTGAGTTTATCTTCTATCTCCTTGTAACGCTCGTCCTGATTGTCCTTTAA
>CAKRHR010000039.1 GCA_934339005.1 uncultured Catenibacillus sp. | reverse complement strand
GGGCAGGGATGGAAGTGCAGTAATGCATGGAGTTGACTGTTACTAATAGGTCGAGGGCTTAACCAAAGTGGTTTAAATTGGTTTCAATGTATTGGAATGTTAATAAAATGATAAAAAGATGTAGAGAATATATTTTGATGTGCAGTTTTGAAGGTATATATTTAAATATGAGATATGTTTAAATATGAAGAACCGACTGGCAAATGTGTAAAGCAAATGTTGATGGGTTCTTTTATTTTTCTAAAATTACTTTTAAAGAAGTTAGCATAAAAAAGGAAAAAATCAGTCATCTATCTTGACGGCAAGATACACCTGATGTATAATTTAATATAGTTTTGCTAACGTGGCTCAGTCGGTAGAGCGACGCACTCGTAATGCGTAGGTCGTGGGTTCGATTCCCATCGTTAGCTTTGATTTTTGAGAGTCCCTGTAATTTATAGATACTATATGTGTCTGTGAATTGCAGGGATTTTTGTGTTATGGTGAAGTATATAAGCCTTTGATATATTTGGAATTTTATTGAAACGTTATATCCAGACAATATGTGAAGTGATAAAACCTAATATAACAACTGAAGATTTTGAATTCATATGATACTATGGTTCCAAATTTGAAACCAAATCCTGTGTTGTGAAAAAAGAGTCAGAAAGATAGACCGCCTGGGATAAAAAATTTCGTTAAAATAAAAGTACGAAATGACAAAACGGTAAAAATACAAAACCGTTTATGTAAAGTACTTTAATGGTAATTTATAAAATGTTACAAATTATTTTAATGGAGGAGAAGTATCATGGGAAAGAAAAGAATTGGTATTATTGGTATTGGTGAAATCGGAACAACAAAACATTTGACACAGCTTGTTAATCATTTGGATGAAGTTGAAATTGTTGCAATGTGTGATGTGATTCCGGAGCGATGCGAGAAAGCAAATAAAGATTTTGGACTTTCTGCAAAAATTTACACAGACTATAAAGAAATGTGTGCAGCAGAAGATATTGATGTTGTACATGTATGCACACCAAACCCATTGCACTGTGAAATGACACTTTGTGCGTTTGAAAATGGTAAAGATGTGTATTGTGAAAAACCATTGGCATGTACATATGCAGATGCTCAGAAAATGCTGGAAGCTCAGAAAAAATCTGGTAAGAAACTGACAAGTGGCACACAGTGGCGTTATAATACAGCCCCAATGGAAATGAAAAGAATGTATGAAGCCGGAGAATTTGGTGATGTATATTATATTCGTTCTTCACAGCTTCGTCCATCACGTCTGCCTGCATATGGAGTGTATACAAATAAAGAATTAAATGGTGGCGGTGTGCTGATGGACGGTGGCCCTCATTCAATTGACCTGCCAATGTGGCTGACAGATAATTACGATGTTGCCAGTGTTCGTGGTGTGACATTTGATAAAATGAAAAATTTTCCTGAAGGCAATGACCTAGGACCATGGGATCCGAATAATTTTGATGTAGAAGATACAGCGATGGCTATGATTACAATGAAAAATGGTGCAATGTTCTATATTGAAACAGCATGGCGTTCTAATATGCTGCAGGAAGCCCCTGGCATCATTTGCTCTGTAGCAGGTACACTGGCAGGTGCTGATATGGTTGGCCCTGGATTTGAAGACAGTGTTCGTGTTACAAAGATGGTGAATGGCAAACTTGTTACAGAAACAAAGAGTCCCGAAGCTAAATATAATATGTGGGAATATGATATGACAAAATGGGTAGACTGCATCACAAAAGGCACAGATCCTGCAGTCCTTCCAGAACAGGCAGCCGTAGTCACTCGTGTTATTGAGGCTATTTACAAATCTGCAGAAACAGGCGAAACAATTGTATTTGACTAAATTTTTAACCCTTGTCAGAAATGACAGGGGTTATTTGCTGTTTAGCAAGTATCTGACAGAATTTTTGATTACGCAAAGATAAGAAAGATAAATTTATTGCGCATCGCTTAGTCCTTGTCATGTTTGAATGAACGTGGTAGAATACGTTTAAAACAATGTCAGGGGCAAAAGGTCTAATCCTTGTCCGAGGCATCAGCATTTATAAAATAATTATGTTTATAATATAGAAGAAAGCGAGGATTATATTATGTTAATTGAAGGTATTCATCATGTATGTATCAAATGTAGTTCACAGGAACAGGTTGCAAAGGTAAAGGAATTTTATGGTGATGTATTGCAGATGCCAATGATTCGTTCATGGGGCGAGGATAAATTTGAGGGCTGTATGTTTGATACAGGTGCAGGTGTCATTGAAGTGATCGCAGATGCAACAGAAGATTTACCACAGGGAAGTATTCGCCATTTTGCACTCAGAACTTCAAAAGTGGATGAATGTATCGAAGCAGTACGTGCGGCAGGTTATAAAGTAACGATGGAACCAACAAACATGGTTATTGCATCTAAACCGGAATTTCCAATCCGCATTGGATTCTGTATCGGACCTGTAGGCGAAGAAGTTGAATTTTTCCAGGAAAGATAAGACAAGAAAGATAAAAATATTTAGAAATGAACTGTATCTCAGGAGGAAGTAGTTGTGCAAATGGAAATTCCGGAAAATGTCAAATATATTATAGATGAGCTTTATGCGCACGGGTTTGAGGCCTTTGCGGTGGGCGGCTGTGTCAGGGACAGTATTTTACACAGAGTTCCTGGCGATTGGGATATTACCACGTCTGCCAGACCACTGGATGTCAAACGGATTTTCAGACGCACGATTGATACTGGGATTGAGCATGGTACAGTGACGGTGATGATGGACTCGACAGGTTATGAAGTCACCACATATCGTGTTGATGGTGATTATGTGGATCACAGACATCCGACAGGCGTTGAATTTACAGCAAGCCTGGAGGAGGATTTAAAACGCAGAGATTTTACGATCAATGCGATGGCGTATAACGACCGCAGAGGATTGATTGATTTATTTGACGGTATCGGCGACATTAAGCGAAAAGTGATTCGTTGTGTCGGCGATGCCCGTCAGCGTTTTGATGAGGATGCTTTGCGTATTTTACGTGCGGTGCGTTTCAGCGCGCAGCTCGGCTTTAATATAGAAGAAACAACTGCGCAGGCCATGAAGGAAAAATCACCGGATTTGCAGCATATCAGTGCAGAGCGTATTCAGACAGAGCTTGTGAAGCTGCTTGTTTCAGACCATCCTGAATATATTCATAAAGCATATGAACTTGGCATTACCTCTGTGATTTTACCGGAGTACGATGGTATTGTCGGTGTTGAGCAGCATACACCAAATCACATTTATACGGTGGAAGTGCATACGCTTAAGGCACTTGAAAACATTGAACCTGTACCGGCACTGCGTTTGACAATGCTCATGCATGATTTTGGCAAGCCGGCAGTCAAACAGACAAGACCAGATGGCAGAGATATTTTTTACAGACATCCTGAAGTCAGTGCGCAGATGACAAAGAAAATCATGAAGCGTCTGAAATTCGACAATCATACGATGGATACCGTTGTGCGATTGGTACAGTGGCACGGATTAAAATACGAACCGACAGAGTATCATCTCCGTCAGGCACTCAATCGTGTTGGCAGAGATTTGTTTGATGATTTTCTGAAGGTTCAGACAGCGGATGTACTTGGCAAAAGTCCCGCAGTCATAGAGAAAAAACTTGTTTTATTAAAAGAAAAAAGATCCGTTTATGAAAAGGTGATTCGGGAAGAGCAGTGCTTTGAGATTAAGAAACTGGCGGTCAATGGTAAAGATTTAATTGCAGCGGGCATTAAACCGGGACCGCTTTTGGGGGCTGTACTTGAACGATTACTCGACAAGGTTATTGAAAATCAGAGTTTAAATACGAAAGAACAGTTGCTTGAGCTCGCTGTAAATGTGAAAGATGATGCAGATATATTTGAAGAACGTCCTGCATTTTTCTGCTAGAAATAAAAAAGACAACACAAGAAAGGCGGATGGAGATTATGGGATTACGAGCGGCCATCGCTATTATAGCCTGCAGGGCCAGTCGATTTGTATTGAGAAAATTAGGCAAGGGCGGCACCAATGCACCAGGTTGTGTGGCACTTGCACTTTATCCTGATATATTGGGCGAGCTTGCCAAAGGTGTGACATCGATTGTTGTTACCGGTACAAACGGCAAGACAACAACGTCCAGAATGATTGAAAAGAGTATGGAAGATTCTGGCATGGATTATTTTTCAAATAAATCCGGTGCCAATATGCTCAGTGGTATCGTGGCAGAGTTTGCTATGAATTGTACCCTGACCGGAAAAAATAAACATAAATACGCATTGGTGGAATGCGATGAAGCACATTTTAAAAATGTCAGCAAATACATTGATGCTAAATGTGTTGTTGTGACGAATGTATTCCGTGATCAGCTTGACCGTTACGGCGAAGTGACACACACGTTGAACAGTATTCTGACAGGTATTAAGAATTCACCGAATGCAGTTGTGTGTATTAATGCTGATTGTTCACTGTCTGTATCCATGAAGGATCAGATTCCTAACAAAGTTGTATTTTATGGTGTGGAGAGTGAGATTTACAAAAATCGAGTTCAGGAAGTTTCTGACGCGCCATATTGTATTAAATGTAAAACAGAATATGTCTATGATTATGTAACTTATGGACATCTTGGTGGATTCCGCTGCCCGAAATGTGGATATCATCGCCCGGATGCGCAGGTAGCTGTGGAAAAAGTTCTTGAAAGTACCGCAGACAGTTCAAAGATTTTAGTCAGATTCGGCGGCAAAGAATACGAAGCTACAGTGAATCTGCCGGGTGGTTATAACATTTATAATGCTACAGCGATGATTGCCGCAGGTTATGTGATGGGTATGGAGGACAAGGTTATTATCGATGCGCTCAACAGCTTTGAATGTGGCTTTGGCCGTATGGAAAAATTCACAGTCAATAACACCGATGTCCGCATGATTTTAATTAAGAATCCGGCAGGATGTAATCAGGTACTGAATTTCTTGAGCAACCTGACAGAACCGGCATTATTTATTGTGGCATTAAATGACCGATTTGCGGATGGCACAGATATTTCATGGATCTGGGATGTGGATTTTGAAAAATTAAATAATATTTCAGATATGCTTACAGGTGTATGGGTGACAGGCCGCCGTGCAGATGAGATGGCGATGCGTATGAAATACACAGGACTGCCAATCGAAAAGATTCGTGTCATTAAAGATTATAACGAACTGATTGCACAGGCTGTGGCGCAGGATGCACCGGTATATCTGATGCCGACATACACAGCGATGCTTGATATTCGTGAGATTTTCAGCAAGAGCTACGGCTTTAAAGAATTCTGGGAGTAAGGAGGAAACGCACAATGTACGAATTGAAGATTTGTCATCTGTACCCGGATATTTTGAACCTGTACGGTGACAGAGGAAACATTATATGTATGCAGAAGCGTATGGAATGGCGGGGAATCCAGACGGAGGTTACCGGAATTTCTGTAGGCGACAAGTTAAATGTCAATGATTATGATTTGTTTTTCATTGGAGGCGGGCAGGATTTTGAGCAGGAAGTGCTTTTAAAGGATTTGGCGGCCGGCAAGGCAGCAGATATCCGTGCAGCAGTTGAAGATGAGAAAGTATTTCTGGCTATCTGCGGCGGTTATCAGATGCTTGGCAATTATTACAAGACATGGGATGGTGTGCAGTGTGATTTTATCGGTGCACTGGATTTGTACACCGTTGGCGATAAAGAGCGTATGATTGGCAATTACATGTATCAGATGGATGAAGCGGATGGTGGCATGAATATTGTCGGTTTTGAAAATCATTCCGGTAAAACTTATCTGAGTGATAAGGTGCGTCCGATGGGCAAAGTGCTTGCAGGTTATGGCAATAACGGCAAGGATGGCACAGAGGGTGCGCGTTATAAAAATGTATTTGCAACTTACAGCCATGGATCACTTCTTCCGAAGAATCCAAAGCTTGCGGATTATATTATGCTGACAGCATTAAAGCGCAAATATCCATCATTTGAGCTTGAACCGCTGGATGATACATTTGAAAATAATGCTCATGAATATATGCAGAAGCGTTTGGCAGGAAAATAGAAAATAAACGCGAACAGATAAAAAAACTGAAATCCGAGATAAAGATTTTAAGGCGCAGGAATTTTGATAGTTTACTTTCCTGCGCCGTTTTTATTAAAAAATTCCAAAATTTACTTGACATAACTTGGATGACTGTGCTAAGATATTAAGATGCAATTAGTATGGAGATTTAGGCGTATTTTTGTGCGCCATAAATTCATAAATAATGTCCAAAACCGCATAAATTGACAATATACAAGGGATTTGGACAAGGTGCAAAGTAACTCGTCTATGATTGTTTAAGGAGTGAAAAGTTTAATGGATAGCAACAGAATTAAACCGGTTAAAATCGGCAGAAATGTCAGAATGAGCTATTCCAGCCAGAGAGAAGTACTTGAGATGCCTAACCTCATTGAAGTACAGAAAAACTCTTACAGATGGTTCCTTGAAAAAGGATTGAAGGATGTATTTGATGACATTTCCCCAATTTCCGATTACAGTGGTCATCTGAGCCTGGAATTCACTGATTTTAAGTTATGTGAAGAAGACGTTAAGTATTCAATTGAGGAGTGCAAAGAGCGTGATACGACTTATGCAGCCCCATTAAAAGTTAAGGTTAGATTAATTAATAAAGAAAAAGAAGATATCAATGAACAGGAAATTTTCATGGGCGACCTGCCTCTGATGACAGAAACAGGTACATTCGTGATTAACGGTGCTGAACGTGTTATTGTCAGCCAGTTAGTACGTTCTCCTGGTATCTACTATGGTATTGCACATGATAAGATTGGTAAGAAGCTGTACTCAGCAACAGTTATTCCAAACCGTGGTGCATGGCTTGAATATGAAACAGATTCAAACGATGTTTTCTATGTACGTGTTGACCGTACAAGAAAGGTACCTATCACAGTACTTATCCGTTCTCTTGGTGTTGGTACAAACCAGGAAATCATTGATTTGTTTGGCGAAGAACCAAAGATCCTTGCAAGTTTTGGCAAGGACGTTTCCGACAACTATCAGGATGGTCTGCTTGAACTTTACAAAAAGATCCGTCCGGGCGAACCTCTTGCCGTTGATAGTGCAGAAAGCCTGATTAATGCGATGTTCTTTGATGCAAGACGTTATGACCTTGCCAAAGTTGGTCGTTACAAATTCAACAAAAAACTTGCTTTCAGAAGCCGTATCAAAGGGTTTGAACTCGACCAGGATGTTGTAGATACAACAACAGGCGAGATTATTGCTGAAGCAGGTACAGTGGTAACTACAGAACTTGCAGATGCGATTCAGAATGCAGCAATTCCTGCTGTATTTATCCGCACAGAAGAAAGAGTTGTGAAAGTTCTTTCCAACATGGCTGTTGATCTTAAAGCTTATGTGGACTGTGAGCCGGAAGAACTCGGTATTACTGAAAATGTTTACTATCCAGCATTAAAAGCAATCCTGGATGAATATACAGATATTGAAGATATCAAAGAAGTTATCAGCAGAAGCGTACATGAACTCGTACCAATGCATATTACTAAGGAAGATATTTTCGCTTCCATCAACTACAATATGCATCTTGAATACGGTGTAGGTACATCTGATGATATCGACCATTTGGGCAACAGACGTATCCGTGCTGTCGGCGAACTGCTTCAGAACCAGTACCGTATTGGTTTATCCAGAATGGAACGTGTCATTCGTGAACGTATGACAACACAGGATATCGAAGGTATTTCACCACAGTCACTGATCAATATCAAACCAGTAACTGCAGCAGTAAAGGAATTCTTTGGAAGTTCCCAGTTGTCACAGTTTATGGACCAGAATAACCCTCTGTCAGAGCTGACACATAAACGTCGTCTTTCTGCATTGGGACCTGGTGGTTTGTCAAGAGATCGTGCCGGTTTCGAGGTTCGAGATGTACACTACTCACATTATGGTCGTATGTGTCCTATCGAAACACCTGAAGGTCCTAACATCGGTCTGATCAACTCACTTGCTTCTTATGCACGTATCAACGAATACGGTTTTATTGAAGCACCATATAGAAAACTTGATAAGACAGATCCTAAGAACCCTCGTGTTACAGATGAAGTTATCTACATGACAGCAGATGAAGAAGATAACTATACAGTAGCACAGGCGAACGAGCCAATCGATGAAAACGGTTACTTCGTACATGCGAATGTTTCAGGTCGTTACCGCGAAGAAACATCCCAGTTCCCTAAGAGCCGTATGGATTTGATGGACGTATCTCCACGTATGGTATTCTCAGTTGCGACATCTATGATTCCTTTCCTGGAAAACGATGATGCGAACCGTGCGCTGATGGGTTCCAACATGCAGCGTCAGGCAGTGCCTCTGATGCTTACTGATTCCCCTGTTGTTGGTACAGGTATGGAAGCAAAAGCAGCAGTTGACTCAGGTGTTTGTGTACTTGCAAAACGTGCCGGTGTTGTTGAAAAATCATCATCTAACGAAATTATCGTTAAGACAGATGATGGTACAAAAGATCGTTACAAACTTATTAAATTCAGCGGCAGTAACCAGGGTGCCTGCTACAACCAGCGTCCGGTTGTATTTAAGGGCGAACGTGTTGAAGTTGGCGATGTACTTGCAGATGGTCCTTCTACAAAGAATGGTGAACTTGCTCTTGGTAAGAACCCTCTGATCGGTTTCATGACATGGGAAGGTTACAACTTCGAGGATGCCGTTCTTTTGAGTGAACGTCTTGTGCAGCAGGATGTATATACATCCATTCATATTGTTGAATATGAAGCAGAAGCCAGAGATACAAAACTCGGACCAGAAGAAATCACAAGAGATGTACCTGGTGTCGGCGATGACGCTCTGAAGAATCTTGATGAACGCGGTATTATCCGTGTTGGTGCTGAAGTTCGTGCCGGAGATATCCTTGTTGGTAAAGTTACACCAAAGGGTGAAACAGAACTGACAGCAGAAGAACGTCTGCTTCGTGCGATTTTCGGTGAAAAAGCCCGTGAAGTACGTGATACATCATTAAAAGTACCTCATGGTGATTATGGTATTATTCTTGATGCCAAAGTATTTACAAGAGAAAACGGCGATGAGTTGTCACCTGGTGTCAACGAATGTGTCCGTGTATATATAGCCCAGAAACGTAAGATTTCCGTTGGTGATAAGATGGCCGGACGTCATGGTAACAAGGGTGTCGTTTCCCGTGTACTCCCTGTTGAAGATATGCCATTCCTGCCAAACGGCCGTCCTTTGGATATCGTGCTGAACCCACTTGGTGTGCCTTCCCGTATGAACATCGGACAGGTCCTTGAAGTTCATTTGAGTCTTGCTGCACAGGTTCTTGGCTTCAAGATTGAAACACCTATCTTTAATGGTGCACACGAAGAAGATATCATGGAAACTCTGGAACTTGCAAATGATTATGCAAATCTTGAATGGGATGAATTCACAGAACGTTGGAAAGACAAGTTACATCCTGGCGTATATGAATATCTTGACCAGAACAAAGCCCACAGAGAAGAATGGAAGGGTGTTCCTATCGACCGTACAGGTAAGGTACAGCTTCGTGACGGACGTACAGGTGAAGAATTCGATAATCCTGTAACAATCGGTTTCATGCACTATTTGAAACTGCATCATCTGGTTGACGATAAGATCCATGCACGTTCTACAGGTCCTTACTCACTCGTTACACAGCAGCCTCTGGGTGGTAAAGCTCAGTTTGGCGGACAGCGTTTCGGTGAAATGGAAGTTTGGGCACTGGAAGCATATGGTGCATCATATACATTGCAGGAAATCCTTACATTCAAGTCCGATGATGTGACAGGTCGTGTGAAGACATACGAAGCCATCATCAAAGGTGAAAATATTACAGAAGCCGGTATTCCTGAATCCTTTAAGGTATTACTTAAAGAATTACAGTCACTGGCACTTGATGTAAGAGTCCTTAAAGATGACCAGACAGAAGTTGAAATTGGTGAAACAGTTGACTACGGTGACAGCGAACTTGCCAGCTTCATGTCAGACAAAGATAATTTCGGTTATGAAGACGAATCTTTGGGTGATTACGGTTACAAAGAACAGGTCGTTGAAAATGACGAATTTGTTGATGTTGATGAAGACGACAGTGACAATTTTGACTTCCTTGATGATTCAGACATAGACTAATGAAAGGAGTACCGCCTGATGTCAGAAACAATCAATAACACAGCAGATACTTATCAGCCGATGACATTTGATGCCATCAAAATTGGTCTGGCTTCCCCTGAAAAGATCAGAGAATGGTCCCATGGTGAGGTAAAAAAGCCAGAAACAATTAACTATAGAACATTAAAACCTGAAAAAGATGGCCTTTTCTGCGAAAGAATTTTTGGACCTAGCAAAGACTGGGAATGCCACTGCGGTAAATACAAAAAGATTCGTTATAAAGGCGTTATCTGTGACCGATGCGGCGTTGAAGTTACAAAGGCAAACGTTCGTCGTGAAAGAATGGGTCACATTGAACTTGCAGCACCGGTATCTCATATCTGGTATTTCAAAGGTATTCCAAGCCGTCTTGGTCTGATGCTTGATGTATCACCAAGAAACCTTGAAAAAGTATTATACTTTGCTTCATATATCGTATTGGACAAAGGCAATACAGACCTTATGCCAAAACAGGTACTCTCCGAAAAAGAATACCGTGATGCATATGACAAATACGGCAACACATTCCGTGTAGGCATGGGTGCCGAAGCTGTCAAAGAACTGCTTCAGCAGATTGACCTTGACAAAGATGCTGAACAGCTTACAAAAGAATTAAAAGATGCTTCAGGCCAGAAGCGTGCAAGAATTATCAAACGTCTTGAAGTCATTGAATCCTTCAGAAACTCAGGCAACAAACCTGAATGGATGATTCTTGATGTTATCCCTGTAATTCCACCGGACATCCGTCCGATGGTACAGCTGGATGGTGGACGTTTCGCAACATCTGACCTGAACGATTTATATCGTCGTATTATCAACAGAAATAACCGTCTGAAAAGACTTCTTGAACTGGGTGCACCTGACATTATCGTTCGCAATGAAAAACGTATGCTTCAGGAAGCTGTCGATGCCTTAATCGATAATGGCCGTCGTGGCCGTCCAGTTACAGGTCCTGGTAACAGAGCACTGAAATCTCTTTCAGATATGCTTAAAGGTAAACAGGGTCGTTTCCGTCAGAACCTGCTTGGTAAACGTGTTGACTACTCAGGTCGTTCAGTTATCGTCGTAGGTCCTGAACTTAAAATCTACCAGTGTGGTCTTCCTAAAGAGATGGCTATTGAGCTGTTTAAACCTTTCGTTATGAAAGAACTTGTATCCAGTGGTCTTGCACATAACATCAAATCAGCGAAGAAGATGGTTGAACGTCTTCAGCCTGAAGTTTGGGACGTTCTTGAAGATGTTATCAAAGAACATCCGGTTATGCTGAACCGTGCCCCGACACTTCACAGACTTGGTATTCAGGCATTTGAACCAATCCTTGTAGAAGGTAAGGCTATCAAGCTTCATCCACTGGTTTGTACAGCGTTTAACGCCGACTTCGATGGTGACCAGATGGCTGTCCATGTACCATTGTTCGTGGAAGCACAGGCAGAGTGCCGTTTCCTTTTGCTTTCACCTAACAACCTGTTAAAACCATCTGATGGTGCGCCAGTAGCCGTTCCTTCACAGGATATGGTCCTTGGTATTTACTATCTGACATTGGAAAAACCAGGTGATATCGGCGAAGGCATGGCATTCAAGAGTGTGAATGAAGCACTGCTTGCTTATGTGAATAAAGCAATCACATTACATTCTATTGTTAAGATTCGTGTAAACGGTCTTATCAATGGTGAAGAAAAATCAAGAGTTATTCAGACAACACTTGGTCGTATGCTGTTTAATGAAATCATCCCTCAGGATCTTGGTTTCGTAGACCGTTCAAATCCTGAAAATGACCTGCTTCCGGAAATCGATTTCCTCGTAGGTAAGAAACAGTTGAAGAAGATTATTGACAAGTGTATCAATACACATGGTTCAACAAAGACTGCAGAAGTTCTTGATGATATCAAACGTATTGGTTATAAATACTCAACAATCAGTGCAATCACTGTATCTATTTCAGATATGACAGTACCTGCAGCTAAGAAAGACCTCATTGCTGCAGCAGAAAATACAATTGAAAAGATTGAAAAGAACTTCCGTCGTGGTCTTGTAACAGATGAAGAAAGATACAAAGCTGTTGTCGAAGCATGGAAAGATGCCGATGATAAGATTACAGATGCTCTTCTTTCAAACCTTGATAAATACAACAATATTTACATGATGGCTGACTCTGGTGCCCGTGGTTCTAACCAGCAGATCAAACAGCTTGCAGGTATGCGTGGTCTGATGGCCGATACATCAGGTCGTACAATCGAACTGCCAATCAAGTCAAACTTCCGTGAAGGTCTTGACGTACTGGAATACTTCATTTCAGCTCATGGTGCCCGTAAAGGTCTTTCTGATACAGCCCTTCGTACAGCCGACTCAGGTTACCTGACTCGTCGTCTGGTTGACGTATCACAGGATTTGATTATCCGTGAAACAGACTGTTGTGAAGGTACAGATAGGATTCCTGGTATGGTTATCAGAGATTTCACAGATGGCCGTGAAATGATTGAAAGTCTTGAAGAACGTATGACAGGTCGTTACGCTGCAGAAGACATCGTAGACCCTGAAACTGGTGAAGTGCTTGTTAAAGCTAATCATATGATTACACCAAAACGTGCTGCAAGAGTTGCTAAGACTGGCTTAACAGAAGTTAAAATCCGTACAGTACTTTCCTGCCGTTCACATATCGGTGTTTGTGCGAAGTGTTACGGTGCGAACATGGCTACAGGTCAGGCTGTACAGGTTGGTGAAGCTGTTGGTATCATCGCTGCTCAGTCTATCGGTGAACCTGGTACACAGCTTACAATGAGAACATTCCATACTGGTGGTGTTGCCGGTGATGATATTACACAGGGTCTTCCTCGTGTCGAAGAATTGTTCGAAGCCAGAAAACCTAAGGGTCTTGCAATCATCGCTGAATTTGGCGGTGTTGTTGACATCAAAGATACTAAGAAGAAACGTGAAGTTATCGTAACAAATAACGAAACAGGTGAATCTAAAGCATACCTGATTCCTTATGGTTCAAGAATTAAAGTTCTTGAAGGACAGAACATCGAAGCCGGTGACGAACTGACAGAAGGTAGCATTAATCCACATGACCTCTTAAAGATTAAGGGTGTTCGTGCCGTTCAGGATTACATGATCCGTGAAGTACAGCGTGTATACCGTCTTCAGGGTGTAGAAATCAACGATAAGCACGTTGAAATGATCGTTCGTCAGATGCTCAAGAAGATTCGTATTGAACAGAGTGGAGATACAGACTACATGCCTGGTACACTCGTTGATGTTCTTGACTTTGATGAAGTTAATGAAAACCTTACTGAACAGGGCAAGAAGCCGGCTGAAGGTACTCAGGTAATGCTTGGTATCACAAAAGCTTCTCTTGCTACAAATTCCTTCCTGTCAGCCGCTTCCTTCCAGGAAACAACAAAAGTCCTGACAGATGCAGCCATCAAGGGTAAAGTTGACCCATTGATCGGTCTGAAGGAAAACGTTCTGATCGGTAAACTGATTCCAGCTGGTACAGGTATGAAACGTTACAGAAACATCAAACTGGATACAGATGCAAGAATGCCTATGGGCGAAGTTAATCTGGAATTCAATGAAGATGAAACTGCTGCAGATGTAAACGCTGAAAACACAGAAACTGTGGATTTAGACGATGAAGAAGACATCGACATCGCAGATGAAGACGTTGAAGAATCAGAAGAAGACATCAATATTGATGACGAAGATAGTGATGAAGAATAAAATATGATTGTTCACAGGATGTCATAAGCATGCCGGACTGTGAGTAATCTGAAATAAAACGAGCCAGAGAATGGCTGTGCCGATTTCAAAAAGTTAGATAAAACATCTGATTTTTGGGGTTGGTACAGGGTCCTCTGGCTTGTTTTATGTGTAAAATTTATCATCAATGATAAGCATATGATGACTTTTTTATCG
This sequence comes from uncultured Catenibacillus sp., assembly GCA_934339005.1. Taxonomy (GTDB): domain Bacteria; phylum Bacillota; class Clostridia; order Lachnospirales; family Lachnospiraceae; genus CAKRHR01. The sequence goes on along the minus strand of CAKRHR010000039.1, from coordinate 12,635 downwards.
GTGTGCGTTATAATAAATCAAAGAGATTTATTAAAATCAGGGAGGATTTTAGCAATGAAAAAATTAACAAGTATTTTATTAGTTTCAATGTTGGCAGGCAGTTTGGCACTGACGGGATGTGACGGTGGCGTGGCAGGAAAGTCATCATCAAATTCATCATCATCTTCAACAGGCTCAGCAAGTACATCTTCTACTTCATCGGATAATGGTTCAGAAGATAATACAACAGCGGATGATACGACAACCGGGGATACAGCAACTGATGAAGCAGAAGATACAGCATCAGATGTGGATGTATCAGTTGTAGGTTTGTATACAGAAAGTGGATATACAAACAGTTATATGGGTTATCAGGTTGATTTGCCTGGAGAGTACACATTAACTAAACGTGAAGGCTTAGTTACTTCTGCAGGTAATGAAAATGAAGATGTTGTTGCTGCATCTAATGATGAAAGTCTTATGGAATCTTTAGCGGGATACGTTGATTCAATAATGCCACAGGCAGTATTTTCAGCAAATGATGGTAATCACTATATTACGATTACAAATGAAACAACAAAAGTAAGTCTTATGGCTGATGAAGGCAGCGTATGGGATGAAGAATCTGAAATTGCAGAGGCTACGATGGATAGTGTGAAATCAAGAATAGAAGGTATGGCATCTGAAGAAGATGGCATCTCAGTGATGGATGTACAGACACAAACGACTTCTTTTGTGCTTGCCGGTACAGAACATGCAGCAGTATATTTATCAGCGACTGTCAATGATATTGCTTATTATGTAGCAGAAATTTATGTTCGTTCTGCAGATAAAAAAGTTATTTCAGTGATTGATATAGAATCTCTTGGCAGTGACGATATTCAGACGATCTGTAATTATTTTTCTGCATTATAGTAATATTGACAGTGGCTTTTGAAGGTTTTCAAAATTATGAAAGAAGCGTTAGGTAGGCAAAAATTTGTAACATTTAGTTAGGGTGAAAATATTTTATTAACATCAGCAAGATATTTTGTTACATATAAGTGTGCGATTATTTAATGAGAGAGGTGAAAGAAAATGTTTTGCGAGAAATGTGGAAAGCCATTGAAGGATGGTGCAAAGTTTTGTGCCTTTTGCGGTCAGGAGGTTTTGCCAGACGATGATTTTGCACAGAATCAGGATGCGCAGGCCAATACAAATCAATCATATAATCAGGGTATGCAGTCGAATTTGAATCAATCTTATAATCAGAATTCACAGCAAAATTTGAATCAACCGTATTATCAGGGTATGCAGTCAAATTCAGCTTCGAAGTCAAAGATAAAGATGAGTCAGCAGTTTAATGGTGGTCAAAATCAGCAGTTTCAGCAGCAAAATCGCCAGCTAAATGAGGAACAGGCATATCATCAGCAGGTCATGAAAAATCAATACCCACAAACAAATGCCAGTCAGAACGGTTATCAACAATCTCCGCAGGATGATGACAGCAAGAAAAAGAAAGGTATCCTGATTACATGTATTATTGTTGGGGTTGTGTTGATTGCGGCGTTGATTACTGCAGTTATTCTGGTGCTGGGTAACAAAGATACGAAAAAGACATATGCAGAATATCTTGCAGACGGTCAGAAATATCTGGAAGCGTTGAATTATGAGCAGGCGGAAACAGAATTGCTGGATGCGATAGATATCGATCCAAAGCAAAAAGATGCTTATATTTTACTGGCGCAGGTGTATTCAAAATCTGAGCGGATTGACAAGGCGAGAGATATTCTTGAAAAAGCGTTAAAGAATGCAGATTTGGATGAAGACGGTCAGAAAGAAATTCAGGGATATATTGATGACATTGACAATGGCAATTCGATGAATATCAGCAAAGGCAACGGCAATAATGTATCTGATGCGGTGGATACAATCCAACGTCCGAATTTGATAGGTAATACACAGGATACAGTCGATGGGGAACTGACAGCATCTGTTCCGGCGTATACAGTGAATTCAGATTTGAGTAATGTTACGAACAGAGAACAGTTCTATATTGAATCTGGCAGCAGGATTGAGCAGTTGCTGGCGCAGAATATGTTCTATGTTTCAGAAGGCTACAGCAAAGAATTTTATGAAACATACGAAACTAACCGTTATTCACTGACACCAAATTTTGTGACGGTGGATTCAATGATGCACACGTATCATTTGTATTTTAGTTACCTGATGAAAAAGACAGAACGTGATTATCTGTCTTCAGAAGTTGCGAGCATGAGTCAGGCAATGTTTGATGCAAGTGTGGCACAGTATAATGCATTAAAAGGTTCTGAGTGGGAAGATGCAGCGTTAAGAAATGTCGCATTTTTCGCGATTGGTGCAAATCTTCAGAATGTAAATGTGTCTGTACCGTCAGAAGCCTCAAGTATTGTATCAGCGGAAATTAATAAAATTATGAATGCTTCCGGCATTGACACATCAGCCATCACAAATGAAATGCTTGATTATTCACAGTTTAAGTCGCGTGGTTATTATGAAGGCAATGAGCAGCTTGAACAGTATTTCAGAGCGATGATGTGGTACGGACAGGTTGGTTTTGTCCAGAAAGAGGAAGACCTTGACAGAAGTGCATTGTTGATGGTATTGGCGATGAACAGTAGTGCTTATGACCAGTGGGAAGCTGTTTATGTTGTTACGTCCTTCTTTGCAGGTGCAAGCGATGATTTAAGCTATTATGAATATCTGCCGGCGATTGAAAAGGCTTATGGAAGCTTGCCACAGACAGCAGATCTTATCGGCAATGCGGATAGCTGGAACACATTCAGAAGCCTGATAGCTTCCATGAATGCACCAAAAATCAATTCACTGCCGACAATGGATGATAATGACACATCCACATCTTCAGTCGAAGAAAATAAAGGCTTCAGATTTATGGGCCAGCGTTTCACTATTGATGAAGCGATTTTCCAGCAGTTGATTTATGAAAATGTTCAGCCAAACAGTACCGGTGCAAAACGTATGCTTCCGGACACACTTGATGTGGCTGCAGCCCTTGGTTCAAACGAAGCATTTTCAATTCTGGACAGTCAGGGTGATACAGATTATGCCAATTATACACAGAATATGCAGCAGCTTCAGACAGGGCTTGCAAGCGCAGATGATACACTTTGGAAGGCAAGTCTGTATTCCAATTGGCTGTATACGCTGACACCGTTGCTTGAAGAAAAAGGCGAAGGATATCCAAGTTTTATGCAGAACTCCGAGTGGGCAAAGAAGAATCTGGAAAGCTTTGCCGGCAGTTATGCAGAATTAAAGCATGATACTATTCTTTATGCAAAACAGGTTATGGCAGAAATGGGCGGTGGTGAACTGCCTCAATGGGATGACCGGGGTTACGTTGAACCAGAACCAAAGGTATGGGCAAGATTTGCAGATTTATCAGCTCAGACAGCAGCAGGTTTGAAGTCTTACAATCTCTTAAGTGCAGATGATGAAACAAATCTGAAGCGGCTTGAACAGATGGCAAATCAGTTTTTGACAATTACAAAAAAAGAATTGACAAATGAATTACCGACAGATGAAGAATTTGACTTAATTCGAAATTATGGTGGTAATCTGGAACACTTCTGGCTGGAAGCTTACAAAGAAGAAGGAGATAATGTTTCATCAGCAGATTTTCCGGCTGCGATTATCGCTGATATTGCAACAGATCCTAACGGCAGTTGTCTTGAAGTTGGAACAGGTAATCCTTCGAGAATCTATGTTATTGTACCGATTGACGGTGAACTTCATATTTGTCAGGGAGCAGTATACTCCTTCTATCAGTTTGAACAGCCATTATCAAACCGATTGACAGATAGTACATGGCGTCAGATGATGGGTATTGCATTAACAGATGATGGTGCTTATAGTACGAATTCAGCCATAGAGCAGCCTGCATGGACGCAGTCCTACAGATATAAATATGGTGATTAAAAATAAAAGACAATATAATATGAAGAAAATAGTTAAAATAATATCAGTTTTCATTGTGGCGGCAGCATTAGCTGCCGCTGCTGTTAGTTTTGCATGGCATCAGGGTGCATTTTTGCCGGGATGGATTACATGGCAGGAGAAGGAAGAAATTTATGTACTCTCTGAAATAAGCACTGAAAATATAGATGATTTCGAACAAAACACGGATAAAAACAGTGCACAAAATAAACATACTGAAAATGAAAATACGCCAGATAAGAAAATTTTGGCACATGAAACCGAAGATGAAAGTAATTTAAATCAATTAAAGTTCACATTAAAAAATAAACGTCTTGAACTGGAAAAAGATAATACTGCTTTGTGGACTTCTCCAAAAGACATTTTAGTTCAGGATTTTCTCTGGTGCGATATTAATCATGATAATAAAGCGGAATTGTTGATTTTATGCTGGCGTATCGGCAGATATGGCAATGCAAGGCCTTACTGGGTTGAGAATGACGAGCATACATGGTCGCAGCACATTTATATTTATGAATTAAGAGATAATGAAGAAATACATCCGATCTGGATGGCATCAGATATTGGCATGGATGTCAAAGACTGGTCATTTGATGATATAGACCGCCTTGTTATTACGGAAACTTCAGGTCGTCGTACGTCCTGGGATTGGGTAAGCTGGGGGCTGTCTTTAGTGAAAAATTATGAATGATAAATAATTATATTTATAGCAGAAAAGATTGTGAATAAAATGTCAACACGATACCACTGCATTATGATAAAGCAAGTTTTTCTTGACAGTTGATTTTGATGGGAGTATAATGTCCACAAGTTCGGTATAAATGGGCAACTAAATACTGTGAATACCAAAGGCGGTATTGATAGATAATCGTGGGATATAGACATTTTAAATATATAGATATTTTATGTAGATATTTTGATAATATGTAGGTATTTATAATATGGATGTTTTTTATAGAGCACAGGAAAGATTATTTCCTGTGCCTTTTTATAACGCTTGCTTAGTAGGGTGATAAAACGGTAAAGCATTACGTGAACTTGCTTTTAAAGTCAGTGCATTAAAGAATTGAAACATTTTTTTGATATCTGACATCATTATATTAAAGTGGTTAAGAAAAAAACAATAAGAAAAAAGTGGGTGAAAAAGTGGTTAAGTTTATTTTAAAACGTTTTGTACAGATGATATTTATCTTATTTATAGCTTCCATTTTGATTTTTGCTATGATTCGAATATCACCGTCTGATCCGATTGCTTCCATGACAAAGGGGAAGAAAATCAGTGAAGAAACAAGACAGTCATTAACAGAAGAGTATTATCTTGATAAATCTTATCCGGAACAGTATGTTATTTGGATTAAGAATATATTTAAGGGTGATCTCGGAAAGAGCTTTCAGTATCGTCAGTCTGTGAATTCATTACTGGCAGATCGTTTACCGACAACACTTCAGGTTGTACTTATGAGTGCGGTTATTGCGCTGATTCTGGCGGTGCCGATAGGTATTATTTCTGCGGTGAAGATGAATACGATTGTGGATAGGTTGCTATCGATACTGACGTTGATTTTTGTGGCGTCACCGGTCTTTTTGACAGCGATTGTCCTGATGCTTGTCTTTGCTTTGAAGTTAAAGCTGTTTCCTTCTATCGGAACCGGAAAAACATTTGTTGAAAATATTTATTATCTGTTCCTGCCATCATTTGCATTGAGCTTAAATATGATCGCGCTCATTTCACGTATTACACGAAGCAACATGATTGAACAGTTAAATTCAAACTATACGACAACAGCGATTGCCAAAGGTATTCCTTACTGGAAAGTTGTTTTGAAGCATTGCCTGAAAAACGGCATTATCCCTGTAATCACAGTTGCAAGTATCCAGATCGGTTCCATGATTGTCGGTGCTGTACTTGTTGAAAATATCTTTGCGTTGGGTGGTGTCGGTGACCTTCTGATTAAAGGTATCAAAGCATCCGATTATCCTGTCGTTCAGAGTATTACATTATTAATGGTTGTTGTATTTATGGTGATTAATTTACTTGTCGATATTATTTATGCGGTCATTGACCCACGAATCAGATTGGATTAGGAGGATGAATGATGAAGAAAAAATATCAATTTAGTCATCGTCCGATGATTCGAACAAAAGAACGTCATGAGGGTGTTTTATTTACTGCGCCGGTTGTGATTTCGATTATTGTATTGGCGTTAATTATTTTATGTTGTATTTTTGCACCGCTGATTTCACCATATTCACCGACAGAGCAGAATCTTGCAGATTCCCTTGCCAAACCGTCCATGCAGCATTTGCTTGGTGCAGATAAAGTTGGTCGTGACCTTCTGACACGATTATTTTACGGTGGCAGAACGACACTGCTCAGTGCGATTGGTGTTGTTGCAATTTCTGTTGTGATTGGTGTGCCGCTTGGATTGATTTCCGGTTATTATCGCGGTTGGTTAGATACAGTGATCGGCCGTATTTGTGATGTTGTGTTATCATTCCCATCACTGCTTTTGGCATTTGTATTTGTTGCTGGTTTTGGACGAAGCATGGTAAATGCGATTATGGCACTTGGTATCGTATATGTGCCGATGCTGACCCGGCTTGTCCGTTCCTTAACAATGGTTGAGAAAAATAAAGTCTATGTTGAAGCGGCAACATCTATCGGTTATTCAGATGCACGTATCATGTTCAGACATATTCTACCAAACTGTGTATCAACGATTGTTGTACAGATTACATTGGATCTTGCCTATGCGATTCTGGACCTTGCAGCATTAAGTTTCCTTGGCCTTGGCGTTCAGCCGCCGACAGCAGACTGGGGCGCTATGCTTGATGAAGGACGTAATTTCCTGCTTCAGAATCCATTACTTGCACTTGCACCCGGTCTTGCCATTATTGTTACAGTTGTGGCGTTGAATATTTTCAGTGATGGCATTCATCAGTATTTTGAACCAATTCAGAGAAAATTACCATCCTTCGAAAAGGTTGAACGAAGAATGAAAAAAGAAGCACAGAAAAAGGAGGTCGCGTAATCATGGACGATTTATTAACGATTAAAGACCTCAAACTTAATCTGATGTCCACAAGAGGCATTGTTTATGCGTTAAATGATGTTAATCTTTCGATACGTCCGGGTGAAATCCACGGACTTGTCGGCGAGAGTGGATGCGGTAAGAGTATGACCTCCAAATCCATTTTGCGATTACATAATGAAAAAAGAAGTCAGATGTCCGGTGAAATCTGGTTCGAGGGTGAGGATTTGTTAAAAGCCTCCAAGAAGAGGATGCGTCAGATTCGTGGCAATCGTATTTCAATGATTTTTCAGGATCCGATGACATCTTTAAATCCGTTGCTGACGATTGGCGAGCAGATTTCTGAAGCCTGCAGACAGCATGAAAAATGTTCTAAAAAAGAAGCAAAAGAAAGAACACTGGATTTGCTTGCAAAGGTTGGTATTTATCCGCCGGAGAAACGTTATAATCAGTATGCGTTTGAATTAAGCGGCGGTTTGCAGCAGCGTGTCATGATTGCCATGGCGATTGCCTGCAATCCGGCTTTGTTGATTGCGGATGAACCGACAACCGCCTTGGATGTGACTATTCAGGCACAGGTGCTTGAACTTTTGAAAAAATTATCCGATGATCTTGGCATGGCTATTTTATTAATTACACATAACTTTGGTATCGTTGCAGAAATCTGTGACAGAGTTTCTGTTATGTATGCCGGTAATGTGGTTGAAACAGCGGATACACGCGCAATTTTCAAAGAAGCACGTCATCCGTACAGTAAGGCATTGATTAACAGTATTCCAAAGATTGGCATGAATGTAGAATATCTGCCAACGATTCCGGGTGCACCGCCACAGTTGTTTGACAAGAATCCGGCATGTGCATTTATAGACAGATGTCCTTATGCGGACGAAGCCTGCAAGATATGCCCACCGGATACAATTTGCGGCAAAGACCATATTGTTGCCTGTCATCATATGCTTGGCAGCCAGGAGGGAGGCATGGAAGCTCATGAATAATGAAAAATTAATCGATAAATCGCATGTGGTTGTCCATGCTGAAAATCTGAAAAAACACTATCCAACAAAGGGCGGAAAGATTTTAAAAGCTCTTGACGGTGTATCCTTTGATATTTATGAGGGTGAAATCCTCGGTGTTGTTGGCGAGAGTGGCTGTGGTAAATCAACACTTGGCCGTTCAGTACTTCGATTGTTTCCTGTGACAGAAGGTAAACTTGAATTTGAAGGACACGATATTACAAATCTTTCAAAGCGTCAGTTAAAGACTTACCGTCGGGATATGCAGATGATTTTCCAGAATCCATATTCCTCATTTAATCCAAAACAAAAAATCGGTTCAGCTTTAAGAGAAGTTGGTAAAGTTTATAAGATGTCTGATGAAGAAATTAATCAGAAGATTAAAGAACTTCTGGAGTACATCAGATTGCCGGAGGATATGCTTTTAAGAAGCCCCGGTGAGCTTAGTGGCGGCCAGCTTCAGCGACTTGCCATTGCAAGAGCTTTGATTTTAAAACCAAGCTTTATTGTGGCCGATGAACCGGTATCTGCATTGGACGTTTCTGTTCAGGCACAGATTTTAAATCTGATTGTGGACCTTCGAAAAGAAATGAAAATGACGATGATGTTTATTTCACATGAAATGTCTGTCGTTGAACATATTTGTGACCGAGTAGCTGTTATGTATCTTGGACAGATTGTTGAGATGGCACCGACAAAAGAATTATTTGACAATATCAGCCATCCATATACAAAGGCTTTAATGTCTGCGATTCCAATAGCAGACCCTGAGGAAAAGAAGCAGCGTATCATTCTTGAAGGTGATATTCCGAATGCGATTGACCTTCCTGAAGGCTGCAGTTTTGCATCTCGCTGTCAGTTCTGTACAGAGAAATGCAAGAAGGAAAAACCACAGTTAAGATGTTTAGGTAATGACCACTACGTGGCATGCCATAACATGATGTAGGTGTCCGTCAGTTAAAAGCAATGTGCATATGCGCAGAGCCCGATGACAGATACTCCCAATACATCCATATATTAATCTTCATCAACAGGATGAAAAAGGAGGAAATTTATGAAAAGAATACTTGCACTTATTTTAGCAATGGCTACAGCAACAATGCTTTTAGCTTCATGCGGCGGTTCATCCGATTCAAACGGCACTGCATCAGGTGACGGACAGTCATCCTCCAGTGCAGATAGTTCAACATTCACAGTTGCACTTGATGGCGATATCGTTGCTCTTGATCCGGCATTCGCGTATGACTTTACAACGAACCTTGTTGTACTTCAGATTACACAGGGCCTCGTAGCATTTGACCAGAACAATGAAATTGTTCCTGTTCTTGCAAAGAGCTGGGAAGCTGTCGATGATACAACATATGTTTACAAAATTCGTGATGATGTTACGTTCTCAGATGGCACACCGATGACAATGGACGATGTTATTTTCTCTATTGAAAGAATCATGAATCCTGATACAGGTTCTTATCTTCAGTGGACAACATCAAAAATTGATTCTATTGAACAGACAGGTGACTGGGAACTGACAGTTCACTTATCAGAACCATATTCACAGTTTAAATATGTATTTGCTACAACAGCAGGTCATGTAATTAGCAAAGCTTATTATGAAGCACATGCAGATAACTTTGGTACAGCTGAAGGCGGTATCATGGGCACAGGCGCGTATGTTTATGATAGCTGGACAAGTGGCCAGGAAATCGTTTTGAAGAAAAATGAAAACTACTGGAACAAAGAAAAAACACCTGCAATCGATACAATCGTTTACAAAGTCATTCCTGAAGATACATCCCGTGTTACAGCACTTCAGACAGGCGATGTAGATTTCACAGCAGCAACACCACAGGATATGCTTGATACATTATATGCTGATGATAACTTAGATATCCAGACAATTGAAACAAAGGGCGTTACAATGATTGCATTTAATACACAGCGTGCACCAATGAACGATGTTAATGTCAGAAAAGCTATTGCAAGTGCAATTAACCTTGAAGATATCCAGACAAACGTTATCAAGGATGCCGGTGAAGCAGCAACATGTATGCCAAACAGTAAAGTGCTTTATACAATCGAACCTGAAAAATGGGAAGATTATGTGGCAAATGCAGATTATTGCAAATACGATCTTGAAAAAGCAAAAGAATACATGGCACAGTCTGATTACCCAGATGGTCTTGAAATCAATATGATTATCAGTGATAACTCACTGCGCTACTCTATTGCCCTCGCAATTCAGGAAGCTTTAAAAGAAATCAACATCACATTAAATCTTGTACAGGTTGGCGGTGATGAACATACAGCATATCAGTCCGGTGCGATTTTGGATGAGAACGGTGACCGCGATTATGATATGATTCTGTGTGGATGGGAAGCTGACTATCCTGATATTTCAGGTAATATTGAACCATTATACGCAAGCTATAATGCTGGCGAAGGTGGCTTCAATGCTGCAGTATTTATGAATGACCAGGTAGACGAATACATTAATACACAGGCAACATCTTTGAACGATGAAGAAAGAAATGACGCTATGTTTAAATTAATGGATATTGTCAATGCTGAACAACCATACTACAACATCTTCTATCCAACAAAACAGTTCACAATGAACAAGAAGTTCACAGGTTTAACAATCAACGATTCCTGGAACATGAATATGTTCTTTGAAGATGTAAAACCTGCTGAATAATGAAATTAAATAAGCTGCAAAATGTATTTTTGATTTGCGTTTGACAATGACATCACAAACTGGTTTTGCAGATGGTATGCAGGGCTCTGTATCTATATTGGAAAATATAGGTCAGAGCCCTGATTGAGTATAAGAAAAAAATGAGTATACATGACCGGATAGTGTAAGGAGAAAAAATAATGAAGCAAATTTACTACAATGGTAATATACATACGATGAATGACAGCATTGTACAGGCAATGGCTGTGGAAGATGGTATCATTAAAGCTGTAGGAAGTGACGAGGAAATTCTGGCGCTGGCAGCCGAAGGGGATACGAAGACAGACCTTGAAGGCAGATGTGTTGTGCCGGGATTTAATGATTCCCATTGTCATGTGCTTTTAACAGGACTTCAGGATGAACGGTTAAACCTTACAGGCGCAAAATCTATTCAGGAAATTATTGAACGTGGTCGCTCTTATATAGAAGAAAATCATCTGGCAAAAGGTCAGTGGATTATCGGCGGAGGTTACGACCAGAATATTTTTGATGAGCCTGTGTTGCCTGATGGCCAGGTTTTAGATGAAATTTCAAAAGAACATCCGATTATGATAGAGCGTGTGTGCGGCCATATCGGTGCAGCCAATCCGCTGGCACTTGAAATGGCAGGTTTTGCAGACGGTCCTGAAATTGCAGGCGGTGCATTTGACAGAGATGCAGATGGCAATTTGACAGGTATCATTCGTGAATCCGCTTTAGATACATTTAAAAGACATATTCCAAAACCAGATGTTGAAGCAACAAAAAATGCTATTTTGCGAGTGGCAGCCAGAGCAAATGCTGCAGGTTTGACATCTATGCAGACAGATGATCTGGAGGGTGCTCCCTTTGAAACAGTTTTGCAGGCATATCATGAACTTGAAAATGAAGGCCGGCTGACAGTGCGTATTTTTGAAGAAGTTCAGGCGGCACGGCCACAAATACTTGAAAAGTTTTTGGAACATGGTCTGCGTACCGGTGATGGCACATTATATTTTAAAATCGGAAATATTAAATTAATCACAGACGGTTCCCTTGGCGCTCGTACAGCGTATCTTCGCGAAGACTATGGTGATGATGCAGGCAATAGAGGTATTGCAGTGTATACGCAGGATGAATTAGATGAAATGGTGATGCTGGCACATAAAGCAGGCATGCAGGTGGCTACACATGCCATTGGTGATGGTGCGATTGAACAGTGTATTCATGCATTTGAAAAGGCTTATGCAGCAGATGGTGTGGATTTGCGAAACAGAGTGGTACATTGTCAGTTCGTAGATAAAGAAATGCTTGAGCGTATGGCAAAAAGTCATATTTGTGCAGATATCCAGCCGCCGTTTGTGCCATCGGATATGTCCTTAGTAGCTTCACGTATCGGTGACCGGGTGATGGGTTATGTGTGGAAGACAATGGCTGAGTATGGTATTCATACAGGCGGCGGTTCAGACAGCCCTGTAGAAACTTTTGACCCTATCTGGGGCATTCACTGTGCAGTTAATCGTTGTGATGAAGTATTTCTGCCTGAGGGCGGATGGCATCCGGAAGAAAAAATATCTGTTGAGGATGCTGTGAAATTGTATACACAAGGCAGTGCGTATGTGTCATTTGAAGAAAATATTAAGGGAACACTTGCACCGGGCTATCTGGCAGATTTTGTTGTACTGAGTCAGGACATTTTTAATGTGCCATCTGAGAAAATTTTGGAAACACATGTATTAAAGACCTATATCGGGGGAAAATGTGTATATACAGGCGAGTAAAACGGTTAAACTCACCCTCGGTGGCCGCTTGAAAAACATCAAAAAATTAACAAAAAAATGATTGACAAGTAGAAATCATGTTGATATACTTCCTGACTTTCGGAGTTGAATAGTAAAATATGGTGCTAAGCCAAGGATTAAAACCTATGGCTTAGCACTTTTTTGA
>CAKRHR010000038.1 GCA_934339005.1 uncultured Catenibacillus sp. | reverse complement strand
TATCCCCCTGTATGAGGCAGGTTACCCACGCGTTACTCACCCGTCCGCCACTAAGTTTATCAATATCCACCCGAAGGTTTCAATCAACAAACTTCGTTCGACTTGCATGTGTTAAGCACGCCGCCAGCGTTCATCCTGAGCCAGGATCAAACTCTCATGTTCGAGTCTTTGACTTAGCGAGGTAGTTTCGAGCTTAGTCAAAACCGACTTCCTGATACTTAGCGAGGTATTCTCGAGCTTAGTAGAAGGAAGTTTCCTCTGTCAATTCCTTTTCAGAACGACAACTAGCTTTCGTTATCATTCCCGTTAAATTACTTGGTTTTTGTTCTTAAAAATTCTCATTTAGAATTTTCGGGATTGTGTTATTATTCAATTATCAATGTTCTTTGTTTATCGTTACCAGCTCATTGCCAGCAACTTTTATAGTTTAGCACAGTGTTTTGTGCTTGTCAACAACTTTTTTCATTTTTTTGAAATCTTTTTGTTGACCGTCTTTCGAAGTATCTCTCGTTCGAAACAGCTTGCTTATAATAGCACAGCATTTTTGATATGTCAACAAGTTTTTTGAATTTTTTTAAAATTTATGTTTTTTCTGTTTATTTATATTTTTGTCATCAATAAACACAATACAACTACTGTTCTTGCTCTGTCTGAGCTTTAGCTTTCATTTTAATCAATTTCTTTTTCGCACGTAAATCTTTAAAAAAGCTACTGAGCATTTCTGAGCATTCATCATGAAGGACATCTGTTGTCATTTCAACACGGTGATTTAATCCTTCCATTTGAAGCAAATTGGTCACTGAACCGGCACAACCTGCTTTGGCATTCATCGTTCCCATGACAACTCTGTCTACTCTGGCCTGCACGATTGCGCCCGCACACATCGGACAAGGCTCGAGAGTTACATACATCGTACAACCTTCCAGACGCCAGTCACCAATGACCTTCATGGCTTTTTGCATTGCAAGAATTTCTGCGTGCGCCAATGTACTTTTCTTTTTATTACGCTGATTATAACCGCGTCCGATAATTTTTCCTTCATAGACAATCACGCAGCCAATCGGCACTTCGTCTATTGCCGCTGCTTTTTTCGCCTGCTTGATAGCCTCGCGCATATATTTTTCATCTGTTGTCAGCATTTTTTGTTCCTTTCTTTACTACCATAAGAATTTACGGTAAATATATTGGCAGATGTCATTTTTAGATAGACACTCATCCTTTATTTCCTGATTTCATCCGGCTAAGTATACCATATTCGCCAAAAATATGATATACTAAATCTGGTTATCCCTCATTTCAAACAGGATAACATTTTAGTTCACAAATATCTATGACTGATAATGAAATATATACATCATCGTAATATCATATATATTTTTCAGAAAGGAAGCCTACAGGTATGAACGTTCTACAAAATCTGACACAATTATACAATCAATTACCATCTGACAGCACTTATAAGGATGTTGCCGGAAAAATTTTGACAAATCTTGAAGCAGTTTCCAATGCAACCATCTATGACGCTGCAGAACTGACAAATGCTTCCAGAACAACGCTCTGGCGGCTTGTTCAGAAAATGGGCTATGAGAATTATTCTGATTTTCGTCATGCGCTGAAGCAGGCTGTTTCACAGTACACTTATTACAATCGCATTTTGCTGCCCGAACAATGCACAGATGCAGATACGATTATGTCATCCTGCCTTCACCAGACTAAACTTGTGCGTTCTCTGATTGAAAAAAATATTAAATCGAATATGCTGGTTGAACTCGCACAAATTTGTCACGAAGCTGACCATATCGCATTTTATTTTCCTTATCAGATTTATACAATTGCCTCTTTCCAGCAAAATCTTGCAATGAGCGGCATCGCGACAAGTTATTGTTGTTTGCATCCTGAAATTCTTGAAAATGTTCAGACACTGACAGACAAAAGCATCATTATTATTGATACAATTGACTATGCTGAATCCATGGATATGACAGGAATTTTTTCCCGCGCAAAGCAAATCGGTGCTAAAATATTTCGTATGTCCAGAAGTGGTGCACGTTATCAGATGTATACGGACAAAATTCTTCTGGATTTCAATCCCGGCAATGACATCGGCGCCTGCCTGTCCACAACGACAATGTATTTTCTGATGCTCAGCGAGATTTATCGACATTCGTATTTAAGCTGATTTATTTTTATAAATTTAATACTTCATACAAAAATCTCTGCGTGTATTAACAGGCAGAGATTTTTATGCTCATAAAATAATTTTTTACACGACGTGTTTTGACAAATTTCACATATTTAATCTGGTATACTATAGGCATCTCTTGAGATATCAAATACATTTCTTAATTTTTATGACGCTGTAAATCTTCAAAACATTATCTGCTATCAGCGCCATCCTATATGTACATATGCTAATCATTTAGCCATTTTTCATGGTTTTCACGCATTTTATCCCACATAAGACAATATTTATTTTAAATGTTAAACTTGTCACCTATAAACTCCAACAAATTGCAATTGCGAAAAGGCCTGATTTTTTTTATAATAAAAGAAAGGAACTTAATATGGCACATAAAAAAGCTAAATACGCAAAGAAGCATAAAGACAGATTATTTCGTTTTATATTTAATCAGAAATCTGAATTACTGTCTTTATATAACGCTGTCAATGACAGCGATTACACAGACGAAAACGATTTAACCATTTATACAATTGAAGATTTTATTTATATGGGAATGAAAAATGATTTGTCGTTCTTAATTGACTGTCATTTAAATATTTATGAACACCAGAGTACATACAATCCAAACATGCCACTTCGGGGATTTCTCTATATGGCATCTGCTCTCAAGAAATACATTGCCGCCAAAAAGTTGGACATCTACGCCAGTTCAACTGTCAGTATTCCTGTACCACAGTTTTATGTATTTTACAACGGTACACGGAATGTTCCAGATGAACAGATTTTAAGGTTGACCGACAGCATGCCTGAGGATAAGCGTGATAAATCCTGTGCACAGTTTGAGGCTACGATGATCAATGTTAATGCTGATCACAGTCCAAAACTTATGGAACGCTGTCCTAAACTCTACGAATATGCTGTATTTATCTCGCGTATCCGCGAAAATATAGTAAACAGTATGCCTCTTGCAGATGCAATTGAAAAGGCAGTTACGGATTGTATTCATGATAATATTCTCGCAGACATTCTGCGCAGCCACAAAGCGGAGGTGACGAATATGATTCTTGATGAATATGATGAAAAATTCCATATTGCCAGTGAGAAAAAACTTAGCTTTGCTCAGGGACTTGAAAAAGGCCGTGCCTTAGAAAAACATCTTACTGACGTTGCCAATCAGCGTGCCGATACAGAAAAACACCGTGCTGATAACGAAAAACATCGTGCTGATAACGAAAAACATCGTGCCGATAACGCCACTATATCAAAAAATATTCTTTTACTCCACCTAAAGCAACTCTCCAAAGAACAAATTGCAAAAAAACTCAATATACCTATTGACACTGTAGATGAAACTCTTAAGGATCTTGATTCAGATATGGATGATTTGAATATTTAATATTTAACAGCATCTATCTGAACGTTATCTGAATATCAAGAAAAGGCAGATGTCTTATATCATTTATGTACATTCTCTGCTTGTTGAATTTAATCATCAACGTTTTTGCAGAATATGTCGTAACAATTGTATTGCCCGTAATAAAGAACATTTATACATTCAGGAAAAGATGGAATTAATCAAATTGCTTTCCGAACTGGAATAACTATAATTGGACAGCAAAGGACCCCTCACGGCGCGGGGGACGCCGGAGGGGTCTGAGGAGCAACATATTATTTTTTATAATTTATGATAGTTTATTTTTATAATTCGTCTATAACGATTTTTTGTTTTTACAGATACACAAACTATTTTACTGCTGTGCAAGCCATGCATCCAACTGTTCCTGATAAGCTGCAACCAGGTCGTCAATGCCTGCCTGTTTTAATGCACTCTGGAATTTTTCCAGTGTTGCTTCCCAGTCATTGCCTGTTGAGCCTGAATTTAATGCTGCTGCATACTGCTGTTCTACATTATAGCAAGCTGTTAAAGTATTTTCCAAACCAGTATTATCAATCTGGAAACCAAAATATTTTGAACGTTCTGTGGCATCTGTTGCTGCTTTTTGTTCTTCACGGGTTGTCACTGCATCTTCCCATGGTGTTACAAGGAACTGATTGCCATAGAGGAAATCGCCCTGATGATAAGCAACTGTATCGCCTGTCACACCATCTGGATATGTTGCATATCCGTCATCTCCAATTATCCATTCCTGACCTTCACGTCCATATGTTAATGTATTCATGACATCAGAAGATGTATAAAGTAAATTCAGGAATTTAATTGCAGCTTCCGGCTGTTTTGCAGTTACAGGCACACAATAACCGAATTTTGTAATTGAAGATGTGGAAATCATCATATCAGATACTTTAATGGCAATAAATTCATGACCTGTGGTACTCTTCATTGTTTCAAGAGGACCGCTTTCCTGCTGAGAAACTTTTGCCACACCAACTTCACTCTTAAGCAATGTATCTCCATAATCCTGTGCTGTTGCAGCATCTTTATAAATCAGGCCATCCTCGTACCATTTGCTGACACGTTCTGTCATCTGTTTATATTCGTCTGTAAAGAACAGGCAATTAACTTTATCTGTTTCAGGATCTGCAACCACAAGTCCATATCCATCACCCAGACGGTCTACAGATGTATCATCTGCAAAGGCATCTGCACCATTATCAAATCCGCCAGGATTGAGTACTGTACCCATCGCATCACAGTTGACAACGCCCGGATAACCTGCAGCTACAATATCTTTCATAATATCTTCTACTTCTGTCCATGATTTTGCATTCTGTGCATCTTCAAGGCGTCCAACTTCTTCAAGAACATCCTTACGAATACAGATATTTTCAAATGCTGCAATATCGCGATAATTGCCTACACCATAAATACCACCGTTTAACGCACAGCCATTAATCAAGTCACCCTGGATTTCTTTAATATCTTTGCCGTATTCATCCAGATATTCTGAAATATCCATCAACTGTCCGGCACTTAAAAATGAAGAATAAGATGCGCCCGGAATTGGTGTAAACATCATTAAATCAAGGTCATCGCCACCCTGAACCTTCATTGTCACCTGTGTACCATATGAACCACCATCAAACCACTGCAAATCAACATGTACATTGATTTCTGGTTCCGTAATAGTATTTACATATTCCTCTATTCCATCTGCAACAGCTTCATCCACTGGTGCAAGTGACATAAGCGCAACTGTGATATTTTCCATATCTTCATCATCACTATCATCGCTGTCTGAAGCGTTTGAATCATTTTCCGTGACTGCTGTATCTGTTTTTGCATCATTATTTGCAGTTGCATCATTTTCTGATTTACTACATCCTGCGGCTGCTGTAACTACCATACCCATTGCAAGTAATAAAGCTGCGATTCGTTTTCCCACCATTATATTTTCCTCCTGTTTTGCTCTGTTTTAATTTCTGCTTAAATGTTTAAAATGTTTGTATCCCCATATAATTATCAAACATCTTCAAAAAGTTTATAAACCACTCCATGTACAGTATTTATGCATTTTCTAAAAATGCTTTGCAGACTTTAAGGCTTTCTGCTCTTTCCATAGTTGGCATGTATTCTAATCCGATGTAACCATCATAACCAAGGTTTTTGATTTCATTTAAAATACATGAATAATTCAGTTCGCCGCCTGTAAGTTCTGATCTGTTTGGCGCTGCTGCCACATGAATGTGTCCAATCTGGTCGATATGGCTCTTAATTGTGTTTAAAATATTACCTTCCATGAGCTGGTAATGGAAAATATCATATAATAATTTCAGATGGTCACTGCCAACTTCCTCGATAACTTTAAATGGTTCAGCCGAATCTCTGAAAAATTCAGGGAATGGACTCCAGATTGGTTCAAGAAGCAATGTCATACCTGCTGCTTCGGCAATCGGTGCCAGTTTTTTATAGCCTTCAACAATGTTTTTATGGCTTTCTTCTCTGTCAAATCCTGGCATTTCTCTTGCTGTCACAATAATCCTTGAACATCCAAGCTTCTTAGCAACCTCTATTGTTTCTTCTAAGCCTTTGATAGCATTTTCATGGGTTGATGGGTCTGCCAGTGTACCTCTGTCTTTTGCACAAATGGATGAAATGTTCAGACCAAGTTCTTTTTGTGTCTGATAAATTCTGTCCATGTCTTTGTCTGCCCAATCCCAAAATTCTACGGTGTCAAATCCTGTCGTTTTCGCTAATTTCATACCCTCAATAATTTTGTCTGTATCTGCAAATATCGGTCCCCGTGGTCCAATCTCCAAATACAGTAAATCCACACACACTGTGTATTTCATTTCAATGACCTCCTCGCTTTTGATGATTTCACTTTAGCAGGTTGCCGTTTTATACGCGTGCGATATTTACTCACTTTGTTTCGCTGTCCACACTTTCTGCGCACAAAAAAAGCTTTGGTTTCGTTTTTGAAACCAAAGCTTCGATTTGTAAATTGCTAAGCACCCAAGCACAGCATCAAGTACATATACTTCAATTTTTTAACATAGCATTTCTTTTTCATTGTAAATATGGTATACTCATCTATACGAAAAGTCAAAACATAACAGGCGGCCTTCCCCTTCTTAAATATAAGAGGGCAGACATTGTCCTCTTATTCTTTACAGAAAGGAGGACGATGCCAATGTATGTTACATATCCGGATTTAATCCAGATTGGAATATTCTTGGTTGCTCTTATAAGTCTTATCATTGAGATTTACAAGGCAAGAAAATAGCCGCCCACTACTACCAATAGTGAACGGCTTTATAAATAGTTTATCACAACACTTGGGGTAAGCCAGATGTTTCTGGCTTTTCCTTCTTTAATATACCATATTTATTTTTTATGTGCAATGATTAAATACATATGAATATTTTTGTTCAACCGATTGCATCAAAATCATATTGTCAAAAAGGAGATTCCACCATGAATATTTCACTGGAATTATACAACGACACCCAACAATCCATCGCCTGCGAACTTATCAAAAAGTTCTGGTTGGCGCACAATAATTTTGAACAGTCTGACGAGGATTCTTTGCAGGATTTAAAGAACTGGACTGCCGAGGGACATCGTTTTTATTTTATTATCGCAGATGACCTGGCTAGTAATACCTTATCTCCAGATATCTCAACAGAAGCTTCAGGAAATTCAACTACTCAGAACAAAACTTCATCTTCTCAAATCGTCGGTTTTGTGCATCTTGGCAACCGCGGTGCCAAGATTGACTGGCTGGAAGATTTGTTTGTTCTCCCTGAACTCCAGAGCAAAGGTATCGGCCGTCAGGCCATTGCGCTTGTGGAAAATATTGTCAGAGAATATTCCGAGTCATTATATATCGAGGCTGCTGCCAGAAATCTGCGTGCCATCGCACTTTATCGCGAGCTCGGTTACGATTGTCTGAACACAATCACAGTCCGCAAAGATTTTGACACAAGCCATCTTGAAACAATCCAAAAAGAGCATATTGCCGGTCATGAATTTGATGTTCGCCGTTGGATCGGCTAACTTAAATCACACACATTCCGGGTATGATACAATTACCTCTTTATACCGCATGCTGTTTGGGGGCAGAGCTTGTTTAAAAATTTGATACATGCTTCGAATATTTCTGCATTGACAGATTTTTCTACAACTCGTACCCTCTCAGACCTGCATTTGGAATATAACGTCTGAGCATATTTCTGTATTCAATCATTTTTTGCTTGTCATAACTTGAAAATACAGGCATAATGACATCGTCACTGGCCACATAAGGCTGGATATAATAAGCCTTCACACCACGCAGCCACTGACCAATTTCCTCCATATCTCTGTCTGAATGGAGTTCTTTCACAACCGTTGTTCTGAACTCATAATCCACCCCGCTGTCACGTATCAGATCAACCGATAACCGGATGCGATTAGGTTCAAACTTTGGACATCCTGCCGTCTTTGCGTATTTTGCGAGTGTATTTTTAATATCCATTGAAATAAAATCAATCATATTTTCTTTTAAAAGATGAGACAAATGCGTTGGATCATAACCATTCGTATCTAATTTTACTTTATACCCAAGTTCCTTTAATCTATACATAAATGCACCCAGATCTTCCTGCTGCAAAGGCTCTCCACCGGTGATACATATACCCTCAAGTGCGGATTTTCGCTGTGCCAGCCATTCAATCACTGACTCCTCATCCATGGATGGTAGTTTTTCGGCATGCACAACCAGTGAACGGTTATGACAATATGGGCAACAGAAATCACATCCCCCTGTAAAAATTGTTGCTGCTGCCACACCCGGATAATCATTTAAAGTTGTATTACTGATTCCCTTAATTTCCACTATATTTTCCCTTCTTTCTTCTTTTTTTATTTCAAATGCTTATAATGAGTCATTTATCTTTATTTTTACACACTCTATTTTATGACGCAAACATCAAATGACTAAAACACAATCGTTCTTATACAAATGACACTCATATCATTTTATACCAAAATGCCTCTCAACATCACAACGCTTTTAACACTTTCTTCCGCATTGTCAAAAAGCACGCCAGACCACCGATAAAATTAGAAATCGGTTCTGCAATAAAAATACCATATACGCCAAGACCGCCGACAAACGGCAAAATAATCGTCAATGGCACAACTATAATGACCTTCCTGAGCAGTGAAAAGAAAATCGCATTTTTTGCCATGCCAAGTCCTGTAAATGTAGACTGCCCTGAAAACTGCAATGCCATCATAAAAAATCCAAAGAAATACGTTCGCATTGCCGGAATACCATGCTGCAAAAGCTCCGGGTCAGAATTAAAAATCCGAATCATCGCCCCCGGAAATGCCACAACAGCCGCCCACGCAATCAATGTATACACGATGGCTACGGTTGCCATAAAATAAATGCCTTTTTTCACACGGTCGTATTTCTTTGCACCATAATTAAATCCAAGAATCGGTTGCGTACCACTTGTGATACCCGTCACCGGCAAAGTCACAATCTCACGCACAGAATTGATGACTGTCATAATCGCAATATATGTATCACCGCCAAACACACCTAGCATTTTATTACACACAAGCTGTACCGTCGCATTTGTAAATGAAAGAATAAAACCTGCCATACCAAGACTGCACACCTCTCCTGCAAGTTTTAAATTAAAGTGCATGTCCTTAAATTCAAGTTTTAAGATAATCTTTTTTCCTGTCAGAAACTTCAGTACCCAAAGGGCTGATAATATCTGTGAAATGACTGTTGCCAGTGCAGCCCCTTTCACACCCATATGCATTACAAAAATAAATACAGGATCCAGAATAATATTCACAACGGCGCCCAGTAAAATCGTCATCATTCCAACCCGCGAAAAACCCTGTGAATTAATAAACTGGTTCATACCAAGACTGATCATCACAAACACCGTGCCAAGTATATAAATACCAAGATAATCTGAAGCATAACTATATGTATCGGCACTTGCCCCAAACAAATATAAAAGTGGTTCCTTAAATAAAAGCACAATCACTGTCAGCAGCAATCCTGTAACAATCAGCATTGAAAAAGATAATCCCATGATCTTTTTGGCTCTGTCATTTTCCTTCGCTCCACGCGCGATAGAACACAGAGGCGCACCGCCCATACCAAACAGATTGGCAAATGCCATCACCATAGACACAATCGGGAAACATAACCCCACACCTGTCAATGCCAGTGTGGAGGCTTCCGGAATACGTCCGATAAATATACGGTCAACTATATTATACAGACAATTTACAAGTTGCGCTACTGTAATTGGTACAGCCATCTTAATAATATTTCCAGGAATACTGCCTACACCAAAATCATTGGTCTTTACTGAGGTATTTTCTCCTGCCATTTTCTCATCTCCTGTAATGTCATAAATAATACCAAGTGAATTATTTCGAATCAACACATATCTTTTCTACAAAATACGCGTACCGAAGTTGGAAATCTACTCGATTTCTTCTGCCTAAAATAAGCAAAGGACGTCTGTGCTCCCTCACAGAGCCTACGCTTTGCAAGGCGACAAACGTCCTTACTTAATATTATGATGAAAATGTTAAAAGTCTAAAAATACAACTGTGCCTGCACAAATGTGCAATTCAGACTCATATTAACACATGAATCACCAAAAACGCTATTCATGCATCAACTTACATCTTAACTGTCACTTTATTCAAATGCCAGATATCCTGTACATATTCTTCGATTGTACGGTCTGATGAGAACTTGCCGCAGTTTGCTGTCTGAAGCATCACCATCTTAGCCCATGCGCAACGATTCTTGTATGCTTCATTCACACGAACATGTGCATCTGCATAAGAACGGAAATCCTTCAATGTGAAATATACGTCTGGTCTGTCGAAATCTGAACCATCTAAGAGTGATGTATACAAATCTTTGAACATCTCACGATCACCATTGGAATATGTGCCATCCATCAACTGATCAAGCACGCGTCTGATGTCTGCATCCTGTTCGTAGATATCTCTTGGTCTGTAACCGCCGTTAGCTTCATAAGCCATAACTTCTTCAGCACTCATACCGAAAATGAAAGCATTTTCCATGCCAACTTCTTCAACGATTTCCACATTGGCACCATCCATTGTACCAAGTGTCACAGCACCATTTAGCATAAACTTCATGTTACCTGTACCTGAAGCTTCTCTTGAAGCTGTTGAAATCTGTTCGGAAACATCACTTGCTGCAAAAATAATCTCAGCATTAGATACACGATAGTTTTCGATGAATACAACTTTAATCTTTCCATTGATAGATGGGTCGTTGTTAACCACATCAGCCACGGAATTGATCAGTTTGATTGTCTGTTTAGCACGTTTGTAACCTGCTGCAGCCTTTGCGCCAAAGATAAATGTTGTTGGATAAAAATCCATATCCGGATTAGCTTTTAACTGGTTATACAGATACATAATATGCAGAATGTTCATCTGCTGACGTTTGTATTCATGCAGACGTTTTACCTGAACATCAAAAATTGAATGAGGATCTACTTCAATGCCGTTGTGTTCTTTAATATATTTAGCAAGACGAACCTTGTTCTGATATTTGATTTCCATAAATTCTTTCTGCGCTGCAGGATCATCCACATATTTTTCAAGGCCTTTCATCTGAGCAAGGTCTGTAATCCATGCATCTGAACCAAGCTTCTTAGTTACCCATGCTGCAAGCAGTGGATTGCCGTGAAGCAGGAAACGACGCTGTGTGATACCATTTGTCTTGTTGTTGAACTTCTCAGGCATCATCTCATAGAAATCTCTTAATTCACGTTTTTCAAGAATTTCTGTATGCAGTCTGGCAACACCATTAACAGAGAAACCTGCAACAATTGCCATATTTGCCATACGCACCTGACCTTCGTAAAGAATCGCCATATTGCGAATCTTATTGTACTGACCAGGGTATCTGTTTTCAACTTCGATTAAGAAACGTCTGTTGATTTCTTCAACAATCTGGTAAACACGAGGAAGCAGACGCATAAACAGGTCAACAGGCCATTTTTCAAGTGCTTCTGCCATGATTGTATGGTTTGTGTATGCACAACATTTTGTTGTTACATCCCATGCATCTTCCCATGTCAAACCTTCTTCATCCATCAGAATACGCATCAGTTCAGGAACTGCAACTGTTGGATGTGTATCATTCATCTGGAATACAACTTTTTCGTAAAGCTTCTTAATATCATCATGTTTTTCTTTGTATTTCTGAACAGCTCTCTGAAGACTGGCAGATACAAAGAAATACTGCTGTTTCAAACGAAGTTCTTTGCCGCTGTAATGGTTGTCATTTGGATAAAGGACTTCAACAATATTTTTCGCAAGATTTTCCTGTTCAACTGCTTTAAGATAATTACCTTTATCAAAGGAATCCAGTGAAAATTCTGTCACAGGCTGTGCATCCCAGATACGCAGAGAATTAACGATATTGTTGCCATAACCATTAACCGGTAAATCATATGGTACAGCCAGAACTGACTGATAACCATCATGAATAAATTTGTTGCGCTGTGTTTCGGCATCCCATTCAATACGAACATAACCGCCAAATTTAACTTCCTGAGTATATTCAGGACGTTTGATTTCAAATGGGTTGCCATCTTTTAACCAGTTATCTGGTACTTCAACCTGGTAACCATTCTCAATCTTCTGTTTGAACATACCATATTTATAACGAATACCACATCCGTATGCAGGATATCCCAGTGTAGACAATGACTCAAGGAAGCAGGCTGCCAGACGGCCAAGGCCACCATTACCAAGCGCAGCATCCGGTTCCTGATCCTCAATCACATTAAGATCAAAACCAAGTTCATCAAGAATTTCTCTGATTTCTTTTTCACAGCAAATATTGAGCATCTCATTGCCAAGTGCACGACCCATCAGAAATTCCATAGATAAATAATAAACTGTCTTTACGTCTTGCTTTTCATACTCTTTATGTGTTGCAATCCATTTATCAACAATAATATCTTTCACAGCAAGTGCAACCGCAAAATAAACTTCGTATGGTGTTGCATTGTCAAGATTCTTTCTGTAAAGGACTTTAAGATTATTAATAATCTCTTTTTTGAGGTCAGCTTTATTAATAGCCTTCTTCTCTGTCACTTTTGTGCTGGTTTCTGTAGTTTTCATGTGTTTCTCCTTTTTGTGTTGATTACTTCTTCATAACACTGAGTTTTACGGCTTCACCATTGATATTCCATTCTTTGGCATATCCATTTTCACTGCCGTAAACAACTTCGTCAGCCAGAACTTCTGATTTAATCTGAGCTTCATTTGCTTTGACGATTGCTGTTAATTTATCATTATCCATCACGCTCACAACGATGTGGTCTGTGACCTGGAAATCAGCTTCTTTACGCATTGTCTGAATCTTTGAAATCAGTTCTCTGACAAATCCTTCTTCAATCAGTTCTAGTGTAAGGTTTGTATCTATTACAACTGTCACATCATACTGAGTATCGGATACATAGCCTTCTGTCTGTGCGGCATCGATTAACAAATCTTCTTCCGTAAGTTCTACTATATCACCATCAAAGTTAAATGTCAATTTGCCCTCAGACTTGAGCTCAGCCATGGCTTTATTGCCGTCAATATCAGCCAGTGCGCCACGAATCTTACCAAGAAGTTTGCCATATTTAGGACCAACTGTTCTAAGCTGTGGTTTAAAGCTGTAAGATGTAAATGCACTCACATCATCTGTGAAATCAACATTCTTCACATTCAGCTCATCTGCGATAATATCTTTGAAATAATCAGATAATTCAAATGCAGCTTTAATATACATCTGTCCAACAGGCTGTCTGTTCTTGATGTTTGCTGTATTTCTGCACGCACGGCCTGAAACAACAATCTTAAGTACAAGATCCATATCTGCTTCAAGTTCTTTATCAATCCATGCGTCCTTAACTTCAGGGAAATCACACAGATGAATACTTTCCGGTGCAGTCTTATCAATGCTTCTGACAAGATTCTGGTAAATATCTTCTGTCATAAATGGTACCATTGGCGCTGCTGCTTTAGAAATTGTCACAAGTGCTGTATATAATGTCATGTATGCATTAATCTTATCCTGTTCCATGCCTTTTGCCCAGAAACGGTCACGGCTGCGGCGAACATACCAGTTACTCATGTCATCCACAAACTCCTGAAGTGCACGGGCAGCTTCCGGAATACGATAGTTGCCAAGGTTATCATCCACTGCTTTCACAACAGAATTTAATTTTGAAAGTAACCATTTATCCATCACACCGAGTTTATCGTAATCCAGTGTGTATTTTGTTGCATCAAATTCATCAATATTTGCATACAGAACGAAGAATGCATATGTGTTCCATAATGTACCCATGAATTTACGCTGACCTTCCATAACAGCTTTACCATGGAAACGGTTTGGCAGCCATGGTGCACTGTTGATGTAGAAATACCAGCGGATTGCATCAGCACCATATTTCTGAAGTGCATCAAATGGGTCAACAGCATTGCCTTTGGATTTACTCATCTTCTGACCGTTCTCGTCCTGTACATGACCAAGAACGATTACGTTCTGATAAGGTGCTTTGTTAAATAATAATGTAGATTCAGCCAATAATGAATAGAACCATCCTCGGGTCTGGTCTACAGCTTCTGAAATGAACTGTGCAGGGAACTGCTGTTCAAAAATTTCTTTGTTTTCAAATGGATAATGATGCTGAGCAAATGGCATTGCACCTGAGTCAAACCAGCAGTCAATAACTTCCGGTACACGACGCATCGTCTTACCACATTCAGGACACTTGATTGTAATCTCATCAATATAAGGACGATGCAGCTCTACAGTCTTTGCAGATTCATTACCGCTCATCTCAAATAATTCCTGACGGCTTCCGATAGAATGCTGATGTCCGCAGCCTTCACATTCCCAGATATTTAACGGTGTACCCCAGTAACGGTTACGGGAAATACCCCAATCCTGAACATTTTCAAGCCAGTCACCAAAACGACCTTTACCAATACTTTCAGGAATCCAGTTGATTGTATTATTATTTTTAATCAGATCGTCTTTAACTGCTGTCATCTTGATGAACCATGATTCACGTGCATAGTAAATCAGCGGTGTATCGCATCTCCAGCAGTGTGGATAGCTATGTTCAAATTTAGGTGCATCAAATAAAAGTTCTCTTGCATCCAGATCTTTAAGCACTTCAGGATCAGCTTTCTTAACGAAAAGTCCGGCAAATGGTGTTTCTTCTGTCATATTACCTTTGCCATCAACAAACTGTACGAATGGCAAATCATATTTACGGCCAACTTTCGCATCATCTTCACCAAACGCAGGTGCGATATGAACGACACCTGTACCATCTGTCAGTGTAACATAGCTGTCACATACAACATAGTGTGCTTTTTTATGCTGTTTTGCTGCAGAATCTGCTGCACACTGATATAATGGTTCATATTCTTTATATTCAAGGTCTTTACCTTTATATGTTTCAAGAACTTCGTAAGCAGGTGTTTCTTCTGTAGCAAACTTGCCAAGTACTGTATCAAGTAATGCTTCTGCCATGTAGTAAACATAACCGTCAGCACATTTTACTTTCACATAAGTTTCATCCGGATTCACACAAAGTGCAAGGTTTGAAGGAAGTGTCCAAGGGGTTGTTGTCCATGCAAGAATGTATGCATCTTCGTCCTTACATTTGAAACGAACAATAGCTGAACGTTCTTTAACATCTTTGTAACCCTGTGCAACTTCCTGCGCTGAAAGCGGTGTGCCACAACGTGGGCAATAAGGAACGATCTTGAAACCTTTGTATAAGAGTTTCTTTTTCCAGATTTCTTTGAGTGCCCACCATTCGGATTCGATATAATTGTCATCATATGTGACATATGGGTTGTCCATATCTGCCCAAAAACCTACTGTACCTGAGAAATCTTCCCACATACCTTTGTATTTCCAGACACTTTCTTTACATTTGTTGATGAAAGGTACAAGACCGTAATCTTCAATCTGATCTTTACCATCCAGGCCGAGCATCTTTTCAACTTCAAGTTCTACCGGAAGTCCATGTGTATCCCAACCGGCTTTACGAGGTACCATGTATCCTTTCATTGTCTTATATCTAGGAATCATATCTTTGATAACACGTGTCAATACGTGTCCGATATGAGGTTTTCCATTCGCTGTTGGAGGTCCGTCATAGAACGTAAATGTTGGACCTTCTTTTCTTGAATCAATACTCTTTTTGAAAATATCTTCGTCTTTCCAGAACTGTTCGACTTTTTTTTCACGGTCAACGAAATTTAAATTGGTATCTACTTTTTCGTACATGAATTTCATCCTTCCTTGATTATGAATAACAAATATAACAGCACATTTCATTAAAAAACATCTGTTATAAAAAAAAGGCTTCCACCCTGCGCAACAGGACGAAAGCCATCATCTACTTCGTTATACCACCTATTACAACATACTATCATATGCCGTTTCTATAACGGGAAACATCCGTCAGAAGCTACTCATCGTTTCGCCTCTGCAGCTCCGAAGTGATATTCATATAAAGCCTAATCATACCGGCATTCCACCATCGCCAGCTCTCTAAAACTTTCAGCAAAATACTACTGTCTTCATCAACACTTTTTTACTGTAATTATGATAAACTATATAAATTGTAATGTCAAGACATAAAAAGCCGCCGGATTGCGTAAATTTACTCCAGTCCAAGCAAACGCTTACCCATTGCCAGATGACGTTTTGTGAATTCATAACCACCGCAGCCAATTTCATCTTCATACTCGGAAATCAGATAGCCGTCAAAGTCATTTTCCTTGAGAAATGCAAAAATCTGATCGTATGGGATACTTGGTTCAACACAGTTTTCATCAAGGTAATGGAATTTACCATGCATTTCAAATGAATAAGGCAGGATTGTCTTAAGTTCATCAAACAATCTAGGTAATTCTGATTCATCTCTAAACTGTACAAATCCGTACATACCTGCAAGTGCATCCATGATTGCTGGATTTGCACCGGCTTCCATGATACGTTTTGCAGCTTCCTCCTGAGGCACACCTGTACGACGCATCTCTGCCACCATCTGAAGATGTTCTTCTTTAACACCGGCTTCAAGTGCTTTATCCCACTTTGGTTTGTTTGGATGAATTGCAAAGCAGCCAAAATCAGGTACGAAACCAAGATATTTTGAACCTGTACTCTTAATCACATCAAGATATTCCTTCATTGCAGGTGACTGCGGCGTTTCAGGATTGTGGATTTCAATACCACATTTCACATCAAATAATTCTGCATATGGTGCCAGACGTGCAAATGCTGCCGGACGCATCATGTACTGTACACGCATAACTTTACAACCAAGTTTATTGGCAGCTTTTAAATCGATAATCGCATCTGCTAACATCTCATCATCTGTCAAATCTCTGTCACAGCGCATACCACGGTCATTATTTGCTCCGTAACCTACCGGACCAATGCCATATTTTTCTTTTAACGACTGAACAAGTCCCAAAAATTCATCACTGACATTTGGATAAGATGGGATCATCTGTGTACCTACGATCTCATAGCCTGTCGCACCTGCAAGTGCTGCCTGTTTCACACATTCTTCAAAATCATATTCATATCTTGCATAATCTGATCCATAGCAAAATAATGTTGCACCTAATTTAATATTGCTCATCTTTCTCGTCCTCCCTCTTATTCTGCCACTGTCACAACAACCTTATCACCGCTGTCTAACGGCATATAAGTATGTCCCGGGCCAATATTCATGTAAGGTACACGAAGCATTAATTTCAGTTCAAGTTCATGGTTGCCCTCTGTCAGACCACCGGCTTTAATGACACGAATCTTTGCAGGTACAACCTGACTCCAGAATTCAGTCACTGCCCATGTCAGTTTATAAATCGGCATTTCCTTGCCATTTAATTCAAATGTCACAGCTTCCTGCGGCATCTTCTCACCATCAATGTATACTTCAAGTAAATCAATATCTGAGAGATAATGACCTCTGTAGTAAGATAACTGTACGTCAAATTGAAAGCCATTTTTCTTACCGTTAATATACATACTCTTGAAAGAATCTTTTTTGATAATTTCATCGTTAAGTTTCATTCTCATTGCAAAACCCATAGTATAACCTCCTAAATTTTTTTACACCACATATTGGAATGCTTTTGTATCTTTTTGTATTATATCATTTGACTTTTTTAATTTCTTCTTATATTTTTACCTCGTTTATAGCTTTATTTTTACCTCTTCTAACCTGTTTTTTCTGAAAATGTAAAAAAATAACATCAAAATTTATACCTTTCCAAAAAATTGTCATCAGCTAATTGCTCAGAATTTTTTATTTTTTATGTAAATGGGATGCAAATTCCACAAATTCGATTTTTTACGCCTAATTTCATTTTTACCTTATGTATTTTTTGCATAAAAACATTTTTCAAAAAAAAATTTTTTTGTGAACACTTTCTGGATACCCTATGCTATTATAATACTCGTAAACCCCCCAATACATTATATAGTTTTTTGTTACACCCCATAAGAAACAAAAAATACCTTCTCCGGGAAAAGCCAGTCGAACGTAGACTGGCTTTTTCTTTTATGTATATAAATCAGTCGCCTTACATCTGATATATTAAACTATGAGAAACACGCTCCGCGAGTTTCTCAAGTTATCGCGGCAGTCGCCAAGGTCTCATGCGAGCATGGACTTTGGCTCGTTGCTCGCGTAAATTAAAAAATGTCCGACACCAAGGTATCAGTCATTTAACTACTTACCTTGTGCCGGACATTTATTATAATACTCTATGTTTAATTTTACGCTTCAAGGACAAGCTTTTTAAATACATCCCCGCGTTCTTCAAAATTTTTGAAAATACCATAACTGGCCGCAGCCGGTGACATCACACAGATCTCTCCTGATTTTGCCATTTCCTTGGCCTTCGCAACTGCATCCTCAAGATGTTCTACAACAATCAAACGTTCCGGTTTATGGAAATCCGGATGATATTCCATAATTTCCTCATAAATCCTATGTCCTGTTGCTTCCATCAAAATAATATTATGCACATGCGCCGAATCAAGATATACTTCTAAATCTTCATAATCTATGCCTCTGTCCATGCCGCCGATAATCACTGTTTCTGCTTTCTTCAAACTTTCCAGTGCCTGAATCGTCGTTTCACAGATTGTTGAAATAGAATCATCATAATATTTGACACCATCCACGACACCTATTGGCTGTAATCTATGCGGCAATGGCACATAACTGCACACACCTGCTCTGAAATCTTCATCTGAGATACCAAGTTTTTTACAAATAGCATAATCTATACCGATATCAAAATAATTATGATGCCCTATCAGATTCATCTCATCTACAGGAATTGTAAATGTGCTTCCGTCATAGATAATCTCATGATCTTCTACACAAATATCAGCCTTTGTCGGCGCTACACCAATTGAAATAATCTGCGACATGCATGTACCTGATTTTGGCAGATTGTGCTCATTACAGATTAAAACATCGCTTGCCACCTGATTGCGGTAAATATTTTCCTTGGCAGCCACATATTTTTCCATCGTACCATAATGATCCAAATGTTCCTCAAAAATATTCATCAATACACCAATATGTGGTGACACTGTCATGTATTCAAGCTGATGACATGATAGTTCTACAACAATTAATGAATCCTCTTCGATATGTTCAGCCACATCAAATACAGGAATACCGATATTACCTGCCAGCACTGTCTTCTTGCCGGCTTCTTTTAAAATATGATACAGTAATGTAGTTGTTGTGCTCTTACCTTTTGTACCTGTAATACCGATGATCTGTTGTTTATAATGTCTGAAAAATACTTCTGTCTGAGAAACTATATCGCATTGATACTCTGAAATATCTTTAGGAAGGACTACCCCCGGACTCTTAAAGACAACATCATAATTATCTAATACATTCAGATAATTTTCACCGGAAATTGTATCGATGATAATGCCTTCATTCATCACGCGTGCTGCCAACGGACGTTCAAGCCCGCTTTTGACATCAATCGGATTCATGTCAGATACAGCGACACAACTATAACCTCCGGCTTCTAAAATTTTTGTCAATGTGGATTTACCTTCCCGGCCGAATCCAAGAATCAGCACGCTTTTATCTTTTATGATCTGTTTTAATGTTTCTAACACCTTAACGTACCTCTCTGAATTTTCTTGCACCTTTTGCATTTTCTCCAAAGCAAGCATCCTTTAATAATTTTGCAAATGCTTCCGGCAGCAAATTCGCCTTATCATAGAAATTATCATAAGGACATTCTGCCTGATGATGCTGTTCATATAATCCGGTTGTCATATAATATTCAAACAGATAAGGTAAAGCTTTTCCTTCGGATTTTAAATTATCAATTGTCATACAAATTGCCGTATTAATCTCATCTCTGCTGCCAACACATTCAAATGGTTTTTCTTTACCAATTCCTATAAGCTGTGAAAAATATGTTTTCATCTCCGGATCAGACAACATATCTGTACCAAAAATTTCTTTCATACGTTCAGCAGGTAAAAATGGTGATAAGATCAAATATACAAACAAGCATTTTGGACAATGACCGCACCAGATATCTTGCTTGCTGCCTGCATTACAGCTTCTGAAAATATCATGATATTCCGGACAGAGTGAAAAATGTGCTGCAATCTGAAATTCACTGAGTGGTCTTAACAAGCTGAAATAATATGTACCACTCTGTATATAAGCAGCTTCATAGGAATGGAAGTCATTTTCAAACTCAAAGCTTTTAGAATACTGATGATTGACAGAACTTCCTTCAACTGTACTTTCGTTTGCGCTGGATTCATTGGATAAAACAATATACTTTAATCCATACAAATAAGCTGCAATTGTAGATGAAAATGCAACAATCGCTGAATATGGTGTATGTCCGTTTAAATAACCCTGGCGGTTCAATTCAATCATACGCGCATCAAGTGTACGCTTAACTGCCACCAGCTGTGTTTCTCTTGAATATCCGGCAGCATCAACTGTATTTAATGTTGCCCCTCTTGGATTAATAATATAACAATAATTATCTGCTTTGGATGATTTCAAAATATCTAACGTCACCGCAGAATCTTTGCCGCCACCAACAGGAATAAGGCATCCTTTTAATTCTTTTGCATCTTTGCGACGACCTGTTTTATCCATATCAAATACAGGAATTTTAGCACCTTCGCTATCACTTACCCATGCTGCCTTGCAAACAGGTGCCTCGATTGTCATAAAATCATCTTCTGAAACATCAATATGATTTGTATAATAAAATTCCCCAAGACCATTAAAATATAGTTTTTTCCACCAGGCAACCTGTGTCTCATCTAAAGAACCACATAAAATGCTGACCTTCGGTGAACATGTAATCTTCCAATAGCTGATAAGTTCAACCATACCAAGTGAAAAGACCATATTTAATAATGCCGTATTATCTTTATAAACTGCTGTATCTCCAACCTTCTTAGGAAAAACCCATGAAGGTGTAAATTCAGACAAGCCTTTAATTTCAAAATGATACTGCACATGAATATCCTGCTGACTTTCCGTCACCTGATACCCATAATAAATAAACTCCGGAAAGGCAGTTCTTAATTCCCCATAGGACAGCATTCAAATTCCTCACTTTCTAATAATTACAATATCTTATAACTGTGCAGTTACAAAAATATCATAAATCGCACGAACAGCATTTTCAAAATCACTGTTCTTTACACCAATAATAATATTTAACTCACTTGAACCCTGATCGATCATCTTTACATTCACATGTGCATGCGCAAGTGCAGAGAAAATACGTCCGGCTGTACCTCTGGTTGCTTTCATACCGCGACCAACAACCGCTATTAACGCAAGATCGGATTCCATCTCAACAAAATCAGGTTCCACTGCACGATGAATACTTGCAATAACCTGCTGTTCTTTATCTACAAATTCTTTCTGATGTACAAAAATTGTCATCGTATCAATACCGGAAGGCATATGTTCAAAAGAAATACCATTATCTTCAAAAACACCTAGTACTTTACGTCCAAAACCGATTTCTGAGTTCATCATCGCTTTATCAACACTGATGGAACAAAAACCTTTCTTTCCTGCAATACCCGTAATTGTATACTTAGGACTTCTGCATGTACTCTCAACAATCATCGTACCTTTATCTTCAGGCATATTAGTGTTACGGATATTAATCGGGATACCTGCTTTTCGTACAGGGAAAATCGCATCCTCATGAAGTACTGAAGCACCCATGTAAGATAATTCTCGAAGTTCACGATATGTAATTGTCTCTATCACTTCCGGATTGTTGATAATACGTGGATCAGCGACAAGGAAACCTGAAACATCTGTCCAGTTTTCATACATATCTGCACTAATTGCTCTGGCAACAAGTGAACCTGTCACATCAGAGCCACCTCTTGAAAAAGTCTTGACTGAGCCATCCGAAGCAGCACCATAAAAACCAGGAATAACTGCACGCTCAATAGACTGAAGGCGTTCTGTCATCACTCTGTTCGTCTTATCAAAATCAAGTACACCATGCTCGTCAAAGAAAATTACCTCAGCGGCATCAATAAATGTATATCCAAGATAGTTTGCCATCACAATACCATTTAAATATTCACCGCGGGATGCTGCATAATCTTTGCCGGCCTGCTCCACAAATTGTGATTTAATCACCTCAAATTCACTGTCAAGTGAAAGGTCAAGTCCAAGGCCCTGAATAATCTCATCATATCTTGAACGGATTTTTTTCAGTAACTCATCAAATTTCTTACCTTCTTCTGCCAATGCATAACACTGGTACAGCATATCTGTTACTTTAGTATCCTCCGCAAAGCGTTTACCTGGTGCTGAAGGCACAACATAACGTCTGCTTTCTTCTGCACGAATGATATCTCCAACCTTTTTAAACTGAGCAGCACTTGCAAGAGAACTGCCACCAAATTTAACGACTTTCTTCATAAGTTCATTCTCCCTTTCAGCTTAACAATTTTGACTTATCTTATAAGATACAGCTTTTCGAATAAATTGTAAAGTAGATTCTGGCATTTCAATACAAATAATGCTATACTGATACAAAAAATAAATAAGTACTGTAAAGGAATAGAGGTAAATAATGATGACTGAACAAAATATAACTGAAAAGCAAAAAATGATGGCCGGACTTCCTTTTAACGGAGGCGATCCGGAATTAATGCAGGATAAAAGCCATGCCAGAACAATTGCTGAACGCTATAACCGCACGACCGAACGAGAAACAAAACTCCGTGATCTGACTTTACGTGAATTATTTGGCAGCTGCGGCGATAAAATATTTATCAAACCACCTTTTCACTGTGATTATGGTTATAATATCCATGTCGGAGAAAATTTTTTCGCAAATTTCGACTGCGTGATTCTGGATGCTGCTCCTGTCACAATCGGCAAAAACTGTCTCATGGGGCCTCAGACATGTATTTATGCAGTCAATCATCCTCTGAATGTTGAAGAACGACTCAAAGGTACTTTAATTGGCAAACCTGTTACGATTGGCGATAATGTCTGGTTCGGCGGCAACTGTGTTGTTCTTCCAGGTATTACGATTGGAAATAATGTTGTTGTCGGTGCAGGCAGTGTCGTGACAAAAGATGTGCCGGATAACGCAGTTATTGCAGGTAATCCGGCAAAAATTTTAAAATATGTATAAAATATTCTGAAATTATTTTATTTTCTGCAGCCTCTTCTTATTCGAATACATCAACTTGTCAGCCTGACGAATGGCCTCTGTGATCGGATGAATGTTGCAAACACCTCCAATACTGATTGATAAATGAAGCTCTGGATATTCTGGAATCACAATGTGCTCCACTGCATACTTGATTTTTTGATTTTTTTCTTTCATCTTTTCTTCTGAAAGTTTTGGGAAAAGAACTAAAAACTCATCTCCGCCATAACGAACCAGAATATCTGTGCTTCTAATGCATGACTGGATTGCAGCTGCAATATCCCGAAGCACTACATCTCCTGCAGGATGACCATATGTATCATTAACCAGTTTAAACTGATCTACATCAATAATTTCAACACACTCCATACCTTCCATATGTGTAATATATGTTTCAAAATAACGTCTTGTATATGTACCTGTCAGAGGATCCGAAAACAATTCCCTGTTTTCTCCGCTGCTTTTATCCAATAAAAATCTTGTGCCCTTTGTATCAATCCAACGTCCTTCATCCATTTTTGAAAGCATCTCAAGTACACATGGTGTCCCATTAATACAAAGATATTTTGCAACTACATAATACATATCTGTATTGGTAAACTCAAGTTTGTTCAGCATTGTCTTCTGAGCCAGAGCACGTGATGAAATACAATTTGTACAATTTCTGTTATTATCCCAAAATGCACCACAAAAATGTTTCGTCCTCTTTAAAATCCCCTGATTATCTACTTCCAAAACTGAATTAGTCATCGGATCAACAAGTCGTACAACATCAAAAAGTCTCCTAAGCTGTTCAACTGCTATTCTGATATCTTTTGCATCTGTAGTTTCGCTTTCCTTAATGTCATCCAGAACCGAAAGTTTTGAAACCATCTTCTGAGGCTTGATTAACTGTCCGACGACACCTACATAATGTTCCGGTGATGTCTTTGACCACAATGAATGCGCTCTCAGATTACACCACTGATATTCATTTTCCTTCGATACCATAATACTGATTGAAAACTCTCGATTTTCCGGTGTTGTTGCATCCAGTGCATCCTTTATCCGATGGAAATCTTTCTGGCTCAGGCAGCTGAAATCATTTGTATCTTTGATATTCACTACAGAATAGCGATACTGTGGCGGCTCATTCCAGTTCACCAAATTAGCAAGTCCTGAAGTTGTATCATAATCAAATTGAATGCCTCCATTTAACGAAGCAAAAAATTCCATTCGTTCCTGCATGGATTCTAATAAACGCTGTGCACGATCATTGCGGGGTATATCTGTTTTTTTCATTACTTCTTCTGCCAGGCGCTCGGCTTCATATTGATAAGCAATATCTCCCATATTACACTGTACTGACAGCTTAAGTTGCGGTGCTATTTCACGCAAGCATTCTAAAAGTAATGGATTAAATGCACCGCATTCACCATTAATAATCATGCCTAATGCTGTTTCATGTTCATATGCATCCTTATAGCAACGTTTACTTGTGAGAGCATCATAAACATCTGCCAAAGCAACAATCTGTGCAGAAATCGGAATCTGCTCTCCGATCAGTCCATCAGGGTAACCATGTCCATCCCACCGTTCATGATGCCACCGACAGATTTCCCATGCCACACGCAGCAACGGCTTTTCAGATTTATCCCTCATCTGTTTGATAATATCTCCGCCAATTGTTGTATGTGTCTTCATTGTCTCAAATTCTTCCTGTGTCAGCTTTCCGGGTTTATTTAAAATACTTGTCGGAATATCGATTTTCCCAATATCATGTAATGCAGATGCCGTTGTAATCATAGCAATATCTGATTCTGACAACTGGTATTGGTCTGTTTTTTGAATCAATTGGCGAAGCAAGAGCTCCGTTGCCGTACGAATATGAAGGATATGTTCTCCACTTTCACTATTTCTAAATTCTACGACATGACTTAAAATACCAATCAGAAGATTATTATTTTCTTCTTTTTCATAAATCTGGTCAGCAACCATCTGTTTTAATCTTTTCTGATTTGTGTATAGATTCAGTGTGTTTTGTACACGTCTTCGCACAACAAAAGCATCAAACGGTCTGCGAATATAATCCTGCGCACCAAAAATATAGGCTCGCTCAATCACATCCTTTTTTTCTTCTGAAGAAATCATGATCACCGGAATCTCATCAATCCATTGAAGCATATTCATTCGCTCCAAAACCTGGAAACCATTCATTTCAGGCATATTGATATCCAAAAGCATCAAATCTACCATTAAATCTTTTTGCAGCATATAAATAGCCTGACGACCATTTTCAGCCTCTACATACTCATATTCGTCTCCCAGAATCGCCATGAGAATCTGCCGATTCATCTCAGCATCATCAACAATCATTATTTTAGGTTTCATTTTCATGATTTGCATCATTCCCCTTATGTCTTATATTAATAAATTCTGTTTTGCTTTTAAACCTGAACAATCATATACACACGCAAAGTGATTTTCCATCATAAATATTTTTCAAAAAATCCAAAAAATCTATAGTGTCAGATGACACTATAGATTCTGAAAATTCTACATCTGTTGCTTTTTCCACTGTCACTGGAACAGTTGACTAAGCAAAATCCTATACTTGGCTATCTGGATGGCAGGCATTTACCGTCATAAACACAAGTTGGTTCTTTACCGGTAACCATTGTGACCATATAACCATTCTTTGCAAAATTTAGTGCTACGAGTTTTCCATCCATTGTATGAAAAATCTGAATAAGTATATCATTAGGACCTTGCTTATTTCCAAAATATTGGCTTGGCGTAGTATCTCCTGTAGGGATTTTGCCACTGCCAAACGTATATCTCGGATTTGCTTTTTTATCGGCACTATCAAGATAAATCAATACCTGACGTGCAATTCTCCTGCTGGATGTATTCACTTCCACAGTATCATTCGGATTTTTTTGTAAAGCTCCAAGAGCTCCATTCGAAATTCTTCCCATTTTTGTCATCGTCACGCCATCAATTGTTGTCGTAAACTTGCATGATTCTTCGAAACTTTCCGGATACATTGCGTAGCATTCCGACATAGCTGCCTGTGCTGCGGTCCAAACTTCTTTTGCTTCAGTTATAACTGCCTGTTTCTTTGACTTATCTATATAACCAATCAAAGCCGGAATAATCAACGCTGCCAAAATAGCCAAAATTGTTAATATAACAATAAGTTCTACCAGAGTAAACCCGTGATTCTTTTTCTGTTTTCTTAATATTATCGTTTCTTTTATTGTTTTCATTTTGATTTTCCCCTTCTATCTGCAATCTACTGAAAACAAATTAAATTTTTTATATCGCTTAGCCGATATTTATTTATGTAAATAAATACAAAAAAACCTCAGAAATAATACATTCTGAGGCTAAATAGAGGCGCAGACCGGATTTGAACCGGTGGATAACGGTGTTGCAGACCGGTGCCTTACCACTTGGCTACTGCGCCAAAATGACTCCAAGGGGATTTGAACCCCTGTTACCGCCGTGAAAGGGCGGTGTCTTAACCGCTTGACCATGGAGCCATCAACTCCCCCTGCCGGGCTCGAACCAGCGACATCATGATTAACAGTCATGCGCTCTACCGACTGAGCTAAGGAGGA
>CAKRHR010000037.1 GCA_934339005.1 uncultured Catenibacillus sp. | reverse complement strand
AAAATTCTCATTTAGAATTTTCGGGATTGTGTTATTATTCAATTATCAATGTTCTTTGTTTATCGTTACCAGCTCATCGCCAACAACTTTTATAGTTTATCACATCTCTCGATGTCTGTCAACAACTTTTTTACTTTTTTCAAAGTTTTATTTGTTGCTACTTGTTGTTCACAAGCTTATTAACTTTATCATGTTTTCAACAGTTTGTCAACAACTTTTTTATTTTATTTTGCTGTTCTCAAATCATCTCTGCTTGAAACAGCTTGTCTATAATATCACAGCTATTTTCAGATGTCAACAACTTTTTTATTATTTTATATACACCACAGGGCTTTGCAGTTCAAACACATGCAAAGCCCTGTATATAACACATTTTCAAATATTCATGTCATTAGAATATTCAACAGGAAAACACATTTTAGAATACATCATTAC
Source organism: uncultured Catenibacillus sp. (assembly GCA_934339005.1). Classification (GTDB taxonomy): domain Bacteria; phylum Bacillota; class Clostridia; order Lachnospirales; family Lachnospiraceae; genus CAKRHR01. The sequence goes on along the minus strand of CAKRHR010000037.1, from coordinate 26,651 downwards.
TTCGATGAAACATCTCATCACCGCTCTTGAAACCAAATGCAGGATGGTAATCAAATCTGACTGCACCTACTGAAATACCTGGTCCAACTGCTTTTTTGATTCGAGCAATACCTTCATTACCAAAGCCCGCGCAAAGCTCAATTGCTGTACAGCCTTTTGCAACCATTTCTTTTGCAACTTTTTCTGCCTCATCATAATTTCCAACACCAATAACATTCATGTTAATGGAATCTGAAGGAATGACTGCGCGCTGTTTTTCAGCACTCAAGCCTTCTGCTACATAAATAAATGCACATTCAAACATCGTTACTCTCTCCTTTATTATGTATTGATATAAATATCTAAACTGCTCATGTGTACGGGCATGATTGCATTTTAAATTTTTAGCGTTTACAGCATATGTTAAAATTTAATAACTTCCGGTTCATGTGTAAATGAGCTGATTGTGGCTGTTGCATTCTTAAAATAAAATACCTGTGTGTTGCCATCGTCAGCTGAGTACATTTTCTGTAATGAAGGATAAGCATCTAACATTGACTGACGTGCTTCTACACGGTCGTCTTCGATTAATTCGCCTGCAATCCGAATCCATTCTCCATTTTTAAATGCACAGATCTCAGCTTTTGGATTTGCCATCAACTGTTTAGATACATCTTTGACTTTACCTGTTTGAATATAAAGTTTACCTTCAAACACATGCGCTGTACCAAATGGGCGCACTCTTGGCTGGTCACCCTCAACTGTGGCCAGATAATATGTACCTGCTTCTTTCAAAAATTTTACGACTTTCTCCATGACAAAACGCCTCCTGCTTATGTATACCGATACAATCTATACTGATAAACAATGTCTAATCACATATCGGCATTTCCAATACATTTGTTTTAAGATGTCATAACCCAAAGGATTTTTGACTCTGATATTATTTTAACGCATTTTGTCAAATAAAACAACTTTATATGTCACATTGTTCTGAAATATTTGCATCTTCCATTGTAACTTCAGACGCTCCTATAGTTTCACTTATTTCTTTCTGATAACTTACGCGAATAACCGCCTGTGGCCAGTTGACATGAATTGTTGCTATTTTTTGTTTCTGCGCACCCGCACGACGCATTTCATCTGCAAGCTGCATCAAAACCTCTCGCGTCAGATAGCCACCGCGCCAGTGAAATGTAAATGCCTTGCCTTTTTTTGCCGCCTGAAGCGACCGTTTATAAACATCCTCTGGTTTTGTCAGGGATATTTTCTTTTCTTTATAATAAAAATGTTCCGAATCATCACATACCGGCGCCGGAGCAATCAGTGGCTCATGGTCTTTAAAAATCTGCTTATCCGAAAGGTTAAAATAATCATATCGCACATCATCCACATCGCCGTTTTTTGTAAGCGACAAATCAAACGTTGCATCCATATGATAATATTTGCCGGCAATTTTTATAACGTTCCATGTGTGCCGATATTTAATGCCTTTTTCAGGATTATTTCCACACAATGCAATCACACACGGTACATTCAGCGCATCAAGAAGGATTTTCACTGATTTTGCAATACCCTCACAGACACCAACACCCTGTCCTAATGGCCCGATAATTTCATGTGAATACGGCTTTTTCAATTTATCATAACGTACATTCTGGCATATAAAATCATGCACATATTTTTCTTTTTCCAAATCTGATTTATCCTGAACCGGACGCACCAGCTTATCCACCCGTGCACGCATCGCTTTTTGATGTTCCTGAATTTTGCCTTTTTCAAATAAATACTCCGGCACAAAAATCAGGTTTGACGAATCCACATAATGTTTGTATTTAAAACTGGTTGCCCAGAATATTTCAGGATGGTCCAGACGAACCCGAAAAAAAATATCATACAACATTTTGCCATCGCACACCGGAATCAAAAATTCTTTCTCTAAATCTTTAATTCCTTTTAAAATGGCAAAATAAACTGCCTGAGCCTGTTTATTTAAATGATTATAATAGTACATTTCCATATTGTAATACTCCAATTGTTCTGTATTGCCTTTGCCGCAAATGCTACTTTTATGTTTGTCTGCGCAAAACAAGTCATTATCAGAAATTATTTTAACTGTTTTGGGGCAGATTGTAAACTTTTCAATATATTTTAAACAGACACCGTTTGTTCCGCATCATCTATATTAAAATCATCACTGCAAATTCCCCATGCAAAATATGCCGGACATAGATATTATCTACGTTCCGGCATATTTTTATAATCATTCAAATATTTTGGCATTCATTGATGTATATAAATTGCTACATTGCTACGCAATTTAGAATTTTGACACTTACATCTTATTTTATTTGCTATAAAATTCATTGACAGCAGAAAAAAATGCATCAATATTTTCCCATTTAGACATTGGCGGAATATCACAGCCTGAAGAAATCAGGAAGTTTGGATATTTGCAGCATTTTCCCATGACAGAAAGTGTTTCTTCACGAATCGTTTCAACTGTACCGTTTCTGAACTGTTTGGATGGTGATACGTTGCCTGCAGCAATGATATTTTCAGGGATATGCGGCATCATTTCTGCCATATCAATAGCATCTCCAAAATGCACCATTGGCGCGCCAGTTCTTAAAATAGAATCAATCATCTGAATAGAATAGTTGCCGCAGTTATGGTAAGCCACGATAAAATTATCATCCTGAACAGCATCAATAATCCGCTTAACATATGGTTCGGAAAATTCTTCGGCAAGTGATGGTGATAAAAGGCCTGTCAAAGGCTCTGCCATCAAAATACCGTTGCAGCCTGTTTCTTTGTACGCTTTACAGTAATTAATCAAAAATTCTGTACATTTATTTAAAACCGTTTCCATCATATCAGGTTCATCGTAGCAGTAAATCATCGCTTCTGATACACCTACAAGACGGCCTGCCAGGGAGAAAGGTCCGATAACACCAGCAAATACAGGGCGATCCGTAATTAATTCACAAGCTTTTTTTATCGCATCAATATAAATGTCTGTACGTCCTGCACCAATTTCCGGTACCTGAAGGGCATCTGCATCTTCTTCAGAATTAACAATGCTGCCAATAACTGCAGGTACTTCGTCATCTGAAAATTTGATATTTGAGCCAAATGCTTCTGCTTCCAGCGATAAGTCCATCAGGCTAACAGATGCTGCCGTATCTGCACAATCAGCAATCGCTTTCATGCCCCTTGCCTGAATGTCACTGTCTGAAATCAATTCTTTAACTGTAATCCCCAATTTCTGAATTGCCGGAAATGATAAGACCGGCATCGCTTTTTTGACAGGTGATGCAATTGTATCTGCAATCCACTGCTTCATATTTCTCTCCATAATTTTAAATACCTCCTCAGAAAAAATACTGTAACATTTACTTCATCATGTGCCTTAAGTATATAAAATTTTTCACTGTGAAATCTATAAAAAATCATATAATATTTGTATTTATTTTAGAAAATGAATGTACTAAAAAATGCCCGAAATCACACATGTTTTCTCACATATAATTTCGGACATTTCCGTATTTCACTAATATGATGATGTTAAGATCAAAAGATATTTTGGTCCTGAATTCATAGAGTGTTACTTAATATTACCGGTGTTCACTGACACTTTTTCCAGTCGGCGTTGCCGCCAGGCCACCTTGGGCTGTTTCTCTTAAAGATACATCCATCTTCATACCAACTTCTGCCATCGCATCGATGACTTCGTCCGGCGGGATGCGGCTTTCGATGCCTGCCATCGCCATGTCGGCGCAGGCAATCGCATTGACAGTGCCTGTGACGTTACGCTTGACGCAGGGTACTTCCACAAGTCCTGCCACCGGGTCACACACCAGCCCAAGCAAGCCCTTAAGCGCCAGTGCTGCCGCATGACATATCTGCACATTTGTTCCGCCCTGCAAATACACAAGTGCACCTGCTGCCATCGCTGAGGCTGAACCAATTTCTGCCTGACAGCCGCCCTGTGCCCCACTGATTGAAGCTTTATCTGAAATGACCTGCCCAATCGCCGCAGCAACATAAAGTGCTTTGATAATCTCTATCTTTTCAGCGTGGCGCTGTTCATAATATGGAATCAGCACCGCAGGAATCACACCGCAGGCACCTGCTGTCGGTGCCGCCACAATTCGTCGCATGCACGCATTAGACTCTGCCATCTTAAGTGCAACCACCATTGCTGCCGCTGAAAATGTTCCTGACAACGGTGCTTTTACTGAATTCAAAGACTTGTTCAAATCTTCATCGACATTTAGCCCGCATTTTTCTGCTCGCGTATCAATATGCATATCAACATTTTCTGAATCTGCTGTCAAACCACATTTTGCTTGCTCGCAAGCTGCATTTCCAGCGTCTACTAAAACACTGTCATTATTTTCATTTTCATGCGCAGCAAAATACCGTTCAAGTTTGCCGCCCTCTGCGCCCACAAGTCCGCTGGCAGAAAGTCTGCTCATACGGTAAGTTGCTGTCGTATTGCACATGACATCAAAGGATTTTTCCATCTGCGTCATCGATGCTTCTTTGGACACACCGCGTTCCTGCATATCATCATACAGCATATATTCCCAGAATGCTTTTTTATTTTCTTCACACCACTCAAGTATTTTATTCAGTGACAGTGCCATCTTCACATCCTCCATACATACCGTCAAAATAGGTGACCTTCGTCACTCCCTCCAGACATTTTAACTGGTCGACCACTTCGCTATGAAGCAACTGGTCTGTTTCAACTACCGTCACTGCACTGATGCCTCTGCGTTCCCTGTGCACCTGCATTGTGCCGATATTGACTTCTTTCTCTGCCAACACCGATGCAATTCTTGCCACCAGCCCCGGTTTATCCACATTGTATACAACTAATGTCGGGCACTGTCCACAAAAGCTCACCGGAATGCCATCCAGTTGTTCTACGCGAATCATACCGCCGCCAACAGAAGCTGCCTGCACAAGAATCTCTTTGCCACTGACACCTTGTAAATGAATCAGCGCTGTATTTGGGTGCGCATTTTTGATATACACATGCCTCATCACAAATCGGAAATTCTGATGTTTTGCCAGCTCATAGCTGTCCGGAATACGTTCATCCTCCGGCTGCATGCCAAGAATACCCGCAACCAGTGCTTTATCCGTGCCATGCCCTTTGCCTGTATCGGCAAAGGAACCATGCAGACCTATTTCTCCGTATACTGGTTTTTCCTGCAGTAAACATCTGGCCATCAATCCGATTCTGACGGCGCCTGCTGTGTGCGAACTGCTTGGTCCGACCATCACCGGACCGATAATATCAAATAATCCCATAAAATTACCACGCTAATAATTCATAGCCGTCCTCTGTTACTGCCACAGTGACTTCCCACTGTGCGGATGGCATATTGTCATCTGTATATACCGTCCAGTCATTAGCCTCATCTACAAAAATTTCATCGGTGCCCATGTTGACCATCGGTTCAATCGTAAATACCATGCCCGGCACCATCAGCATCTCTGTACCTTTTTTAGTCACGTAGCTGACAAATGGGTCTTCGTGAAATTCAAGACCAACACCGTGACCGCCGATATCTCTGACCACTGTATAACCATGCGCTTTAACAAAATTATGAATAGCTTCACCCATATCACCAAGGAAATTCCAAGGTTTCACTTCATTTAAACCCACCTGAATACTTTCCTTTGTGACATCCACAAGTTTCTGCCATTCAGGATGTACATTACCCATGCAGAACATTCTTGAAGAATCTGAAAAATAGCCTTTATAAATCGTTGATACATCGACATTGACAATATCTCCCTCTTCAAGAATATCTTCCTCAGAAGGAATACCGTGGCACACCTGTGAATTGATGGATGTGCACACACTCTTTGGAAAACCTTCGTAATTTAAAGGCGCTGCAATCGCACCGTATTTTTTAGTTGTCTGTGACACAATATCATCAATTTCCTGTGTAGACATACCAACTTTAATGCGCGCTGCCACTTCATCCAAAACGGCAACATTGATTTTACCGCTCTCACGGATACCGTCAATCTGTTCTTTAGTTTTGATGATTTTATGTGTCGGCACGATATGTCCGGCATCTTTAAATCTCAAAATCTTTTCATCAAATGCTTCATGGCACGCTTTGTACTTTCTGCCACTGCCACACCAACAGAGGTCATTTCTTCCCAACTTTTTCATTTAACTTACCTACCTTTGCAAACACTTTGTTCGGAATTGAGAATACAATAATAATTCCCAACACCATTGCACCAATTTGTTTTAATGTATCCAGTCCCAAGCTTACACCGTCCATCCAGTTACCACTCATAATGCGATAAATGGTATTACAAATCCCGATACCGGGAAGCACCGGAAACATGCCCGGCAGCATAAATACGTTCGACGGTACCTTTCGAAGTACAGCCAGTACTCTTGCCAGAACAACAACAACGATGGAAGCTACAAGACAGGCAACGCTCTCTGAAGCTCCTCGTACAATCAGATAAAATATCCATCCAATGCTGCCAACGATACCACAGCACACGCACTGACGCCCAGGCACTCTGAATATAATCGAAAATGCCACCGTTCCTATGAAGGCCGCAATGACCTGATACACACTATCCATCATCTTTTGTTCCTCCATCTAAATATGCCACAGGCGCATCGCAATCACCATACCCGCAGCAATACAGAAAAATATCATAATCGCCTCCATCAATCGTATGCCACCTGATATAAAATCACCGTCCGCAATATCCCGGATGCCATTTAAAAACAAAACGCCCGGCACTAACGGAATGACTGCCCCCATAATTGCATTGCTTACATGCTGTATCAGTCCAAACTTATAAAAAATGAGACAGACAAGCGTTGCCAGCCATGCACCTGCAATATTTAACAACACTCTGGATAAATGTAGTTTATCTACTAATTCAAGCACCAACCACAATACAAAACCACTGATACCTGCACCAATACAATCTCTGAAATTCCCACCAAATAAATAACAAAATGCACCGGCGCCAAAGCCCGATGCAAGAACAACTAAATATCGGCGGCGACATCTGTACTGCTCAATGGCACTCAGTTCATCAAGTGCTTCCTCAACTGTCCAGCGATTCTCGCATAATGCTCTGGACATTTCGTTCACTCTGCATATCTTAGCCATATTGGCTGACACCTCCGGTACATACTGTATCCGGACATGCTCATACACCCCACCCTTTTGCATACTGACAAACAGACCATTTGCGATGACAAACATCTCTGTCCTGTCAACTTCAAAATGGTCTGAAATATGCTGCAGGGTTTCCTCCACTCTGGAAATTTCCGCACCACTGCCGATAAGCACAACCGCCATACGTGATGCCAAATCCAGAATCTGTTTCAAATTATCCATAACACCCTCGTATGATAGTTATTGCTTTCCTGTAGAACCAAAGCCGCCCCTGTCGGCACCTTCAAGATGATCTACCTGTTCAAATGTCAATGCAGGCTGATGCTCCATAATTCTAAACTGACAGATTCTGTCATTAACACAAATCTTCGTATCACGCACTGCAAGCACAGGCATAAACCACTGGTCATTATCACCACAGTAAGTTTCATCGATCACGCCCATGCTGTTGACCTGGAGTACTCCAAAGTTCTTAAACGTACTTGAACGTGGCACAACATGTGCTTCATAGCCATGTGGCAGTTCAATCGCAATGCCAAGGGGAATCAGTTTAAATTCACCGGCTTTTAACTCAACATCTGCTGCACTGCGCAAATCAATCCAATCGGATTTACCGTCAATATATCTTAATTTTTCAATATCTTCAGAAAAATATTTCACTTTAAGGTTAATCACTTTTCTTCTCCTTCACTTTTCATATCACTGTCATAGTTTAACTTCTGACATCCTATATAGTATACTAATTATGAAGGATTTGCAATTACTTTGTGCGTCATCGTAGCCTGTTTTCCTGTTTATCTCTGTACATTTTATGGTCTGCCAGAATACGCACTTTGCGAATATCCCCCCTCATGGTTCGGATAAATCGCATAACCGCAGCTTGTCACCAACATCATGTCCATACGTATCATTGACTGATTTAAACATATTCAAATCCAGATAAAATAATTTAAACTGCTGATGACTTTCTTCCTTCATCTGCAAAACAGAAGTCAGATAACGTTCGTTATATAAACCAGTCAGGGCATCTGTGCTAAGCATTCCATCTTTACCTGTAATAAAAAGGCCTTCCCGGTCAATTGTCTGCATGGTGTATTCGTATTTAGACATTGTACTCCCTTTCTTCTTGTGCATTGCAAGTTAATTCCTATTTTTTGCGCAAAAAAGCACTGCAAAAATCGACACAATGTCTTGTTTTACTTTGAACTGTTATTTTAACATATACATCTTTGGTGTTTTTCCAAGAGTTCACCATCTCTTTAATCCGATTTACTGCAAATATCCAAGCAAGCCATCAATACTCTGTGCTAAAATGATATTGACTGCGGATGAACCTGACTGAAGCACGTAATAACCTGTACCATCTGCTGTCATCTCACCAATATACAATGTAACTGTATTTTGTCCTTCATCATTCTCATAAGTATATTCTATACGTTTGGATGGTGATTTTAAACCATATGTCTTCAACGCTTCTTCTGACGCATTATAATCCACACAACTGTCTATGGACATACCTGCAAGTGCCTGTGTCAGAGAACTCCAGGTTTCGGAGTTAGATTTTTCACTCTCTGCATTTTCGCTTTTTGTAGTTTCATCTGTACCTGCTGCATTTGATGTATCAGAAGCATTTGTTTCATCACCAGAGGATGTACTGTCTGAAGCTATACTGTCTTCCGCCTCCATCACATAGGTCTTATCACCCGCATCTATGGTAATATTTTCAATCTGGTCTGCAGTTACTGTCGGCAACTGATTAATCTTAACATAATCATACAATGTAAGTCCTGACACTGTTGAAACGACTGTATCAGCTACTGTATAAATGGTGTCACCATCTGCTGTTTTCAGATAATACTCATCACCTACTTTATCACCAACTAACAACTGTGTCACCACACCATTACCATCTGTCACAGAGATCGTCAGCGATGGAGCATTTAATCCGTAATCGCTCAAATCATCGCCATTCACAAGACTTCTGCTAGACTCCACATCACTGTATTCTGACACAAGTGCTGACATCTTATCCTGATCTACAGGAAAATCTTTGTCCTCTGTGGTATACCAGGTGCCATCTGTTTTTTCAAAATCAAGCTGTGTATCCCCATCATGAATTGAAATGCCTGTGACTTCATCAATCTGTGTAACCCATATACGATTTGCCTCTGACTCAGCAGTTGCTTCCGATTCCTTCTTAGCCTCTTTGGCTGCTGTAACCTTTGTAATGATAAAATAAATCGCACAAATCATTACAAGCACTGCCACTAATATTAATAAAACTTTGTTTTTATTTTTGCCTGTCATATCTGCCTCCTGTTTTATCTCATATCTCAGGCTTTACGTCTGCGTATCCAGTGTACAAAACCTGCAATCAGAATTGCCAGTGGTACAACCGCAATAAATATCATACCGATGCTGCCCGGTGATGTTACTGTGTTATAGCTGATTTCAAGGCTCTTGCTTTCAATAGAAATCGTGCTTACATCATTAAAGTTTCCTGTAATTGAATTCATAAAGACACTCGTATTTGCCAGACTAGGGAACGCCTGAACAATATTGTCTTCAACGATTGTATTTGTACCAAGCACTGTCAGACAACCCATTGTTTCAGAATCAATATTCTTTTCCGCAATGGCACCAAGTACATAAGCGCCCTGCGTCTGGTCATCTCCATTAACTGCATAGCCATTTGAGGATGTTGTCATAAATTCCGTTGTTGTGACATCTTCATCTGCAGGGTCTGTCAGTTCAAAACCTCTTGAATTAATCAAAAGGACAAGGTCATCTGTACCAAAATCAGATGTAATATCGCAACTTGAAGATAAGTTCGGGAAAATCCAGTACATATTCTGCTGATAATAACGTTCAGCATCAGCAATATAACCATCCACCTGTTTGATACCATAATGCTCCATAAATCCACGCAAATTTGTCATTGCATCCTCTGTATCACCGACAAGTAAAACAATCTTTCCACCGGCATCCATATAATCAGTGAGCATCGTAATTTCATCTTCTGCAAAATCCTTTGTTGCTCCATTAATCAGAAGCAAATCGCAATCCTCTGGAATAGCACCTTCTGTAATAAGATTGACCGAATTAACATTAAAGTTCTGTTTATCCAGTAAATCAGATGCTGTTGTACCAAGGGCACTCTCTCCATGACCTTCAATGGTATATACAGTCTTTGTATTTTCATTTGTCACATAATCTACAGCACTTGTAAGCTGACCTTCACCGTCAAATTCCTTTTCAACGGTCTGTCCATAATAATAGTAACTTGACTGGTCATATACGATAATGTCTGTAAATGCAATACTTGTCTGTTTTCCGGTATCTGCACACTCAACAACGATTGTGTTCTGGCTGACATTGTATTCGTTTAAAACAGATGGATGAAGTACCGGATCAATAATATCATAAGAAAGTTTATCCGATAATTCTGTGTATTTCTGAACAAATTTTAAAATACGGTCATCAATCTTACTTTCCTCTGCAATAATGTGAATCTGCACATCTTTATCCAGACTGCCAACCACACTCTCTGTCACTTCACCAATGGTGTAAATCTTTGTACTGGAAATATCAATATTTTTTATAGAATCCGGCAATAAGCGAATCACCATATTCAACACAAGTACAATTGCAATAACAACAACGCAAAGTCCGACACTGAAACTGCCATGTTTAAATTTTTTGCCTGTAAATATATTTTTTATTTTATTCATCACGGCACCCTCCTAACTCCAACGTCTTTTTGCAAGTGACTGTACGGTCAGGAAAATACATACTGCTATCACAGATATATACGCAATCCAGCCGGTCACATCAAAGACCTGGTTATATGCAAAATTCTCAAATGGTGCCATCACATCAACTTTTGAAAGAACGCCTCTGACAGCCGTTGGTAAAAACTGCATCAGATTCTGCCATAAAATCAGCAAAAACATAACGCCAAATGTACCCACAGCCGCAATAATCTGGCTCTCTGTCAACGACGAAATTAACATACCAATCGATACAAACACGCCACCGACTAAGAAATATGTGATAATAGTCATGTAATCTGAAAACAGATATGCTGTGCCATTTGCCTTGATAATCAGTGGACAAATGCAAAAAATTAATGTCGGTCCGGCATATACTGTCATCATCGCCAGATATTTGCCAAGGACAATTTTTGTCAGACTCACAGGTGCTGTTAAAAGCATCTGATCAGTTTTCATTTTTCTTTCTTCAGCAAAACACTTCATCGTTAATACCGGAATTGCAAGAAGCATAATCGTAAATGTACTTCCAAGGGAGTATGAAAAGTATGGATACCCGTTAAACAGGTTATATACCATGAAATAAATACCTGTAAACGCTGTCACAAAGGCAATAAATACATAACCTATCATGGAATCAAAATAGGATTTTAATTCTCTTTTATAAATCGCTGTCATCGTTGTCTTCCTCCTCATCTTCCTGTTCACCTGATGTCAGTTCAAGGAAAATTTCTTCAAGCGATACTGTGGATGATTTCATCGTTAAAATCGCCATCTGAGCTTCTGCAAATGCATAGAACAGCGCTTCTCTGTAATCGCCGCCATCCGCAAATACAACCTGACAGCTCGTTATACCTTCGTATTCTTTAATGTTCTCGATGCTGCTTGCAGGGGCTACGTCCTGAATAACCTGCGTCACAGCAGCAACGCCGCCCATCACTTCAAGTTCAAGCACATCCTCCTGACGCATCATCTTCTCCAGATTTTCCGGCGTATCGCTGGCTGCCAGTCTGCCATGTGAAATAATCATCACATGATCACACACTGCACTGACCTCCTGAAGAATATGAGAACTCAATATAACGGTATGTTCTTTAGCAAGCTGTTTAATCAAATCTCTGATCTCAATAATCTGCTTCGGGTCAAGACCTACTGTCGGTTCATCCAGAATAATAATCGGAGGAAAACCAAGAATGGCCTGAGCAAGACCTACACGCTGCTTATAACCTTTGGACAGGTTCTTAATCAATCGTGCCTGCATATCCTCCAGTTTTGTCATCTCAAGAGCCTTGTCTACAGCTTCTTTTCGTTCCTTTTTAGGAATTTTCTTTAGTTCTGCAGCAAAGCATAAATATTCATAAACCGTCATATCCGTATATAATGGTGGAATTTCCGGTAAATAGCCAATGCACTTTTTAGCAGCTTCCGGTTCTTCGAGAATATTGTGGCCATCAATAAGTACCTCACCTTCAGATGCCCCAAGATATCCTGTCATAATATTCATCGTTGTAGATTTACCCGCACCATTTGGTCCAAGGAAACCAAAAATCTGTCCTTTTTCAACTTTAAAACTCAAATCATCCACTGCAATATGTTTTCCATAGCGCTTCGTCAGATGATTTACTTCGATTACAGCCATACTCTGCCATACCTCCCTGTTCATAACATAAAAACTATTTTAAAAGTTATTTGTGATTTTTCAGGGGCTAATTTGTGATTTTTTCATGTTAAAACTGTGACTAAACTGTGTCCTTACCTCCGATAATCTATCACCGCGCCTTTTTAAATTTGTCAGATTTTTCTAATATTTAATAAATATTCTCTGACTTTTGATTCTTTCATTCTTGTATTATATTCACAAAAAACTTATAATATAAGTAATATCAGGGGGCAAAAGTTAAACGACGTAAATATCATTTATATGCTATGTTCAACATGTCTGTACTCAGACATGTCTAAAATATGGGGAAGAAGGTGTTTTTATGCAATTAATGTTTTTAGGGGCTGCTCATGAAGTGACCGGAAGTTGTTCATTATTGCGTGTTGCCGGTCACAAAATCTTAATTGATTACGGTATGGAACAGGGACCGGATACTTATGAAAACTGTGAATTTCCACTGGCGCCAGGCGATATCGACTGTGTGCTTCTGACACATGCACATATCGACCATTCAGGTCGTCTGCCGATTCTTGCCGCACAGGGGTATGACGGACCGATTTATGCTTCAGGAGCTACTTGCAGACTGTGCAGTATTATGCTTCAGGATTCCGCACATATCCAGGAGTTTGAAGCTACCTGGCGTAATCGAAAAGGCCGTCGTGCCGGGCGTGAGCCTTATGTACCACTGTACACTACCGAAGATGCCATGGCTGCGATTCAGTTATTTGTCCCTTGCGTCTATGAAAAGACTTATCGTTTGTTTCCGGATATATCCGTACGTTTTGTGGATGCAGGTCATCTGCTTGGTTCTTCTAGTATTGAACTCACTGTCACAGAAGATGGCATTACAAAAACGATAGTTTTCTCCGGTGATATCGGTAATAAAGACCAACCATTGATTCGTGATCCACATTACCTTGAACATGCTGATTATGTAATTATGGAATCAACTTACGGGGACCGTTCACACGATAAACGGATTGATTATATCTCCCAGCTTGTTCCAATTATCCAACGTACTCTGGACCGTGGCGGCAACGTTGTCATCCCGTCCTTTGCCGTTGGCCGAACACAGGAATTACTTTATTTTATCCGCGAAATCAAAGAAAAAGGGCTGATTCATGGTCATGACCACTTCAACGTATATGTGGACAGTCCGCTTGCCGTAGAAGCTACAAGTATTTTTACACAGAGTATGCGTGAGTATTTTGACGGCGATGCGCTGGCAATTCTTGACAAAGGCATCAATCCAATTAATTTTCCTGATTTGAAAGTTGCCATCACCGGAGATGATTCCAAAACGATCAACGAAGATACCGAACCCAAAGTCATCATCTCTGCCAGCGGCATGTGCGAAGCTGGACGTATCCGCCATCACCTGAAGCATAATCTCTGGCGTCCTGAATCAACGATTTTATTTGTTGGTTATCAGGCTGTTGGTACACTCGGTCGTGCAATTGTCGAAGGTGCAAAAACTGTCCGCCTGTTTGAAGAAACAATTACTGTGCGGGCTGAAATTTGCCAGATGGCAGGCATCAGCGGCCATGCTGACAACAACGGACTGATGGAATGGATTGGACACTTTAAAGAAAAACCATCTATGGTATTTGTCAATCATGGTGAAGATGCCGTATGTGAACTGTTCGCAAATCGTCTGATTCATGAATTGAATCTGCCTGCCACAGCACCATTTAATGGCGCTGTGTATGATTTAATCACTGACAAATGCCTGGAAATCGGTAACCGTGTCAAAATCTCCAAACCTGAACATGATAAAAATGAACGTCAGATGAATCCTGTCTATCGCCAGTTAATGTCTGCCGGTGATTATCTGTCACAGGTTATTGCGCATAATGAGGGTGGCGCAAACAAAGATTTGACAAAGTTTACCGAAGAATTAATAGCTCTGTGCCAGAAATGGGACAGATAAACTAAAAGAGCTGACACACACAGATATCCAGTTTCCTCTAATTGGCATCAAAAAGATTTTAATGTTCATTAAATCTTAAATCAATCTCAATTAGAAGTACTTTTTATCTTATGTGTTCAGCTCTTTTATTATTTTCGATAAATGACTTTACAATATTTATAATATTTTTTTAATCTCAAAACTGTCTTATCATAAAAGCTCAGATAGCTGTCTTATCATGAAGGCTCAGATAAGTATCTTGATACTAATACATTATAAGTAATCCAAGTTCATTATTTATCTTCTTTCATCTTCAAGATGTAGAAACCATTGTCAAGACATGTTACATAGATGTAACCTCTCTCATCAACAACACAGTCTTCTGTAACCGCATTACGTGGTCCTGGGAAACCTGGGAAGAAGGATTCTTCTGGTGTCTTATCAGGGTTTGGTGGAATGAAGTATGCGATTTCCTTAATGTAATAAGGGTCAGATACATCATAAACACGAAGACCTGCTGCAAAGTAACAATCGTAAACTCTGTCACCTCTCTGTTCAAGCCATGGCTTGCCGCTCATAGGTTCATGAACATTGTGAGGGCCAAATGGTCCCTGCTGTCCTAACTGCATAACATTGAAGTTAGGGAATGGGAAGTTTTCAGGAACTTCCGGATATGGGAATTCTGCAACCAGTACAGGATTTGTAGGATCGCTGACATCAACCATATGCAGGTTATTCAGTGCCTGTGCACCCTGAATTGTACCTGGTTTGAAGAACTGGAATCTCTCACCTTCATTTGTTACAACACAGAAATCACGTCCAGGTAATGGAAGTGCTGTATGTGTACGAGCTCCTGCCAGATGACTGGAGAATGCAGGCATAAATTTCAACTGACCAAGAAGTCTTGGGCGTGTAACATCTTTGGCATCCAGAACGTAGAGGCCATCACCGCCGTAACCGCAGAACATGATACCATCATCACGTCTGAATGGAGGGCCATGCATCCAGCCTTTATCCATGAATGATGGTACATGTGGTGCATGATGATCAACAGTTCTTCCGGCATAACCATCTACGAACTGATGAGGTGCCCACCAGTTACCAACTTCAACTGGATTTGCAGGATCTGAAATATCAACGATACGCATAATCATACCTTCGAAACGTTCAGCTTCGCATGAAAGGTATACATAAGGACCGCCATTGTACATAAAACGATGTACACCGATAGAATGTGGTACACCACAATCCCAGTAACCAAGATATTTAGGATTTTCAGGGTCTTCCTTCAAGGAATAAATCTGAATACCTGCCTGACACTTCATGTTCTGAAGTTCAGACTGATCAACTAAGGCTCCCGGACCACTACCTGCTGTCATCGCTACAATCAGTTTATCATCTGCCACCTGAATCTTAGGTGAAGAAGTTGTTGGATATTCATCAGGATCCAACATAAATATACGTTTAATGAATTTAGGATTTTCAGGATCTGTGACATCAGCAATCACAACACTTGCGCCATGAATACCACCAAATGCTGAACCGTACATATAGTACTTGCCTTCGGCTGTCTTATACATCTGCATCTGGAATGCGCCACTCTTCTGGTCCCAGTCGCAATAACCCAGACATTCAAGATTCTTGATATATCCTGGATTATTCTCGCCACGTGAAAAATCAAAATTTGACATATAAACCTTCCTTTCTTAAAGTAAAAATATATACTTTATACCTACTTCAAACTATATCATATATTATATAATATTTTCGTGGTAAACTCAACGATAAAATTGTAAATTTTCATCTGATTTTCCATCATTTTTTACAAGCATTCATTTTATGATGTAATAAAATGGCGTGTACACGGCATTTTGACTAATGACTGCAATAACACTGTAATAACACATTAAAATATCGATATATAATCTTAAGTCTTTGGATTAAATCTTAATTTATTTATAATTACTATATTTTATTCTGATGTTTTTTGCTATAATTAAATGATATCAGGGTCAAAAGACATTTTCCCACTGACTTTATCATAGAATTATTACTTATACTTTCACTCAGGAGGATTTTATATGTACCCTTACATACATTTTTTTGGCCGGACCATCGCATCTTATGGTTTTATGTGCGTCATCGGCTGTTTTGCAGCCCTTGGCTGTGCACTTCTTGGATGCCGCCGACAAAAAGCTGCTCTTGATAATATGTTTTATATGTTTATTTTTATCTTCTTCTGTGCATTAATCGGTGCAAAACTTTTGTATCTGATTCCACATATTTCCGATTTCTGGGTTTACAGGGACTTCATCTTTGCAAGTATTCAGAATTTCGGTCAATATATCGGTTCCGGCTTTGTCTTTTACGGCGGCCTGATAGGCGGCATCTTTGGTCCGATACTTTATGCGCACTTTTTTAAAGAAGATGCGTTGCCTTTAGTTCAGGCATTTGTTCCTGCAATTCCACTGTTTCACTGCATCGGCCGTATTGGTTGTTTTCTCGCCGGCTGCTGCTATGGCATTGAATTTCATGGTGTACTTGCTGTGACATTTACTAATGCTGTCGGCGGCGCACCTAACGGCATTCCTCTGCTGCCCGTCCAGTTAATCGAAGCAGGCGCAAACCTCATCACTTTTATCATTCTTATCATCTACAATTACAAGCCAAAAAAGCCCCTTCAGCCATTTGGCCTATATTTAATGATTTATGGTATTGAACGTTTTATTTTTGAATTTTTCCGGGGCGATTTGGTTCGTGGCGGACTGCTCGGTCTTTCCACCTCACAATGGATCAGCCTCCTGCTCGTCCCACTTGGCATCTGGCTGTTTATCGTTAAACCGGAAAAGAACTGGCTGGCGGTTAAGGGATTACGACATAAAATCGTCTAAATATCATTACAAACGCCTTGGCTTTTTTGAAAAGATATTTTTAAGAAATATTATAATAATAATCACCGCTATAACAACTATTACAAATATACCGATTAACATTGGCTTATTCATAAAAAACTGAATCCACTTATTTGAAGTTACAAGCACCTTGTATTCTTTAGATTTTACCAAATTACCAGCCTTATCTGCTGCAATAACTCTTATACTCTGGTATGCATTTTTGCTATCTATGTACATTGTAAACAGACCATCCGTGATAGAGAAATCGTCCTCTGTATATGTATGCCAGAGTTTTTCATCCAAATAAATCTCCACATATGATATTCCCATGTTATCTTTAACATTGATTATAAATTCATGCATATCTTCTTTATAACGACCCATGTTTTCAAGATTTGCAATACTTATTATCGGTGCTGTCTTATCTACGATAAATTCAACCAGTGTATTTTTTGATTTATTCGTCATTTGATTTTCTGCATAATCCTCAGAATAAATATTGATTGTATAATCGCCTTCTGCCTCAAAACAGGAGGCTTTAATTGTATAAATGTACTGTTTCCACTGTCCGTCACCACCACTTTCCTGAACAATAAAATCTTTCCCTTCAACCAGTTTGACTATCTCACCATCTTTACTGTAAGACAGTTCGACAAATTTTACAATATCTACATTCACCTCTGTAATCACGATATCCCGTGGTTTGTTTATAAAACCTGATTTAATAAGCTTCCTCGTTGCCTCATCAAGTAGATAATTTGAGCCATCACGGTTAACAGAGAATGTCAGTGTCTTACTTGTTTCATTGCCTGCTTTATCTACTGATTTTGCAGTTAATGTATAAATATCATCCATATCTGCCGCAAAATTCTGAAATGTAATACGTTGTCCATTGCCAATGAATGCCACCGTCAGCATGTCTTCTGTAGATACTTTTCCTTTTTTCGCACCTATCAGTGTCAATGTCACATTCTGTGTATTAAAGTTTGTATCTGTCAGTTCAATCACTGGTGCCACTGTGCCTTTATTCGCAGATTTATCTTCAACACCGGAGAATTTAATTTCAGGATTTGTCAAATCTACGATAAATTTGTCCATCGCATAATCTGCAGCCGGATTACCTGCAAGGTCACTGTATGTAATATCAAATGTGAAATCACCATCTTTTGCATAAACAATCGTCGCTGTATGTCTGTCACCACTTGTAAACCAGTCACTGATTGTCGGTGCTGTAATTGATGCACCGTTTAATGATGCTGTTGTTGTCACTCTGACCTCAGATGCATTAAAGTTATGCTCTGCAATCGTGATTATCGCTGTGCGTGACTCTTTGTAATAGTTGCCGTTCTGAGCATTGTTATTGCTGTAAGATACGTTGATGACAGGGATGGTCTTATCCACTGTAAACTCTGGTAAATTCTCTGTATTTGATTTATTTCCTGCAAGGTCAACACAATCAAAAGTCACTGTGTAATCACTGTCACCACTGAATGTCACCGTACCTGTATGAATCTCTCCGTTGGACGACCAACCACTGAATGTATATCCACCTCTAGCTGATGATGTCACTATCGGTGTATAGGATGTATCAAAATTTCGTTCATCCACGATGATTGTTAATGTCTTATTCTTCTTGTAATACTTACCATTCAATGCATCCGAAGTATCAAATGAGAACTTCACAATCGGTGCTTTATTATCCACCTTCAAAGTCATTGTTTCAGATGTAACTTCATTTGTTGACCAGTCACTTGCTGTCACTGTTACCCAAACATCATTGCTGTAGAATAACTCAGGATTGATATTTACATGACCTGTCCACTCTGACTGATGTGCTGTTCTGTCAAATAAAGCAAGCACACCTGTTTCTACATAACCTGTTGTACCACCCACAATCTTATATGAAACCTGATTCAAACCGGCATACGCATTCTGATCTGCAGTTACAGATGTATCTTTAACTCTGATATCAACTCCAGGATTATCACCCGCTGAATAAACACCCATACCATGCGCCGGTGATGATGGTGTAATTGTCACAGTCGGTACTGGCTTCACATTGTCAACAACCACATTTTCAGAACTGAAATACTCTGTGTTTCCTGCTTTATCCACAACTTTTTCATAAAGAATCACATTCTGATTTGCAGTATATGTTAATGGTCGAACATAATCTGTCCACTGTGCATCATCCAGATTTACCAAATCAGACTTTGTCATCAACTGATTTGTCGCATAATATTGTGTACTCAAAACACCTGCAGTGGCATCTTCACTTGTCATTGAACCACCAACACTGTTTTTGGCAAAATAGTTAAATGTCATCTTACTAATAAAAGAGTTCCATGTTTCCACAGCATTGCCACTTACTAATCCAGATAATGTTACAGAGCCTGTCGGCTTTATCTTATCCAATGTAATATACACCGGATTAACAATCACCTGATTACCTGCAAGATCTGTATAATCAAATGCAAAACTGTAATTTGCATCTTCTGTAAACTGTACTTCATAAGTATAGCTATCATTATCTTCTACTTTCCAGATAACTTCATTATTCTGAACAATACTTTGGACATCTGCCGCAATCTTATCTGTTGATTCGTGATAAATTATTTTGTTTGAAGAATCCTTTGCAGCTACATCAAGCTTCGCATCAACATAATTATCCTTGTTGAAATTCAATTCATTAACTGTTACGCTTACTTTAAATACTTTGTATTTTTCATTCAGATACGTCGGGTTTGCCTCTGTTGCAGATGGCACAAATGCTTTGCCATCACCATATCTGTAATAAGTTACGTTGACAACCGGTGCTGTTTTATCAATAACAAATTCTTCCACGGCTTTATCCGTCTGATTTCCTGCCATATCTTTCACAGATGTATGAATAATATAGTCATGCTCCTCTGAAAATGTAATTGTAATTTTTGACATGGTATTATCTGTTTTTCCTGCCTGATTTTCTTCATACTCGACAGAAATATTTGAAATACCATATTTATTTTGATTTCGTGTTTCTTTCAGTTGCGCAAGCGTCAGGCTTTTTGTGCCACCCTCATCTATTTTAATTGAATAAATTACATCATTTTCAATATTCAGAAAACGTTCTGTAATTTCTGTTGTAACCACAACATCGTCCTTGTAGTATTTCCCATTAAGCTTATTCGCTTTTGATGTCACAGTATTTTTAACTATCGGTGCCACCGGATCAATAACAAAAGATTTTGTCTGTATCAATTCATTACCCGCAAAATCATGAGCTGTAAAGTCTACTGTAATTTCATGACTATGACTGTCATCACACACATCCACTGAAAATTTTTTTAATTTTTGTCCGTACCCATTCACATCAAAACTCTTAAGATTTTCAAGTGTTGTTTCTGGATATGCATTATCAATTAAAGTCTGAACCTGCCCCCTCTTACCGTCTTCTGATACAGTATATGTCAGATCTTTAACACCTGAAAAAATATTACTTACATCCTCTGTCACTGTGGTTGTCAATTCTACTTCCTTATTAAAGAAATCTGCTCTGTTTCCCTGTTCCATTCTGTCACTATATACAACTTCTATAGATGATAAATTCACATCATCTAAAATCACACCATTTGAACTATACAGTGCTGAATTACCTACATTATCTGTTGCAAAAACAAAAATAATATAATTTCCAGCTTTGACTTTACCATCGACCTTTCCTATATCAAATATCAATTCTTTATCCAGTTTCTCTGCGTCTACATTCGTAAATGAATATCCCTGGAACAAGTCTTTAACATCAGCCTCTGTTATTGCTTTATCCATCGCAAAGTTAATATCTTTCTGCGTATTTACAATTAGATATGACCATGCCTGCAATCCTGAACCACCAGATTCTACTATGTTCATATCACTTACATCCAGTAAATCTCTGACACAAATATTTGCCTGCAAATATTGTTTCTGGTGATTTTCACTCTTACCATTATGAAAGAACTTAAATGGAATTGCATCTGCGAATTGCTTTACAACTGATTCTACGTCTTCGATTTTAATGGATATCTCAGGACAGGCATTATCTCTCCTAAAAACTAATTTAAAAGGCTGTGTCTGTTTTGTCCCATCGTCATTACTAAGCATCAGTTCTACAGTCTGGTCTAAATCTCCCTCGTTTAAACTTAACAGATTATTATCAATTAAAATTTCTTCGTCCTTTTCTTTTATGTATATAATTTTCGTATAAGGCGCTTTCTGAATCAAAAGTTTAGCACTCACATTACTATCATCCGCAATATACAACGTATGATTTTCATTCTGGTATACATGTGTACTCTGAGAATTATCTACTTGAATATACTGATACTCTGTACCTTTAATAACAGATTCTCCATCAATGATCAAAGTGCCCTGATTCTGAAGTTCTATTTTAAATTCATAATCAGCAGCTATCACCCCATCTAAATCAACCGTCACCGCATTAGGATATATTCCTATCGTATCAAGCTGTGATAATGTACACATATTTTCATCAATAGCGGCCTTTGGTAATTTAATTTTATTTCCGATATATGCTTTATCATATTCTGTCAAACCACTGTTTTCATCTTTATGTCCGCTATCATCTAATCTGTATCCTTCATTATTTAACAATTTTACTTCTACATCAGATTCTGCAATTCTCTCTGTATTCCAATGTTTTTCAACATCTCCGGTCTGTAAATATAATGGCCTTCTGGCAATATTCACAGTTATATCTACACCGCCACTGTCTGTGCTTTTCTGTATCCTGAAGTTCACTGTACCTGCCGCAACAGCATTGACATACACAGCATATAGATTATCCATACCATCTTCTTTTTCTATGAAAAAATCATGGCTCGTATACGCCTTACTGGTATCTGATACAACCTTTGCAATCAAAAATTCTGAATACTGTTCTGGCGCTTCCGTATCGATAATTTCTGCTATTTTTACAGCTTTCTGTCCATATATAAGCGAGTTTGCCTCATTCAACATCCGAACTTTAAATGTTATTCCTTCATTTTCTAAAATTTCCGATCCTGTTTCTGAACTTTCTTCTGTTGATGCTGTTTCACTTTCCAGCAAAATTTCTGTTTCACTTTCCACAACAACTTCTGCTGCTTCTGTTTTCAGATTCATCCATCGATTCACATAAACAAGGCTACCCAATATAGCTGTCACAAAAAGTAATGACAACCATCGCTTCATTTTGTTTCTCATCTTTATGCAGCCCTTCCCCCATCTTTACATATTCCCACATAATTATTGTCCGTCTTTTGCATGTACTATCACGATACTTCTAAGTATTTCGAATTGCGGTGAAATCTCCTGTCGCAATAATATAGCTGTCTTTGATTCATCAAAATTATTCTGCATTTTATGAATTGCTTTTCTTGCTGTACGACCAGACAACTCTGCCATTACTTTCGGAATCTTCAGACGTACAAAACATACAATTGAACATGCCATTAATATCAACGCCACTGTTCCGCACTCCAAAAAAATATCATGATACAACCTGACCATCTCATCAAAGCTTTGCATCAAGCATTCCCTCCATCCGTCTTCTTATCTGCCCGGTAACTTGCCGAAGAAAATGTTGCTTCTATCGTTCTTCTTGCCATATCAATATTGGCAGCAATCGATACACTTATATCCTGTGCAAGTTGATTTTCATTAATATTCAATTCCTTAATCTTATCCTCAACAGCATCCAGTGTCTTTTCCATCGTAATTCTGGAAATTCCTGCCTCATTTTTAAATTTATATGCATTTGTCTGAAGTTGACAGACAATCTCATTGTATAGTCGTAATTCTGTAATCACATTATCATCGCCTGCAACATCGTCATCAAACAATGCCATCAAATCATCCCAATAATCTCCATAAGACACCTCCGCATCACCTGCTTTATTGATAACACCCAGCTTACTTTTATAATAACTGCTGATTCTTCCAAGAATCTTTGCTCGCGCCTGCCACCCCTTCTTATAGCAATCGTTTTCCCCAAAATTCAATACATCCATATCTGTATCTGCAACATATTTAAACCAGCCTTGTGCCAGAGCCTTCTCTCCATTTTTTCCCATAGCATAATAATATGCCAGTCCAAGTTGATAGGAAAATTCTGTAAAGCCACTTTTATTTGACTGGAAATAAGACTTATTATCCTTATCCCTGTCATTTTCTTTTGAATTAAGTATCGTGGTTAATATCATATCTTCCTCCGGCGAAAAATAATTGTCTGAAAGCATCTCAGTTAATACACCAAGATATCCCTCTTTTCGCGTCGGATTCAGTGCTATCGCCTTTCTGTAATTTTCTAATTTTTCATTGGATGAAGCAGTCAGCGCTTCACTGATATAGTAATCATAGCCATTTTTCTTTGTATGAGTTTCCATTGCAAATCCTGTCAACGATAATCCACCCAAAATAAATGTAAGCCCTGCACACGCACCAAATAGTCGCAGTTTATTTTTTAGTTTTTTCCGATAAGGTGCTCCAAGTGCTTCAGGATGTTCCAAATCATATTGAAGTTCCCTACATGATGGATATCTATCCTCAACATGGTATTGCGTACATTTCTGAATAATCATCTCAAGCCCTAATACTTTATCTCTTAATGGTCTTGGTGTTTCTTCAAGAAGTGTCGAACGACTTTGGGTAATTAATGGAAAATGAAATGGTGTTTCTGCTGGATTACATCCGGTAATCAAATGGTGCAATGTTGCCCCAAGATTATAAATATCTGTTTGCGGGCAGGACTGACCACTGCCTCCATACTGCTCTGGTGCTGCATATCCAGGTGTACCAAGGCATGTGGTATCTTCCGTATTGCCATTTTTTAATGTACGTGCCGTTCCAAAATCCACCACACAAATCTCTCCATCCGGTTTTAACATGACATTGTTCGGCTTCATATCCCGATAAATAATGGGATGAGGTCTTGTATGCAGATACCAAAGCACCTCACATAATTGTCTTCCCCATACAAGCACATCCTCTACTGTCATCGGAAGTCCTTTATTTTCCAAGTTCTCCTTTAAAATTATATCCAAGGGTTTTCCCTGAATATAATCCATAACAATCAAAAGCATATCTTCTTTGTCAATCACATCTACAATACTCGGAAGATATCTGTGATTCAGATTTTTCAAAATATTTATTTCAGTAACCAAGCCCTGTCTGACTGTTGCAAAATTCTGTACACCATCTTTGCGAATTTCCTTAATTGCCCAGGTCTTATTCGCACTTTCATTCAACGCAAGATACACAACGCTCATGCCACCCTGACCGATTTGGCTTAGTACTTTATATTTTCCGTCAATAACATCACCAATCTGTAACATCATTTATCCCTCCAGACATACCCTTACAAGTGCCACAGAAATATTATCCACTTCATGTCGATGTTTATTCAGTTCTGAAAGCCGCCGCGCATGTATACTCATCGTCTGTTCATCAATAAGCACAGCAGGATTCAACTGCTCAAATAATTCATGATTCGAAACCATATGTCTGAAGCCATCGCTGCACAGCATAAATACAACATCTGCACAAATCTGACCCCAATAAAAATCAGGAGTTACGACATCTGATGCACCCACACACTGTAAAAGCACACTTCTTTGAGGGTGGTTCTGTGCTTCCTCCAAAGTCATATGTCCTCTATCCATCTCATACTGTACAAAAGTCTGGTCCTTTGTTAAAAGTATCAACTGCTCATCCAGCAAATAAGCTCTTGAATCTCCCACATTCATAATGTAATACATATTCTGAAATACCAACAAAGCAACTACTGTTGTCCCCGTCCTGCAATTATGCCTCGACGCATATATCTTTAACTGCTCATTCTGACCAGTCACTATATTTTCCCATGCTAACCTCAATACTTCTTCACTAAATCCAAGTTCCAGCATATATATGAAATCTTTTTCAAACCACTGCTTAAAGGCCTGTATAACTGCAGCACTGGCAATCTCCCCATCAGAAAGTCCGCCCACACCGTCGCAGACAAGGCAAAGGCACACTTTTCCAAGCGTTGTCTGGGCAACCTGTATAAGCAACGCATCCTGATTCGTCTTTTTCTTAATACCGATATCGCTATATGCCACAATCTTAAAATCCATATATAACCCCCGCTTTCTTCATCTGTCACATAATAACTGTGACGATACCTGTCGTATTTGTCATAAATTTGCTGTCAGAATCAGAAAACCAAAACTCCGTTTATGCCTGTATAATAAGATATTTGATTTTTGAATCCGCGAAATTTGTATTTATCAAAAACTGTATAGTTATCATAACACGCATTGCGTATATTTTCACTTATTATCGTGCGACCAATTTCGACATTAACAGACAACTCAAAGTCAGACATTTTCTTACCAATAACTCCCACACCACGCAAAAAAGGCGATTCACAACCTCACAGTACTTAAACTGTATCTTGTCATGAATCGCCTTTCAATGGCTCAACTTTATTTAATCTTTAATTAGTACATCAGTGATGTGCAGCTTGCACAACCGACGCATGCTACACAGGATACGAATACAATACCGCCAATAACGATACAGATAATACCCATAATAACGCCTGCTGTTGCCATACCGTTGTTGCCGTATTTTTTCTTATACTGAACGCCTAAGACAACTGCAACAATCGCAAGTGCTAATGCTACAAGTGAAAAATAACCAAACCACACAAATACAAGACCAACAATTGCACAAACCATTGATGCAATTGCCATGCCTTTTGAAGGCTGTTCATTTGGACTGTACTGAGGATTTGTGTACTGCTGCTGATAATCATTTGGCTGGTAGTTTGGCTGCTGCCATGTACCCTGATTATTCTGAGCATTCTGATTGTTACCTGCATTCGCCTGACTATTATTGACAGGTGCACCACAATTCGGACAAAAAGCAGATGCATTTTCATCTACCTGAGAACCACAATTTGGACAAAACATTCTTTTTTCCCCCTTTTTAAGCTTTATCACTTTATCAGCCTAACATTATTTGACATGTTTGTCAATAAGAAGCACCTGAAGGGGTATTTTAAATAAATATATTTTAAAAATAACTTCGTACTTATTCTCAAAATTATATCCGCTATTTACTGCATTCCATAATAATTTTCTCGCATCTGTCATATCCAAGTTGTGAACTGTTCAGACACAACGTATAATTGCTGGCCTTTCCCCATTTCTGATCCGTGTAAAAGTTATAATTTGTCATACGTCTTTTATCTGT
>CAKRHR010000036.1 GCA_934339005.1 uncultured Catenibacillus sp. | reverse complement strand
AACCGGCAAAGATCGTAAGCAAAGAGTGGAAATTAACTATCGTTTTCTTGCGGGGTCTCAATGTGGTATCGCCTGAAGGTAAAGCCCAGCTTCAGAGCATTTATAACCGTATCAATTGTGTCAGATTTAATACAGATATGGATCAGAGTATATTTGATATGATAATGCAAATGCCATTAGATACTGAAGATAATGATAAACTTCAATCTATCGCAGAGGAAACCTACAACACCTTATGGATGAAGATGGCTGAATAAAATTTTGGAGGGAAGGCTCATGAAAAAAATGATAAGATCCCGGTGGTGCGGTCTTTTACTGACCGCGCCGGTATTACTCGGCTGTTTTGTATTTTACATCATATCCTTTGGTATGGTTGTTAAAAATTCGATGTATTCCAGTATCGGAAGTGACGCTGTATTTTCCGGCTTTGAAAATTACAGCCGAATTTTAGGCAATGGATTATTTCAACTGGCCATTGGTAACTCTGTAAAATTTTTATGCATCGGGCTACCGGTAATATTTGTCATTTCTTTTGGTATTGCGCTGATTTTAAAATCTCATGCAAACCAATATCAGTTTTTAAAATCTGTATTCTTGCTGCCATATATCATGCCTGTGACAGGTGTTGTGGTAATGATTGATGTGTTATTTTCACGGGCAGGCTTTTTTAATAAAATCGTTCATTTACTGGGCTTGCCTGCGGCAGACTGGCTGAATTCAACGTCGGCTTTTTGGATAGTTTTATGTCTGTATTTGTGGAAAAATGTCGGATATAGCATTATTTTGTTGCTTGCCGGGTTAATCACAATTCCTGAGGACCAGTATAAAACCGCAGAGCTTGATGGCGCAGGCACTTTCCAAAAATTGATTTATATTACACTGCCGCAAATGAAATATTCGATTTTTATGGCATGTCTGTTTAATTTAATCAATGCCTTTAAATGTTTCAGAGAAATATTTCTGGTTGGCGGCGAACATCCGAACCGTCATATCTATATGATTCAACATTTTATTAATAACTGTTTTGAAAACCTGAACTTAAATAAACTCTCCGCAGCTTCCGTGCTCGTGACGATGGTGTTAGTCGTTGTGATTAGTGTAGCTTATGCACTTGTTATGCGAAAGGAAGGTGATAACGCATGAAAAAATGGCTGCAAAAAATATGTATTATTTTGTTAATTTTAGTATGCGTTCTGCCGTTTTCATTTGTGCTGTTCCAAAGTTTTTTAAACAGCGATGGCCAGTTGTCAGGTATCGCTTATTATCAGGTATTTCTGACAGAACCGGTGTATTTATTTCGATTTTGGAAAAGTTTGCTGATGTGTCTGTTTATTGTTGTGGGACAATTAGTCGTGACCGTGCTTGGCGGATTTGGTTTTGCAAAATACAATTTTCCGGGAAAACATATATTGTTTACAATATTAATGATATTAATGACACTGCCGGTTCAGGTGACACTCGTCCCCAATTATATTTTATTTGACAAGCTGCACATGCTTGATTCCTGGTCTGCTTTGATTTTACCGGCGGCATTTTCGCCTTTAGGTACATTTATCACTATGCAGAGTTTTAAGGCGATTCCCAATGAAGTTATTGATGCGGCAAAAATCGACGGTTGCAATTTGATGCAGGTGCTTCGCTGCGTTGTCGTACCGATTGCACGGGGCGGAATTATTTCTACAGGTATTCTGGCATTTTTAGATAGCTGGAACATGGTAGAACAACCGTTAGCCTATTTAAAAAGCTTTGCAGCATATCCATTGTCAGTGGCATTATCCGTGGCCTTTCCGAGTGAAGTCAATGTTCAGATGGCAGCAAGCCTGCTTGTATTGATACCACCGTTGTTATTATTTTTATATTTTAACCATGACCTTGTGGAAGGCATTGTGATAGGGGAGGAAAAATAATTGAAAAAACGAATAGCCTGTGTGTCGGTGCTCGTCTTTTGGTGCCTATTGATGTGTACAGTGATTTCTCTGAAAATGCAGGAGGTCATGAAAATAGAAGTTATTACGGCTGCGCCCGATAAAAAGGGTTTTTTACCGGATGAGGTGCTTTTTACAGACGATGAGGGCACACATATTTATATTATCGAAAATGGTGATGAATGGACGCCGGGGCTGCGTGTACATGAAGCTAATCATGGCGCATATACCATCGGACCAAAGGGTGTTCGGTTTGAAGGTGAACGGGTCACATGTATTCGTTTTGCATCACGGTCGTTTAAAATTGACGATGCCGTAAAGCTTGCACCAAAATACGATGCTGTGGAGGACACATATGTCATTAATAAAGACCCATCCCAGACTGTGCAGGTCACCCGCACGACAGATTTTATTGAAAGTCAGGCACGGCAGGAACTTGGACTGGATGAAAATGTATCTGTTTACAGCATGGCTGACAGGAAACAATTTCATCTGCAGCTTATACTGATTGGGGCACTGGGACTTCAATGCATCTTTGTACTTTGTCTTGGCATAACCACCTGCATCCGCCTGCCAAAACTGCTTGAAAAACGACATGCGGTTATGTGGCGATGTGTTATCTCAGGTATCGTGACTGTGAGCATGATGGTTGGGATTTATTTGATTGACATTCCGGCATCGATGATTTGAACTGAATAAAGTATATCAATATAAATTACTTCAAAAGATTCGGATTTAGTTTGATAGACTGGTGTGGTTATTTTTGCATTCTGAAACTATGTTTAATTTCAGATAATTTATAAATTCGCGCCCGAAAAACGGCAATTCGCGCCCGGCTACTTTAAAATTTACGCGAAATATGCCAAAATAAAAGAGGAAATCCTTAGATGAATTACAGCAATGATTCAGACTCTGAATCAGTACAACTGAATAATGTGTGAACAGAATCAGTATATTCAACTTAAATCAAAAAAGTTTGTAAAAAGGTGTCACAAAATGTACTGCTCAAGTGTAGTATATATGGTATGATAATAAATCATAGCGTTAAATGTGTAAGCAATATATCTGATACAGATACATTTGTTGTAGATATGCTTAACAACGACAGTAATATATATAACAAATTTTTATCGGTATGCGATGGAATGTTATGTGTACAGTGCGGTGCGTTATATCCTGAAAGTGGGGGATTACTAATATGAGAAAAAAATGTACAAAGAAATTTGGGAAAATAGGAATTAGTGTGATAGTGGTTATGTTAGCTGCTGGAATTGCTATACCAGTATTTGCAGGCAGTCAGTACTCAGAATTATTTAAAAATTTGGGTCAGAAATTAAAAGAATACTCTGATAAAGAAAATACAGAAACAGAACAATTACAGTCACAGAATATGATAATGCTTTCTGAAGAAGATATACAATTAGCTACAAGTTTTTATGAATTACAAGGTTATGATGAAGCTTCTGCAAGAACGGAAGCAGAAACTTATCTTTTAGAGCGAGAAGCATTGTATCAAGAAGCGATTAAAAATGGATATACTGTAACTGATGAAGAAGTATGGACATATTTAGATGAATTAAAGAAAATTATTGACTCGGCAGAGAATAAAGAAGATGCATATGCTATTATGAGTGCATTTGATTCAGAGGATGAATACTGGGCATATGAATTTAAGGTTTATCAAAAAAATCTTCCAATCCAGAATTATGTAAAAGCATTAGAAACTCAATTCTATGAAGAATATAGTAATTCAGAAAAAGCAAAAGGTATTGAACAGACATGGGAAGAATATTTTGAAAATTATAAGCAGGAATTAGTTCAACAAAAACAGTATGAAGTAAAGGAATAGTTTAGTACTTAACTTTTCAGACTTTACTACAGGAGATGAGTCATGAAATCACATACAAGTCATCCAGTAAATATAGCATCAGAGTATAAAGTCGCTGCTGTAATCAATATAAGTATCAGGTGCCATTAGCCAAACTTATTATTGGGTTGGTTGGGACAGAACATTAAGAATAGTGTATATGACATAGAAATGCAGGCAGTAGATACTAAAGAGTTACCGAAGCGAAGCAGATATTATCAGAGTATGATAGACATACAGGAATTGGATGCTGGAAGATATCTGACGACCCATATGTACAGGAATTAGAAGCTACGATTATCAAAGCCAGAAACAACCAGGAATGGAGGCATGAGTTTATGACGTTGCAGATGAGAGATAGAGAGAATATTGAAAAGGGTATTGAACAAGGAAGACGGAAATTAATTATTGAAGCTTTGCAAAATGGAACTTCTCCAGAAGAACTTATTTCTGTTTTGAAAATTCCTGCGGAGGAAGTTTATGAGATTGCAAAGGAATTGGAAAAACAAGATTAAAGCATATAAATTTAAAATATTAATATCGCGGTATATTTTTAAAGAAATAAGGAGATTTTTTCATATAGTCTTAAGACTTTCTTTAAATTATATACCGCGATTTTTAATTGTAAGCGCTTAGTTTTAATTTTTATTAAAAAGATGTAACTGTTCAGAATTTTTTAAGTTTTGGTGATCTTTTTGTACTTACACACTGTTTAATTATGGTATACTACTGATACAGGAAAACACTTGTATTAGACAGTATGAAGTGGGGTGAAAGGTATTATGATAATATACCATGGGTCAGACCATATAGTGAAAATACCACGATATATGGGTGGCAAAGCAGACAATGATTATGGTAATGGGTTTTATGCAACTGAATATGAGGACAGGGCAAAAAGTTGGGCTGCACTTAATGGAAATCCAGAGCGTTCCATTGTAAATATATACGAGTTAGAAAAAGAAAAACTGAAAGTATTGAATCTTAACGAGCATGGTGTATTGGCATGGATATCAGAGGTTGTGGCTAATCGAGGAACGAATCAGGAAATCAAGGAAGGCATTTGATTATATTCAATGGATAGATGCATATGAGGTTACACTTGATGAAGCAGATAAAAAATCAGATTTTTATGCGAGGAGAGAAGTTAATAAATTTTTGACTGAACGCATAAAAGCAATTTTGATTGATGGGTTTGAAGTCCCGGGAATTACAGCCAGATATGCCATTCAGAATCAGTTGATTTATAATGAAGCCATCGGAGGTTATGAAAATGCCAGCGTATGATGAGTGTTATTTAGATAGTATGTTTCAAAAAGGAAGGTATTTATTTAAGGTGATTGCACGCAATACGGAAGATGTATTTGGTGTAATAACACAATATATGAATTGCGATTATCGCCGCTATATGGATATGGGAAATCCTTTGTATTTGAATAAAACGCCGAAGCAGATTTTGGGAGAATTGGGCATTCATATTCAGAATCCAGACCAGATAAGTGAAACATATGATGAGTTTATTCTTGAATGGATGGCTGATATTTACACATATATGCAATGGAATTATAATATTTCTTCCAGTGAAATTGTCAGAAAAATCTCTCCCAAAGATTTATATT
Organism: uncultured Catenibacillus sp.; assembly: GCA_934339005.1. Lineage (GTDB taxonomy): Bacteria > Bacillota > Clostridia > Lachnospirales > Lachnospiraceae > CAKRHR01. Next base: position 21,847 of record CAKRHR010000036.1, on the reverse strand, counting down.
CAAAATATTATCCGTTACATGAAGCATCGATTAAAGTAGGGGTAGAAAAATTATTTCAGATTTATCAATTTGAAAAGGAGTAGAGAGTAAAAATCTCTCCCCACTTTGTTAAAAATAAGTCATATGATTTCATAAGATGTAATTGAACAAGATAGTAAAATGTGATATAATTATGTATGGTTCATTGATGACACATGAAAGATATGTCGAATGACCATAAAAAGCTGAGGCGTTTGACATTATTTTTAGTGTCACCTCCGTTTTATAATTAAATCTCTCTAATTCCGACGAAATGCCCTGTGTGCAGTTAGTAATCGCTGTCCACAGGGCATGAGTCTTTTTTACATTATTCAACTGTAGGGAATTTCATATTTTTATATTTTGGATAAAGTTTCTGAACTTCTTCCTGGCGTTGGAAGAAATCAATTCTTGTCTGGATGATTTCATTCAGATGTTCTTCACGGGCTTCATTGATATTTCTGTCACGGCAAAGACCTTTTTCAGGGTCGAGTACAAATTTAAATTCGCCTTTTTCATCTTGAACAAGATCACCGCCTGCACCGCAGACTGCACATTCAAATGGGAACTGAAGACCATCCCAGTGACGTTCGCCTTTGAAAATAAGGTGTGAATGACATCTTGGACATAAGCCCTGATCAGGGTCGCCAAGCCAGCCACGTTCTTCAACAGGTGTGTTGATTGCTTTAACGATATTTTCACCCATCTTATGAGCTCTTTCAATTTGTTCAGGACGTAAAAGTACGTTGCCGGGACGACCGTTACGTGTAGACATCATCTGGTCAACAACAGTCATTGACTGTGTGAACATTGTAGCACCGAGCACTTCCAGAGATAATGTCTGCCAGTCATGACATGAGCCGCCGACTGCAATCAGTCCTGCAACTGTATGTGGGTCTTCTTTGACAGCGCCGATTTTTAACAGGAAAGAAAGCTCGTATGCAAGGAATCTCTGGGCAAATTTAATATACAGAGAACTTGGTGCAAGGTCATATGTTGGACATCCGATGATAACGCCTTGACATTCGTGCATTACTTTAACGATTTTATCCATATCATCCTGATCTTTTAAGACACAGCCTTTGTATGTACCTTTTCCCATGGCAACATCGCCCATCTGCATTGTACAGCTTTCGCAGCCGACACAGTGTTTGATGTTATAGTCAAATAAGTTAATTAATACAACCTCTCCGCCGGCTTCCTGTACTGCTGATAACGCTTCTTTGACAAGAATTTCGCTGTTACCGTTATGACGTCCGGCTACAATACCCATTACTTTCATTTTGTGACACTCCTTTGTTTTTATGTTTTATACGCAGCGCTTTATAGGACGCTGTTTCATATGTTAAGTATAACATTGTTAAGAAAAAAACACACCTTGCAAAAATGAGAAAATATTGATGTGTTTTTTCAAATTTGTTCCAGAACAAAATCTAATAGTTTTATTAAGATTTGTCGGACTTTCTTGACGCAAATTTGAAAAATGGATATAATTAACAGTAATCGGTTTTGAATATTTGATGCTGACAGTGTATATAAACAGCGTTTTATAGGATAATAGGTTTAGGGAATAATAGGCGTTATAAGCCTATAACAGGATTAGGACATAGGATAAAGACTTGAAAAGAGGATGGCGTGAATGAAAATTTTTAGAAAGCGTTATCAGGGAATTTTAAGAATAGCAACGGTAGGCGTCGGTGTGATATTGCAGGCGTTATTTTTATTTTTGGCATCATCACTGTTGCAGCAATATTTTTCGTGGTTTTATATTTTAGTTGAAGTTATTGCGATTTGTGCAGCATTTTCCCTGGTATATAATGAAGAATCATACAAAGAATCATGGATTATTATTATACTGGTGTTGCCGGTATTTGGCTTCTTCCTCTATTTTATGTGGGGTCGCAACCGAAGAAACAGCAGACAGTATAAAAGAACGAGAGAGGTTTGGGAGAGAAGCAGGGAATTTTTATATCAGGACCCGGAGGTCATTGAGAAGTTCCATGACAGACATCCGAACAAATCTCAGATTAGCAGACGTCTGATTAATGACGGCTATATGATTTATGACCATACAAAGGTCACTTATTATGAAGTTGGCGAGAAGAAGCTGGATGCGTTGTGTGAAGACCTTGAAAAAGCGGAAAAGTTTATTTTCCTCGAATATTTTATCATCAACGATGGCGAAATCTGGCGAAGAATTAAGGATATTTTGGCACGAAAAGTGCAGGAACATGTTGAAGTTCGTCTGCTCTATGATGATTTTGGCTGTTTATATCTTAATAATATCGAATTTCGTCAGGAATTGGCGAAACTCGGCATTCGTTTCAGTGTGTTTGCACCATTGCATAAAGGCTCAACAAGACTAACATTTAATTACCGCAACCACCAGAAGATTGCGATTATTGACGGTAATATCGGTTATACAGGCGGTATCAATTTAAGTGATGAATATGCGAATATCATTGAGCGTTTCGGACATTGGAAAGACACGGCGATTCGTCTTGAAGGCGAGGGCGTCTGGGGGTTGACGATGATATTCCTGCAGATGTGGGAAGCTTCCAAAGAGTACGATAACCTCGATTATAAGAAATATATGCCGACCTTAAAATTTGGCAGTGATATCCATGCTTTGGATTTGATAGAAGACAGAGTGGCAGAGGTGTTGAAGGATAGTGAAGTTGCAGGACAGGCAGAAGAAAAGAAAACGGCAGAAAAAGTAGAAGCAAATGAAATCGCAGAACATGTGGATTCAGAAACTGGTAAACTAGGGCTGCAAGATACTTTGGAAGCAGAAAAGAAAGTAGTGTTAGAAGATGCACCTGAAATTGGTGGTGCAGTGAAAGTTGCAACTCCACACATGTTCTCAGACGTCGGCATTGTGCAGCCAATGGCAGATGGCCCTGCGAATAATCCAAACAATCCAATCTGGGATACATACATGAACATGATTGGCAAGGCGAAGGATTATATTTATTTCACAACACCGTATCTTGTACTCGAACAGGAGATGGTACATGAATTATGTCGTGCTGCAAAGAGTGGAGTGGATGTGCGGATCATCACCCCGCGCCAGTATGATAAATGGTATGTATATATGGCTACTGTGAAAAACTATGGCAAACTGCTTGCTGGCGGTGTGAAAATTTATGAATACCTTCCGGGTTTCATTCACTCAAAGACTGTTGTATCGGATGATGACTGCGCGGTATGCGGCAGTATTAACATGGATTACAGAAGTTTCTTTTTACATTACGAATGTGGTGTATTTATGAGCGATGTGCAGGCGGTTATGGATATCAAAGCCGATATCACAGAAACCATGAAAAAATGTGAAGAAATCACATTGGACAAGTGGAAACACCGTCCTTTGTGGCAGAAGGTGGTTCAGACAGGTATTTTGTTGTTCTCACCGATTTTATGATGATGTTTGGCATGTCGATAAATTTGGTATGTCAATAAATTCAAAATGACATGTACCAAAAACGAAAAATTTGATACATGTCATTTTTATTTACGCGAGCAACGAGCCAAAGTCCATGCTCGCATGAGACCTTGGTGACTGCCGCGATAACTGGAGAAACTCGCGGAGCGTGTTTCTCATAGTTTACCGAAACTGCTTCGGTGTAATACCGGTATATTTTTTAAATACTTTAGAGAAATAACTCTGGTCTTCAAAACCGACGGCGATGGCGATGTCCACGATAGAATAGTTGCTTGTGGTGAGCAGTCGTTTGCTTTCTTCAATACGTGTCATGTTCAGATATTCTTTAAATGAATGTCCGGTTTCCTTTTTAAATAATGTTGAAAAATAAGCAGAATTTAGATGAACCTGCTGTGCAACATAATCCAGCGTAATATCCTCAGCATAACTTTGTGCAATAATACTGATGGCTTTTGCGATGACATCTTTATTTTTTGAGGTTGTCTTGGCGAAGGCGGAGTTGGCAAAGGTTTCAACGATTTCCTGAAGCCGGTAGCACAAATCCTCAGAACTTTTGCAATTACTGATTTTATGGATAAACTGTGTATTCGTATTTAATATCTCATCCGGTGTGCCGCCATTTTCAATGGAAGCTCTGGAAAGCAGGGTGCCAAGCTCAAGGGCACGGGATTTCATCACATCCAGACTCCCGCCCTCTGCAAAAAGCACATAGCCAAGCAGTTCATTGAGAATTCCCTTTGCCTCAGGAATATTGCCGGTGCGCACCTTTGTAATCAGTTCTTTTTCCTTATCCATCGGGTAAGATGGTGTGGAATCATTAATTTCCAGAGATTTATATAATTGAATCTGTTCGTTGATTCTGGATTGCTGCTGAAGCTTTTCCTGACGTTCCACAAACATCATTTTACTTTCACTGATCAGACCGGAAAACATGTAGTATAAAAGCTTACTGATTTGGTTCACCATCGATGGTGCAATGACTTTGATATTTTGCGCTTCATCGTAAAGCTCAAGCAAATCAGATGTTGGAATATCGTAATGTTTTTCGATATCGCTGATCATAATCGAATCCGGCGGCGTCATCAAAAAAGGACCGACCAGAATTGAACCCAGAAGCACATTTTTGCCGATCAGCGGAAATACGATATGGTTTAAATTGGAGTGACAGGAAAAAATATAGGTTTCGCCGATCTCAATGGCTCGTTTGCTGGCAGAAAGGTGAATTTTTTCGCATGTTTCACCATTTTTTAAATATTTCTTGAAAATTTGGCAATAAGGGCAGACTGGCGTTTCGGAACCGAGTAAAATGCCATTTTCATCAATAATCTGAATTGGCAGTCCGATAATTGCTTCAAAAGTATGGAACATATCTTTGAGTTTTTCAGGACTGACAATTGTAAATAAATACGGAATCAAAAAAATACACCCCTCATTTGTAAAAACTATAGATTTTATATGAAAATAATACCATATTCAGGCGAAAAGGTAAATGAAGCTTTGAAAAAGAAGTGAAAAGTGACAATATTATTTGTAATTTTATAAAAAAAATACAAATGACGGTGCCGGAAACTGGTATATTTATAAACAGAAACATAACTGACGCTTCAAGTCCTGAATGCACAGAATTTGGGTGTGTCAGAAATTGAAGAATAAGACTATAAAATTTAATTGATGGGGAGGATTTTACAATGAGTTTATCAATTTTGGAAGAAATGTCAGGATTTTTGCAGAAAGGCCGTGCTAAAAATGTTAAAGCCCTTGTTGAACAGGCTTTAGCTGAAGGTGTTGACCCAAGAGATATTTTAAATAAAGGTCTTTTAGCTGGTATGATGATTATCGGTGAAAAGTTTAAAAATAACGAAGTTTTCGTGCCAGAAGTACTTGTGGCTGCAAGAGCAATGAATGCAGGTATCACAATTCTTGAACCAAAACTTGTAGAAGTAGGTAATGAACCTGTTGGCAAAGCTGTCATTGGTACAGTTAAAGGCGATTTACATGACATCGGTAAAAATCTTGTTGTTATGATGTTTAAAGGTGCAGGTTTTGAAGTACATGATGTCGGTGTTGATGTGGATGCAGATACATTTATTGCAAAAGCAGAAGAAGTGAATGCAGATGTGATTTGTATGTCCGCACTGCTGACAACAACAATGCCAAATATGAAGACAGTTATTGATGCTTTGGTTGAACAGGGCAAGAGAGATAAATATATCGTGATGGTTGGTGGTGCACCTGTAAATCAGGCATTTGCAGACCAGATTGGTGCTGACTATTATACAGCAGATGCAGCTACAGCGGCTGAAACAGCAAAAGCTGCAGTGATTGCTAAAAAAGGTTGAGAAAAGTTAAAAATAAACAGCGGTAAAATGTAAACTGGGGCTGTTGTGCTGTGGGAGAAAAAATGTTATCCTATAGACAACAGCCTTTTTATATAGAAAAACGTGTGCCTGGGTGTTGGAACTTGGCAGGTTTATATTTGGAGGGATTTTCAGGTGAATTTAACAGTAAATATTGGGGAAAAACAGGTGCTTCTTCAGGCAGCAGCCGGGGAGAATATTTTAAATATTTTAAAGAAAAATGATATCTATGTACCTGCATATTGCAATGGCCGGGGAAGCTGCGGTAAATGCGGGATTATTGTGGAGAGAGGACAGCTTGAAATCACAGCGGAGGACAGGAGATTTTTTGATGAAGCGCAGCTTAAGAGCGGTTATCGCCTGTCATGCAAAGCAGTGCCGGCCGAAGATGTGACGATTCGGATGATTTCATCGGATGAGGATGATTTTGAAGTATTGTCTAGTCATGGGGCAAAGACTTCAGATGCACGGAGAGGTTGTGTAGATGGAGTGAGTGGTGGCAGTAAAAATCAGAATAATATTGATGTAGGTCAGGAGGATATGCCTGCAAGCACCGGTGCACATGCAGTTTATGGCATTGCTGTAGATATCGGTACGACCACGATTTCAATGGATTTAATTAATCTGGCAACAGGTATTTCCATTGCAGATGATAACCGAATCAATCGTCAGCGTGCTTTTGGCGCGGATGTTATTTCACGTATTCAGGCATCGGTCAATGGTGATAAAGAGGCATTGCGAAAATCTATTATCAAAGACCTGACAACCGGTTTTGAACATCTGGTGATGGAGGGAGGCATTGCTCCATCGCAGGTTAAAAAAATCGTGATTGGCGCCAATACGACGATGTGTCATTTGCTGCTTGGTTATGATTGTGATACACTGGGTGTATTCCCGTTTGAGCCAGTGAATATTAAGACAGTCAGAAAGTCCTTTGAGGAAGTGTTTGATTCAACATTTCTTGGGGCACAGGTTATTGTGCTTCCGGGCATTTCAACTTATGTTGGCGCAGATATTGCCGCCGGGCTTCTGGCGTGTGATTTTGACCGGAGTGAGCAGCAGGTGATGCTCATTGACCTTGGAACAAATGGGGAGATGGCGATTAGTACAGAGGATGGATTTTTGTGTACATCCACAGCAGCAGGTCCGGCATTTGAGGGCGGAAATATTTCCTGTGGTACAGGCAGTGTCAAGGGTGCAATCTGTGCGGTGAAGATTCATGAACCGGACAATATCGAGTATAAGACCATTGCAGATGGTGCGCCGGCAGGTATCTGTGGTACAGGTGTCCTTGATATTACAGCAGAGCTTGTGGCCTGTGAGATGGTAGATGAAACCGGACTTTTGGATGATGATTATTTTGATGACGGTGTGAAAATTGCAACATCCAGGACTGGTGAAGATATCGTTTTCACACAGAAAGATGTGCGTGAAATCCAGCTTGCAAAGGCTGCTGTGAGGGCTGGCATTGAAGTTCTTGTTAAACGAAGCCATAAAACATTTGAGGATGTTGGCAGAGTTTATCTTGCAGGTGGTTTTGGGTTCAGATTGAATATCGAAAAGGCTGTCAGTATCGGATTGCTGCCGGAAGCATTTGCAGATAAGATTTGCATTGTAGGAAACTCCTGTTTAAAAGGTGCTTCCATGTGTGTTATGGATGAAAATAATATTGCCAGAATCGAAGCCATGATTGCAAAATGTCAGGAAATCAGCCTTGGCAGTGATGTGGATTTTAATAATGCGTATATGGAATCAATGTATTTTGAGTGAAAAATTATAAAGCGAATGGAGATTATAAATCTATGGAAAAGATGACAGTAGCAGAGATTGCCAAAGCCGTTGGAGGTAAGCTTTTATGCGGTGAGGGCAATACAGAGGTCAGTTATGTATGCATAGACAGCAGAGATGCGCATGAAGGTGCGTTATTTGTGCCGATTATCGGTGAGCGTGTGGATGCGCACAAATTTATCGGACAGGTTTTTGAACAGGGGGCAGCGGCAGTATTTACCTCCAGAGGTGAAATCGTGGATGACACAAAGCCGCACATTCTTGTTGAGCAGACAGAAAAAGCCCTGGGACAACTGGCAGTCTATTACAAATCCAGATTCCAGATTCCGGTGGTTGGTATCACAGGCAGCGTGGGTAAAACTTCCACAAAAGAAATGATTGCAGCAGCGCTTTCGACAAAATACGACGTATTAAAAACAGCCGGTAATCAAAACAGTAATATCGGAGTGCCGCTTACATTGTTTCGTATTGAAAAGCATCATCAGATTGCAGTCATTGAGATGGGTATCAGTGATTTTGATGAGATGGCAGAACTGGCAGAATTTGCACGCCCGGACACAGCCGTTGTGACAAATATTGGCGTAGCACATCTGGCGCAGTTTAAAACCCGTGAAAATATTATGAAGGAAAAGCTTCAGATTGCCAGATTTTTTACAAAGGAAAATAAGCTTTTTGTCAATGGCGATAATGATATGCTGGCGCAGATTAAACCTGAAAATATGACAGCAGATGTTGAATTTTTCGGCACAGATAAGAATATGGCTTATCATGCAGAGGATATTTGTATCGAAGATGGACGCCAGTGCTTTACATTTGTCGGTGGCGGCTACACTCAGCGCGTGCGTATGCTTCAGTTAGGCCTGCACAATGTATATAATGGAGTCGTTGCATTGGCAGTTGCACTGCAGTATGGCATTGAGCCAGCACAGGCTAAGGTTGGCGTTGAAAATTATACAGGTATTGCCATGCGCCAGCAGGTGAATCATATGAAGGACGGCATTAAGATTATTGATGATACATACAATGCAAGTCCGGATTCAATCAAGAGTGCGGTGGAGGTGCTTGTTTCTCTTGATAATACAGGCCGCAAGATTGCGTGTCTGGCAGATGTCTTAGAACTTGGAGATACTTCATGGCAGTGCCATTACGATACAGGTGCAGCCATTGCAAATACAGGTATTGATGAACTGGTGACGGTCGGTGAAATGGCTAAAGCCTACGCCAAAGGAGTCAATGATACGAATGTAGATGTTGTGACACATTCCTTTGATAATAATGCTGAAGCTGCAGCTTATCTGGAAACGGTCATTGCCGCAGGCGATGCGTTGATGTGTAAAGGTTCACGCGGTATGCATCAGGAAGAGATTGTTGAGCATATGAAAGCATTTTTGAGTTGATATTTCCTTTAAAACTCTGCTACCATGTACTGGAAAAAGGACATGCGATAAAAATATTGAAAAGTGCAAAAAAATCTAGTATACTGATGAATGATTGAGAACAAGTTGGTATTATTTATAACCTTTTAAGAGGAGGAAAAACAATATGTACAAGATTACAAAAGCCGAAAAGCTGGCGGATAAGATTTATCTTATGGACGTTGTAGCACCTCGTGTTGCCAATGCCTGTCAGCCTGGCGAGTTTCTTATTGTAAAGATGGATGAAAAGGGCGAACGTATTCCACTTACAATCTGTGATTACAATAGAGAAAATGGTACAGTAACTATCGTATTTCAGACAGTTGGTGCATCTACAGAAAAGATGTCACACCTTCAGGCGGGCGATGCATTTGCAGACGTTACAGGCCCTCTTGGACAGCCATCTGAATTTATTCATGAAGATGTTGAAGCACTTAAGAACAAAAAATATCTTTTCGTTGCCGGTGGTGTTGGTGCAGCACCAGTATACCCACAGGTTAAATGGATGCATGAACATGGCATTGATGTAGATGTTATCGTTGGTTCTAAGACAAAAGATCTTCTGATTCTTGAAAAAGAGATGGAAGCTGTTGCAGGTAATCTTTATATTACAACAGATGATGGTACATATGGCCGTCACGGTATGGTTACAGCAGTTATCGAAGAACTCGTAAATGCAGGTAATCATTATGATGTCTGCGTTGCTATTGGTCCTATGATTATGATGAAGTTCGTATGTCTTCTGACAAAGAAACTTGAAATCCCTACAATCGTATCTATGAACCCAATCATGGTTGATGGTACAGGTATGTGTGGTGCCTGCCGTCTGACAGTTGGCGGTGAAGTGAAGTTTGCTTGTGTTGATGGTCCTGAATTTGACGGACACCTGGTAGATTTTGACCAGGCTATGAAACGTCAGCTGACTTACAAGACAGAAGAAGGCCGTGCGATGTTAAAGCTTCAGGAAGGCGATACACATCACGGCGGATGCGGACATTGCGGAGGTGACAAATAATGGCAGCAAGTAAGACAAGAGTTCCTGTAAGAGAACAGGATCCAAAGGTAAGAGCTACAAATTTTGAAGAAGTTTGTTTAGGATATAATGAAGAAGAAGCTATGGCAGAAGCTTCCCGATGCCTTGGTTGTAAGAAACCTATGTGCCGTCAGGGCTGCCCTGTTTCTATTGATATTCCTGCATTTATCGCAGAAGTTAAAGTTGGTAATTTCGCTAAAGCAGCAGAAATCATCGGAGAATCTTCAGCACTTCCTGCAGTATGTGGCCGTGTTTGCCCACAGGAAACACAGTGCGAAGGTAAATGTATTTTAGGCATCAAAGGTGAACCGGTTTCAATCGGTAAACTTGAGAGATTCGTTGCAGACTGGGCAAGAGAAAACAACATCGACCCTGTTCCTGCAAAAGAAAAACTTGGCAAAAAAGTTGCAGTGATCGGTTCAGGCCCTGCAGGTCTTACATGTGCCGGTGACCTTGCTAAATTAGGCTATGATGTTACAATCTTTGAAGCACTTCATGAAGCAGGCGGCGTACTTGTTTATGGTATTCCTGAATTCCGTCTTCCAAAACAGAAGGTTGTTGCACACGAAGTTGAAAACGTTAAGAAACTTGGTGTTAAGATTGAAACAAACGTTATTATCGGTAAATCTGTTAAGATTGATGAATTAATGGAAAAAGAAGGCTTTGAAGCTGTATTTATCGGTTCAGGTGCTGGTCTTCCTAAATTCATGGGTATTCCTGGAGAACAGGCTAACGGCGTATTCTCTGCAAATGAATTCCTTACAAGAAATAACCTGATGAAAGCTTTCCGTGAAGATTATGATACACCAATCCAGAGAGGTAAAAAAGTTGCTGTTGTCGGCGGCGGTAACGTAGCTATGGATGCTGCAAGAACAGCCCTCAGACTTGGTGCAGAAACACATATCATCTACAGACGTAGTGAAGCTGAACTTCCAGCCCGTGTGGAAGAAGTACATCATGCAAAAGAAGAAGGCGTACAGTTTGACCTTCTGACAAACCCTAAGGAAATTCTTGTTGATGAAAACGGCTGGGTTAAAGGCATCCGTGTAATCAAGATGGAACTTGGCGAGCCAGATGCTTCAGGCAGAAGACGTCCTGTTGAAGTTGCAGGTTCAGAGTATGATATCGAAGTTGATACAGTCATCATGTCACTTGGTACATCACCAAACCCATTGATTTCTTCAACAACAAAAGGCCTTGATACAAACAAATGGAAATGTATCATTGCAGACGAAGCTAACGGTGCTACATCTAAAGAAGGTGTTTATGCCGGTGGTGATGCCGTTACAGGTGCAGCTACAGTTATCCTCGCTATGGGCGCAGGTAAAGCAGCCGCAGCAGGTATTCATGAATATCTTTCAAATAAATAAGACGATTGTGTAAAATCAAAAGTTTATTGAGTGATTTTCCCTCTCCTGTCGGACAGATTTTAATTTGTCTGACTGGAGGGGGATTTTACTTTTATATTGTAGTTTTCAGGAAAATTTGATAAAATTTTAGACAGAAATAACGGTTTGAATGTTTTAGAACTATGGTATTGCTGCCTGGTGTGACAAAAATAAATATGCAATTTTAAACCGCTATAAAGTTGTGAAAAGGAGAAGGAAAATGCAGGAATTATTAGACAGAAAAGACGTTGCCCAAAAAGATAAATGGAAAATCGAGGATTTGTATGCAACAGATGAAGTGTTTGAAGAAGAATATAAAAAATTATCTGAGGATTACAAAATTCTTACAAATTATGAAGGCAAACTGATACAGTCAGCCGCTTCACTTTTAGAATATTTAAAAGAAAAGGATAAGATTTTTGTGCGTTTGCAGCGTTTGTATGCATATGCACATCAGAAATCACATGAAGATCTTGGTAATGCTGTTTATCAGGATATGGCAAGCCGCATGGATGCACTGTATGTTCAGATTTATTCAGCCGTTTCTTTTGAAAGTCCTGAACTTTTAACAATGGAAGCCAAAGATTTGCAAACATGGGTCAAAGAGTTACCGGAACTTGAAGAATATGCGCATTATCTGGATGATACGATTCGTCAGAAACCACACACACTTTCTGGTGAGATGGAAATGCTGCTTGCAGATTTAGGTGATTTTTCAGAAACACCTTCTAACATTTTTTCAGTATTTCAGAATGTTGAACTCAAATTCCCTGAAGTTGAAAATGAAAACCATGAGATGGTCGAACTGACAAATGGCCGTTATGTTTCATTTCTTGAAAGCAAAAACCGTGATGTGCGCAAACGTGCATTTGAAGCGATGTACCATACACTTGGCAAATACAAAAATACGATAGCATCTATCTTTGCAGGCAATGTGAAAAAGGAACTTTTCTATACAAAAGCCAGAAAATACGATTCTGCAATGCAGATGCATCTGGATGCCAATGCGGTAGATACAAGTGTTTATGACAACTTACTTGAAACTGTTCATGAATATCTGCCAGCTATGTATGAATATGTTGCGTTGCGCAAACAGTTGCTTGGATTAGATGAAATTCATATGTATGATGTATACACACCGATTGTCGGCGAGGTGGACATGCGTTTTTCTTATGAAGATGCGCAAAAGACCGTGCTTAAAGGTTTGAACGTGATGGGTGATGAATATGTTTCATTACTGAAACAGGGCTTTGAAAACCGTTGGATTGATGTTTATGAAAACAGAGGCAAACGTGGCGGTGCTTATTCCTGGGGCACATATCAGGTACACCCTTATGTATTGTTGAATCATCAGGACAATCTGGACAGCGTATTTACACTGGCACATGAAATGGGACATTCTCTGCATTCATGGTATTCCAGCCACAACCAGACATTTATTAACCATGATTACAGCATTTTTGTGGCTGAAGTGGCATCCACATGTAATGAAATGCTGTTGAATCAGTATTTGTTAGACAATGAAAAAGAACCGGCGAAACGCCTGTATCTGTTAAACCATTTCCTTGAAACATTTAAAGGCACATTATTCAGACAGGCAATGTTTGCTGAATTTGAAAAGAAAGTATATGAAATGGCAGCACAGGGTGTAACACTGACAGCCGATGTACTCTGCAAAGTTTACCATGACTTAAATGTCCTTTATTTCGGACCGGAAATGGTCGTAGATTCAGAAATCGACATGGAATGGGCACGTATCCCGCATTTCTATACACCATTTTATGTATATCAGTATGCGACAGGTATCTCTGCTGCAAGCGCATTCGCTAAAATGATTCTTGAAGAAGGCGAACCAGCAGTCAAACGCTATAAAGAAAAATTCTTAAGCGGCGGCTGCTCAAAATATCCGGTAGATCTTCTGGCAGACGCAGGTGTAGACATGCGCACTAAAAAACCTGTCGCTGCAGCATTAGAACTCTTTAAGGCAGCACTTGAAGAAACAAAAGAACTTGTGGAAAAGATGAAATAAAAGCGTGTGATGAGAAATACATGTAAAATGTACTGGATAAATTTATTCAGCATATTAGCGTAATGTTATTCGGAAGAATATCATTTGGAATTTGATATTCTTCCGAATTTTTTTGACATTTTTCGGAAATATATTGCTATGCTATTGATATTTTTCCGAAAAATATTAATGATTAATTGTATTTTTTTCGGAAACAGCATATAATAAAATTAAACAGCTTAAAGGTCAGGAGATGAAATCAGATGAAAACATGTAAAGAAATTGCGGAAATGTGGGAAGTGACAGAACGTACAGTCACAGCTTTTTGTAAATCCGGAAAAATACCTGGAGCAGTTAAGGTTGGAAAAAAATGGCAAATACCGGATAATGCCAAAAAACCAATAGATGGACGAGTTTCATCAGGAAAATACGCCAAAGGAAACAAACAAAAAGTATTAAAAAAACCGCCAATAGGTATTTCTGACTATGTTCGTGCGCAATCAGAATATTATTATGTTGATAAGACATTATTAATAAAGGATTTCTTAGACCAGAAGCCGCTTGTTTCGTTATTCACAAGGCCAAGAAGATTTGGCAAGACGTTAAACATGGATATGCTCAGAGTATTTTTTGAAATCTCAGAAAAAGATACAAGTGTATATTTTCAAGATAAAAAGATCTGGCAGTGTGGAGATATTTATCGTGAGCATCAGGGAAAATATCCTGTCATATTTTTGACATTTAAAGATGTTAAATTTGAGTCATGGAAAGATACAATTGATAAAATACGAAGCCTTTTGCAGGAAGAGTACGGAAGACATAAGGAATTGCTTGCAAGCTGTTATGTGGAAGATTATGAAAAATTATATTTTTCAAAGATTATGGATGGCACAGCTTCTGAAGTGGAATTGACTTCTGCATTGGAAAAATTATCTAAAATGCTTGCAAATCATTATGACAGGGCGCCAATTATTATCATTGATGAATATGATACACCGATTCAGGAAGGCTATTCAAAAGATTTTTATGACGAAATTATTGGATTTATGAGAAATTTTTTCTCTGGCGCATTTAAAGATAATAAAAATATCTCATATGGATTCCTTACCGGGATTCTCCGTATTGCGCAGGAGAGTATTTTTAGTGGATTAAATAATCTGACAGTAAATTCTGTAATGGATGATGCATATGATAATTATTTTGGTTTTACATCTGCAGAAGTACATGAAATGTTGGATTATTATCAGAAACTGGATAAAGAAGATGAACTTAAACAGTGGTATAATGGCTATTTATTTGGCAATGAAGAAATATATAATCCATGGTCAGTGGTAAACTACATTTCAAAAAATTGTATTCCTCAGGCGTACTGGGTAAATACAGGAAAAAATGAAGTTCTTCAAGATGTTTTGCAAGTGACAACAGAGAGTATTACAGAAAAATTATATACCCTTTTGCAGCAGAAACCGATTATTGCACGAATAGATCAGAATGTTGTATATAAATCGCTTATTCAGGAACCGGAAAATATTTACAGTTTATTATTGGTTGCAGGGTATTTAAAAGTATGCAGCAAAAAACTTCAGGACGATGGTACTTATCTGTGTGAAGTAGCTATTCCGAATAAGGAAATTGCATCTGTATATAAAAGTGAAATATTATCTCATATGTTATCGACTGGAGCAATTGTAAGAACTACTGCAAATAAAATTTCAGAAAGTTTATTTGCAAATGACATTGAAAAATTAAAAAATGCCATTGAAGAATATATGGATAAATCAATTAGTTTTTATGATGCAGGTGCAGAAGGATTTTATCATGGTTTGGTTTTAGGGTTAATTGCATTGATGGATAATGAATATAAGATTAAATCCAACAGAGAATCAGGAAAGGGACGATATGATATTTGTTTATTTCCAAGAGAGCAACAATATCCCGGAATTATTATGGAATTAAAGTGGAAAAGTAAACTGGATGAAATTGCACTTGATGCACTGGCTCAGAAAGCATTTCAACAGATAGAAGAGATGGCTTATGATTCTGAAATGAAACAAGATGGGATTCAGGAAATACTTAAGTTTGGCATTGCATTTTCTGGAAAACGTGTGATGATTGTGGATAAGCAGTAAAATGTCATGGTTGGCGAAGGTCAGTGAGCTGATAAGATTAGTGCACCGGGAAGTTTGTTTTGTGGAGAATGTGGTACGAAGTTGTAGAGAAACATATTATATAAAATAATTGTTTAGTGCTAGAATATAATTATAAAATAAGAGCCCCTTTAAACAGATGTATCGTGTCTGTCAGAAGGGGCTCGTTTCTTATGCAGTAAAAAAATATCATTAGAAATCTACTGATTAATTTACTGATTAAATAAAGGTTTTACACCGTAGGTGAGGAGGCCGATGCGAGTTCTATAAAGTCAAATCTTCAACAGAGATGCCAAGTGAAGAAAGCTTGGCAATGGTAACTTTTAATTGATAATCAAGTTCTTTGTTTTCGGTGTTGCCGTTTGCTTTTTTGATACGCTGTAAATCTGTATATTTGTCAATAGTAAGACTGATTAATTCTTCGCGAGTCATTTCATCACTCACTTTCCATCACCGCCTTTCGTTGGTGATATTATACCATAGTGTAAAACCCTTATTCAATGAGCAAAACATATTTAGATAGTGTAAATTCATGAAGTAAAATAAAATCCACTTGCAATTTACCCAAACCCTGTTATAATGTTGCTTGACAATCAAATAATGGGAGAAATATTACAGATTAAGAGGTATAACGATTATGAAAAAAAGAGGTATTCTTTTCAGCGTAATGGTGCTCGCTATGTCTGCTGCACTCAGCGCATGCGGAGGCGGCAAGAACACAGAGTCTTCAGAAACTGTGAATAATTCTTCAGAAACAACAGTAGAAACTGGCGCTGAGAACAGCTCAGATGAACAGGTTTCCACTGGCGAGCCGCAACAAGGTGGTAATGTGGTATTTGGTATCACACAGGACCTTGTGAGTCTTGACCCCCATCAGGTAACGGATGCAGGAACCCGAGGCGTCGTATTTAATTTATTTGAAGGTTTAGTGAAGCCGACTTCAGACGGTGATCTTGAACCGGCAGTTGCAAGTGATTATAAGATTTCAGAGGATGCGAAAACATACACATTCACATTGCGTGATGGTGTGACTTTCCATGACGGAAGTGCTGTAACTGCAGAAGATGTTAAATATTCAATCGAACGCTACGCGGAAACTCAGGGTGAGAGTTCCGCGTTTTCTAATGTAGACGCAGTGACAATTGTAGATGATAGTACAGTTGAAATCACATTAAAAGAGGGTTATTCAGAATTTTTGACAGATGTTGCATCTGCATCAATCATTCCTGAATCCAATGAAGACCCTGCTGGTAACCCAATCGGTACAGGCCCGTTCAAATATGTGTCTTATACACCAGGACAGAGCTTAAAAGTTGAAAAATACGATGGTTACTGGAAAGAAGGATATCCATATCTTGACAGCGCTGAATTTAAGATTATTGCAAATGCAAACACAGCATATACAGAGCTTCAGGCTGGCACATTGGATATGCTTAATTATCTGACAATCGATCAGGTAAATTCACTTTCAGATGATTACAAAATCGTTGAAGGCAGCATGATGCTTGTTCAGGCAATGTTCTTGAATAACACATATGAACCACTTCAGGATGTTCGTGTGCGTCAGGCAATCTGCTATGCAGTTGACAGACAGTCAGTTAATGATTTCCTGTTTGATGGAAGAAGCCACCTGATTGGTACACATATGATTCCTTCATTAGCTAAATACTACAATGAAGAAACAGAAAATGTTTACACATATGACCCTGAAAAAGCGAAAGAATTACTTAAAGAAGCTGGTTATGAAAACGGTTTTGACCTTGAAATCAGCATTCCAAGTAACTTTGATCAGCATATGCAGAGTGGTGAAATCATTGTAGAACAGCTTAAAGCTGTCGGTATCAATGCAACAATCAAACCTGTTGAATGGCAGACATGGCTCAGCGATGTTTACAGTGCAAAACAGTATCAGGCAACAATCGTTGGTTTTGATGGTACACTTGCACCAAGCGACTGGCTGCAGAAATATACATCAACATCCGGCAAGAATATTGCACAGTTCTCAAGTGAAGCTTATGATGAAGCATTTGACAAAGCTTACAACACAGTTGATGATGCTGAAAAAGCTCAGTATTACAAAGAATGTGAAATGATTCTTGCACAGGAAGCTGCTTCTGTATACATTCAGGACCCTGCAAACTTTGTTGCAGTAAGATCAAATCTTGAAGGTTTTGAATTCTATCCGGTAGCTGCTTTAGATTTATCTAAGGTATATTACACAAAATAATTTGATAATATCAGGATTAAAGTTATTTACCCCTGAATTAATCATTAGGAACACATTTAAAAGCATGAAATTTAACATGACTTTTTAATTTACTCATCTTAAGGAGGCATGGGTATGAAGTATTTTATAAGAAAAATTGTCACTCTCATTATCACGTTGTTATTCATATCCATGCTGTCTTTTGCGGCTTTTTCGGTCATTCCGGGAAATGCGGCAATCTCAAAACTTGGTACAGATGCCACTCCTGATCGTGTGGCGGCATTAGAAGCGTCCATGGGACTGGATAAACCGATGGTTGTCCGGTATGGCAACTGGCTCCGGGATGCTTTACATGGGGATTTTGGTGAATCCTACCAGTATGAAGGCGTGCGTGTGTCCGAACTTCTGGCGCAGCGTCTGCCAACAACGATTATACTGGCATTACTTTCTTTAGTGATTATTCTTGTTTTGTCGATTCCACTTGGTATTCTTTCGGCAAAATATTCCGGAAAATGGTTAGATACATTAATTAACCAGTTAACTCAGATTACAATGGCGATACCGGCATTTTTCCTTGGTATCATCTTGACATATATTTTTGGTATTGCATTAAAATGGTTTCAGGTAGGCAAATTCGTTTCTTTGAGCGAAGATCCTGCAGGCTGCATCAAATATTTGATTTTCCCGGCATTGGCAATTGCGCTGCCAAAGCTTGCCATGGTTGTCAAATTCCTTCGTAATTCCGTGCTTGGTGAAATGCAAAAGGATTACGTGCGCACGGCATACAGCAAGGGCAACGATAAAAATAAAGTGCTTTACCGACATATTTTAAAAAATGCACTGATTCCGGTCATCACATTTACAGCAATGATTATTGCTGAAATTATGGCAGGCAGTATTATTGTAGAACAGGTATTTAGCGTACCTGGTATCGGACGGCTTTTAGTCAGTTCCATTTCAAACAGAGATTATCCCGTGGTTCAGGCCATGGTTGTATATATTACGGCAATTGTGATTATTATTAATTTTATTGTAGACATGCTTTACCAGCTCGCAGATCCGCGTGTGCGGGCACAGTAGGAGGGCTTAAAGATGGCGCAGGAGGCAACAATTAAAGTCAGAAAAAAATATAATTATAACCTGATCATTGGCTGTGTGATCAGCGGACTGATGTTTTTGATGGTGCTTGTAGGGCATTTCTGGACACCTTACGGTGAAAATGAATATAATTCTGCAGCCAAACTGATGGCGCCTTGTCTGGAACATCTGATGGGTACGGATAAGCTTGGCCGTGATGTTTTCAGCCGTGTCATGATTGGTGCCGGGGACACGTATGTGGTGGCATTGGTGACAGTTTTAATCGGTGTAGTGTTTGGTACGCTGATTGGCGCATTGACAGGTTATTTTGGCGGTTGGTTTGATGAAGTCATTATGCGTATCAACGATGTGATTTTATCATTTCCAAGTGTTCTTTTGGCATTGATTTTTGTCAGCCTTTTTGGTGGCGGACAGTATAATATTATCCTTGCCCTTGGTATATTGTTTATTCCGAGTTTCGCGCGTATTGTGCGAAGTGAAATGATTCGCTGCAAAGAACTTGAATACGTTAAAAGTGCCAAAGTTCAGGGGGCAGGCTGCCTGCGAATCATTTTTGTACACATTTTACCAAATACAAAAATCAGTATGCTGACAGCAGCAATGATTGGTTTTAATAATGCGGTACTGGCAGAGGCAAGTATGAGTTATCTTGGCCTTGGTGTGCAGCCGCCTGATGCGAGTCTTGGACTGATGCTTTACGATGCACAATCCTATTTGTATAATGCACCATGGTATGCGATTTCAACAGGTATTGTGATGATTTTGATTATTCTCGGCTTCTCCATGATTGGTGAAGGTCTGAGAAAAATCAATGCATAGGAGGTGCCGGCGATGATGAAAGATAGTATTTATCGGAATGAGAATAATACAGAGCGTCAGCGCAATGATATGATGGAAAATATCTTGGAAGTGCGTGACCTCACCATGGGGTTTGCGGAAAATGGCAAGTGGCATCAGATTTTAAATCAGATTAGTTTTGATATTCCAAAAGGTAAAGTTGTCGGTATTGTTGGGGAGTCTGGTTCGGGCAAATCAATGACTTCACTGACGATTATGCGCCTTTTATCAGAAAATGCCAGAGTGATTAACGGCAGTATTATGTTTGAAGGCCGTGACCTGCTGACGCTTAAAGATAAAGAAATGCAGGCACTTCGGGGCAATGAGATTTCAATGATTTTTCAGGAGCCGATGACCTCCTTAAATCCTGTAATTAAGATTGGAAAGCAGGTTGGTGAAAGCCTGCGTCTGCATACGCAGTTGAATCAAAATGATATTGATTTAAAAGTCATAGAAGCACTTGAAAGCGTTGGTTTACCGGACCCTGAAGTATTGATGAACAAATATCCGTATCAGCTTTCCGGTGGTATGCGTCAGCGTGTCATGATTGCCATGGCATCGATTTGTCAGCCAAAGCTTTTAATTGCGGATGAGCCAACGACAGCGCTGGATGTGACAGTGCAGCTTCAGATTTTAAAATTGCTTCGCAAATTCCATGATGAAACAGGTACGTCTATTTTATTTATTTCTCACGATTTGCGCGTTATTCGCGCAGTATGTGATGAAGTCATTGTTATGTATCAGGGAGATATTGTTGAGTCTGGCGCTGTGGAGGAGGTCTTAAACCATCCAAAACATGATTATACGAAAACACTTGTGGCAAAGATTCCTAAAAATACAACATCGATTGTGTCAGAAACACCAGTACTTCGTGCAGAAAATTTAAATGTATTTTATGATGAAAAACCGGGACTTTTTTCCGGCAAACATGGCAAAAAACATGTGCTAAAAGATGTATCCCTTGAAGTGCGTGAGGGTGAAATTCTTGGTATTGTCGGAGAGAGTGGTTGCGGTAAATCCACATTCGCACGAACGATTGTCGGATTGAATAAAGATTACAAAGGCACTCTTGAAATCAACAGTGAACGACCTCAGATGGTATTTCAGGATCCATTTGGTTCATTAAATCCTGCGAAAAGGATAGGCTGGATTTTACAGGAGCCGTTAAAACTGCGTGGTATCAGAAATCGTCAGGAACGCCTGCGTATGGTGGATGAAATGCTTGTTCAGATTGGACTGGACGCATCATATAAGAACCGTTATGCACATGAACTTTCAGGCGGACAACGTCAGCGTATCAGCATTGGTATTGCCCTGCTTGGCGGTTCAAAACTGATGATTGCGGACGAACCTGTGTCTGCGCTGGATGTGACGGTGCAGAGCCAAATATTGAAATTACTCCTTGAGCTGCATGAGAAAAATCATTTAACGATGATATTTATTTCACATGATTTGAGCGTAGTGCGCGGCATGTGCCACAGAGTAGCTGTGATGTATCAGGGGCAGATTGTGGAAATCGGAGATGCTGAGGAAGTGTACGAACATCCACAGCATGAATATACGAAGCTTTTGCTGGCGGCATCGCTGAATGAGTAGTGTGAGATACAGAGCAATTCATGATATAAAAAACAACTTAAAAATAGACATATTTAATAAAAACATAAGTTTAGAAAGATGAGGGCAATATGCGAAATATTAAATTGACAATAGAGTACGATGGTGGTCGCTATGATGGATGGCAGCGCCTTGGCAAAGACAGCGGACAGACAACGATTCAGGGCAAAATCGAAGAAGTTTTAAGAAAAATGACAGGTGAGCCGGACCTGACAGTGGACGGTTCAGGCAGAACCGATGCAGGTGTGCACGCTTATGCCCAGGTAGCAAACTTTCACACCAATTCTACAATGAAATGCTATGAAATCAAGCATTATCTGAGCCGTTACCTGCCAAGAGATATCGCAGTATTTGATGTGCAGGAAGTGGATGAACGCTTCCACAGCCGCTTAAATGCCAAATCAAAGAAATACGTTTACCGCATTGCGACAGGTGAAGTACCATGTGTATTCGACCGTAAATATACCTATTACTGCTTTGACCGTCTGGATATCCC
>CAKRHR010000035.1 GCA_934339005.1 uncultured Catenibacillus sp. | reverse complement strand
TACTCATTGGCTTAGCCCTCCTTTCCAGTGGATTCCCTTTCGGGTTTCTATGTAATCAGAGGGTCACAGTCCCTCTGTTGAAGGACTAACCGCCTACCGTTATGGTAGCACCCATGTTCTGATTATAACAATAAAAAATAATGGGTGCAATAAGAAAATGGCAGAGGAAGTAGTAGGTGTTGATGACGAAGTATTTAGAACAAGGCGTCCGGTGCCAAAACGGTGCCAAGAAATCAGGCAAATAAAAATAGACCATGTAAATCAGCCATTTTTTACTGTATTTTGGATAGAAAAGCATAAAAAATGCAGGATGAAACGGGATTAAAGTATCGTGAAGGTGGACGTACTGTAGGTTCAGGTCGTGTTGCTACAATCATCGAGTAATTTCGATAAGCAATGAGCAGTGCAAATTTGTAGAATAATGACCGATGTGAGCTTGCTCGCATGAGGGTATTATTCGGAAAATTTATAGGGCGAATGCCCGACCGAGATGTAGCGAAGCGAAATTGAGGTGTGTACTGCGGCGCAGATTTTAAAATTATATATATGGCTATCGCAAGATAGCATTGAGTCCAAACGTAAGATACCCCGGAACCGTAAGGTTTCCGGGGTTTTTCTGTTGGCGCTTTTAAAAAAGTTTGATAGTATTAAACTTTTCATGGTAAATTTAGATGAGTTAATCAAAAAAGAACTGCTACACAAGTAGCAGTTCTTGGAAAATAGGCTTAAATAAAATGATTATATTAATTTCTAACGAATTAATGCTTCTATCCCATATTTTTCCACTTCATCGAGGAATATATCGCGGCTGCGGCGGCTACCGAAGATATAGTTAGCGATGTAACGGCCGGTTTTGCCGTAAGCATCAATGACGCGGCGGGCTTCTTTGCGGATATCTTCTTCAGGACAACCTTCAGCATCAATTTTCTGGTTATCGACGCCGCCCATGATGGTGATTTTATCACCGTATTTTTCTTTAATTAAGGCAACGTCGTTGGATACATTCAGTGGATTAATACAGTCCAGTCCCATTTCAACTAAATCTGGAATAATTTGCATGATATATCCGCAGGAATGGTGATTGTAAATCATGCCATAAGAATGAATGCGGTCAATATATTTTTGCTCCATCGGTCTGATAAATTCGCGCCAGATTTCAGGGGAGAAGAACATATTTGTATTTGTACCCCAGTCATCGTGCATTTCGATGACATCCGGATGAAGCACCTCATGGATTAAATCAATACATTTCAGACGATATTCACAGAAAGCATCGCAAAATTCTTTGACTTCATCAGGATATTCATAGAAAGCGCAGAGTGCATTTTCCATACCAACTAACTGATTCATACGCTCGAAAGCCCCGCCGGAGAGTACAAGCACATGGGTAACATTATTTTCTCTGTCCCAGTTGGCAGCCATACCGCGTAAAATGTCAGCAGCATGCATCGCTTCTAAATCAGGAAATTTAACATGTTCCTTCCATTCGTCAAAATATTCAAATAATTCTGTGCCAGGTGTAACCATAGAACCGTCAATGCCAGGATCAGGTCCGAGCTGTGTCCAGTTGACACCCCAGGCATCATAACCTGTTTTATCCGGTCCGAAATAGCGGTCACCCGGAAAAACAACGCTATTGGTACAGGATTGTATATTTGGAATAAAATCAATGGGTTCGCCTCTGTAGGCAGCCAGTAAAGCTTCTTTTTTTGTTTGCATATGTTATACACCCTTTCTCATAAATGTTTTTATCATTGTCAAAGATGACACCTATAAACTTTCTAAAATGCAGTTAAAGCATAGCATTATTACTTACATTATCATAAAACAGAATAAATAATATTGCTTTTCTAAATAAATAATAATCTTTATCTATATTCCCATTTTATAGTATAATGTAAGTGTTATAAATTCATATTTAAGAGGGATTAAAATGCTTATAGAAACCAATCAGTTATTTACAATAGAATGTCCGGAGAAGATTTCGATAACACAACAGCAATTTGAAAATATTGTTTTGATATATGTTGCACAAGGGGATATTTTAATGGATGTTGACCACAATAAATTTCAGTTAGGGACGCAGCATATTTTTATAGTTAATGCATCAAATACGATTTCAATTGCTGAGGCGGATATACAGAAAAAAAGTCAGGTATATTTATTGCATTTAAATACTTATGAAGTGCAGTTGATATTGGAAAAGCCTTTTGTTGTCTTTACAAATCTGGAAAGGCATACATCAGAGGAATGGTATGCGATATGTCAGACAACCAGAGAAATAATTGCATATTATACAGGGAAAAATGAGTATACATATGATAAAGCTGATAATCATACATATGAATTTTCAAAATTAGTACAGCATACATTTTTCTGTCGGTTATTAAATGCAATGCTACCTTTTTTATTATCTGAGCAGGACTGTGTTTATGAAAATGCACCACGGATGATGAATCAGGTGTTTTGGTATATACAAAGCCATTATGCAGAGCGCATAACCCTGCAAAAAATTGCAGCGCAGTATTTTGTATCGGATTCCAGTCTGTCGCGTTGGATTAAACAGTACACAGGTATGCCTTTTGAAAAATATCTGCGGAAGCTTCGGTCAGTGCATTGTGCATTGGAAATCAGCAATACCGATACGTGTATCACGGAGATTGCGCTCAAACACGGATTTGCCAATCCCGCGGCACTGAACAAAGCATTTCATGAATTTTACCATATGACGCCTGGACAATACAGACAGGCCCATTTGCCCCATTGGGAGAAGGGCACTGTCTATCATGCAGCAAAATAGAAAAATTAGATAAGTGACTAAATCTCCTGAATAAATAACGGCAGTAACGGATTTTCATTATTTTTGGCATACACAATTTCCAGCACTTCATAAAATCCATTTGTATCCAGCGGAATATAAATCAACTCCGGTGAGCCGGGTATACCTCTCGACCACGAAGAAAATCGCCATGTAGCGCAATGGCATCATTGATTTTGGTAACGATAGATTCTGCTATGGATACGGTGCTGCCTATTTCCCGACAGCACCATTTTGGGTGTGGGAGAATTAGTCTGCTTAAAATCCGAGAAGTTCCGGTTTACTTTTTCATATAAAAAGATAATTGCATATATAAGCGTTCCTCCGGGCTGTCCAGATGAACGTGAAAATATTCCTGAAGACGTTCAAGTCTGTGAAACAAAGTATTGCGGTGAATATTTAGTTCGTCTGCAGTTGCAGTGTGATTTCGTTCATTTCTTAAAAAACAAAATAATGTCTGATAATAATTGGTATGATGTACTTTATCATAATTTTCAATAACTTCTAAAATCGGATGTCCCGAAAAAGTACCCCATTTTTCTTTCATGGAATCAATCATCCAATACATAGCACAATCGTCGATGCGATTGATACATCCAGCAAATTTTTTTGCATAGGCCAGGGCGATTTCTGCCTGTTGGTTTGCATCGGAGATTTTGGAAATATGATTAAATGGATAACTGACACCACAATAATAAGAACTTTTCTTAAACCATGGTTTTAAAAATCCCAACAAGTCGTTTACTGCAAGCTGAGAAGTGTTACAAAGTAAAATAATGCTCTGGTCCACAGCAGCAGCATAAATAAATGGTGAATGACCGGAAAATACACGACACATATAACTGTGTGCATGAAAGTTTGGTGAGAGCGCCCGAGCATTTAGCAGAAGCATCTCATCGTTGACTTTCCAACCAAGCATCAGCAATTTCCGTGTTAGCTGGGACAAATCAGTAGTGTCCTTATTGATAATTCCGGCCAGATAAGTTGCGTTCATTCGAAAAATATCGGCATCAATGCGCTGATTAATCCAAAGCTGAATATATGAGCTTAAAATTCTGAGCAGGTGTACATAACCTTTATGAAATGATGTCTGATATTGGACAAGCACGCATATGCCGCACCATTCCTTCTGATAAAATAAATTTTGTGAGTAGCTCGGATTTGGAAACAGACCGGAAGGAATAAAAAAAGGTTCTTTTTCGTTTGAATCAAAGTAATTTTTGCTGTGGTCGTGAAAATCAACAATTTTTTCAGGAAAAGTAGCTTTGTTCTTAATAAGTTCAAACCAGTTTTCATCAACATGAACATTGCGGTAGGCACTTGACAGTGCCACGATTGAATCACTGGAATCAAAGATGATTAACGGATTCATAAATATTTCATCGCTGGCATCAAGAAGTTCATAAAGTGTACATTTACTCAAAATCAGAGATTTTAATTGTTCAGTCCAGCGAGTGTAAAAAGAAAACGCATTTAATAATGCATTTAAAACCTGTGTCAAATCTTCACAGTCCAGAGAAATAAAATTTTTGTCAGATTTACAGATAATATTAGGATTAGCATCACAGAAAAAATCATCGGAGGTGCCAATATATAGTGTATGGGCATCAAAAGAAACTATAGAAGTATAAAGCCGGATATTTTCTATCGTAAGTAATTCATCTACAGTTTTATATTCTGATTTCATATGCAGTTTTGGTGAAAATTCTTCAAGCCAGTGAACAAGAATTTGTAAGCTGAGTTTCATAAGTATTTCCTTCGTTTTATATCATATACATGACATTTTATAATGGATGCTTTTGGTATATGATGCGTCATAAGTCTAAAGTGATTATTCGTTCAGGTACGAACGGAGTTTTGAATGTTTGATTCTTATATTACATTATATATGTAAAACGAATGTAAGTCAAAAGAAAAAGGTATAGAGTGAACAATATCAATGCTAAAAAGTTTTGTACAATGTTCATAATGCACATATAGAAGTAATCCTGTTATTGTTATAATAATCTTATGAATTTTATATAAAGTAATGGTGTAGGTGGATACAGACGATACAGCACGGGATGTGAATCCAAAGGTTATATCAGGAATCTGAAGTATATCCGGATATACAAGTTGTTGGAGAATTTGCGGCAGCGGTATCGAAGAAGCAGAGGCATATAATTCCATTTAATATTAAGAGTATCGATGCTTTAGAACGTGCAATTACATTTTTCAAAAAACGGAGGTGACGCATGCAGATGTCACTTAAAGAAGAGGAGCAAGCGTGGATTAAGAATTTCAATGCACTGGAGGATTGGTTGCTTCAATATGATTATTTGTTAATTCAGGCAGGGAATGTTCAGAAAATGTCTGAAAAATATAAAAATCAGAAAAATCTTGTGGAAGGCTGTCAGTCTAAAGTGTGGATTTATGTGTGGATAGATCATAATAATGTCTATATGATGGTGGATAGTCAATCTTTAATAATAAAGGGCATTTTGGCAGTGATTAAATCGATGATTGAAGGTAAAAGTACGGCGGAGGTATTAAATTGGACGCCAGCTTTTATAGATACAACATCTGTCGGAAAACAATTGTCTGTAGACAGGCGTATGGGGGTACAGGCAATCCTCCGGCATATCAAAGAAAATATTATAAAGGAAGGGGATTAATTATGGGTGTTGTTAAAAAAGGCATTGAGATGAAACTCAATGTTAAACCGGTCTTTATTGATTTTACACATGAGTATGTGTATGAAGGACCATGTCGTTTCGGTCAGGGGGATACATTAAAACCGGAATATGACAGATTCTTAAATGGAGAGATTTTTAAAGGTTTTGTTCAGGCTGCACAGGCAAATGTGCCTGAATGCGTACACTTGATGCCTGCAGTACGTGTTAAAAATTACACAGATGCATTTAATGTGAGTGAAAGCGATATGCAGGAGATTCTGGCACCGGATGATACCGATGTTTATTTGCTGACAAGCAGCGGACGTGGAACTCAGGTATTTATTGAGTTTGCGAGACGATGTAAAAAAACGATTGCTTATTATAATGATGTTTTATTTGCAGTAACAACAGATGTTACAGCAATGAAAGCCAGAGGTGCAGAGGTTTATCCGGTATATGACTGGAAATTGGCAAAAGATATGTTTAAAGCGTTGACAGTCAGAAAAGTATTGGCAAATACAAGAGCATTGGTATTAAATCGTTTTGCAACTGACGTGTCACCCGTCAGTGCACAGGATGGTTTCTTATCATTGGAAAAAGTAAAAGATAAACTGGGTGTAAATTTTAACGTGATGGATATTCACGAATATCTGGACATGCTGACAAACCGACCTGCAGATGAAAATCCAACACAACCGGGACGAATGATGAACAATATCAATGATGAAGATATGGTGCATATTAATGAAATTACAAAATCATTGATTGCCGGTGCAGATGAATGTGAAATTGAAGAAAAATATGTAAGCAATTCTGTCAGGGCTTATTATCTGGCAAAGAAATTGTTGTCTTTTCGTGATTGTAATGCATTTACTGCACCATGTCCGGATATGTGTTCAACAAGGCGATTAAATCAGGAAAAATGTACATTATGTCTGACACATTCATTACTTGAGGAGGAAGGTATTCCATCGGCATGTGAGGCAGATCTGAATATATTAATGTGCAAAGTTATTCTTGAAAGTCTTACAGAAAAATCAACGTATATGGGAAATACATGTTGGTTAAGAATCGTAGATGGCAAAATTACAGCACCGGATTTTAACAGCGTCACACCTGAAGAATTTGAAAAAATCAAAGATATTCCGAATTTGATGGTGACCTTACATTCTGTTGCAAACAGAAAATTAAAAGGCTATGACAAAGTAGATGAAAATTATGCTTTGCGCTCATTTGCTTTTAGTGGTTGGGGTGCAACGATGCGCTATGATTTTTCAAAAGATTTAGATCAGACGGTCACTGTTGTACGTATCGATCCAACATGTGAAAAGATGCTTGTCATCCGTGGTAAAATCAAGGGTCAGTTTGGCTATGGACGTCAGAATTGTTCAACAGCAGTGATTTATCAGGTTGAGGATGCACAGAGTGCTTACGAGAAAACATTTGATTTTGGTTCACATATGGCATTGGTTTATGGTGATTATACAAAAGAACTTGAAATGGTCTGTAAAGTGCTTGGACTTGAAATGGTAGTGGCATGACGACAACAGCGGAATGGGTAAAAATTAAGCAATGGCTTTTAGGTGCAAAGTCAATTATAGAAACACTTAAAGCAAAGAAAAATGCAACAGAAAATGATGTCAGGGATGCAATATGTACATATATTCAACGCAGATATATGCTTGACCGGTGTCCAAAACCACAGGAAAGCATTTATGCACTGGCTGAAGAAAGTGCAGCAATCATGGCAGGACTGCCACAGAAACAGTTGCATGAGATGGAGGCTGTTTCAGGGTGTACAGGTGCAAAATCAGCAATGGTTAAAAAGGTACTGTTACTTATGTCATTAAATGAAATGATGGGATGGCATTTATCCGAGGAAACATGCATGGAGATGGAAACGGTACAGGATATTATTGATTTTGCATATCATTATCGGTACGTGACAGATATGCATAATAAATT
Source organism: uncultured Catenibacillus sp. (assembly GCA_934339005.1). Lineage (GTDB taxonomy): Bacteria > Bacillota > Clostridia > Lachnospirales > Lachnospiraceae > CAKRHR01. The sequence continues at coordinate 20,836 of CAKRHR010000035.1, read as the reverse complement.
GTCAAATTAATAAAAAACTTCAAGAGATGGAGGAGAAGATTATGAGTGCTGTAGTTGGGTTAATAGGTATTATTTTAGCGCTTGTTATATTTTTAGTAGCTGTTTACAAAGGATTTTCGTCTTATTGGGTTGCACCGGTGTGTGCAATTATTGTAGCTGTATTTAACAGAATGGCACCGGAAACACTGATTAGTTCATATGTCAGTGGTATTGTCGATTTGATTACCAGTTTGTTTTTTATCGTATTTTTTGGCGCAATGCTTGGTAAATTATACAACGATACTGGTGCAGCCTCTTCAATTGCAAAGACATTGACAAATACATTTGTCATTAAGCGCAGCGGTGATGCACAGGTTCGAGCAGCGATTTTAGTTGTTTTAATTATTTCAGCATTACTGACAATGGGTGGTATTGATGGTTATGTCCTTGCTTTCACGATGATTCCGATTTGCTTTGTCATGAGCGAAATGGTGGATATTCCAAGACGGTTTATTCCGGGTATGATGGTATTAAACTGTGGATTTATGGCTGCACCGGGTGCACCGCAGATTGATAATATTATGGCTCAGGCGGCGATTATGAGTGGTGTTTCACAAAATGAAGCTTTGGCTCCATATCTTGAACAGGGCTTTCATATTTCATCAACAGCCGGACTTGTGCCTGGTATCGTGGCCGTAATTATTATTGCCGGTGGTGGTTATTTTGTATTAACACATATGATTTTAAAAGCAAAACATCAAGGTGAACATTTTGACTGGGGACATTGTCAGAAAATGAATGAAGGACAGGACAGACCATTGCCGAATTTTGTAGTTGCTTTGATTCCGTTGGTTCTTGTATTCTGCGCATATACGTTGTTCCCTGCAATTACAGGTATTACAGTAAACATTGCGATTGCACTTGGTATTGGTATTGTAGCAGCAATTATTTTGATGGGTAGAAATTTGCCAAAAACAGATGCATTGGGTAATACACAGAGTATTGGCAAAGCGATTATTGCAACTTTGAATGGTGGTTCTGATTCTTATCCTAATGCGTTAATGACAGTAATTACACCATCTGCGCTGGCAGCAGTTGTTACAGCAACATCAGCTTTTGGTTTTGTGATTTCGATGCTGGCAGGTATTCATGCACATTATATTGTAATTGCAATTATTGCAGTTTGTGTCATTGTAGCGATTACTTCATCACCACCAGCTGCATTAATGGTATCACTGCCAATCGTACTTGGTATTATGCTTGGACAGGGTTACGCACCGGAACAGGTAATTGCAGCAGCACCGGCAGTTGCCAGAGTTGGTGCACTTGCGGCTACAACATTTGAAACATTGCCAATTAATGGCTTGATTATTCTGACACTGGGTCTGACAGGTACAACACATAAAGAAGCGTATAAGCCAATGTTTGTGATGAGTGTACTGTTTACATTAATTGGTACGATTGTTGCAGGCGTGCTGTTAATATTATTCCCAGGACTGGCATAGACTATAAAGATATCATTAATGAAAAAGTTGAAATATGACATTGTTAAGTGCGAATAAGTTTGGCTATAACGCATATAGAAATATAGGTAGATAAAAATTCACTGTTAAGTAAAATATATTTACATTTATATAATATGCACAAAAAAACTCCCTATAAACTGTTGAGATAAAATAGGTGGAGGAATATGTGGATAACTTATCCCCAAGTTAATCCCATAAAAAATCGCAGAAAGTGCGGTAAATGTGAGTTATACACAAAGTTATCCACATTATCCACAAAAAATTTATCCTCTATTGTGTATAACATTGAGAATAAAATCCAAATATATGTTTTGGTGATTATGCGAATTTTGTGTTTTGGTGTCGAAAAATATCGAAAACCACTTGACTTTTATGTAGTTTGATAATGGCACTTAATTGACTGAAATTATTATTTATTTTGTTTTTAAATTAACAAATTGAAGAATAATCAGACAATTTTGATAAATAAATAGTTTATATCTTCAAACATGAAATTAAAACTGATAATCGGGTGGAATAGGGGAAGTTATGGTGTATTTAAAATGCCTTTTTCGGAGGGATTGCGCTAAGACTTTCGAGAAAAGATTGCAGAAAATTAGGTGAATGATAGTATGTAGTCGTAAAAGAAAACTATAAAAACTTATTAAATAAGTATAAATTCAGAAAATAATAAAAAAATAATTTAATTGTCTGCAATCAAGGGTTGGAAAAATGGTACAAGTGTGTTATAATCATGTGTATAAAGAAAGATGCTTTTGGAGATGATTTATTTTCAGGGGCATGAGAGGAGTTGAGTCGTATGAGATATATTATCAGCGGAAAAAACATCGATGTGACAGAGGGGCTTAAGGAAACGATATACGATAAGATCGGCAAACTTGAGAAGTATTTTAGTGAAGATACAGAAGTTACAGTAACACTTAGCGTAGAGAAATCCCGTCAGAAGATTGAGGTTACTATTCCAGTGAAGGGCAGCATCATCAGGGCAGAGCAGGTGAGTGATGATATGTATGTATCCATCGACTTGGTAGAGGATATTATCGAACGCCAGATGCGCAAATATAAAACAAAACTTGCAAATCAGCTTCATGCAGCATCCAGCTTCCAGCCAAGCTATCTGGAGGAAGAAGCAGAGGATGAGCAGATTAAGATTGTTCGTACAAAACGTTTTGCCATGAAACCGATGGACATTGAAGAAGCCTGCGTACAGATGGAGCTTCTTGGACATAGCTTTTTCGTATTCAGAAATGCTGAAACTGACGAAGTCAATGTGGTTTACAAACGTAAAGGCAACACATACGGTCTGATTGAACCGGAATATTAAATTATAGTTAAACATGATGCAGGGGCAAAGACATTTAAGTTCTTTTGCCCCTGTACTTTTGTACAAATTTTGTATAAACCGGGAATTGCATAGCGATGTAGAAATTTGTATAGATAAGAAAATTTATTAAAATTTCTATAAGATAAGTTTTACGGGAGGAATCCATTTTTTATTAAGGAATGCTTTGACAATAGTCTTGAATCTTGTTACTATGTAAATAGTAATAAAACGCAGAAGGGATGGTATTAGAATATCATGGAGCAGTTAAAACTGAAAAAAATTGCAAATGAAATCAGAAAAGATATTGTTCGCGAAGTTCATAGTGCTAAATCCGGTCATCCGGGCGGCTCTTTATCCGCAGCAGATATCTTTACTTATCTTTATTTTGAAGAATTAAATATTGACCCTGCAGACCCTAAGAAAGCAGACAGAGACAGATTTGTTTTGTCAAAGGGACATGTGGCGCCGGGGCTGTATGCGACACTTGCGCACAGAGGTTATTTCCCTGTAGAGGATTTGATCACACTCAGACATGTAGGTTCTTATCTTCAGGGACATCCTGATATGAAGCATATTCCAGGTGTGGATATGTCCAGTGGTTCACTTGGACAGGGTATCTCATCAGCAGTAGGTATGGCATTATCTGCAAAGCTGACAGGTGAAGATTACCGTGTATACACATTACTTGGCGATGGTGAGATTCAGGAAGGTCAGGTATGGGAAGCTGCGATGTTTGCAGGTCACAGAAAACTGGATAATCTTGTTATTATTGTAGATAATAACGGACTTCAGATTGACGGTAATATTGCAGATGTATGTTCTCCATATCCAATCGCTGAGAAATTTAGGGCATTTAATTTTGAAACCATTGAAATCAATGCACATGATTTTGATGAGATTGCAGCAGCATTTAAGAAAGCTAAAGAGATTAAAGGCAAACCGACAGCAATTATTGCAAAGAGCGTTAAAGGTAAAGGTGTTTCCTTCATGGAAAATCAGGCCGGATGGCATGGCAAGGCTCCAAATGATGAGCAGTTTGCTGTAGCTATGGCAGATTTGGAAAAGATTTCAGAAGAATTAGAGAAGGAGGCCTAAGACCATGGCAGATGTAAAGAAGATTGCGACAAGAGAAAGTTATGGTAATGCGCTCGTAGAAATCGGTAAAGAGCATGCAGATTTATATGTACTTGATGCAGACCTTGCAGGCGCTACAAAGACAGATATCTTTAAAAAGGCATTCCCTGAAAGACATATTGACTGTGGTATCGCTGAGAGCAATATGATGGGTATTGCAGCAGGTTTATCAACAACAGGTAAAGTACCATTTGCCAGCACATTTGCAATGTTTGCGGCAGGCCGTGCTTTTGAACAGGTAAGAAACAGCATCGGTTATCCACATTTGAACGTTAAAATCGGTGCAACACATGCAGGTATTTCTGTAGGTGAAGATGGTGCGACACACCAGTGTAACGAAGATATCGCTTTAATGCGTACAATTCCGGGTATGGTTGTGATTAACCCATCTGATGATATTGAAGCAAAAGCTGCTGTTCGTGCAGCTTATGAATATGTTGGTCCTGTTTATATGCGTTTTGGACGTCTGGCAGTGCCTGTGATTAATGACCGTCCTGATTACAAATTCGAAATCGGTAAAGGTGTAGAACTTCGTGACGGTAAAGATGTGACAATTATTGCAACAGGTCTTTGTGTCAGCGGTGCACTTGAAGCTGCTGAGAAATTAGCTGCAGACGGCATCGATGCCCAGGTGATTAACATTCACACAATTAAACCTTTAGATGAAGATTTGGTTGTTGAAGCAGCTAAGAAAACAGGCAAAGTTGTTACTGTTGAAGAACATTCTGTGATTGGCGGTCTTGGCAGTGCTGTATGTGATGTTCTTGCACAGAAAGCACCTACAAAAGTCCTTAAACATGGTGTTATGGATGTCTTCGGTGAATCCGGACCTGCTGTTGAACTTCTTAAAAAATACAAACTGGATGGCGATGGCATTTATGAAGTTGTAAAGGCATGGTGCGAAGCATAAATTTATGATTGCGCTTGTCATAGAAGACAGTAAGGATTTTGTCAATAAGTTGCTTGTGCAGAATACATTTGATAAATTTTATGTGGGCGAATCCCTGATACGGACATTTACAGATTTCAGAATTGGTGGAAATCTCAATAAGGATTATTATACACTGGAGGAGCAGGAGGCAATGAACGGACGGACACAGGTTGTGTGGGCGGACGTGAAGCCGTTTGTATTTTCAGTCATTAAAGGTCATAAACTGCCGCTTGGTTTTCAATTTATATTTGAATTATCGGCGGAGAACAGACATTGGTTGATGGAGCACAATAAAACATCCGTCAGCGAGGATGAGATTAAAGGTTTGTATATGAATATCCGCTATGAAAAAGGTGAGATTATCTGTGTATCAGGTATTTCATTCAAGACATTTGTCATGGATAAGACCGTGGAACGTTTGTGGGATGATACCGTAAAGCAGTTTTTCAGACAAAACCATATTGCATTTTCGGAAAAATAAAAATTTTATAAATTATTAGCACTCACTACAAATGAGTGCTAATTTTCTGTTGACATTTGTATTGCTCAGTATTAAAATAGACATTATCCGGTAGGGAAAAGCATATCTGCCAGATTATATTGCATTTTACAGCAGTCAGATGATTTGCGTGTAACCCTTGACGCGGGATGACTAGCTATGGTTTAGATTATAAGGAGTGATAGAGATGAATAAACAGGGTAATTTATCTATTAACAGCGAAAACTTATTTCCAATTATTAAAAAGTGGTTATATTCAGATCACGATATTTTCTTCCGTGAATTGATTTCTAATGGTTGCGATGCTGTCACAAAAGTGAAAAAGCTTGAGATGATGGGTGAATGTGAATTCGCAGATAATGAGAAATTCAAAGTTCAGGTTATTGTAAATCCTGATGACAAGACTTTGAAGTTTATCGATAATGGTATCGGTATGACAGCCGATGAAGTTGAAGAATACATTACACAGATTGCATTTTCAGGTGCTACAGATTTCCTTGAGAAATATAAAGACAAGACAAATGAAGATCAGATTATCGGTCATTTCGGCCTTGGTTTTTATTCAGCATTCATGGTTGCCGATAAAGTTGAAATCGAAACATTATCCTATAAAGAAGGCGCAGAACCAGTTCACTGGGAATGTGACGGCGACAGCGAATATGTGATGGAAACAGGCAGCAGAACAGAACGTGGTACAGAGATTACATTGTTCCTGAATGAAGAAAGCCTTGAATTTGCAAACGAATACAGAGCCAGAGAAGTCATCGATAAGTACTGCTCATTCATGCCTGTAGAGATTTATTTATCCAAACAGGGCAATGAACCGGAATACGAAACAATCGATGAAGCTGATGTGACAGAAGAAGATACAGTTGTTGAAACTATCGTAGAACCTGCCAAGACAGAAGAAAAGGAAAATGAAGACGGCACAAAAGAAACTGTTGAAGTTTCTCCAGCCAAGAATAAAGCAAAGATTATTCGCAGGCCTCAGTTGATGAACGATATTCATCCACTTTGGACAAAACATCCAAATGAATGTACTGAGGACGAATACAAAGAATTTTACCGTAAAGTATTTATGGATTATAAAGAGCCTTTGTTCTGGATTCATCTGAATATGGATTATCCATTTAACCTGAAGGGTATTTTATATTTCCCTAAGATTAACATGGAATATGAATCCATCGAAGGCAAGATTAAATTGTACAATAATCAGGTATTTATTGCAGATAATATTAAAGAAGTTATTCCTGAATTTTTGATGTTACTTAAAGGTGTGATTGATTGTCCTGACCTTCCACTGAACGTATCCCGTTCTGCACTCCAGAATGATGGTTTTGTGAAGAAGATTGCAGACTACATCACAAAGAAGGTTGCAGATAAGCTCACAGGTATGTGCAAGACAGACCGTGAAAACTATGAAAAATACTGGGATGACATTAACCCATTCATTAAATTCGGCTGCATTAAAGATGCCAAGTTTAATGAAAAGATGAAAGACTATATTATTTATAAGAATCTTGAAGGCAAATACATCACACTTGATGATTACCTTGAGGCTGCAAAAGAAAAACACGAAAATCAGGTATTCTATGTGACAGATGAAGTACAGCAGTCACAGTATATCAATATGTTTAAAGAAGAAGGTCTGGATGCGCTGATTCTGAAGCATAATATTGACCAGCCATTCCTGACAAATCTTGAGCAGTCCAAAGAGGGCGTGAAGTTCAGACGTATTGATACAGACCTTGCAGACGTATTTAAAGAAACTTCAACTGAAGAAGATACAAAAACACTTGAAGAAGATACAAAGACTCTGACAGATATCTTTAAGAAAGCTCTTGGTAAAGAACAGTTGACTGTCAAGGTTGAGAAGTTGAAGAATGCTGACACATCCTCCATGATTACATTGTCTGAAGAAAGCAGACGTATGCAGGATATGATGAAGATGTACGCTATGCCGGGCATGGATATGAGTATGTTTGGCGGCGAAGGCGAAACTTTGGTTCTGAATGCCAATAACGAGCTGGTACAGTACGTGTTAAATCATGCAGAGGGTGAAAATACTGAGATGATTTGCCAGCAGCTTTATGACCTTGCCTTGTTGGCTCACAAACCATTAAGTGCAGATGCACTTACAAAATTTGTAGAGCGCAGCAATAAGATTATGAAGATGCTCACAAAATAAAGTGAAGAACACGAAGCAATCAGGGAGACATAAGATGAAACCATATGGTGCAAGACATATTTTAGAAAACACAGATGGGCGTCAGGCAATTGATGCTATCAGTGGATACGGAGTACGTCCGGGCATGTTTGATGTACCCGGGGCGATTCCGATGCCGGGAAAAGGTGTCAATTTTACAATACACACACATGGTGGTACATCGTGCGAACTTTTATTGTTTCATAAGGGAGAGGAAGAACCATATGCGGTTCTTCCTTTTCCTGCTGAATACAGAATTGGTGATGTGTATTCAATGATCGTATTTGATCTGGATATCAGCGAGTTTGAATATGCATATCGCATCGATGGACCGAACAATCCGAAGAAAGGTCAGCTTTATGATAAGAAAAATATCCTGCTGGATCCATATGCAAAGGCTGTCATTGGAAAGCCGGATTGGGGCAAACAAAAAGAGCGTACTTATCATGCCAGAGTTGTCAGGGATAGTTTTGACTGGGGCACGATGGAACAGTCTAAACGTGAATTGAGTGATCTGGTGATTTATGAACTGCATGTGCGCGGTTTTACACAGCATGAATCTTCAGGCGTTGCACACAGAGGCACATTTGCCGGACTTAAAGAGAAGATTCCTTATTTGAAAGAGCTTGGGATTAATGCTGTAGAGCTAATGCCGATTTTTGAATTTGATGAAAATATGGACAGCCGTGAGATGAATGGCAACCGCCTGCTGGATTACTGGGGATATAATACAGTCTGTTTTTTTGCGCCAAATAGCAGTTATGCAGCAACGGATGAATATAACCACGAAGGACAGGAACTTAAAGAACTTGTCAAAGCACTGCATGATGCGGATATTGAAGTTATTCTGGACGTTGTATTTAACCATACAGCGGAGGGCAATGAACGTGGACCGATTTTCAGTTTTAAAGGTTTTGATAATAAGATTTATTATATGCTCACACCGGGCGGCAACTATTATAATTTCAGTGGATGTGGCAATACATTGAATTGTAATCATCCAATCGTGCGCCAGATGATTCTGGAATGTCTGCGTTACTGGACGGTGACTTACCGCGTGGATGGTTTCCGTTTTGACCTTGCAAGTATTCTTGGACGAAATGCAGGCGGCGAACCGATGAACAATCCCCCGCTTCTGGAAGCGCTGGCATTTGATCCGATTCTGCGAAATGTGAAATTAATTGCAGAAGCCTGGGATGCAGGCGGTATGTATCAGGTTGGAAGTTTCCCTGCAAATAAGCGATGGGCAGAATGGAACGGACGTTACAGAGATGCTGTGCGCAGTTTCTTAAAAGGCGATAACTGGGAATCTAACAGTGCTGCCTGGAGTATTGTCGGTTCCGGTGATATGTACGGCGGTTATCACAATGACCACAACGATATTTATGCCGGTTATAATTCTTGTGTCAATTTCCTGACATGTCATGATGGTTTTACGCTGTATGATTTGTATTCATACAATGAAAAACACAATTGGAATAATGGTTGGAACAATCAGGATGGAGCGAATGATAATCGAAGCTGGAATTGTGGTGTTGAAGGTGAAACCGAGCAGCCGGAGGTCAATTCATTGCGTCAGCGCATGATTCGAAATGCCTGTGCTGTGCTGATGTGCAGTCGGGGTACGCCGATGTTTTTGGCAGGCGATGAATTTTGTAATACACAGTACGGCAATAACAACAGTTATTGTCAGGATAATCTGATTTCATGGCTGAACTGGGATATGTTAAAAGAAAATCGTGAGATGTTTGAATTCTTTAAGTTTATGATTGCTTTCAGACACAGACATCCGGTGATTCGCAAACAGCTTACAGATGCGGTCAGTGGTATGGAGCCGCTGCATATGCATGATGTACATGGAAGACCACACGAGATTCCATCCGGTGAGTACACATTTGGTGTTAGTTTTGCAGGATATGACCGGTATAAAGGCAGAGATGATGTGGTGTATGTCGCAGTCAATGCTTATTGGGAGGATGTGTATATTCAACTGCCAGAGCTTGGTCTTGGTAATTGGTACTTAAGCGTCAATACTTATGGTGACGGTCACGGCCGTTATACATGGAGTGAGGGCGAAGAAGTGCGTATTCACTCAGATTTCCTGATGCGTCCAAGGTCTGTTGCGGTTTTTGTAGGACGGACATATTAGAGTGTGTCAACAGCAAAAATGATTTGAATTATATTTTATAAATTTGCGTATGAATAAAAAAACGGCTGAATGCATATTACAGTGTAAGAATCTTCAATTGTTGGATTTTTGAATCTAACTTTTGAGGAGATACATAGTAAAGTGCATTCAGTCGTTTTTTGTTAAAATGACACTATAATTAAATTGCAGATGCTTAAAAGGTCACTGCTATTTAAAGTCAGTTATTATTTATTGTATTTCAAAGGATTATTAAGTATAGTTTGACATTGGCATGAGCATGTCCGGGCTTATAATTTCAGTCCTGCAAGTAATGCACCAAGTCCTGTGCTTGCGTTGCCTTCTTCTTTATATTCAAATACTTCTTCCGGAATTTCTGTGACTTCTTCATTTTCCTGAAGGGCTTTGATGCTCAGGCTTAATTTTCCGTCTTTGTTAGCGATGACTTTAACTTTAACACTATCCCCTTCTTTGAGCACTTCATGGACAGATTTTAAACGTTTAAAGCTGATCTGTGAGATGTGTACAAGACCTGACAGACCATCGCCCAAATCAATAAATGCGCCATAATTTGTAATATTTTCAACAGTACCTGTAAATACATCGCCAATCTGTACGCGGTTGATTTTGACTGCTTTATCTTCAGCGGCTTTTTCGATTGCAACAGCTTTTGCGGATAAAACAAGTTTTTTCTTAGCTTCATCAACGGTAATAATTTTAGCTTCAACAGTCTGATTTAACCATGGGTTTAAGTCTTCCACATAGCTTAAGGAAAGCTGTGAAGCAGGGATAAAGCCACGGATGCCTTCAACATAAACAATTACGCCGGCATTGACGATACCGCCAACTTTGAGGGTCAGTACTGTGCCATCATCCATCATCTGCTGAAGTTTATCCCATGCAAGTTCATCGGCAGCCTGTTTTGAAGATAAAAGAATGTTGCCATTGCCGTCATCTTCAGAAATGACAACTGCTGTGATTTCATCGCCGGTTTTGATGGATTTGATTGAAAATTTAGGGTCATTACTCAATTCATCAATGCGGATAATGCCTTCGCAGTAAGTATTTAAGTCGAGAGTCACCTCTGTATCACTGACACCGACCACCACGCCTGTGACGATATCTCCTGTTTTTAATTTTTTGAATGAATTTAATGCATCATCCATCATATTCTGTGTTTCCATTAGAATGCTCCTCCCGTAATTAAATTTCATGAAAAATCCAGGCTGTAAAGTGATGTTTACAATGAATTTTACATAGTTTCAGTTTACATTTGCGGCAACCATTCGTCAAGTGCATCTTTTGCTTTTTAGAGAGTGGTGTGATATAATGTGACATACATATAAGAAAAACAAGCGACGCTAAAAGCGGCATTTGTTTTTCTTATATGTATGTCAGTGAACGAACAGCCTGTGCATACAGGCGGTAGAGCGCGGCAGCGCGGGTTCGTGAACGGAAATTGAAAGCTTAGTGAGAATATACATCTGGACACTTAATGAGGTTTTTTCGAATTTAGTGTCCAGATGTTACCATAACGAACAGCCTGTGCATACAGGTGGTAGAGCGCGTTAGCGCGGGTTCGTGAACTGCCCGCTAATATAATGTAAATAATAAAAATTAGTGATATATCAGGAGGAACTAAACAATGAATCAGATTTATGCAGATTACATGGCGGAAGTGATTGGCAAACTGGTAAATACACCAAGTCCATCCGGTTATACAGAACAGATTTTACCGGTTGTACGTGAAGAAGCCCAAAAACTTGGATATTCAGTTGAAATAACACCTACAGGTGCGATGGTTATTGATGTGCCGGGCAAAGACGAAGAATCCAAAGACGTATTGTGTCTGGCAGCACATGTGGACACTTTAGGCGCTATGGTGCGTTCTGTGACTGCACAGGGCACATTAAAAATTATGTCTGTGGGTGGTTATATGTTCTCCACAATCGAGGGTGAATATTGCAAAATCCATTCCAGACGCACTGGAAAGACATTTACAGGTACAGTGTTGACGACATCACCATCCGTGCATGTCCATGATGATGCTTACAAACTTGAACGTGTGGAAAAATCCATGGAAATCCGCATTGATGAGCGCGTAGCATCCAAAGAAGATGTTATTGCTCTTGGCATAGATGCGGGCGATTATGTCAGCTTTGAACCAAGATTTGAATATACAGAGAGTGGATTTATCAAATCCAGACATTTGGATGACAAGGCTTCTGCAGGCGTGTTGTTTGGCGCACTCAAATATATGAAGGATAATAACCTTGTGCCGGATCAGCATGTAAAAGTAATGCTGACTTCTTATGAAGAAATCGGTCGTGGTGCAAGCTGGCTGCCGGAAAATGTTACAAGTATGCTGGCTGTAGATATGGGGTGTGTCGGTGATGATTTATCCGGTGACGAATATCATGTTTCTATTTGTGCCATGGATAGTGCAGGTCCGTATGATTATCAGATGACTAATACATTGATGGATTTGGCGAAACGTGACGGCATCGGTTATGTGGTGGACGTATTCCCTCATTATAGTTCAGATGCTTCTGCAGCAATGCGAGGCGGCAATCCAATCCGTGCAGCTTTAATCGGTCAGGGCGTACAGTCTTCTCACAGTATGGAACGCACACACATTGATGGTGTATACCAGACATTTAAACTGGTGCTGGCATATCTGGGTGTGAAAGTAGAGGACTAAATATATTCAGTAAGTGATAATTTTTGCTCCTAACATCATATTTACAGAATATCATGGAATAATACAGAGGACGTAGTTGAAAATGATAATAGATTTTCGGCTACGTCCTTTTCGTATATTTTCAGAAATTATGTGGTATCTTCAATTATGGTGAAAACATATAACATTTGGAGTGTTACCGCCGGCTCAAATATTTTTTCTCAAGCATACTCAAACTGGTGTAGAGAACAGTGGCGACAATACATAAAATAATAATTGACATCATTACAGTGTCCAGCTTAAATACCTGACTGGAATAGATAATCAGGTAGCCAAGACCGGCATTGGCAGCGAGAAATTCACCGATAATCACACCGACCAGACACAGACCGATATTAACTTTTAAGCTGCCAATAATCGTAGGAAAATTACCAGGGAGAACAACTTTCAGGAGTTGTTCTTTTTTATGTCCGCCAAGGGTTTGGATGAGCAGAAGTTTATCGGCGTCCGTAGTTGTAAATGCTGCATAAAGCTGGATAATAGTACCGAAGACGGCAAGCAGCAGTGCGCATACAATAATTGTTTTATAATTGTTGCCAAGCCAGACAATAAGCACTGGAGCAAGGGCTGTTTTTGGCAGGCTGTTCAGGGCAACGAGATAAGGTTCAAGAATGTCTGAAACCTGTCGCTGCCACCATAGAATAACCGCAATCGCTGTGCCAAGCAGCATGACGAGTACGAAGCTTACAAGGGTTTCTGTCAGAGTAATACAGATGTGTTTAAAAATAGTGCCGTCCTCAAGCATCAATACAAATGTGTGTGCCATGCGCGAAGGACTGCTGAAAATAAAGTCATCAATCCATTTGAAGCGTGCGGCGATTTCCCAGAGAACAAAAATCAAAATAAGAATACCTGCGCGCAAAATCCATGTCATTTTCTGACGGCGCTTATATGTGCGGATAAATTCAGTCTGATTCATGGTGCAGTTCACCCCACAATTCATTAAAATATTGACCAAATTCAGGTGCATGACGGGCTGCGAGCGGTGTTTTATGATCAAGACTTAAGTGAATCGGAATGTCTTTGATGACGGTACCGGGACGTTCTGACAGCACAAGGACGCGGTCACAGAAGCTGATGGCTTCAGAAATATCATGCGTTACTAAAATGGAACTTTTACCCTCTTTGCGTAGAATCATGTAAATATCTTCAGATACAGACAGGCGTGTCTGGGAATCCAAAGCTGAAAAAGGTTCATCTAAAAGCAGCATTTCCGGTTCAAGTGCCAGTGTGCGAATCAGTGCCGCGCGTTGGCGCATGCCGCCGGAAAGTTCGGAAGGACGGGCATTTTTAAAAGGAGAAAGTCCGTATTCATCCAACAGATGATTGACAAAAGCTTTTTTTTCAGGGGTTAGTTGGTGATGAATTTCAAGACCGAGAACTGCATTTTTATAAATCGAGCGCCATTCCAGCAAGTGGTCTTTTTGAAGCATGTAACCAAAAAAAGGATGATTGTCATGGTGCTGTATATGGTGAACGATAGTACCAGAGGTTGGCGTTAATATGCCTGCAATTAATGAAAGAATTGTTGATTTGCCACAGCCGCTGGGACCGATCATACCTAAAAATTCGTGTTCGGAAACCTGAAATGAAAGATTTTTCAATGCGGGTGTTTCTCCCTGAAGTGTGTAATATGAAAAATTCAGCGAACTGATTTCGAGAAGATTTTTCAAATCCGCATCTCCTTAACACAAGTGTATATATTATCATATGCAAAATTCTGTGTACTGTGTTTACAGCAGGAAAACAACTTTGAAATCAACAAAAACAGGCAAAACAGAAATGAGTTATGCAAAAATTTTATGAAATTTTTTTGTCAAAAATGTGACTTTTTTGCCATTAAAAGGATTATATAGGTATAGAAATATATTTGATGACGCCAGATGAAGAACAAAGTATAAGTTTGCAAAATCTAAAGACGTCTACAAAGGTAAGGAGGATTTTATATGAATACACAAGAAGATGTTGCCAGAACCAGTTTGAATATACTGTGTGATATTTTTAAAGAAAATGTTGGTGTATACAATTATCAAATTGCAAGAGCTGCAGGTGTTGATAAAACATTGCTGTGTAAGTGGCGTAAAGGTACAGCTAAAATATCTGATATATGTCGTTTAAAGCTTGTTTCATATTTTTCTCAGCAGGCTTTTGAACGTTACAGGGATTTGATTATGAATGAAATCATTAAAGCATTTGACATTCAGGAAAACGGACGTATGCTCTGGATGATGGAACATATGGATTATACGGCATTAATTGATTATATGTTTAAAGAACTGAAGGCGGAAAATACAGAGTATAGTATCAAGCATGTTTATGGACCATTTCTCAACCAGATTATTTTGCACAGAGTTAAATCAATATGCCCTGATTTGACACATATTACCTGCAGTGATGTTGAGAGTGAACATTCAAATGTCAAAGAACTTAGCATTTGCTTCAGTGAGGGTGAAGAACTACGCTTCCTATTGATTTTTGCAGACGATGAACTGGAGGAGGAGATGGATGGTGTTGAAAATACAGACTGGGTATACGACCTTGTCCGCCGCGCAGACAACATAGAAGGTGTCATAAAATTAAAATCACCGCAAAGATATGTCTGTCCGACTCAGGTAGGCGAATATGAGCGTATGGTGGATATGGTATCCAGAAAAATACTTCATTGGTTGATGGCAAAAAATAAATAGTTACAACTGCGCAATGATGTGGTATAATGTGAACACTTGGCGAGGTATTTTCGAGCCTAGTGAGATTTTATTTAAAATCTGGAAGGAGAATAAGAGATGAAACAAAAGAGATCAGGTGCTATTATTTTAAGCATTGTACTTGTCATCATTGCAATGGCTGCAGGTATCGGTATCGGATTTGTCATGGGAAAATCCACAAAGGATAACCATACAGAATCAGCCGAAGCTGTGGAGAGTACGTCTATAGAAGATACTGTTAACGAATCAGAAACAACAGATGTGGCACAGACAGAGGCTGAATCTGTGGCAGATAATCAGGATCAGACAGACAGCACGACTGTTGGCGGCGATGACTCTGTGACAGTTTTAACTGTTGACGGTAATGCTGTGACGATGAATGAGATTAATGTTCGTCTGTATATATTGAGAAACCATTATATTGAAGTCTATGGTGAAGATCCTTGGAATCAGACAACAGACAGTGGCATGACAGTTGCTGAAGAAGCAAAAGCAACCCTTGAAGATGAGATTATCCGTGCTGAACTTTGTATGGAGCATGCAAGTGAATTAGGCATCAATGTTACAGACGAGATCAAGGCTATGTGTCTGGATGATGCTCAGAAGTTCCTGGATGATATCGGCCCTGAGATTTCAGCGGAATTTGGTCTTACACTGGCAGCAGAACAGAATGTTAATATCAAATACGAAGTTGTGACAGCAGTGACAAATGTATTATCAGATCAGGCAAGAGAAACATTACTTGCAGATGAAGCTAATCAGTCATTATCCGATGCAGATCTGGAATTGAAAATCAGCGAGAGTGTTCAGGCACAGTTTGATGCATGGAAAGAAGCTGCACAGGTAGATTACAGTGACGTATGGGCACAGATTGTTGTTGGCTCAGTTGGTTGATTTTCATGGACAAGTCCTTTACTGACAGGCGACACAAACGTTTAGATAAGAATTTTACAGGGGATATGGGAATATGAGCAGTATATACGAAACATTAAACCCCGTACAGCAGGAAGCGGTTTATCACATTGATGGACCGCTTCTGATTTTAGCAGGTGCTGGTTCGGGAAAAACAAGAGTATTGACGCATCGTGTGGCGTACATGATTGAAGAAGCAGGAATTAATCCATGGAATATTATGGCGATTACATTTACAAATAAGGCAGCGCAGGAGATGCGTGAGCGTGTCGATAAGATTGTCAGCTTTGGTTCAGAGGATGTCTGGGTCAGTACCTTCCATTCAACATGTGTGCGAATTTTAAGACGTTTTATCGACAAACTCGGTTATGACCGTTCATTTACGATTTATGATACAGATGACCAGAAGATTGTCATGCGTGATGTGTGCAAGCGCCTGAATATTGATACGAAGGTTTATAAGGAACGCAGTCTTTTATCTGCCATTTCCGCTGCCAAGGATGAGTTGATCAGTCCGGATGAATACCGGGCGATGTATCCGGGTGATTTTGCAAAACAGAAAATTGCAGAGGTTTACAAAGCTTATCAGGCGGATTTAAAGAAGAATAATGCGCTGGATTTTGATGATTTGATTGTAAAGACGGTTGAACTTTTCAGAAATAATCCGGATGTGCTTGATTATTATCAGGAACGCTTCAAATATATCATGGTTGATGAATATCAGGATACGAATACAGCACAGTTTAAGTTTGTGAGCCTGCTTGCGGCAAAATACAAAAATCTTTGCGTTGTCGGTGATGACGACCAATCCATTTACAAGTTCCGCGGTGCCAATATTTATAATATCCTGAACTTCGAGCAGGAATATCCGGAAGCCCGTG
This sequence comes from uncultured Catenibacillus sp., assembly GCA_934339005.1. GTDB lineage: Bacteria > Bacillota > Clostridia > Lachnospirales > Lachnospiraceae > CAKRHR01. The sequence continues at coordinate 3,853 of CAKRHR010000035.1, read as the reverse complement.
TGATTAAACTGGAACAAAATTACCGTTCGACAAAGTTGATCCTGGATGCGGCTAATGATGTTATTCATCATAATAACGGTCGTAAATCCAAGAAATTATGGACGTCCAATGATGATGGAGACCAGGTGGATTTCTGTCAGTATTACAATGAAACTGAAGAAGCCGAGGGTATTGTGACAGACATTATGACGTGTGTAGCTGAGCATAAGGCTGAATATAAGGATTGTGCAGTGTTATACCGTACAAATGCACAGTCGAGAAGCTTAGAAGAACGTTGCGTTATCAAGGGTATTCCGTATCGTATTGTCGGCGGTCAGAACTTCTATCAGCGTAAGGAGATCAAAGACCTTCTGGCTTATTTAAAGACGATTGATAACGGCCAGGACGATGTGGCTGTACGCAGAATCATTAATGTGCCAAAGCGTGGTATCGGTGCAACATCTGTCAGCAAGGTCGATGAATTTGCGGCATACAATCAGATAAGCTTTTTTGATGCGGCAAAGATGGCAGATGAGATTCCGGGACTGGCTGGTCGTTCTGCAGAGAAGATTAAGAGTTTTGCAGATCAGATTCTTGTTTACAGGAGTAAATTGCCATATGTTGGAATTTCTGGATTGTTTGATGAAATCATAGAAGATACAGGTTATGTGCGTGAACTTGAAGCAGAGCAGACACCGGAAGCAGAGAGCCGTATTGAAAATATTGATGAATTGAAAAATAAAATTATCAGTTATGAAGAAGAAAATGAGCAGGATGGTAAGGAAACATCATTGTCTGAATTTTTGTCAGAGGTATCGCTTGTAGCAGATATTGATTCTTTAGATGAAGATGATAACCGTGTCGTTCTGATGACATTGCACAGTGCAAAGGGTCTGGAATTTCCTTATGTCTGGCTGGCAGGCATGGAGGATGGCTTATTCCCAAGTTATATGTCTATTGTAGCTGAGGATAATGGTGAGAGCATCGAGGAGGAAAGACGTCTTTGTTATGTTGGTATTACAAGAGCGATGAAGCATCTGAAGCTGACCTGCGCAAAGACGCGTATGATGCACGGTCAGACACAGTTTAATAAAGTGTCCCGTTTTATTAAGGAGATTTCACCAAAACATTTGAAAGTACGTGGTGTGATGGAAAAAGAAAAGCCGGTAGAGCATTTTTCAAACTTTTCCAGCCGCATGAAGCCATATTCTTCAAACAATGGCAATGCATTTGAAAATCCTGGAAAAAAAGTGGATTTAAATACATTGCTTGCCCAGGGGAAATTGCAAAAAGGTATGGGTGCCGGTTCGACAATTTTTGATAAACCGAAACCACAAAATGCTGGTTACAATACATCAGCAAGTGCGGCAGGTTACGTCAGAAATACATCGGGTGCGGCAAACTATATAAAGCCGCAGCAGGCACAGAAAATAGTTTTGGATTATATAGAGGGCGATATGGTCAGTCATATTAAGTTTGGCACAGGCACCGTTTTAAAAATCGTGGATAATGGAAAGGATTATGAGGTGACGGTGGATTTTGAAAAGGCTGGCGTGAAAAAAATGTTTGCAAGCTTTGCAAAATTAAAACTTGTTTAAAGGACGGATTAGTTCATTAAATTTTTATGAGTATATGGTAATTTTATAAGATTGGTGGTATACTAGCACTAAGATATTTGAGTCATGAAAGGAGAAGGCAGATGAACAAGATTGAAGATTTATTAAATGTAGCAAAACTTACAGAATTACTTCACAAAAAAGAAGAAGAGCAGGAAAAGAAAAATACAATCTTAATTGTGGTTGCTGTTCTTGCAGCAGTTACAGCGGTTGGTGTAGCAGTATTTGCTCTGTATAAACATTTTGCAGCAAGCAAATATGATGATTTTGATGACTTTGAAGAAGATGATTTCGAAGATGACTTTGAAGATGATTTCGAAGATGATTTCGAAGACCTTGATGATTTCAAAGACGAAGAAGATAAGGAAGAAAATCAGAACAAAGAAACTGAAGAAGCATCCAAAGAAGAATAATTTAAAAATGCTAATAAGGACCCAATGATTGATTTGGGTCCTTATCTTTTGATATGAATGTAAATGTTGGATTGTGGTGCATTTATTTGAAAGTTTATTTTGGTGGATAAAGAAAATTCTATATATAGTGTGGGATAAAAGTTATGTTTTGAAACCGTTACTGATAGAGTGTATAAAATGGCAGGAGAGATACGATGAAAAAAGGTGATATGTTTGAAGGTGTGGTTGAGCGTGTAGATTTTCCAAACAAAGGACTTGTATGTGTTGACGACCAGACAATTACTGTAAAAAATGCAATACCGGGTCAGAAGATCCGAGGAATGATTAATAAAAAGCGCAGCGGTCGTCTGGAGGCGCGCCTGATGGAGGTGCTTGAAAAATCTCCGCTTGAAACACGTGCACCGTTGTGCAGGAATTTTCCGGCATGTGGTGGTTGTATGTACCAGACAATGCCATATGAAGCACAGTTAAAGATGAAAGAAGACCAGTTGTACAGACTTTTGGATAACGCTATTTTGCAGGCTGGACAGACGGAGGATTATGTATTCGAAGGCATTCATCCAAGTCCTGAGGAATTTGCTTACCGCAATAAGATGGAATTTTCTTTTGGGGATGAGTATAAAGATGGACCTTTATCATTGGGATTGCATAAGAAGGGAAGCACGTACGACATTCTGACAACAGATGATTGTGTGATTGTACATAAAGATTTTAATTTGATTTTAAGATGTGTTTTGGATTATTTTACAGAAAATCCGGCACCATATTATAAGAAAATGCAGCACACTGGTTATTTAAGACATTTGCTTTTGCGTCGATCCCATACAAATGGGGATCTGCTCATTAATCTGGTAACGACAAGTCAGGAAGCACCTGATCTGGTGCCACTGGTAGAACGTCTGCTGGCATTACAAAGCGCATCTGTGCAGGATGCAGGCGCAAATGAAGTCTGTACAGTAGGTGAGAACGTGGCAGAGAATGATAAATTACAGGGACACATTGCAGGCATTTTGCATATTACAAATGACAGCCTTGCAGATGTTGTTCAGAGTGATTGTACAGACGTGCTTTACGGACAGGATTTTATTGAGGAAACAATTCTTGGCCTTCGATTTAAAATTACACCATTTTCATTTTTTCAGACAAACTCTGCAGGGGCGGAGGTTTTATATAGTGTTGCCAGAGATTATATCGGCAATACAAAGGATCAGATTGTTTATGATTTATACAGTGGTACAGGTACGATTGCACAGATGATGGCATCTGTTGCTAAAGAGGTTGTAGGTGTGGAAATTGTTGAAGAAGCAGTTGAGGCAGCAAAGTTAAATGCACAATTAAATGGACTGGATAACTGTACATTTCTGGCAGGCGATGTGCTGAAGGTGCTTGATGATATCGAAGTGCGTCCGGATATGATAGTTCTTGATCCACCAAGAGACGGTATTCATCCAAAAGCACTTAAAAAAATCATCGATTATGGTGTAAATCAGATGGTTTATATTTCATGTAAACCGACAAGCCTTGCCCGCGACCTCCAGGAACTTATTGCAAGTGGTTATAAAGTTAAACGTATGGCATTTGTTGATATGTTCGTTGGGACTGTTCATTGTGAGACGGTATGCCTTTTGTCCAAACTCCACGAAGCGAAGCATCATGTGAATGTGACACTTGATATGGATGAGATGGATTTGACAGCTGCGGAGAGCAAGGCGACTTATGAGGAGATAAAGAAGTATGTGGCAGAGCATAATGATGGGATGAAGGTAAGTAATCTGTATATTGCACAGGTTAAGGCTAAGTATGGGATTATAGAGCGAGAAAATTATAACAAGCCTAAGTCAGATG
>CAKRHR010000034.1 GCA_934339005.1 uncultured Catenibacillus sp. | reverse complement strand
CGGTTTGCAGCAAGATGTCCATATGCGACAGAAGAATGTCTGGCAAAAGAACCAGAACTTCGGGAGATCAAACCAAACCATTATGTAGCATGCCATTATGCAGAAAGGTTCGTAAAATAAAGAAAATTTTGAAAAAACGCGTCAAAACCAGATTTGACGCGTTTTTTGCTAGATATATTTTAGTACATAAATATGTAATAGTATATAGTTGTAAAAATATAGTACATTTGATAGAATACATTCAGGCACTATTTGAAAAACGGTAGGCGGTTAGTCCTTCGGACAGAGGGACTGAACCCTCTGATTACATAGAAATCCATATAATGGAAATCTTGGAAAGGAGGGCTGCTTTTATGAGTGATTTTGAAATGCTCTCCATCGTATTGATGATACTTAGTATTATTATATCGATTTTACTTGCATATATCGAACACATAAAAAAGTAACCGCCCATCCCAAGGTCACGGTTACTTTTTTATAATCTACCAAACTTTGGACTAACCGCTTATCGGTAGTGCCTCTATGCGATAAGTCAACTTAAAAGTTGATTAATCAATCTTTATGTTGATTTTAACAGATAGATATTCGTTTGTCAAATCATACAAAATCATTTAATTGTGTATTTTTTATACAAAATTTAAAAAACAGTTGACAAGCCAGGAATAAATAATGTATACTATCACCTGTAAAGTAAAAATATTTGACAGGTGGTCGTTTGTTTTGGATAAGATATTAGAGCAGTCGCTGTTGTATGATTTTTACGGTGAGCTCTTGAATGAGCACCAGAAGCGTATATATGAAGACTTTGTGCTGAATGATTTATCATTAAGTGAGATTGCAGAAGAACAGGAAATCAGCCGACAGGGTGTTTTCGATATCGTGAAGCGGTGTACAAAAAAACTTGAAGGTTATGAAGATCGTCTGCATCTGATTGATAAATTCCTTCAGGCAAAAGAAAAAGCAGATCATATTCATCGTGAAGCATTAAAGATTCTCGACAATAAAGATATGAATATATGCAAAGAGAGTGCTGCAGTTATTGAGCAGTTATCCAATGAAATTATTGACGAATTATAATCTGTCAATATAAGCGCATAGTTAAAGGAGGTATTGACGTGGCATTTGAAAGTTTATCGGAAAAACTCCAGAACGTATTTAAGAACCTGAGAGGCAAAGGACGGCTTACAGAAGCCGACGTTAAGGCCGCTTTAAAAGAAGTTAAGATGGCGCTGCTTGAAGCTGATGTAAACTTCAAGGTTGTAAAGCAGTTTATTAACTCTGTTTCAGAAAGAGCAGTTGGTCAGGATGTCCTGACAAGTCTGACACCTGGACAGATGGTGATAAAGATTGTTAATGAAGAGATGGTTTCATTGATGGGTAGTGAAACGACAGAGATTGATTTGCTTCCGTCAAATGAGATTACAGTCATTATGATGGCTGGTCTTCAGGGTGCAGGTAAGACAACAACGACAGCAAAGCTTGCAGGAAAGTTTAAGCAGAAAGGTCGTAAGCCTTTACTGGTTGCCTGCGACGTTTACCGTCCGGCTGCGATTAAACAGTTGCAGGTCAACGGTGAGAAGCAGGGTGTGCCGGTATTTTCCATGGGTGACAAACAAAGTCCTGTGGATATTGCAAAAGCTGCAGTCGAGCATGCCAGAACAAATGGTTTTAATGTTGTAATTCTTGATACTGCAGGTCGTCTGCATGTAGATGAAGATATGATGGAGGAACTTCAGAATATCAAGGCTGCGGTAGATGTTCACCAGACAATTCTCGTTGTTGATGCCATGACAGGTCAGGATGCCGTAAACGTTGCAAAGACATTTAATGATGTCGTTGAAGTTGATGGTGTGATTCTGACAAAGATGGATGGCGATACACGAGGTGGTGCGGCACTTTCAATTCGTGCTGTCACAGGAAAGCCGATTTTATATGTTGGTATGGGCGAGAAACTCTCAGACCTTGAGCAGTTTTATCCAGACCGTATGGCTTCAAGAATTTTAGGCATGGGCGATGTCCTTTCTCTGATTGAAAAGGCAGAAGCCAATATTGATGCGGAAGCAGCGAAGTCACTGACACGTAAGCTTAAAAAAGCTGAGTTCGGTTATGATGATTTCCTGACATCCATGGAACAGTTAAAGAATATGGGAAGTCTGACAGACATCATGGCGATGATTCCGGGTGTGAATACATCTGCGCTGAAGAATGCTGATATTGATGAATCACAGATGAAACGTATTGAAGCAATTATTTTATCAATGACACCTGAAGAAAGAGGTAATCCGGATTTGATTAATCCATCAAGAAAAGCACGTATTGCCAAAGGTGCAGGTGTTGATATTTCAGAGGTCAACAAACTGACAAAGCAGTTTGACCAGATGAAGAAGATGATGAAGCAGTTTTCCGGTGCGATGACCGGCAAAGCAGCAAAACGCGGAAGATTTAAACTTCCGTTTGGATTCTAGTAAGCAGCAGAATTATATTCTGACTCAATAAAATTTAAATTATAAGATATATTTCAGGAGGAAATTACAATGGCAGTTAAAATCAGATTAAAAAGAATGGGAAAGAAGAAAGCACCTTTTTACAGAATTATCGTAGCTGATTCAAGAAGTCCAAGAGATGGTCGTTTCATCGAAGAAATCGGTACTTATGATCCATCTGCAGAACCAAGTGTTATCAAAGTTGACGAAGATCTTGCTAAAAAATGGCTTTCAACAGGCGCTCAGCCAACTGAAACAGTTGCTAAATTATTCAAACATGCAGGTATTGAAAAATAATCATTCACTGCACGAGGTGATGAGATGAAAGAGTTAGTAGAAGTGATTGCAAAAGCACTTGTAGACCATCCGGAGGACGTTGTTGTAACTCAGACAGAAACAGATAAAACTGTGATGATCGAGCTCAAAGTTGCTCAGGAGGATATGGGTAAAGTGATCGGCAAACAGGGCCGTATCGCCAAGGCAATCCGTACAGTTGTTAAATCAGCTGCGTCAAAAGATGAAAGAAAAGTGATTGTAGAAATTTTATAATATTTTTACGATGCGTCGGGACTGTTAATTCGAGATAAGGAGATTTAACAGTCCCTTTCTTAATATTATGCTAAAATGACTTTTGATTATTTGAATTGATTTAAATACGGCAATATGAGGGAGATATATCATGGTTGAATTTTTAAGAGTTGGAACAATTGCGTCAACACACGGTATTCGCGGCGAAGTTAAAGTTTTCCCGACGACAGACGATGTGAAGCGTTTTAAAAAATTAAAGCATTGCTTTTTAGATACAGGCAAAGAACGTATTCCGCTGGAAGTGGAGAGTGTGAAGTTCTTTAAACAGTTTGCAATTTTAAAATTTAAAGATTATGACAACATCAATGATGTTGAAAAATATAAAGGTAAAGATTTGCTTGTAGATAGGGCAAATGCAGTTAAACTGGCAAAAGATGAATATTTTATTGCAGATTTGATTGGTTTAAAAGTCGTAACAGATGAGGGTAAAGATTTTGGTACATTAAAAGATGTGCTTCAGACAGGTGCTAATGATGTTTATGTGATTGATGGTACAGACGGTAAAGAATATCTTTTCCCTGTGATTAGAGAATGTGTACTTGATGTCAGCCTTGAAAAAGGGATTGTGACTGTGCATATTATGCCGGGATTGCTGGATTTATAAAATAGGATAGGGGGCACAGTACGATGAATTTTCATGTAATGACATTGTTTCCTGAAATGATTGAACAGGGCGTGCATACAAGCATCACAGGAAAAGCTCTGGATAAAGGAACGATTCATTTAAATGCGGTCAATATTCGTGATTTTTCGACAGACAGGCACCATCATGTGGATGATTATCCTTATGGTGGCGGTGCTGGTATGGTCATGCAGCCACAGCCGGTTTATGATTGTTATAAATCCATTATGGATGGGATTCACAGCGAAAAGAGGCCGAGAGTCATTTATATGACGCCACAGGGCAGAGTATTTTCTCAGGCGATTGCAGAAGAATTATCCAAAGAAGAAGATTTAATTTTTCTGTGCGGTCATTATGAAGGCATTGATGAACGTGTGCTTGAAGAAATCGTGACAGATAATTTATCCATTGGTGATTATGTGCTGACAGGCGGCGAACTTGCAGCGATGGTGATGATTGATGCGATTGCACGTCTTGTGCCGGATGTGTTAAATAATGAGGAATCTGCACAGTATGAGTCATTCCAGGATGGCCTACTTGAATATCCCCAGTATACAAGACCACCGGAATTTCACGGACGCAAAGTGCCGGAAGTTTTACTGACAGGCAATCATACGAAGATAGAGTCCTGGCGCAGAGAAAAATCTCTGGAACGTACATTGCTGCGCCGTCCTGAACTTTTACAGGATGTCGAATTAAGTGCGGAAGATGTGCGCCGTCTGGCATATATCCGTCAGCGGCAGTATATGCAGACAGATGCAGAAGCTATGGTTACAGCAAATTTTGACGGTGAAAGGGTAACGATTGATACACTGCTTGAATGGATAGAAAATCAAAATGATAAGCGTCAGTTTAAATATATCGAGCTTGGAAGCTGCCTGAACCATATGTATCCTAAACAGGCAAAGAAGCTGTTAAAATGGATTGTCAGACATGTGGATGTGGATAGCCTGATTAAGACAGATATCTGGCTTCAGACAGAAAATGGCAGTATTGAAGCAGATGATATGCTTGAACTGGACCGATACACTTACACAGATGGCCAGCTTATCTGGTATATGCATACCGAAGATATATGGGATAAAATCCTCAGGCAGTGGTTTAAAATCGTCAATAAAGATAACGTTACAACCGATGAAGGTGTATGCGGGCATTATCAGTTGAGGGTGCGTGAATAAAAGATAGCAGGGATTATCCTGCTATCTTTATATGGAAAATCTTTGAATTTCTTTTTGGGTAAGCTCAGATAATTCTTTGCCATGCTTTTTCGCATATCTTGATAATTCAAGTAAATTGACATGGCAGGATGGGGCATTTACATATGGATTGGGTTGTTCATAGTAACTTTGATGAAGTGTTGAATTGTTTAAAAATCTAGGTTTCGTTCCATTCATAGTGATATACCTCCAGCAGAGCTTTTGCTTGTTCTTCATCAATAAAGAACGGATATTGATGAAGCATTCCAAGATATTGAGCATGGAATACTTGTATGTAGTGTTTAAGTAATTCTTCGTTGGCAGCAAAGCCATGAACAGCACCTTCATAACCCCATTGGATAGACTTGTCTGCAGCGATGGCAAACAGATGACCGCCAACACCAATATATCTTTGATGTCCATATTTAAATTTATTATTATGTGGTGCAGTGCATGCCCAGTGAAGATAGGCTGCATGGGAATCTTTGTCGTTTCTGATGCCAACAAGGCCTTGAATAGTGTTATCATCCTTTAGGGCAAGTGCATAGACTTCAACATTCTTTGGTATTTCATTCCAGTTAATATGCCATTCATTTGTGCAAGTGCAATTGTATTTTAGACGTTGGCACTTACATCATAAGATGAATATATATGAATTATAACATATTTACGGGATGTACTCAATTATAATTGTTTGACAGGAAAAGACAAATTATGACAAAAAATAAATGTAGGAAGAAAACGAGGGGAATAAGATGGACGATGAAAGATATTATGCGAATCGGGTTTTTGAAGGTATGCGCTGTTATGGTGAAATCTTTGAGGATTATAAATTTGAGGAGTGTACATTTGTCAATTGTGTGTTTGAAGAATGTGCATTGATGCGGACATCATTTTTAAATTGTGTATTTGACCGATGTAAAATTACCAGTTTAAAGACAGGAAAATATTCCAAACTTCAGTTTTGCCAGTTTACAGACTGTAAGTTAGTCGGCATTCAGTGGAATGAATTGATGTCTGCAGGACGGTTTGCCGCGCCCATCAGCCAGTTTCAGAACTGTTATATGAAATATAATACATTTACAGAAATGAATTTTAAAAAGTTTGTATTTACAGGCAATGAGATTGCAGATTCAATGTTTGCAGACTGTCAGTTAAATGAAAGCAAATTCAAGAACTGTCATCTGGAACGGACAGAATTTTTCAGATGTGATATGCAAAAGGCAGATTTCAGAGATGCTACTGGTTATCAGGTGGATATTATGACCTGCCAGCTTAAAGGGGCAAGCTTTTCATTCCCTGAAGTTGTCAATTTACTTGGAAGTTTGCAAATTAAGATATAGATTGATATAATATCTCTGTTTGTGTATTTCTGGTTTATATAACCACAGTGTATGATTATATTGATATGAGTGATTGAATCTGATATGATTTGACTGGATTAAGGAGAAAATTCAATATCATCAAAAAGATGATATTAAAAAGTTCTTAATATAGGATAGATGGTAGGTTATTGCAGATAAGAAGCGGTGAAGTAAAATGATTATTCAGACAGGACTGCGCACGGATATTCCGGCATTTTATTCCGAATGGTTTGCAAATAGAATAAAAGCAGGTTACGTGCTTGTGCGAAATCCGTACAATCCTTTGCAGGTGACAAAGTACAATTTATCCCCTGAAGTCGTGGATTTGATAGGTTTTTGCTCAAAAAATCCGGAACCGATGCTACGCTATATGGACATATTAAAACCATACGGCATGTATTGGTTTGTGACGATTACACCCTATGGCAGAGATATTGAACCGAGAGTTCCGGAAATTGATGCGGTTATAGAAAGTTTTAAACGGATTTCAGAAATTGCAGGCATTGATGCGATAGGATGGCGGTATGATCCGATATTTATCGATGAAAAATATACAATGGCATATCATTTACAGCAATTTGAATATATTGCTTCAGCGCTGGAAGGATATACGAAAACTGTTGTCATCAGTTTTATAGACCTGTATCAGAAAGTGTATCGGAATTTCCCAGAGGCAAAGCGTGCGTTAAAGGCAGAACGGCTTTATCTTGGAAAACATATAATTGAGATTGCAACAGCTCATGGGATGAAGGTTAAGCCGTGCGCGGAGGGTGATGAGCTTTCGGTGTATGGTGCAGATTGCAACGGGTGTATGACGATAGAAACATATGAAAAGGCATTACATACGACATTAAGCATCCCGAAAAAACAGCCGTTGCGCAAGGAATGTGCCTGTTTTATGGGAAATGATATCGGAGCCTATAATACATGTCCACATTTGTGTCGGTATTGTTATGCCAATTATGATAAGAAAACCGTTGAATTAAATTATAGACAACATCACCCGGACTCTTCATTTTTAGTTGGTTATAGACTGCCGGGTGAACAAATTCATGAGGCACAACAGACGTCATGGATTGACGGTCAGATGACATTGCAATTTTGAACGGAAAATTCAGAGAAAAATGTAAGTGAGGTAAATAAGATGGATTTAATGACATTGTTAAAAGGCAGAAGAACTTACAGACGTTTTGATCAGAAAGCAATTTCTGAGGATATTCTTCAGGATATTTTGACAGCAGCACGTTATGCTTCAAGTGCAGCTAATAAACAGCCATTAACATACGTTGTGGTTCAGTCACCGGAGAAAGTTAAAGAAGTTTTCAAACTGACAAAATGGGCAGGATATCTTCCTGCAGAAGTTGGACAACCAAAAGAAGATGAAGCACCGGTGCTTTTTATTGGTATCATCGAAAATGAAAAAATAAGCGCCTTTTGTGATACAGATGCCGGACTTGCCATCAGTAATATGACACTGGCTGCCTGGAATCATGGTGTTGGAAGCTGTATTATCGGGGCATGCGATAAAGTTAAACTGTCACAGATGTTTGAACTAAACGAAGACCAGAAACTGCACACAGTCGTTGCCTTCGGATACCCAACCCATACAAGCACGATCGCAGATATGAAAGATGGTGATATTAAATATTATCTGGATGAAGATAAAAACTACATTGTACCAAAACGCAGGATTGAAGATGTGGTGAAATATCTGTAAAATATACAGCAACATTTGACAGAATGTGATATACTGTACAAAGGTTTTTGTAAAGTATGTGGCAGGCAGACTTTTGAATAAAATCAGCATTTTTGATAAAATCAGTGTTTGCAGCGGTATTTAACTTAAGCAGGATAATCACAAAGATATTGTAGCAGAAAGGAACCCAAAAGATGATAACGATTGACAGAGAGGATATGTTGGAGCTGACGCGGCGAATGACGGTGAAGCGGCATTGTTTTTCACGGATTGCGGGCGCGTATATGGATGAAGAAGGATTTGTGGATGGCACATTTAATACACATTTTCTGAATCTGACAACCAAAGAGAAAGAAACATATCTGTCGATTGCCAAGGCGATACCATTTGCACCGACCAATGAAAATCTCACATCTTGCCGTTTTGAAAAAAAGGATATGGGAAAAGATAGTGTGTGGCAGTGTCTGATGGCGCTGAATGGCTGTGAATTAAAAAATGATGCGTTACTGGATGTTTTCTATGAGTTTTTTGGAGAGCACTATCAGAGTATGCATCCTTATGCGATTTATTTCTTTCATGGTTCCTATGATGTGCCGATGAAAGCCAAGGATAAGGCAAATTTGTGGGAATCGGAGGAAGTCTTTAAGTTTATGATTTGTGCGATTTGTCCGATTCATGGAGATTATGAACCGGGACTGCCGGAGTGCGGATTTATGTTTCCGGCATTTACAGACCGAAGTGCGGACATTGGACATGCTTTTATCTATCAGGCAGACACACATCATCCACATAAAGAACTTGTATTGGAAATATTGTTGAAGCAAAATTGATTTATGAAAAAATGTAAAGCAGCATTGAGTATAAAACTTAATGAAGAAAATAAAATATATTTGTTAAAACATAGATACAAATATCAATTATAAATATGATGGTTTTTGATTTTTAAGTATAGGTAAGGATTAGAATTAATCTATGATCTAAGAAAATAAGTCATAAAAGATTTAACTACAAAAATTTAAACTTTAGTTTCAAAAAAACATGACATAACAGATAAATGACAGAAGAAGGGACGAAGATAAAATGTATCAACTCTATATTTTTGACCTTGATGGAACGATTTTAAATACATTAGATGATCTGGCGGCAAGTACGAATGCAGCCCTTGCGATGCATCATTTTCCAGAAAGAACAGTGGATGAAGTCAGAAGGTTTGTTGGTAATGGTATTGGTTTGTTGATTGAACGTGCTGTGCCGCAGGGGACAGATGCAAAGGTAACAGCCAGTGTACTTGAAGATTTCAAAAAGCATTACAAGATTCACTGTGCAGACCGGACAAAGCCATATGATGGCATTATGGATATGCTGATGACATTGAAACAGCGTGGATGTAAGTTAGCGGTAGTGTCGAATAAGGCAGATTTTGCAGTACAGGAATTGTGCAGGGATTATTTCCCAGATGTGTTTGACTTTGTTGTTGGCGAGCGCGAGGGCATCCGGCGAAAGCCATGTCCGGACAGTGTGAATGAAGTTTTAAGATGCTTAAATACAGACAGAAAGAATGCACTTTATATCGGTGATTCTGATGTTGATATCGAAACGGCAAATAATGCACAGATGGATATTTTGTCTGTATCCTGGGGCTTTAGAGATGTTGCATTTTTAAATGAGCATGGCGCGAAGCGTATTATTGACAGTCCTGAAGCTTTGCTGGATATTTAAATTTCATCAGTTTAAAATTAGAAATTTAAGCGAATATATCATAAAATATTTAAGTCAATAATATTGTCTGCAAATAAAATCCAGACAAATACGAAGGAGTATGAGGAATAAAAATGGAATTTTGGGATATTTACGATAAAAATAAACAAAAAACAGGACGTACGATGAAGCGTAACGACTGGTGTCTGGCAGATGATGAATATCATTTGACAGTGCTTGGTGTTGTCAGACGGACAGATGGTAAATATCTGATTACAAAACGTGTCATGACAAAGCAGTGGGCACCTGGCTGGTGGGAAGTGTCCGGTGGTGCTGCGATGGCAGGTGAAACTTCCAAAGAAGCTGTGCTTCGCGAAGTCAGAGAAGAAACAGGCCTTGATGTGTCTGACTGGGAAGGTGGCTATCAGTTTACATACCATAGAGAAAATCCGGGTAAGGGCGATAATTATTTTGTGGATGTTTATCGATTTACCGGTGATTTTGCAGAAGATGATTTGCATATCCAGAAAGAAGAAACAGATGGCTATATGTTAGCCACATTAGAGGATATTCAGGCATTTGCTAAAGCGGGTATTTTCCTGCACTACGATAGTATTCAGGAAGTATTTAAATAAAAACAGTAAGTATCAGGGGGCGTAAGTACATATGAGTAAGCAACGAGGGAAAGCATCCGCTGCGGTAGACCTGATGAATGGTTCAATTGCCAAAGGGATTCTTTCTTTTGCTGTGCCTATTTTTGTAGGGCAGCTTTTACAACAGTTATATAATATGGCAGATGCATGGGTTGTTGGTAACTTTGCGGATAACGATGCCTTTGCGGCAGTCAGTTCTGCAGGAAATCTGATATTCTTAATTATCGGATTTTTTAATGGTATTGCCATCGGTGGCGGTGTTATTATTTCAAAATTTTATGGTGCAGGTGATAAAGAACAGGTATCAAAAGCTATTCATACCAATTTCCTGTTTGGTATCATTTCATCAATTCTGGCAACGGTTGTTGGACTTTTATTGATTCCGCAGTTATTAAGAATGATGAATACACCGGACAGTGTGCTGCCACAATCTTTAGTTTATTTTAGAATTTATTTTGCAGGTGTGATTACGGTGGTTATGTATAATATATGCATGGCGATTATGCGTTCCCTTGGCGACAGTCTGCATCCATTATATTATCTGGTGATTTCATCTGTTGTGAATATTATTCTGGATTTATTGTTTGTTGCTGTTTTTCATTGGGGTGTTGCAGGGGCAGCGATTGCGACTGTGGCAGCACAGGGCATCAGCGTTGTGCTTTGTATTGTGCGTATGTGCAGGGCAAAGGATGATATGCACCTGGATTTCAGAAAACTGAAGTTTCACAAAGATATTATGAAAGAAGTTATTCGTCAGGGTCTGCCATCCGGTGTTCAAAACTCTGTCATCAGTATTGGAAATATTGTTATTCAGGCCAATATCAATGCATTTGGTGCTTATGCAATGTCTGGTCAGGGAGCTTATGTCAAGATTGAGGGTTTTGTTTTCCTGCCGATTATGAGTATGTCCATGGCATTACCAACATTTATCAGCCAGAATCTTGGAGCCAAAAAGACAGACAGAGCGAAAAAAGGTGCATTGTTTGGCATATTGTGCGGTATGATACTGGCAGAAGTGATTGGTGTCATCGTCTTTTTGTATGGCAAATATGCACTGCGTATTTTTGTGGATTCGCCGGAGGCGATTGCCTATGGTACGACACATGCCAGAATCACAAGTTTATTTTACTTTCTGCTGGCATTTTCCCACTGTGCAGCAGGTGTGCTGCGTGGCTGCGGCAAATCTATCATTCCGATGATTGCGATGCTGACCTGCTGGTGTGCGATTCGAATTGTATATGTGACAATTGCGGTTAAAATCATTCCGGAATACTATATGGTAGCGATGGCCTATCCGATTACATGGTTTTTAAGTTCAGTACTGTTTTTCGTAAGCCTGCTTAAATCGAACTGGACAAAAATATAATAACAAATAATCAATAACCTTACCTCCGAAAAATATGCAAATGCCATGATATGGCTGCAGCGATTGTTCGGAGGTATTTTTTGATACAATTTATCAATAAAGGCTATTGACTTATAGATGAAATTAGATATAATAAACATTAGTTAGAATAAACTAACCAAAAGAAGTAAACGACTATGAATTCAGGAGGAATATAGAAATGAGTAAAGTTAATGTTATTTATTGGTCACAGACAGGCAACACAGCAGCAATGGCAGAAGCTGTAGCAAATGGTATCAACGCAGCAGGTGGCGAAGCAGTGATTCTTGATGTCAGCAGCGCATCTGTAGATGACCTCAAAGACGCAGCAGCATTTGCAATGGGATGCCCTGCAATGGGTGCTGAAGTGCTTGAAGAAGGCGAAATGGATCCATTTGTATCAGAAGTTGAAGCAATCGCAGCAGGCAAGCATATTGGTTTGTTTGGCTCATATGGCTGGGGCGACGGCGAATGGATGAGAGATTGGGAAGAACGTATGAAAAACGCAGGCGCTGATGTTGTTGGCGGTGAAGGCGTTATCTGCCAGGAAGCACCAGATGATGATGCAGTTGCAGCTTGCGAAGAACTTGGAAAACAGCTTGCAGCATTCTAAATTTTAAATTTACAGATTCTATACAGAAAGGAGTACGAAAATGAGTGTTGTGATTGTAGGCGGACATGACCGCATGGTTTGTCAGTATAAAGAGATATGTAAGAAACATCATTGTAAGGCTAAAGTATTTACACAAATGTCAGCAAATTTAAGAAGTCAGATTGGAAAACCGGATTTATTAATTTTATTTACAAATACAGTTTCTCATAAAATGGTACATACTGCTGTGTCAGAAGCTGAGAAATGTAATGCAAATATTGTGCGTTGTCATACAAGCAGCGGAAATGCTTTAAATGAAATTCTTGCAAACGCATGTGCATAAAAATTCGAAAAATGGGCAAGTTTGTATATAACAGACTTGTCCATTTTTGGCGAAAAAGTCAATTACATTAAAGTTGGAAAAATGCTATAATTAGCTATAGCGAACCGATATTGACACCATGGCATCAGACATTTGTGAAGCTTGTTTGTTAGAGGTGTCATTTGTTTTATTTTAAAGAGATATTTTTGAAAATAGGAAAGGAGTATGATTGAATGTTTGCAGCAGGTGACTATATTTCTTATGGACGTAATGGTGTATGTCTTGTAGAGGGCGTGACGGAGATGTTTGCCCCGGGGAGCAAGCAAAAAAAGAGCTATTATGTTTTGAAACCTGTGTATGGCGCGAACAGTACGATTTATTGTCCTGTTGAAGTGGGCAAAGGACTTAGTCGACGTCCGATTCTTACAAGAGATGAAGCAGGTGCACTTGTCAGTGATATGAAAAATGCTGATATGATTGAGGCACCGGACAGAAAGAGTTTTGATGAAAAATGTAAAAGTGCACTGGCATCAGGTGAGTGCCGGGCATGGGTCAGTGTGATTAAGACGATGTACTCAGAAAAGCAGCATAGAGCCAAGATGGGCAAGAAGATGACATCAACTAATGAACATTACTTAAAAGATGCACTGGAGAACCTATGTGGAGAATTGGCGGTGGCACTTGAACGGGGCAAAGAAGAAATGGAAGACCTTGTAAAGGAAGTATTTACTGTGTAAATGAGATTGTTAATATCCGGACGATGTGTGAACGGTAACACAAATTTTGATGATGGATGTACAATGTGTAAATACTATTGTATATTTTCGGTGTTTGATGTACAATGAAGAAAGCGAAAAAATTATAAATTATGCAGACATGATTTGCATATTTATACGAGGGTATTGTGACAGACTGTCTGGAAAAAATAATAAAGGAATGTGAGTAGTAGCATGGTTAAATTTGATATGCACTGTCACACAAAAGAAGGTTCTCTTGATGGCAAAGTTGAAATTGGTGTATATATCCGTCGGCTTCAGAAACAGGGCTTTTCAGGAATGCTTGTGACAGACCATAATTCTTATGATGGATATCGACACTGGAAGTACGAGTTAAAGCATCAGAAAGATTTTGAAAATTTTGTTGTCCTGAAAGGCATAGAATATGACACGATTGACTGCGGTCATATACTTGTAGTGATGCCACCGGATGTGAAGCTGCGAATATTAGAACTTCGTGGACTTCCGGTGAAGCTTTTGATTTATTTTGTGCATAAATACGGCGGGATTTTAGGACCTGCACATCCGTTTGGTGAACGTTATTTAAGTATTGTACCGACACAGATGCGTAAACGCAGACGTAAAGAACAGTTAGATACACTTGTGCAGCAATTTGATTTTATTGAGGCTTTTAATGCCTGTGAAACAAAGGAAAATAATCAGCAGGCGCTGAATATGGCAAAGCATTTCCATAAACCCGGATTTGGCGGCAGCGATTCACACAGACTGGATTGTATTGGCAAAGCTTACACCCTTGTGCCGGATTCCGTAAAAAATGAAGCAGATCTGATTGAATATGTAACCCATACAGAGAGCACAGAATGTGGCGGTACTTTATACAATGGTACGACAAAGAAAAAAATCGGTGTCCTAAACGGTGTGCTTGTGCAGGGCTTTTATATTTATAACTTTATTGGCAGATGGTATCGAAGTATTTCAAGACACATTGAGCTTAAGCATTTGAAAAGCAGCAAATATATAGACATTAAACGATGAGGTCATGCACCTCATCGTTTTTTTATCATAAAATGATGTAACGTCAAAAGTCTGAAATACAATGGCGTTTGTATAGCGTGTATTTTGGCTTTTGAGTAATCATCATTTGGGGGCTTTTTATGGCAATCAAAATTTATATTGACCAGGGTCACAATCCGTCAGGGGCAAATACAGGGGCAGAAGGTTTTGGCGTATATGAGCAGGATGTGACGTATCAGGTGGGCGTTTATCTGGCAGAACTCTTAAATGCAAATACAAACTTTGAAGCCCGGCTGTCAAGAAATACACCTGAGGAGGTGCTTGGCACAACCAACGCTGAAAGTCTTGCACAGCGTGTCAGAAAAGCCAATGCCTGGCCGGCGGATTATTTCCTGAGTATTCATGCCAATGCCAATGTCAATCCGGATATCCGTGGTACAGAAATATATGTGTACAGGGCTTTTACTATTGGATATGACTTGGCAGTGGACATTATGCGGGGCATTGTCAATACTGTCGGCACTAAAAATAACGGGGTGAGAGTCAATCCTTCTCTGTATGTGCTGCGGCGGACGAATATGCCGGCGGTGTTGATTGAACTGGCGTATCTGACAAATTATGAGGATAATCAATTGCTGCAAACGCGTCAGAGAGGCTTTGCAGAGGGTATCTATGCGGGGCTTTTAGATTATTTTTCTTTAGCATAAATCGTTTGCCAAATCAGGCGTATAATGGTAAGATAATGGCAGCGAAAGGACTGGTGATAAAATTATGAAACGACGTGTGAATGGTATCACGAAGGTGACAAATACACCGTTTTTGAATATGTATACATTTGATATGCTTTATGAAAACGGGAAGCACGGCAATTATTATGTGGCTTCCCGTGCAAAAAATGTTAATGAATTAAAGGCAAGTAAAAAGTTGGACAGAGTAGATGGTGTGATTATTTATGCGGTACATAAAGCTCCGGAGGACGATGAGGAAAGGCTTGTGCTGATTCGTCAGTATCGCTGCCCGCTGGATGATTATATTTATGAATTTCCGGCTGGGCTTGTGGATGATGGAGAGAATTTTAAACAGGCCGGTACGCGCGAACTTAAGGAGGAAACAGGTCTTAATCTGACACCGATAGATGCTTCGGATATGTTTACGAAGCCTTTTTATACGACAGTTGGCATGACAGATGAGTGTTGCGGCACAGTGTATGGTTATGCCTCAGGGGTGCCATCCAAAGACGGTCAGGAAGAATCCGAAGAAATCGAAATCGTGCTGGCGGACAGAGCGATGGTGCGCAAAATCTTAAAGGAAGAACGCATGGCGATTATGTGTGCTTATATGTGTATGCATTTTTTAAATACACCAAAAGGACATGTGTTTGATTTCTTAAAAGCAGGAGATACCGATGAATAGCAGAAATGGATTGAGAAATATTACGCCGGTCAATACAGCCATTATTATCATTAATGTCATCACATTTATTGTGCTGGAAATACTTGGTGATACGAACAGTGCATGGTTTATGTATGAACATGGTGCTGCAGAAGCGGAATCGGTTATGGTGTACCATGAATACTGGCGCCTGATTACATGTATGTTTATGCATTTTGGTATACGGCATCTTATAAATAATATGATTGTTCTTGCATTTATCGGGGACAATCTGGAAAGAGCTGTTGGTAAGCTGCGGTATCTGGTTATTTATTTTGGCTCAGGATTTCTTGCAAGTGCAGCCTCGGCATATATTGCCTGGAGGCAGGGTAATACTACTGTTTCAGCAGGGGCAAGCGGTGCGATTTTCGGTGTTGTGGGTGCGCTTATTTATGTGTTGATTGCACATCGCGGTGTGTATGAGGATTTGAGCCTTCAGCGCGTCATTTTATTCGCTGCGTTAAGCATTTATCTTGGTTTCCAGAACAGCCACACAGATAATATCGCGCATCTGGCGGGAATTATCGCCGGCTTGATTTTATGTATTATTGTATATAATCCAAATAAAGAACCGCATCGCACATAAAAAACACATTTTACAGTGGAAAAAAAGTCTGATTTATGGTAGATTAATAGAGAGGTGTTTAACAATGGATAATTTTAAAAGAATATTACTTAAATTAAGTGGAGAAGCACTGTCAGGCACAAAGGGTTTTGGCTTTGATGAAGCAACTTGCCTTGATGTGGCAGGACAGGTCAAACAGCTTGTAGATGGCGGACATGAAGTTGCGATCGTAATTGGCGGCGGTAATTTCTGGAGAGGCCGTAACTCAAGCAAGATTATTGAACGTACAAAATCAGACCAGATTGGTATGCTTGGCACAATTATGAATTGTGTATATGTATCTGAGATTTTCAGAACACTTGGTATGAAGACAGAAGTATTTACACCATTTACAGTTGGCGCATTTACGACATTATTTTCAAAGGATGCAGCCCTTGAAGCACTGGCAGCAGGCAAGGTTATTTTCTTTGCAGGCGGTACAGGCCATCCGTATTTCTCAACAGATACAGGTACTACTTTAAGAGCGATTGAGATTGAAGCAGATGCGATTATGCTTGCCAAAGCGATTGATGGTGTTTACGACAGCGACCCTAAGACAAATCCTGCTGCTGTGAAGTATGACAGAATCAGTATCGGAGAAGTCCTTGATAAGAAGCTTCAGGTTGTTGACTTAACAGCCACAATTATGTGCTACGAGAACAAGATGCCGATGCTTGTCTTTGGATTAAATGAAGAAAACAGCATTGTCAAAGCATTAAGCGATGATTTTGACGGCACATATGTATATATCGAGGCATAAAGATGACAGATATAAATGCAGTTTGAAATGATTAAACCATATTTCAAAAAATATCAACCTACAGGAGGCTTATAAATATGGATGAAAGATTAAATGTATATGAAGAAAAGATGACTAAAACACTGGAAAGCTTAGACAGAGAATATGCTTCTATCCGTGCAGGTCGTGCAAATCCACATCTTCTTGATAAGATTACAGTAGATTATTATGGTTCACCAACACCATTACAGCAGGTGGGTAACATTTCTGTGCCTGAAGCACGTATGATCCAGATCCAGCCATGGGAATCTTCACTGATTAAAGCAATTGAAAAAGCAATCCTTGGTTCAGACCTTGGTATTACACCTAGCAACGATGGTAAAGTGATTCGTCTTGTATTCCCTGAGCTGACAGAGGAAAGACGTAAAGAACTCGTTAAAGATGTTAAGAAAAAAGGCGAGCAGGCAAAGGTTGCTGTTCGTAATATCCGCCGTGATGGTATGGATGCTTTCAAGAAGCAGAGCAAAGCTAAAGAACTTTCAGAAGATGTTTATGCTGATTTGGAAGACCAGCTTCAGAAGATTACAGACAAGTATGTCGCTAAAGTTGACAAAGCCATTGAAGCTAAGAGCAAGGAACTGATGACAGTTTAATGTCAGAATTTATAAATAGGTTTAGTTAAAAAAAAGGATGTATCATTTCAGATACATCCTTTGGCTTTAGATTAAAGAAAGGAATTTGTATGGAATACGAAATTGACGGACAGATGATGAATGTGCCGGAACATGTGGCAATCATTCTGGACGGTAACGGACGCTGGGCAAAAAAACGCCTGATGCCAAGAAATTACGGACATGCGCAGGGCAGTAAGAATGTTGAGAAGATGTGCGAGGTGGCATGGAATCTTGGTATCAAATACTTGACGGTGTACGCATTTTCAACAGAAAACTGGAAACGTCCAAAGAGCGAAGTGGATACACTGATGAAGCTTTTGCGTGATTACTTAAAAGACTGCATCAAGCGTACGACAAAGAATAATATGCGTGTCAGAGTGATTGGCGATATTTCAGCATTATCGCAGGATATTCAGGATGCCATTGTTGAACTTGATGAAGTGTCTGCGAAAAACACCGGACTGAATTTTTCAATTGCGTTAAATTATGGCAGCCGTGATGAGATGGTACGTGCGATGCGTCATATGGCACAGGATGTGGCTGACGGAAAGCTTGCGGCTACGGATATTGACGAGGCACGATTTACAACATATCTGGATACTGCAGATATTCCTGACCCGGATTTACTGATCCGTACAAGCGGCGAAGAACGTCTGTCGAATTTTCTGCTCTGGCAGCTGGCTTATTCAGAATTTTATTTTACAGATGTGTTGTGGCCGGATTTTGACAGAGATGAATTAGTTAAAGCCATTAAAGCATATAATGGCAGAGATCGTCGTTTTGGCGGTGTGAAGTCCTGACATGTCTGGACTTTGATATTTGATGTCACGAATTTGGAGGATAAGATATGTTTTGGACACGATTAATCAGTGGTGCCGTGCTGTTGGCCGTTATTATCGGCGCATTTTTTGCAGGAAATACAGTGATGTTTTTTCTGGCGGCAATTCTTGGCCTCATCGGATTATATGAAGTTTATAAAGTACACAATTTTGAAAAAACAGCACTTGGTATCGGTGGCTATATTGCAGCCCTTATCTATATTGTATGCGCATGGTTTGATTTTTCACAGTCTGCATTGTGTGCGATTGCAGCAGGCTTTTTGATTTTAATGTGCATCTATGTATTTTCATTTCCGAAATATAAAGCATCACAGGCTGCATTTGCTGTATTTGGCGTAATTTATGTGCCTGTGCTTATGATGTTTTTATATAAAATCAGAAGCATGTCTGATGGCCTGTATCTGATACCCCTTGTATTTATCAGTGCCTGGGGCAATGATACATGTGCTTATTGTGTAGGTATGCTGATTGGAAAGCATAAGATGTCACCAAAGTTAAGTCCTAAGAAAAGTATCGAAGGCTTTATTGGCGGCGTTGTTGGGGCAGCACTTTTGGGCGCGCTTTACGGATGGTTTTTAACATCAAGAGGCTGTGCGGAAGCTTCTATCGGCATGTATGCGATTATGTGCGGTGCTGCCGGTATGTTCTCTGTTATTGGAGATTTGACGGCGTCTGCGGTCAAACGTGATTTTGGTATTAAAGATTACGGCAAATTAATTCCGGGACATGGCGGTATCATGGACCGTTTTGACAGTATTTTATTCACTGCCCCGGTGATTTATTTTATTGCATTGTATCTGTAAAATTGCAGATGGATTTAGAGGTGAACAATGATGCAAAAGTTCATAAGAAATATCAGTATATTGGGTTCGACGGGCTCAATTGGTACACAGACACTGGATGTAGTCAGACAAAATCCGGACGTTTGTGTCAGAGCATTAACTGCAGGTTCCAATATAGATTTACTTGAAGCACAGATTCGGGAATTTAAACCGGAATTTGCGTCACTATCTGACCCGGAGAAAGCAGAAGAATTAAAGCTTCGGGTACGTGATTTGGATATAAAGATTGGCTGTGGCATGGAAGGCATGCTTGAAGCGGCTGCCTGGCCGACAGCAGATATGGTTGTGACAGCAGTCGTTGGCATGATTGGTATTCGTCCAACGATTGAGGCAATCACAGCAGGTAAGGATATTGCCCTTGCAAACAAAGAAACATTGGTGACTGCAGGTCATATCATTATGTCACTGGCGAATGAATATAATGTAAAGATTCTGCCTGTAGACAGTGAACATTCAGCGATTTTTCAGTCGTTAAACGGTGAGGACAAATCTTCCCTCAGACGTATTTTACTGACAGCCTCCGGTGGCCCTTTCAGAGGAAAGACCGTAGAACAGCTTAAAAATGTTCAGGTGGAGGATGCCTTAAAACATCCAAACTGGGTGATGGGGCGAAAGATTACCATTGATTCAGCAACGATGGTAAATAAAGGCCTTGAGGTCATGGAAGCTAAATGGTTATTTGGCACAGATCTTGACCAGATTCAGGTCGTGGTACATCCGCAAAGTGTGATTCATTCTGCAGTTGAATTTGAGGATAAAGGTATTATTGCACAGCTTGGTACACCGGATATGCGTCTGCCGATTCAGTATGCATTGTTTTATCCGCACAGACGTCCGTTGAATTCAAAGGCACTGGATTTGTTTGAACTTGGTCAGATGACCTTTGAAGCGCCGGATTTTGAAAATTTTAAAGGTTTGCGACTGGCTTATCAGGCAGCACGTACGGGCGGCAGTATGCCGACAGTATTTAATGCGGCCAATGAACGTGCCGTTGCGATGTTTTTAGACCGCAAAATCGGTTTCTTAGAGATTGCAGATGTGATTGAAGAAGCGATGGCGGCACATAAGAATATAGAAAATCCATCGTTGGAGGATATACTTAAGACAGAAGCAGCAACCTATGAATGGATTGAAAGCAGGTGATGTGATGGGAATTATCATTGCCATTCTCATATTTGGACTGATTGTGATTTTTCATGAATTTGGTCATTTTCTTCTGGCAAGAATGAACGGCATCCGTGTCAATGAATTTTCCATTGGTATGGGACCAAAATTATGCGGTTTTAAACGCGGCGAAACCGAATTTACTATCAGACTTCTGCCTTTTGGCGGTGCATGTATGATGGCAGGCGAAGATGAAGATGTGACCGACGAGGGAACGTTTAATTCAAAATCTGTCTGGGCGAGAATCTCTGTTGTGCTGGCAGGCCCGGTATTTAACTTTATTCTGGCATTTTTCTTTGCCATATTTGTACTCTGGCGTGCAGGAATTACGACAACAGAGCTGACAATGGTAACGGACAATTCACCGGCGCAGGAAGCAGGGCTTCAGGTGGGTGATGTGATTACACAGATTGATGGTGAACATGTAGCGATATTTAACGAGATTCGTATGCACATGATGTTAGCCAGTCAGGACAGTTATGAGATCACTTATGAGCGTGATGGTGAAAAGCACACTGTCAATGTCGGTACGATGACCGAGGATGGTCAGCAGATGGTCGGCATAGGCACAAGTGCAAGAAAAGCCAGTGTGGGTGAATTGTTTAAATACAGTTATTATGAAGTCCGATATAACATCAAACTGGTTGTAAAAAGTTTAAAGATGCTTGTTACAGGAAAACTTGGCAGAAAAGATGTTGCCGGTCCTGTAGGTATGGTATCTGCGATTGGGCAGACATATGATTCTGCCAAAGATTACGGCGTGATGTCCGTGGTGCTCACCATGTGTAATCTTGTGATTATTTTAAGTGCGAACCTTGGCGTGATGAATTTACTGCCAATACCGGCACTGGATGGTGGCAGACTGTTATTTTTAATTATCGAAGCCATCCGAAGAAAACCATTAAACCGCAACAGAGAGGGGCTTGTGAATTTTGTAGGCTTTGCTTTGTTGATGGTACTGATGGTTGTGATTATGTTTAATGATATTGTGAATTTGATTCACTAGGTGAAATATTCAAGCAGCGTAGAGCACGGTAAACGTGCGATTTTGCGAATGAATCTGGCTGTTTGAATATAGGTATATGATAAGTATATGGAGGCGATTGATTGATGAAACTCAGAGAAAAAACAAAGGTCATTCGCATTGGAGGAACAGCAATCGGCGGTAACAACCCGATTGCTGTTCAGTCTATGTGTAATACAAAAACAGAAGATGTCAAAGCAACAGCAGCGCAGATTCATGCCCTTGAAGCAGCAGGCTGTGATATTATCCGTGTGGCAGTGCCGACGATGGAAGCGGCAGAAGCAATTAAAGATATTCAGAAACAGATTCATATTCCACTTGTGGGCGATATCCATTTCGATTATCGTCTGGCAATTGCAGCCATTGAAAATGGTGTGGATAAGATTCGTATCAACCCGGGCAACATCGGTGATATGAATCGTGTCAAAGCCGTTGTGGATGCGGCAAAAGCACGTCATATTCCAATTCGCGTTGGCGTCAACAGTGGATCCCTTGAAAAAAATATTATTGAAAAATACGGTCATGTGACAGCAGAGGGTATTGTGGAGAGTGCTCTTGCCAAAGTCAAAATGATTGAAGATCTGGATTACGACCAGATGGTAATCAGTATTAAATCTTCAGATGTCATGATGTGTGTCAAAGCCCATGAACTAATTGCAAAACAGACAGATTATCCGCTGCATGTGGGAATTACAGAGTCCGGCACGATTATTTCCGGAAATATCAAATCCTCCATTGGCCTTGGTATTATGTTAAATGAAGGTATCGGCAATACGATTCGTGTGTCTTTAACTGGTGATCCATTGGAAGAAATCAAATCAGCAAAACTGATTTTAAGAACGTTGGGCCTGCGCAAAGGTGGCATAGAGGTCGTATCTTGTCCAACCTGTGGTCGTACACAGATTGATTTGATTGGCCTTGCAAATCAGGTCGAAAATATGGTGCAGGATATTGACTTGGATATAAAAGTTGCTGTCATGGGTTGTGTTGTCAATGGCCCTGGTGAAGCCAAAGAAGCAGATATTGGTATCGCAGGTGGTAAAGGCGAAGGTTTGCTCATTAAAAAAGGTGAAATTATTCGTAAGATGCCGGAAAGCGAACTGCTTGGTGCTCTGCGTGCGGAACTTTTGAATTGGGAGAAGTAGAGGATTTATGAATAAATCTTTTGTAAGTGTATTTCCGGTCTTACAATTAAATACAGAATTAAAGGATTTGTTTGAGGATACAGAGATTATCAAAGTTTTAGCAAGCAAATCCAAAAGACGCATTTGCATATATATCGAGAGTACACATCTGATTCCAAGACTTGCGATTCATCAGACGGAAACGGAAATCAAGAAGCAGTTATTTGCGGAGAATGATGTGAGTATCCGTATTGTAGAGCATTTTTCACTGTCAGGACAGTATACGCCGAAGGCCCTGATGGATGTTTATTATAATTCAATTATTATGGATTTGGGTGACATCAGCGACCTGGAGGCGAATCTTTTTCACAAAGCGGAAAAGAAGTTTTTAAATGATAATCAGATGCAGATTTCCATCACAGATAATTTCATCATGGAATCCAAGATGCAAAAAATCCGACAGACACTGACGGAGATGTTTGAACAGCGTTTTGATATGAAATTTGAGATGATGTTCTTCTTAGAAGATTCAGATACATCTGAAAACAAACAGCGTACAGACGAAGAAATGCGACAGGAGGTCGCAGAGATTATCAGTCGTTATGAAGCTGTGAAGAAGGAAGCCAAAGAAGCTGAAAAGCAGAAAAAAGAAGAACCGAAAAAAGAGTTTGTGCGTAAAGAAAATAATTACCAGCGCAAGAAAATAGATGACAAAGACATCTTCTTTGGTCGTGGTTTTGAGGGCGATGAAACAAAAATCTGCGATATTATCGATGAAATCGGTGAAGTTGTCATTAAAGGTGAGGTCTTTGGTCTTGAAACGCGAGAAATCCGAAACGAAAAGACGATTATTATTTTCAATGTGACAGATTATACTGACAGTATTACCGTCAAGCTTTTTGTGAAAAATGAAATGCTGCCAGATGTTTTGCCAAACCTTTTTGAAAAGAAAAAGACGAAATTTATCAAACTTAAAGGTATGGCAATCATGGATAAATATGATAAGGAAATTGCGATTGCCTCAGTGACGGGTATAAAAAATATTCCTGATTTCAGAGAACGGCGTAAGGATAACAGTTTCAAAAAACGTGTCGAGCTGCATGCGCATACAACCATGAGTGATATGGATAGTGTGGCAGACTGTACGAAGATGTTAAAGACGGCGTATGGCTGGGGTCATACTGCCATGGCAGTTACAGACCATGGTGTTGTGCAGGCCTTTCCGGATGCCAATCATTTTATTGAAGCGATTGACGGTGATGCGAAGAAGGCTTATCAGGCAGAGCACCCGGACGCAGACAAATCGGAGTTAAAAGGTGTTGTGGCACCGTTTAAGGTCATTTACGGTGTTGAAGGTTATGTCGTGGACGATATGCAGGATATTGTATATGAATCCAAAGGTCAGTTGCTTGACTGTGATTATGTGGTTTTTGATATCGAAACGACAGGATTTAGTGCTGTGCACGATAAGATTATTGAAATCGGTGCGGTCAAAGTGTGCGGCGGTGAAATCTGCGATAAATATTCCGTTTTTGTCAATCCTGAGATACCAATCCCTTATGAGATTGAAAAGCTGACAAGCATTACCGATGATATGGTTATGGATGCCAAAAAGATTGATGAGATTTTGCCGGAATTTCTGGAATTTTGTCAGGGTTGTGTCCTTGTGGCGCATAATGCGGCATTTGATACAGGCTTCATCAAAGAAAAATGCCATCAACTTGGCATGAGTTACGATTTTACTGCGATAGATACAATGGTGCTGGCTAGAACATTGCTGCCGGATTTGAAAAATTACAAGCTGGATACAGTTGTTGAAGCGGTGGGCTGTAAGTTGGAACACCATCACAGAGCTGTGGATGATGCCGGGGCAACAGCAGATGTTTTTGTGAAATTCATTGTGATGCTTCGGGAACGCAGTATCCACAATTTGAATGATCTGAAGGAAATTAGTACAGTCAGTGCATCGGCGATTCGTAAGATGCGTTCATTTCATATTATTATCCTTGTGAAAAATGAAATCGGTCGTGTCAATCTGTATCGTTTGGTGTCATTGTCCCATTTAAATTATTATTCCAGATGGCCGCGTATTCCAAAGAGTTTGCTGGCAAAATACAGAGAGGGCTTAATTGTAGGCTCAGCCTGTGAAGCGGGGGAACTGTTCAGGGCAGTTTTGGAGGACCGTTCACCGGATGAAATTGCACGAATTGTGAATTTCTATGATTATCTGGAAATTCAGCCCCTTGGTAATAACCACTTTATGATTGACAGTGAGAAAGTGCCAAATGTACATAATGAAGAAGATTTGAAGGATTTAAACAGACGTATCATTGCACTTGGTGAGCAGTTTAACAAGCCTGTCTGTGCGACCTGTGATGTGCATTTCTTAAATCCGGAGGATTCATTGTACCGGAGCATTATCATGGCGGGCAAAGGTTTTTCGGATGCGGACCAGCAGCCACCACTGTATTTGCGGACCACAGAAGAAATGCTGGCAGAATTTCAGTATCTCGGTGAGGAAAAGGCAGAGGAAGTTGTTATTACAAATACAAATCTGATCGCAGACCAGATCGAACGTATTTCTCCGGTCAGCCCGGATAAGTGTCCGCCGGTCATCCCTGATTCGGACAAGACACTACGAAAAATCTGTTATGAGCGTGCTCATGAATTGTATGGAGAAAAGCTGCCTGAAATCGTGGAGGAGCGTCTTGAGCGTGAGCTGAACTCTATCATCGGTAACGGATTTGCCGTAATGTACATTATCGCCCAGAAGCTGGTGTGGAAGTCTGTGGCGGATGGTTATCTGGTAGGCTCCCGAGGCAGTGTAGGTTCATCTTTTGCGGCGTATACTGCCGGAATTACAGAGGTTAATTCCCTGCAGGCACATTATCTGTGTCCGAACTGCAAATATGTGGACTTTGACTCGGACTATGTCAAGAGCTTTTCTGGTCGTTCGGGATGCGATATGGAGGACAGAAATTGTCCGGTATGCGGTCATCCACTCTCCAAAGAGGGACACGATATCCCGTTTGAAACTTTCCTCGGATTTAAGGGAAACAAAGAGCCGGATATCGACCTGAACTTCTCCGGTGAGTACCAGAGTAAGGCACATGCCTACACGGAGGTTATTTTTGGACACGGACAGACTTTCCGTGCCGGAACGATTGGTACGCTGGCAGAAAAGACAGCTTATGGTTATGCGATGCATTACTTTGAGGAAAGAGAAATCCATAAGCGTCCTTGTGAACTAACGCGTATTGCCAACGGTTGTGTGGGGGTACGCCGAACTACAGGACAGCATCCGGGCGGTATCATCGTTGTACCGCTTGGTATGGAGATTTATACATTTACGCCGGTGCAGCATCCGGCCAATGATATGACGACTGAAACCGTCACAACCCATTTTGATTACCATTCCATCGACCACAACTTGTTGAAGCTCGATATTCTCGGACACGATGATCCGACCATGATTCGTATGCTGGAGGATATCACCGGGGTGGACGCGACGAAGATTCGTCTGGACGATCCGGATGTGCTTTCTCTGTTTCATGGCCTTGAAGCATTAAAAATTTCACCGGAAGATATCGGTGGTACAGAGCTTGGTTCCCTTGGCGTACCGGAGTTTGGTACGGATTTTGCCATGCAGATGCTTAAAGATACGCAGCCGACTGCCTTTTCAGATCTGGCGCGTATCGCCGGACTTTCACATGGTACAGACGTTTGGCTTGGCAACGCACAGACATTGATTCAGGAAGGCAAGGCAACGATTTCTACTGCCATCTGTACGCGAGATGACATTATGATTTATCTCATTAACAAAGGCGTGGAATCAGAAACCTCCTTTAAAATCATGGAGAGCGTGCGTAAAGGTAAGGGCCTGACGCCGGAATGGGAGAAGATTATGATTGATCATGATGTACCGGACTGGTATATCTGGTCGTGTAAAAAGATTAAATACATGTTCCCGAAAGCACATGCGGTTGCCTACGTTATGATGGGTTTTCGAATTGCATGGTTTAAGATTCACAGACCACTGGCGTATTATGCGGCATTTTTCAGTATTCGTGCCACAGCCTTTAACTACAGTCTGATGTGTCAGGGTAAAGATGAAATTGACAGAAATATCAAAAACTACCGTATGAATCCGAAACTGACTGCCAAAGAGCAGGATACACTGCGTGATATGCGTATCGTTCAGGAATTTTATGCGCGTGGCTTTGAATTTATGCCAATTAACCTGTACGAATCCCAGGCAACAAAATTCATCATCAAAGACGATAAAATCCTGCCGCCATTTTCTTCAATTGAAGGCATGGGCGGTATTGCGGCTGAAACACTATACGAAGCTGCTCAAAAAGGTAAATTCATTTCCAGAGATGAAATCCGCCAGCGCGGTAAAGTCAGCGCCACTGTTGTCGAAACTATGCATGATCTCGGCATCCTGGGCGACATGCCACAGAGCAACCAGATGTCGATATTTGATCTGGGGTTGTAGCGTTATATATCAATGAAGGGTCAATTTTATTTTTGACACGCGTATAAAATCAGTAAAAAACAAATGTCAAAAATTCATCGTTTTATACAGCCGAGAAAAAATTAAATATAAACATGGGAGAGGGAAAATGTATATTACTGTAGCAATGCTGATAGATGCGCTTGGGGATATGGAACTGTCAGAAGTCACAATAAGGAAACAGGATAAAATTTCAACGATTCGAATTATGGAGAATATACAGAACATGGAACACGGAATTTTATATCTGATGCCTTATGAAGAAAAACAGCAGGTTCTGGTACAGACCGCAGCAGGTTCCTCCTTTTGGGCTTGCGGGCAGATTTTTGCTGTTTTGAATCAAATGCTTCGGGTTTTTGATACATACCGGGACTGGCAGGGAAAAATTGCTCAGGCTATTGAAAGAGGAAGCACATTAAAGGAATTGTTAAGCCTGTGTTATCCGGTCATATGGCATCCGTTGATCATTCTTGATGCAAATGAATGGGAAATTGCACATTCCGATTATTTTCAGACAGAAATGTCTGACCAGGACTGGACGGATATTCTTACAGATCATACATCTAATGCAGAAAAACTTGCAGCTTTTAATCAAAATTATTATCAGTATTTTTCATTGAAAAAAGTATATAAGATTCCGGGAGATATCTTTGGCTCAGGATATGCATTTAATATTCTGTATAATGAAGAATTGTATGGTCTGATTCTTATGGCTGAACCACCGATGCTACCGAAGGTATTACAGGGTGAGTTGGATGCCCTGCAGTATTTTGGCGAATTGATTTGTGATATGATTGCGATGAATTCTTATGAAATGGATGCGCATTTCCCGGATAAACCATTATTAGAATATCTGGTCAAAAAAGATGAGGCATCTTTTTCAAAGCTGGAGCGTTCACTGGAAATTGCGGCATGGGAAAAAACAGATTCAAAACTGCTCATTTATGCGGAAGCATTGGAGGGCGGATCGCTGGCGCCGATGCCTTCACATTCCAAATTAATGTTTAAACGTATGGAGGGGATTGTTACAGTTGAATTTAAAACAGGTTTGGTTTTTTTGTGCAATCTTCGAGTGTTGGGCGGTGTCGGTCAGATTAAAAAGCTCATATCGGAGTATCTCAGACAAATTTCCTATTACGCGGGTATGAGCAGTGAATTTAAAGCGCTTTCAGATATTCGGCAAATGCTGGAACAGGCAGTCATATCTTTTAAAAACAGTTTGCAGATGAGTGGGTATGTTAATCCTTTTTCACATGCAGTCGTGCCATACCTTATTTCTGTGATGAAACAGATAGATGGCGGTGTTTTAAAACATCCATGCTTAGATATACTGAAAAAATACGATAAACGATATGGCAGCAGTTTGTATGAAACGTATTTTATGTATTTGAAAAATGAGCGAAAACTATCCAAAACGATACAGGCGTTGGATATTCCACGAAGTACATTACTGAATCGTCTGCAGAGAATTGAAAAATTGCTGGATGTGGATTTGGAACAGGAAGAAGAAAGATTACATATTTTATTGTCTTATCTGATGGAGAAATAATACTAATACTATAGGAAAACGTTGATATTTTTTGTACGAGATGACTTGATAAAAAAATTCTATCTGGTACAGTTCATATCTATCCTCAAATTTGAAATATCGATATAATACAGTTACAAAATAAATACAGGATATTTATAGGGGGTAGAAAAATGATTAAAAAAGGAATTGAAATCAAGTTGAACGTGCAGCCAATCTACATTGGT
>CAKRHR010000033.1 GCA_934339005.1 uncultured Catenibacillus sp. | reverse complement strand
AGATGGTCAGACCGGATTTTATAGAGGTGCTGCCTGGGGTGGCACCAAAGGTGATTAAGCAGATTTGCAAACAGACGAATGTACCTGTGATTGCAGGCGGGTTAATCGCAGAAAAAGAAGATGTCATGGCAATGTTGACCAATGGTGCCACCTCGATTTCAACTACGAATCAGGAATTGTGGTTTATATGATGAAATTTGATACATATTTCAGAGGGCGAAAGCGTAAGATAAGATTGAAGAAAGTTTTATTTCTTTCATGGACTGGCAGTCCGGCTGAATATGTATCACAACCCTAAAAGCCGCGTTGTGGTGTCACGTGATGACGGCCGGACTGTCGTATGTGGCGAGAAAACCAAAAGAGAAACATAAGAAATGGAGATTTATATGAGTCAGGGAATAGTTACACTTAAAAAAGGTGAAGGTCGTTTATTGAAATCAGGCGGCATGTGGATTTTTGATAATGAGATAGATACAATTACAGGACATGTTGAGGATGGCGATATTGTTATTGTCAAAGATTTTGACGGTTATGGTATGGGTCGTGGCTACATTAACAGAAAATCAAAAATTACTGTGCGTATGATGACACGTCATATGGACACAGAAGTTGATGAAGCACTTTTGATGGAACGTGTACAAAATGCATGGGATTACCGTAAAAAAGTTATTGATACATCAAGTTGCCGTGTGATTTTTGGTGAGGCAGATTTTCTTCCGGGTATTGTTGTGGACAAGTTTTCAGATGTTCTTGTGGTTCAGTCACTGGCCCTTGGCATTGATAAGATGAAACTCACAATTGTAGACTGCATTAAAAAAGTTCTTGCAAAAGACGGCATTCAGATTCGTGGTGTCTATGAGCGAAGCGATGCAAAAGTGCGTTTGCAGGAGGGCATGGAACGTGTCAAAGGATTTATTGGTGAACCTTTTGATACAGATGTTGAGATTGTTGAAAATGGCGTAAAATACATGGTTGATGTCAAAGATGGACAAAAGACAGGCTTTTTCTTAGATCAGAAAAATAACCGTGCAGCAATCCATCAGATTTGTAAAGATGCAAGAGTACTTGACTGCTTCACACATACAGGCTCATTTGCATTAAACGCAGCCATTGCAGGTGCTAAAGAAGTCACAGGTGTGGATGCGTCTGAACTTGCGGTTAATCAGGCACGTAAAAATGCTGAGCTTAACAATGTATCCGACAGAGCAAAATTTATCTGTGAAGATGTCTTTGAATTATTGCCGGAACTTGAAAAACAGGGTGAAAAATATGATGTGGTCATTCTTGACCCACCGGCATTTACAAAGTCCAGAAGTTCAGTCAAAAACGCCACAAAAGGCTACAGAGAAATTAACCTGCGCGGTATGAAGCTTGTCAAAGACGGCGGCTTTTTAGTCACATGCTCATGCTCACATTTTATGACATACGAACTCTTTACAAAAACCATCAACGAAGCTGCCAGAAACGTACATAAACGTCTGCGCCAGGTCGAATTCAAAACCCAGGCCCCAGACCACCCAATCCTGTGGGCAGCCGATGAATCATATTATTTAAAATTCTACGTTTTCCAGGTTTGCGATGAGAGATAAAGATTTACTTTTGACACTCATATCATAAAATAGCAGATTTATTAAAATATAATTAAAAGAACAGGGGTATTTGGTAATTTCCAAATACCCCTGTGGCAATCTTATAATACTTTTTTTATTCATTAATAAAATTTTGCAATTTCTTCAACTGTTTTTCTCTTTGGCATTTCAGGATTGATAGCCCGGTAGCCGACACTGATGACGGATACGATTTCTTCATCTTCAGGAATATGCAGTGTTTCACGGATTTTATCGGCATCGCGGATACCCATGACAAGTGTGCCAAGTCCGAGTTCTGTAGCTTTTAACAGCAGGTTTTCGTTGTGAAGACCAAGGTCATAGATGTCCCAGCCCTGACCGATTTCGTTTGTAGGCTGTCCATCTCTTTCAAATCCTGACCGGTTTTTCACAAATGAGCAGATAATAAGTACAGGGGCATTCTGAGTATTGTTCCGGTTAAATTCCGGCAGGCAATTTTCTTTAATTTCCTGTAACATAGCCTCAGATGTTACTACATGATAACGTGCTGTCTGGCTGTTTTTCCAGCTTGGTGCAAGTGTTGCGGCCTGAATCATCTGCTCGATGTCTTCGCGGCGAACAGGTTTGTCTTCATATTTACGAATACTTCTTCTTGCTTCTAATACATGAGTAAGTTCCATGATTTTAAGTCCTCCTTATAGATGGTATGAGGTCAGGTGCAAAAACATTTTTGAACCTGACTTTATGGTATGGATGCCAAAAGCAAATTTACATTTTCATCATAATACAATAAAGAAATTTAGGCAATAAAAAATATTGTCAAATCTAGCGCATAAAGCGCATTTAAAATGAGAAAATTCCTCTTTAAAGGTTGACGCAGGATTAACTCATGACTTAAAATATTATAATAGAGGCGTTGAAATTTGAACAACATAATTGATATAAGTATCCAAAAAATCTTTTAATACTTATACCGTAGTTTATGAAATACCAGCGCCAGAATTTAATAATTAATTAAGGGGTGTTTTAGATGGCAAGGTATGAACTGGAAAATGAATACATAGCGATTGAAGTTGAGGAACATGGTGCGGAGTTAAAATCTCTGGTGCGCAAAGCTACAGGTTATGAATATATGTGGAAGGCAGATCCAAAGTTCTGGGGACGTACATCACCGGTGCTATTCCCATTTGTTGGTGCAGTGAAAGATAAGATGTTTCGCACGAAGGGACAGACATTTTCTATGGGCCAGCACGGATTTGCAAGAGATATGGATTTTAAACTGGTTTCGCAGACAGAAGACACACTTTGGTTTGAACTGGATTCTGATGAAGAAACGCTTGAAAAATATCCATATGCATTTGTTCTTAAAATTGGTTATCAGTTAGTAGAAAATAAAGTGAATGTCATGTGGAAAGTAGAAAATCCTGGCAGCGAGGTATTACCATTTTCTATTGGCGGACATCCAGCATTTAATCGTCAGCCGGGTTGTAAATTACTTTTTGATGTGGATGGACCGATTAAGAGCAGAACTATTACTGGTGGTTTGGCAGGTGATACATATGAAGAATATCCATTACAGGATAAATATCTGGAAGTGACAGAGCATTTATTTGATAAAGATGCACTTGTCATTGAGCACCAGTCTGTGCATGAAATATCACTTTGTAATGCAGCAGGCCAGCCATATCTGACCGTAACCATGGACACACCATTACTTGGTATCTGGTCACCTGCAGGCGCAGATGTGCCGTTTGTATGCATTGAACCATGGTATGGCCGATGTGACAGTGTGGATTTTGACGGTGAATTAAGCGAACGAGAATACGGTCATTTACTTATGGCAGGAGATATCTGGCAGGCACAGTATACAATTACAGTGGTGTGATAGATTTTTACATATTGAATTCAGGGAGGTTTAGACAATGACGATTTATGTAGATGCGATGGCTTATGCCAATGGTATTGGTACGAAAGAAAGACCATATAAGACGATTCAGGAGGCAGCCAATGTGGCGCGTCCGGGAGATACAGTGCTTGTAAGCCCAGGTGTATACAGAGAAGCTGTTAATCCGATATATGCTGGTACAGAAAATGCGCGTATTACATATAAGTCCACAGAGAAAAATAGTGCACATATTACAGGTGCAGAGATCGCAAAGGGATGGTCACATGTTAAAGATAATGTGTGGACATTGCGCGTGGCCAATGGTGTATTTAATGGTGAAAATCCATACGTGATGCTGGTGTCTGGTGACTGGTTTGATGCAGGGATGATTGCACATCTTGGTGACGTCTATTTAAACGAAAAATCCATGTATGAGGTAACATCCATAGATGAAGTATATGCACCAAAGATTGCCGAACTTTCATGGGATAAAGAGTTTTCAGTATATACATGGTATACTGAGCAGGATGTCCAAAAAGATGAAACTGTTTTTTATGCTAATTTCCAGGGAAAGAATCCGAATGAAGAAAATGTGGAAATCAGTGTCCGTAAGAATTGCTTTTATCCTGAAAAAGAGGGTGTTGGTTATATTACATTAGCCGGTTTTAAAGTCAGCCAGGCAGCCACACAGTGGGCACCGCCGACAGCTTATCAGGAGGGCATGATTGGACCGCACTGGTCAAAAGGCTGGATTATTGAGGACTGCGAAGTTTATGAAGCAAAATGCAGTGGTATTTCACTTGGTAAATATTTGCAGCCAAACAATGATAATAAATGGTTAAAATGGAAATATAAAGACGGTACACAGACAGAAAGAGATTGCATCTGCCAGGCATCTTATGAGGGCTGGGACAAAGAGCATATCGGATCACATATTGTGCGCCGCTGTGAAATCCATGACTGCGGTCAGACTGGTATAGTTGGCCATCTTGGCGGTGTATTTTCGGTCATTGAAGATAACCATATTTACAATATTAATAATAAACAGAATCTTTCCGGTGCAGAAATCGGTGGCATCAAGATGCATGCAGCCATTGATGTGATTTTCAGAAGAAATCATATTCATCATTGCACAAGAGGTATCTGGCTCGACTGGCAGGCACAGGGTACACGCGTGACCGGCAATGTATTTCATGATAATTGTCTGCCACACGATTTTGAACTTAATGGTCCGATTTTTGGCAGCATTGGTGAAGATATTTTTGTGGAGGTTTCCCATGGCCCGACATTAATTGATAACAATATTTTATTATCCGACCGTGCTGTTAAAATTGCAGCACAGGGTGTGGCACTGGTGCATAATCTGATTGCCGGTTCATTGCCGGCAGTTGGTATTGGTACAGATAATGGGGCGCCGGATATTCCGTCACAGCGTTATACACCTTATCATCAGATTCATGGTACACAGGTTGCCGGATTTATGACGATCCTTCATGGAGATACGAAATTTTACAATAATATTTTCATCCAGAAACCGGTGCGTCCTCTGATGCAGCAGTTAAATGATATTATGGGTGGAGATGATAACAAATGGGATAACTGTACAGTGCTTGCAGGTACATTTCCATATGATGGTTATCCAACGATTGATGAGTGGAAGGCACAGTTTGAAGGCTATTGTGGTATGGGTACATTTGCAGGTAATAAATACTATGACCATTTACCTGTATGGGCAAAGGATAATGCTTATTATAATGGCGCAAAACCATGGAATAAAGAAATTACACCATTTTGCGATGATGCCAATCAGATTTTTGTGGATATTGAGCAGAGAGCGGATGGCTATTATTTAAAGACTAATGTGTATGATGTACTTGCAAAAGAGGATGCAGGCATCATTTCCACAGATACACTTGGCATGGCATTTGAGCCGGAGGAACGCTACGAAAATCCAGATGGCAGCCCAATCACCTTTGACAGTGATTATTTTGGCAATCATCGCGCCATGACAACGATTCCAGGACCATTTGCAGATAAATTGTCAGCAGGATTGCGTCTGTGTGAACGCTAATATTGCATTAAAATAATGTCAAAAGCCGTAAAATTTACGTTGAATTTTACGGCTTTTGGTATATACTTATAGATATATATTTTAAAGGCAGGTTTAATCTTATCAATGCTTGATTTGATGTTTTAATCCTGCAGGAAAATAAAGCTGTAAGCGATGGAGGATATGAGCTTTGACTTATGAAGAAGCGATTGCATATATAGATGAAATAAACAACAAAAAAGGCAGTGTGTATGGACTTGAACGTGTCAGAGAACTTGAACTTCGTATGGGACATCCATGCGCGGATTTAAAGATTGTGCATGTGACAGGAACGAATGGTAAAGGCTCATTTTGTACTTTTCTGGCGGAGATTTTAAAAGCAGCAGGTTATATGGTCGGCAGATTTATTTCGCCGACCATTCTTGATTATAGAGAACGGATTCAGAACGATGGCTGCTGGATAAGCAAAAATCAGGTAGCAGACTATATGACACGGATCCGAAAGGTTTGCGATGAGATGATGCAGGAGGGCTTTGAACAGCCGACCGCCTTTGAAATCGAAACGGTAATGGCATTTTTATATTTTAAAGAGATGTGCAGCGATATTGTGCTTTTGGAGGTTGGTATGGGTGGTCTGGGAGATTCAACGAATATTATCCCGGCACCGGTGTTGTCAGTTATTACCTCAATTAGTCTGGACCATACAGCATTTCTCGGGCATACATTGGCAGAAATTGCAGAAGAAAAATCAGGTATTATCAAGGGCAATCCTGCATTGATTTATGCGCAGGAACCGGAAGTGATGGACGTTGTTCAAAAACAATGTGAAAAAACAGGCAGTCCCTTAACTGTTGTTGATTTTTCAAAGGCGAATGTGCAGACACAGACAGTGGACGGTCAGATATTTGATTTTGAAAATCTGAAAGGACTCAATATGAAGATGCTCGGGGCATATCAGATTTATAATGCCTGTGCGGCTGTGAAGGCGGCAGAAGTATTGGAAATTTTAATAACTGAAGATGTCGTTTACACAGGTCTTTTAAATGCCAGATGGCCGGGACGCTTTGAATTAATTAGTACGGAGCCGACAATTGTGGTGGATGGTGCGCACAATCCTGCCGGGGCAAAATCACTTGCGAGAAGTCTTGAGATATTTTTTGAGCACCGGAGAAAAATTTTAATCGCTGGCATTTTTGCAGATAAGAATTATCAGGAGATGCTATCTGTCATGTCGGAAGTGTCGGATACAATTATTGTACACAGGCCAAGAAATGCCAGAGGACTCGATGCCAAAATGCTTGCAGTGACAGCCCAGAAATACTTTAGAAATGTGACGATATGCGACAGTCTTTCAGATGCCGTAGACAAGGCCATACGACAAATTCACCAGCCGGACGACGTCATCGTTTCTTTTGGTTCATTATCGACAGTTAAAGAATTATATGATATAATGTGAACACTTAGCGAGGTGTTTTCGAGCTTAACGATAGCTGCGGAGTAATTCGTAAGTATCGGAGTAAATGTGAGTTAAGAAACAGCAGGGTGTGATGGTAGTGAGAAACATTTGAAACGGATTCAGTTAATAATCAAAGACAAAGATTTTATATATTCGCAGCAGCGTGTGGCAGAACTTGAGAAACAGCGTATTTTTTGCTGTCATGGAATGCAACATTTGATGGATGTTGCCAGAATTGCATGGATTTTGACGTTAGAAGCAGGCGCACCTTATGATAAAGAAGTCGTTTATGCGGCTGGGTTGCTACATGATATTGGCAAATACCTTCAGTATGAGGATGGCACACCACATCATGAATCCGGGGCACTAATGGCAGAAACTGTGCTTTTACGTGCAGGTTTTAAAGTGTCTGAGATTCAGATCATCACAGAGGCGATTTACCACCATCGCACACTGGTATGTAAGGATAAACGTTCATTAAAGTATATACTTTATAAAGCAGACAAATTATCAAGACCGTGCTATGACTGTGCGGCAAGGGATAAGTGTAACTGGTCAAAAAAACAGATGAACCTTGATATTTTATATTGAGGTAAAAATTTTTTTGACACTTACGTCAAAAAGTCAAACACCATATTGTGCAAGTACAAATGTAGCTTTGACCTTTTGACTCTGATATTGTCAAAATATAAGATTTTACGAGATATTTACGAGATATATGTCATATTTTCAAATACAGATGATAATATCTTTGATAAATTGTATCATAAAATCTTAAATCCGAAATTAACAGACAAAATAAAACAAAAAGCAGGATGAAGATGAATAAAACAATGATTGATACAATGTTTATAGGAAATCGCCGGTTTGAAATCGGCAGACATACCTATATTATGGGTATTCTTAATCTGACACCGGATTCATTTTCCGATGGCGGAAGCTACAAAGATACGGATGCAGCATTATTCCGGGTAGAAACGATGCTTAAAGAAGGCGCGGATATCATTGATGTGGGCGGTGAATCAACACGTCCGGGACATATCCAGATTTCAGAAAATGAAGAAATTGAGCGCACAGCATCGGCTATTGAGCGCATATGTGCACGGTTTGATGTGCCTATTTCCATTGATACTTATAAATCCAAAGTGGCAGAGGCGGCCTTAAATGCAGGCGCAGACCTTGTCAATGATATATGGGGATTTAAGTACGACTCTCAGATGGCGGCAGTTGTTAAAGCATATGATGCAGCCTGTTGTCTGATGCATAATAAAGACAATCACAACTATGAAGATTTAATTGGTGATTGCCTGAGAGAAACAAAAGAATGTATTGATATTGCAAAGCATGCAGGCATTGCAGATGAGAAGATTATG
This sequence comes from uncultured Catenibacillus sp., assembly GCA_934339005.1. GTDB lineage: Bacteria > Bacillota > Clostridia > Lachnospirales > Lachnospiraceae > CAKRHR01. The sequence goes on along the minus strand of CAKRHR010000033.1, from coordinate 21,343 downwards.
ATTGACCCGGGCATTGGTTTTGGCCTGGATTATACACAATGTCTTCAGGTGCTTAAGGAGATGGATAGATTTAACACGCTTGGTTATCCTGTGCTTCTTGGTACTTCAAGAAAATCCTGTATCGGTCTGACACTGAATACTGATGTGAAGGATAGAGCTGTAGGTACGGCGGCAACGACAGTGATGGGTGTGATGGCTGGTATGGCCTTTGTCAGAGTGCATGATATTAAAGTGAATGCGCAGGCAATTAAAATGACAGAAGCAATTATCAATGCATAGAGGAGTTAAAAGGAAATGGATTGTATTCATATCAGAGAATTGGAAGTTTTTGCAAATCACGGTGTCTATGAGGAGGAAAACCGACTCGGACAGCTTTTTATTATCAGTGCCGATTTAAAGACAGATACCTGGAAAGCCGGTATCAGCGATGATTTGAAGTTTTCGGTAGACTATGGCAGCGTTTGTCATTTGATTGAAAAAGAGATGAAAACGCACACCTTTCATTTGATTGAGGCAGTGGCACAGCATCTTGCCAGTGCGATTTTAAAGAATTTTCCACTTGTTGAAACCGTGACATTGACGGTGGACAAACCCTGGGCACCGATTGGTCTGCATGTAAAGACCGCAGGTGTGACAGTGACAAGAAGCCGGCACCATGCCTGGATTGCTATTGGCAGTAATCAGGGTAATTCTGGTGAGATTATCCTTGGTGCACTTAAACATCTTGAAGCCATTGAGGATATTCATATTGTTCAGGTTTCTGATATGATTACGACAAAACCTTACGGCGTGACAGACCAGCCGGATTTTATTAACGGATGTTTCGAGATTGAAACAACCAAAGGACCCGAAGAACTCCTGGATACATTATTATATGTTGAAAAACTGTTTGGGCGTGAACGCAAAGTTCACTGGGGGCCAAGAACATTGGATTTGGATATTGTTTTTTATGACCATGATGTTATATCAACACCGCGGTTATCTGTACCGCATCCGGATATGGCAAACAGAACCTTTGTCCTTGGACCATTGACACAGATCGCAGGATGGTATATGCATCCATTATTGAACCAGACGGTTGAACAGTTATATAAAAAATTAACGATGGGGGAGTAAGGGTATGATAGATTTACATGTACATCTGGATGGGTCTGTTCGTCCGCAGACCATCATTGAACTTGCAAGGGAACAGGATTTGCCGTTGCCGGCATACAATGTCAAACGACTGAATGATTTTTTGACACAGCCGGTGGAAACAGGCAACTTCGGTGAATATGTCAGCCGGTTTGAGCTGGCATTAACAGTTTTGCAAAACCGCCGTTCTATTCGCAGGGCAGTATCAGAGCTTGTGCGCGATATGGATAAGCAGGGTGTGTTATATGCAGAAATCCGACTTGCGCCCCAGGCACATACACTGCATGGACTGAGTCAGAATCAGGTGGTTGAGGCTGCCATTGAAGGTTTAAAGCAGGGTATGGAATTCAGTCAGCATATTAAAGCAAATCTGATTTTGTGTACAATGCGTGGTGCCGATGAAAAGGATAATTTTGCCACAATTGTTGAAGCAGTCAATCATAACGGCAGAGGTGTTGTTGGCATGGACATTCTTGGCAATGAATTTGTCTATCAGAATGATATGTATCTTGAACAATTCCAGTTACTGCGTGAGGAACATGTGCCGTTTACAGTACATGCCGGTATTTTGGAAGGCGCAGAGAGCATTCGTCAGGCTGTTGAAAATGGTGCATCACGTATCGGACATGGTCTTCGTGCCAACGAAGACCCGGAAGTGCTGGCATTGTTAAAATCCAAAAATATTATACTTGAGATGTGCCCGACAAGTAATATCTGTTCAAAGGCTGTGGCATCCATTGAAGATTATCCAATTAAGGCTTATTATGATGCCGGATTAAAAGTAACTGTTGGTACAGATGATATGACCGTTTATGACACGAATCTTAAAAAAGAATATGAATTGCTCAAAAATGGTCTTCAAATGACAGATGCACAGATTTATCAGATGAATCTGAATGCTGTGGATGGTGCATTTATTTCTGTATATGAAAAAGGACAACTGAAGGAAAAGCTAAAGGAGAGATACAGTGAAAAATTCGTTGATTGAATTAAGAGAGCAGATTGATCAGATTGATAAAGAAATGGTCAGCCTGTTTGAACAGCGTATGAAGGTGGCAGAGGAAGTCGCTAAATATAAAATGACAATTGGCAAACCGGTTTTGGACAGAACCCGTGAAAATGAGAAAATCCAGAGCGTTAAAGCACTGGCACATACTGATTTTAATCAGCAGGGCGTAGAGTCTTTGTTTGCAAATTTAATGACTATCAGCCGTATGCGTCAGTATATGCTTATGGCAGAATCCGGCGATGTGCCATATGGTTTTGCAGAGGAAGAGATGTCTGTTAATGAACAGACAAAGGTTGTTTTTGCAGGTGTTCCGGGTTCAAACTGCCAGCAGGCGATGCATCAGTATTTTGGTAAAACGATAGACAGCTTTGATGTTCCGACATTTAAAGAAGTCATTGTGGCAGTAGAGCATGGTGATGCAGAATATGGTGTACTTCCAATTGAAAATTCTTCAACAGGCATCATTACAGATGTGTATGATTTAATCGCAGAGAGTGATAATTGTATCGTCGGAGAACAGGATATTAAGATTGAGCACGCACTGCTTGGCGTTAAGGGCTGTCAACTTGGTGACATCCAGATAGTTTATTCACATCCCCAGGGACTTTTGCAGTGCAGAAATTTTCTTAAAGATATGCACTGGAAAGAGATGACTCTGGAAAATACAGCTATTGCCGCAAGAAAAGTGGCACAGGATAATGATAAGACTCAGGCTGCCATTGCAAGTCCTCTGGCTGCAGATATTTATGGCTTAGATATTTTAGCTGAAAAGATTAACGATATCCATAATAATACAACACGTTTTATTATCATAAAGAATAAAAAGCATTTTAAAAAGTCAGCAGATAAAATCAGTATTTGTTTTGAACTGCCTCATGAGAGCGGTTCACTTTACCATGTGCTTTCACATTTTATTTTCAATGGACTTAACATGTCCAAGATTGAATCCAGACCCGTGAGAGGCAAACGCTGGCAGTATCGATTCTTCGTTGATTTTGACGGAAATCTTTCAAATAAAAATGTTATCAGTGCATTGACCGGTATTGGTGCAGAAACGATGAATCTGCACATTCTCGGCAACTATGAAGCGGTTTAAGGAGTGAAAAAAGTATGGCACTTAAAACATATGCAGCTATTGAAGTCGGTTCTAATGAACTTGAACTGAAAGTTTATGAAATCGGCAAAAAAATCGGTATCCGACAGTTAGACCATGTCAGATATATCATTGAACTTGGCAGTGATGCCTATTCCAAAGGGTTTATCAGTTATGAACTCGTCAATGAATTATGTCATGTTTTAAAGAAGTTTAAACTTAAGATGGATGAATATCAGGTGGACGACTATGTTGCATATGGCGGCAGTGCCCTGCGGGAGGCTACCAATGGACAGGTGATTATTGATCAGATTCGTGTGCGTACAGGACTTAAGGTTCAGCTTATCAGTAATGCGCAGCAGCGTTTTCTGACACTTAAATCCATTGCATTTCAGATGCCAAATTTTGAACAGCTCATTAAAGAAGGGGCAGTTATTCTTGACATTGGCGCAGGAAGTATTCAGGCGTCTGTCTATCAGGATGGTATTTTACATTTTACAAAAAATATCCGGCTCGGTTCACTGCGTATCCGTGAACTTTTAGCAGACTTGGAAGGGCAGACATCGGACTTCGTGCGCCTGATGTCTGAATATATTACAAATGGTCTGACTTCCTATAGCTTTACACAGTTAAGCGCAGCAGATGTCAAGCATGTGATTATCGTTGGTCAGGAATTTGAATATATTATGATGTTTGCAGGCTGTGCTGATAAAGAGATGATGACAAAGACAGAGTTTGAAGCAGTTTATCAGCAGATTGTTGCAAAACTGCCGGTGCAGATTGCAGAGGAGATGAATGTGCCTTATGAGGTGGCATCCATTATGATTCCAAGTTCAATTGCCATTGAAAAGATGCTCACAAAGACAAAAGCAAAGAATTTGTGGCGGGCATCGGTGGATTTGTGTGATGGCATGGCGTTAGATTACAGCCAGAAGGTGGAAAGATATCTGCTTGAACACGATTTTACGAAAGATGTTATTAAAAGCGCCCGCTTCATTGCCAGAAAATTTGACAGTGATGAAGCACATGTGCGCAACGTTGAGAGTCTGTCAAAAGAATTATTTGATGCAACGAAAAAGATTTCAGGGCTGAATCAAAGACATCGACTGCTTTTGCAGCTCGCGGCGATTTTACATGACACAGGAAAATTTATTAATGACGCTAATTCGTTATACAATTCGTATCATATTATCCGACAGTGTGAGCTGATTGGACTTTCTGATCTGGAAAAAGAGATTGTATCGTGTATCGTTTTATATAATTCCAGTGCATTTATTCCAAAATACGAAAGCATGAGCCATGAAATTGATAGAGAAAGTTATATTGATATGCTGAAACTCTCTGCAATATTCGGACTTGCAAATGCGATGGATAAGAGCCACAGACAAAAAATTCAGAAAATTCGCACAACTGTGAATGAAACAGAGATGAAGATTGTGGCAGATACAATTTATGATATTACACTTGAGCAGGACAGGGTTGAAGAAAAAGCAGATTTTTTTGAAGAAATCTTTGGCATCAGACCAGTACTGCGTCAGAAACGACATATGTAGCGAAAGGGGTACGCGGACATGGCAGAGTTAAATTTGAATAAACATGAATACTATACAAACCGTGAATTAAGCTGGCTGGAGTTTAATTACAGAATCCTTGGCGAGGCAAAGGATAAGACATTGCCTTTGTTTGAACGTTTAAAATTTTTGAGCATTACGGCATCAAACCTGGATGAGTTTTTTATGGTGCGTGTAGCATCATTAAAAGATATGGTGCACGCTAAATATACAAAGACAGATATTGCGGGAATGACAGCTTCAAAACAGCTTGAAGCCATCAGTGAAAAGACACATGCGCTTTGTACAGCACAGTATAATACATACAACCGTTCATTTTTGCCTGCATTAAAGAAGGCACATCTGAACGTGATTACGAACTACGAAAATCTGAATGCAGAGCAGGCAGAATATGTTGATGAGTATTTCAAACAGGATATTTATCCAGTGCTTACACCGATGGCTGTGGATTCATCAAGACCGTTTCCATTAATAAAAAATAAGACATTAAATATCGGTGCTCTCATTGAAAATGAAGAAGAAATGTCTATAGATTTTGCAACAGTACAGGTGCCAAGTGTTCTGCCAAGATTTGTTATTATTCCTTCTGAAAATGACGAGGATACGACAATCATTTTGTTAGAGCAGGTTATTGAAAAGAATATCCAGAAATTATTCTTAAATTATAAAGTTATTTGTGCTTATCCATATCGTATCATGCGTAATGCAGATTTGACAATTGAAGAAGATGAAGCGGCGGATTTGTTAAAAGAAATTCAGAAGCAGCTTAAGAAACGTCAGTGGGGCGAGGTTATTCGTCTTGAGATTGAGGAGGGCGTTGACAAGCGTTTGATGAAGCGTCTGAAAAAGGAATTTAATGTATCTGATGAAGATATTTATAATATCAGCGGACCGTTGGATTTGACATTTTTAATGAAGGTGTATGGCATTGAAGGCTTTGATGCTCTGAAAAACAAAAAATATGAGCCTCAGTTGATTAAATCCATGAACAGCGAGGAAGATATTTTTACACAGATCCGCAAGCATGATATTGTGATGCATCATCCGTATCAGACATTTGACCCTGTTGTAGATTTTGTGCGTCAGGCTGCCAAAGATCCGAATGTACTGGCTATTAAACAGACACTTTATCGTGTCAGCAGCCATTCACCAATCATTGCAGCGCTGGCAGAAGCCGCAGAGAATGGCAAACAGGTTTCTGTTCTTGTAGAATTAAAGGCAAGATTTGATGAAGAAAATAATATCGTCTGGGCAAAAATGCTTGAAAAAGCAGGCTGTCATGTTATTTATGGTCTGCGCGGATTAAAAACCCACAGTAAAATTACACTTGTAGTACGCCGTGATGAGGATGGCATCAGAAGATATGTGCATCTTGGTACAGGTAACTACAACGATTCTACAGCAAAATTATATACAGATATGGGTCTTCTGACATGTGCCAGACCAATCGGAGAGGATGCAACAGCTGTATTTAATATGCTTTCCGGTTATTCTGAACCAGAGCGTTGGAATAAGTTGATTGTGGCACCACTTTGGATTCGTGACCGCTTCTTTGAAATGATTGCCAGAGAAAAACAGCATGCATTGGAGGGCAAACCTGCACGTATCGTTGCAAAGATGAATTCTTTGTGTGACCAGAAGATTATTAAAGCATTGTATGAAGCGTCTGCGGCAGGTGTAAAGATTGATTTGATTGTCCGTGGTATCTGCTGTTTGAAAGTAGGTATTCCTGGCATCAGCGAAAATATTACAGTGCGTTCAATTGTCGGTAATTTCCTTGAACACAGCCGAATCTTTTATTTCTATAATAATGGCTTTGAAGAAGTGTACATGGGCAGTGCGGACTGGATGCCAAGAAACCTTGACAAACGTGTGGAAATCGTATTCCCGGTAGAGGATGAGGCATGTAAGGCTGAGGTGATGGAGGTCTTAAAGATCCAGCTTGAGGATACATTAAAAGCGCATCTTTTGCAGCCGGATGACAGTTATGAGAAAGTTGACCGCAGAGGTAAAGCGCCGTTATGCGCGCAGGATTATTTCTGCGAGAAGGCTATCCGTGAAGCCAAAGAGCGTGAGGCTGAGAAGAAAACTTTTGAAAAAACCCGCGTTTTTGAGCCAATGCTAAGTATTGATAAGTAGACAAATAAATACGAAATGTGCAAGAAAATTGTATAAATGACTTGAAAATCCTCAAAGATGATGTAAAATAAAAGATAACTATGCGAAACCCCTTGGACAGAACAAAGATGGGGCGCACAATAGTTGCAATAAAGGACAGAATAATTGCAGTAAGCAGGAGGTAACACGATGTTAGACATCAAATTTGTCAGAGAGAATCCTGACATTGTAAAGCAGAATATTAAGAATAAGTTTCAGGACCACAAATTACCACTTGTGGATGAAGTCATTGAACTTGATAAAAGAAACCGTGAGATTAAACAGGAAGTTGAAGTACTTCGTTCAGAGAGAAATAAATCCTCAAAGATGATTGGCGGACTGATGAAGGAAGGCAAGAAAGAGGAAGCCGAAGCATTAAAGGCAAAGATTGCAGAGAGTGCCGGACGTATTGATGAACTGAGTGCTGAAGAAAAAGAAGTTGAAGAAAAAATCAAAAAAGACATGATGTCTATTCCAAACATCATTGATCCATCTGTACCGATCGGTAAAGATGACAGTGAGAATGTAGAAGTTCAGAGATTTGGTGAACCTGTTGTGCCTGATTTTGAGATTCCTTATCATGCACAGATTATGGAAAGCTTCAATGGTCTTGATTTAGATGCTGCAAGACGTGTGGCAGGTAATGGTTTTTATTATCTGATGGGTGATATTGCAAGACTTCATTCCGCAGTTATTTCTTATGCACGTGATTTTATGATCAACCGTGGATTCACATACTGTGTACCACCTTTCATGATTCGTAGTGATGTTGTGACAGGCGTTATGAGTTTTGAAGAGATGGATGCCATGATGTACAAGATTGAGGGCGAAGATTTATATCTCATCGGTACAAGTGAACATTCTATGATTGGTAAATTCATCGATACAATCCACAAATCTGAAGATTTGCCTTATACACTGACAAGTTATTCTCCATGTTTCCGTAAGGAAAAAGGTGCCCATGGTATTGAGGAACGTGGCGTTTACAGAATCCATCAGTTCGAAAAACAGGAAATGATCGTTGTCTGCGAACCAGAAGACAGTATGATGTGGTTTGACAAGTTATGGCAGAATACAGTTGATCTGTTCAGAAGCATGGATATTCCTGTACGTACACTGGAATGCTGCTCTGGCGATTTGGCTGACCTTAAAGTAAAATCTGTCGATGTTGAAGCATGGTCACCAAGACAGAAGAAATACTTTGAAGTTGGTAGCTGTTCAAACCTTGGCGATGCACAGGCACGTCGTTTAAAGATTCGTGTTGTTGGTGAAAAGGGCAAATATTTTGCACATACATTGAACAATACAGTTGTTGCACCACCACGTATGCTGATTGCTTTCCTTGAAAATAACCTTCAGGCAGATGGCAGTGTCAGAATCCCAGAGGCATTAAGACCATACATGGGTGGCATGACAGAAATCAGAGCTAAATAAAATAACGGATTAAGTTTATACATGGGGTCAATGTAAATTGACCCCATTTTTTTAATCAGTAAATGTGTGTTATAAATTTATAAAGCGACAGATTGCTTTTTAAGCTATGTATAGTTTATAATAATGATAAAGATTTGCTGATTTGCAAGATAGATAAAGATATATGCAGGAATTTTTAATATCTCGGTTTTGTTTGGGTATTTCAATTTGACAGAAGTATTTTAAGTAATAACAGAAAAGTTCAAATGATCATAGATGTGGGGGAAGATAAAAATGGGTGAAGTGAATTTAGACAGAATTCAGGTGCAGACAAACTGTGGTGTACTTGAGGGGATTAAAGAAGACAGATTGTATACGTTTAAAGGGATTCCTTATGCGAAAGCAGGTCGTTTTAAGGTGTCGCAGCCATATACATGGGAAGGCACACTTGCCTGTGATACATTTAGCAAAAAAGCGATGCAGGTTTATGATATGCCGATGTTTGACGGCCGTGTGCAGACAAGGGATGAATTTGATGAGGATTGTCTGAGTTTAAATATTTATACACCGGCACTTGAGGGCAGTCTGCCGGTAGTGATTTATATTCACGGCGGTGCATTTCAGTCAGGCAGCAATCAGTCCAGAAGTGGTGCATATATGATTCGCCAGAATAATTTCATTTATGTATCAGTCAATTACAGACTTGGCGCTTTAGGATATCTGTATCTTGGCGATATTCTTGGCAACGATTATGCATCAACAGGTAATCTTGGCACGTTGGATCAGTTGGCTGCAGTAAAATGGGTTTATGAAAATATCCGTGCTTTTGGTGGTAATCCGGAGAAAATTACAGTGATGGGTGAGTCTGCCGGTGCAAAATCCATTTCAGCGCTTTTAATGCTGCCGGATATGCAGACATACTGTGCACAGGCAAGTCTTGCCAGTGGTGCCTATCAGAGTGTACGTGATATACATACAGCTTCAGAGATCACAGCACGCTTTATAAAGATTGCAAAGAATAAACATCCTGAATTTAAGCCGGAGAGTTTACTGACTATGTCAGTGGATGACATTATTGAGATTCAGAAAGAACTGTGCAGCGGTCCGGGAAGTACATGTATTTTTGGATCTGTGGCAGATGACATTAATATTTCAAAAGACTGGATGACAAAACTGCATGAAGGTAATTACTGGAAAGGTAAAGCCATTGTCGGAAGTTGTCTGCATGAGCTTGTATTTCATAAACTGATGGATAAAGATTTTGTGCAGCACGCACCAGGCATTGCCAGAGAATTATTTGGCGTAAATGCAGATATTGCCATAAAAGATTTTGAGGATTTAAGCAAAACGATTTCAGAGCCGGATGAAAAGAAGCAAAATGATATGCTTGCAGATATTTGGGTGAAGATTCTGTCGGATTATATGTATCGGACATACAGTGCACGACTGGCACAACTGCTCTATAAAAATGGCAGTGATGTCTGGTGCTATAGTATGGAATTTGGCCGTGCTGTGCATTGTCTGGATCAGGGCATGGCATTTGAAGATGATGAAAAACCGTCATTTATGTTTGGCAAAGTTGCCAAAGAAGATATTGAAAAATTGAGTCAGTGTATCTATGAAAGTTATGCCAGATTTTTTGAAACCGGTGACCCGAATGGTGAGGGAATTCCTGTGTGGCCAAAACTTTCAGAAAATGAGCAGCAAAAGATTGTCTGGAAGCTGCCCGTTGAAATTCAGCCAATACACTCAGAGGATACCCTGACACATTTCCCAGATAATGTGTACCAATTGTAATGCAGTGAATTAATCTAATTATGAAAACTTAATTAACAAATTTTATGAGATAACATATAATGTACTTAACAAGAGAACCGTTGGTCAGCGTACACCTGACCGCCGGATAAAGTGTTTTAAAAAATAGCGCCTTACTTTACCAGAGCAGGGGCGCTATTTTTTGTGCGAAAAAGTAAAAATAAGAGTTACAACAGCACAAAGCATAATTACAAACGTAAATAAATCGTTATATGTAACCATCAGCACCAGCCTCATCTCTCTACTCAAATTTTCTACTAAAAAATTTAAAATTTCCATAAAAACACACTAAATTTATCGTATAATAAATAAAAGGAACGAAATGATAATGTATCACGAAAATCGAAAGGGGGAGATGGTTTGGATGATTTATATTTTGATGCGTGTATGGAATTAATGCGGCGCGGGGATAAGAATGGTTTGAAAAGCATTTATGAGGCTTATGCACCAATGATTTACCATTCCATTTTGGCAGTTGTTCGAAACCATGAAAATGCTGAGGATTTAACGTCGGAGTTCTTTATAAAATTATGGAGCATTGCGCCGTTTTATAAGCCAGGGAATCGTCATAAGGCATGGATGCTGACAGTAGCAAAGAATATGACCATTGATTTCTTACGAAAATGTGGACGGGAAAGTGCACTTGATATTTTTGAAAATGCACAAACAGTTCAGACATTATCTGGACGACCAGCAGAAGATCCACAGGAAAGCGTAGTCGGAAAATTGTCTTTTGATGAGGCAATGCAGCAGTTAGAACCACAGGAATGTCTGATTATGAATATGAAGGTGCTGGGCGGCTATACTTTTAAAGAAATTTCGGAATCAATGAATATGCCGCAGGGTACTGTTTCATGGAAATATCAGCGTGCTATACAGAAATTAAGGAGGGTCGGATATGGAAAATAAAAATCAGATGCAGGATTTTAACTTCAGCGATAACGATATACAGGCTGCAGAAAATATGTATCAGAAAACTTTGAAGGAACAGACACCGGATATGTGGTTATCAATAGAACAGAAGCTGCCGGAGAGAGGCATTGGCACAATACCATCTGAAAAGAAAAGGTTTAAGAAAAAATATATTTGGGGTATTGTCGGTGGCGTGGCAGCATGCGTGCTATGTATGGTAGCAACAATTGGCACATTATCTGTGTGGTATGCAGGAAATGCAAAGACTTCAGCAAGTATAAGTAATGAGAGAGCTTATGCATATGATACAAGTTCCAATGCTGCAGAATACGATTATGATTACGAGGAAGTCGCCAGTCCGGAAATATACAGTCTGGATTCAGGCAGTGCGACAGAGATGGCAACCGCTGAAGATTCTGATGTCAATGCAGATTATGCAGATCAGGCGGTAAATACATCATCGAGTGACAATGCAGAGAATATCAGTGTTGCTGACGGCAGAAAATTAATTAAAACTGTAAATATGGATATAGAAACGCTGGAATTTGATACATTTGTCCAGACATTAAAAGATAAAGTTGCTGAAGTCGGCGGATATTTTGAAAATTCAAGTATTGAAGATTATGCTTACACACGCAGCGGTTATCAGACACGCATGGGTTCATTTGTCATTCGCGTGCCGGAGGATAAACTGGATATATTATTAGATAATGTCGGAAAATCCGGCAATGTGACACGTTCCAATGAATCTGTGGAGGATGTGACCTTACAGTATACAGATACCCAGACCCGGATTGATGCACTTCGGACACAGGAGGAAAAACTGCTTGAGTTGATGAGCGATGCAGAATCTGTAGAAGACATGATTACGATTGAATCCAGGCTTTCCGATGTCAGCCGCGAACTTGAATATTATCAGTCACTGATGAACCAGTATGATAATCAGATTGATTATGCCACATTATACATTGACCTTTACGAAGTCGAAAAAGAAACCGATACAAGTGAACCAGGTATTGGCGAACGTATGAAGCGCGGCTTGAGTGATACACTTGAAAATATTGGTGAAGGCTTACAGAATTTTGCAGTCGGCTTTGTATCTGCATTGCCATATATTGTGATACTTGCGATTGTTGTGGTTGTCGTTGTGGTGATTTGCAGACGCATTTATAAGAAACATAGAAAAACGATGTAATTTATGAAATACTAAAAATCAAGAAACCCACCAAAAGAGAAATGGATATGAAATCTCAGAAAGTTCTTTTGGTGGGTTTTATCATGTTAAAGTTGTGTAAAAATAACTACTTATCCAGCAACATATTAATAAATGCCTGTGTGCGCTGTTCATGCTCATAATTGACCGGAATACCAATCAACATATCATCTTCAAGATAAAAACCGGCATCCGTCAGTGAAGATGTATCCAGTGCATCAATCTTGATGGCAGCATAATAAGTTTCATCTTTGGCTTCAGGGTCAGTTTCTGTATCTGCAGGAATTGTCACGGATACAAGTGCATCTTCATCCAGAAGCTTCTGATATGTATCAGCATCCAGAAAATCCTTTAAATCTGTAAACATGCCTTGCGCACCGTATTTTTCAACCATATCCTGATGTGCCAGAATGGCGTTGGCAGAATTGGAAACAATGATTGCCGTCAGTTTCTGCATACTTGTGGAGGCAACAGACATATCCGAGCTGTTAAGAAAAATAGAGTTATCAATCTCAAGTGGTGCCTTGTCATCCTCATCATCCATTGTTGCCAGATATTCATTAAATGTTTCGGCAAGCTGGTCAGAGGCAGCGCTGCTGTCTTCAATCTGGACGTCGACAGCAAGTAATGTAATTGCATCATGATTAAATGATACGAGGCTGTAAATAAAATATACAATGGCAGCGACACCGACAATAACGCCGATAATTACACCCTTGTAATAATTCCAGACCCATTCGATCTTTTTGCCAAAGGACAGGTCTTTTGGTGAACCATCGTCTTTGGTTGGGTATCTCTTACTCATATAACATCATCCTTATAACTTATTCGTGAAAAGCACACATGCATTTTATCACATTTTTGCCAAAGATGAAACAAAATTTATCAAAAAGAATATAAAATATTCATAAATTATTAGATTTACTTATATAACCGTGTTTAGACATTTAATAAATTATGTCGGGTTTTGTGTTGATTTGATAAATCAAATGCGATACAATAAACTTGTTACAAGTGTTCATGGTCGTTATGAATGCGTAAAATAGTAAAACAATTGAGAAGAGGAAAGGGTATTCAATGGATAACAAATTGAATCAATGTCCAATTCAGGATGAATTACATGAAGAATGCGGTGTATTTGGCGCATATTCGACGACAGGCCAGGATATTGCAGACTGGGTTTATTACGGGTTGTTTGCATTGCAGCATCGAGGACAGGAAAGCTGTGGTATTGCCGTCAGTCAGAACAGAGAAATCAGATATTATAAAAACATGGGACTGGTGAATGAAGTATTTACACCAGAAAATCTGGACAAGCTTCATGGTGATATTGCACTGGGGCATGTCCGTTATTCAACTGCAGGTAGCAGTGTGCGTGCGAATGCACAGCCGTTAGTTACAAAGTATGTGAAAGGACAGCTTGCGATTGCACACAATGGCAATCTTGTCAATGCTGTTGATTTAAGGGAAGAACTTGAAAAAAATGGTGCGATTTTCCAGACGACGATAGATTCTGAGGTTATCGCATATCTTGTTGCGCGTGAACGTGTACATACAAACAGTGTCGAGGAAGCAGTTGCCAAAGCGATGGAGCATATCCTCGGAGCATATTCACTGCTTGTTATGAGCCCGAGAAAGATAACCTGTGCAAGGGATCCATTTGGTTTCAAGCCATTATGTATTGGTAAGAAGGATGATACATGGGTTGTAGCATCTGAAACATGTGCGCTGGATGCAGTGGGAGCAGAGTTTGTCAGAGATGTCGAACCTGGTGAGATTGTGACGATTACTGACAAGGGACTTTCATCAGACCGCAGATACTGCGGCGGATGTCCAGCAAGATGTATATTTGAATATATTTATTTCGCACGTCCAGACAGCTTTATTGACGGTTGCGGCGTATACAATGCACGTATTATTGCAGGACGTATTTTAGCACAGACACATCCGGTAGATGCGGATCTGGTTGTTGGTGTACCTGAATCTGGTCTTGATGCGGCGATGGGCTATGCTCTGGAATCCGGTATTCCATATGGTAAGGCATTCCAAAAAAACAATTATGTGGGTCGTACTTTCATCAAGCCAAAGCAGAGTGCCAGAGAGCAAAGTGTGCGAATTAAACTGAATGTATTAAAGGATGTTGTTAAGGGTAAACGTATTGTCATGGTGGATGACTCGATTGTCCGTGGTACGACAAGTGCCAACATTGTGACGATGCTTAAGAATGCCGGTGCGACGGAAGTTCATGTGATGATCAGTTCACCGCCATTTAAACATCCATGTTATTTTGGTACAGATATTCCATCCAGGGATCAGTTGATTGCCAACTTCCACAGTGTTGAGGAGATTGGACAGATGCTTGGTGCAGATTCTTTGGGTTACTTGGATGTGAACCGATTAAATGAGATGGTTCCGGGACTTGAATTTTGTGATGCCTGTTTCACAGGTAAGTATCCGATTCCAGAACCTGAGAAGGATATCCGCGGTGATTTTGATGCATAAGTATTACACTGTTAGTTAATTAAAATATTAATCAATAAAAGCATTTCGGAAATACAAAATGGATATAAAAGATACCTTAAAAGGTACATAAACGGAGGTTAATTTCAATGAGTTACGATAAATACAACAGCCCATTATCTGAAAGATATGCAAGCAAAGAGATGCAGTATATTTTTTCACCGGATATGAAATTTAAGACATGGCGCCGTCTTTGGATTGCCCTTGCAGAAACAGAAAAAGAACTGGGACTGCCAATCACGGATGCACAGATTGAAGAATTAAAGGCTGCTAAAGATACGATTGATTATGATGTTGCCAAAGAGCGTGAACGTCTTGTACGTCATGATGTTATGTCACATGTATATGAATTCGGCACACATTGTCCGACAGCCAAAGGTATTATCCATCTTGGTGCAACTTCCTGTTATGTAGGTGATAACACAGATGTGATTATCATGCGTGAAGCATTATATGTTGTGCGCAAGAAGCTGTTAAATGTGATTAATGAGCTTGCAAAATTTGCTGATAAATACAAAGACCTGCCAACACTTGGATTTACACATTTCCAGCCAGCACAGCCAACAACTGTTGGTAAACGTGCGACACTCTGGTTAAATGAACTGATGATGGATTATTCTGATATTGAATACATTATCGGTCAGTTAAAGCTGCTTGGTTCAAAGGGTACAACAGGTACACAGGCAAGTTTCCTTGAACTTTTTGACGGTGATCATGAAAAATGCCGTCAGGCAGACCGTATGATCGCGCAGAAGATGGGCTTTGATGCCTGCTTCCCTGTATCCGGTCAGACATATTCAAGAAAACTGGATTCCAGAGTATTGAATGTACTTGCAGGTATTGCACAGAGTGCACATAAATTTTCAAATGATATCCGTCTGCTTCAGCATTTGAAGGAAATCGAAGAACCATTTGAAAAGAATCAGATCGGTTCCTCTGCGATGGCATACAAACGTAACCCGATGAGAAGTGAACGTATTGCTTCATTATCAAGATATGTAATGTCTGATGTGATGAACACAGCTATGACAGCTTCAACACAGTGGTTTGAACGTACACTGGATGACTCAGCTAATAAACGTCTGTCTATCCCTGAAGGATTCCTTGCTATTGATGGTATCTTAGACCTTTACTTAAATGTCGTAGATGGTCTTGTGGTTTATCCTAAGGTTATCGAACAGCGCCTGATGAGCGAACTGCCATTTATGGCTACAGAAAATATTATGATGGATGCTGTTAAAGCCGGTGGCGACCGTCAGGAATTGCATGAACGTATTCGTGTACATTCTATGGACGCCGGACGTATGGTTAAAGTTGAAGGTAAACCAAATGACCTGCTTGAACGTATTGCGGCAGACCCTGCATTTAACATGACGATGGAACAGCTTCAGGCAATTATGAAGCCATCCAATTTCGTTGGCCGCGCACCACAGCAGGTTGAAGAATTCTTAAAAGAAGATGTTTACCCTGTACTTGAAGCTAATAAAGAAGTGCTTGGTATGACTGCTGAGATTAATGTGTGATACATTGTAAACACGATGTTTTATAAGTGCCTGGGAATTACGGGAGCAGCGTTGGTTGCGAAGTAATTCATGACATTGAGTCAGAGGTAAAAATTTTTCGACTTTAATTTCATATATCATAAAAAGACTGTAAAAGTTACGTTTGATGAAACGTCTTTTACAGTCTTTTATCTTTAACCGCATACAACTAATTCAGCTTATTTTGAGGTGAAAACTGTCTAAATATATTACAGATAACTATTTTATAATAAATTCCACAGTTAAATACCAAAGCGCAAGTCCAACGAAACTACCGGCATAGATGATTTTTTGCCAGTGCAATAAAGCAGGTGTGATGCAGCTTTGAACACTGCCGTCTGAGTATATCACTGTATTTACTTGTGCGTGAATATCTGTAGTCATAGTATTTATTTTCATATGAATATTTGCAGCGTTATCTGTAATGCTTAGCAGTATCAATACAGACGCGATACTGAAGAAAATTCCAAAATCACACAAATATCTGAACAGTATGCCTGCCATCTGCGTATCGGCAGCAACAATAATCAATCCAAAAGCAATGCACATCCAAACCATTGAAGTAAGTTTATGTGCTTTAAGCTGCTGATGTTTCTTAAAATAAAGACACATAGAAAACATCAGAGGGTTAAGCCAGAGGATGCCGCCATACATATGTTCAAGAATGGTTTTGCCCTGATAGTGGATATCCGACGGCACATACCGTACAAACGGGAATGCAGTTGTAAAGCATGGTGGATGTAATACATACATATAAGTACCAAGCCAGAGTCGGTCTAAGTGAAATCCACGATGTGTCATATCATTGGTTGTCAGATTATAATTTGCACCAAAATCAAAAGGCGAACCAAACCGGGTGGCATTGTAATACATTAAAAAGACAGCTACGATAATAAATGGTATCAGCGCAAAAATAACTCTGGAAACCACATATGAATACTGTTTTTTCTTAAAAACAGAAAGCCAGTCCGGCAAAAACAGTGGCATTGCAAGAAAGCTGCCAAGCAGTAACTGTGGTCTGCAGCCTGCAACAAGTGCCATACAAAGCGAACCGGCGATAAGCTGCAGCAGATGTTTGCCTTCTGATGAAATCCAAAGATAAAGTCCCCAAATGGTAAAAGCAACACCCATCGCAATTGGCAGTTGATAAAATGTTGCATTGGTTGCAATGACAAAGATGCCGCAGCCGCAAAGCATCAGTAAATCCATCAGAATAAACATTGCAAGGGATACATGATGAAAATATTTTTTTATCAGTGCATGCAGTAAAAACATTAGGCCTATAGTGATGGCAGTCATGGTGATGATGATGCCCCACCAGGTCGGGAAATAGCTTCCTGTCAGCAGATAATACGGTAAATAAAACATTAACACCGGCACAATTCCAAAATAAACATAGTAGTGTCCGTCATAGTAAGCAACATCCCATAAATATTTCACATTGTTTTCGTTGCGAAGATTTTTATCGTATGGATTATCCATCGCCTGAAGGGCGTCTGAAGGCGTTTCATCGAGATAAAAATGGCCTTCTGTGATTGCTTCGGCAAGCAGTGCATATTGATAATGATGTTTCCATGGTGGGTCGATGTAATTGTCATTATATGTTGCAATTTTAAAAATGCTGATAAGTTCTATGCAGGCAAGCAAAATTAAAATAATTCTCTGTGATGCTGCTTTAGGGGAAAAGGCAATTGCATACAAAGCTGAACCCGGACGGAATATGTAAAGTGCCATGAATACGAAAAACAGCATTAACGTACGTTTTACAGAAATACAAAATGGCCGGTGGACATTCATTTGAATATTGTCCAGATAAAAGATTTTACCATTTGCGTCGTCAAAATTGATTTTCAGACGGTAAGTCTGACCGCTTAAATTAAGCCTAATATAGTGCGTTGCTGTATTATCATCCTTGATGAGGGAGGATGGCAAGTCATAGTAAAGGGCATTGCCGTCATCAATAGCTGAAATTGTAACGGAAACACTCGTATCATCTGTATTGACTGTCGTGGCATTTAAATAAATATTTGAAATCACATCCTGCAGACCACAGATTTCAATGTAACAATCGCCATTTTCCGGAAAGCTGAGCATGAATTTATCCGGAAGAATATCATTTTGTGTTAATGATGCATCCGGCGAAGTAGCGATGGTGTAAGTATTTTCATCCACCGTTGTGTAAGTTAATGATTCCCAGGCTCTGAAATTAAAACCAAATATTTCAATCAGCAATGCTAAAACAAGAAATACGGCGGCCATAAAAAAGATATTTTGAGTATATTTTTTTAACCACAATAGCTTTGTTGGCGTGGCAGACGTATCGGACGTCTGATTTTTGAAAGATTGCATAAGTTCACCTCGTTTTACAAATCTAACCCACATTATAACGGTTTCCCTGTAAAAATAAAAGAGCTAAATGCTTGTTTTTTCAGGTAAACTCTGTATAATTGTAAAGGATAGAAGGACAAATTCAGGATTAGGAAAGTGAGAATGAAGAAATATGCTGACACATGTTGTGCACGATATACCGCCTGTATATGATGAAACATCCAGAGTTCTGATACTTGGCTCATTTCCGTCGATTAAATCAAGAGAAGGACATTTCTTTTATAATCATCCTCAAAATCGTTTTTGGAAAGTAATTGCTGGTGTTTTTGGGCAGCCTGTGCCGGAAAATATTGAGCAGAAAAAGGCTATGCTTTTAAAATGTCATGTGGCAGTGTGGGATGTGATTGCGCAGTGTGATATAGAAGGGTCGTCCGACAGCAGCATTAAAAATGCCGTAGCCAATGACATTGAACCAATTTTAAAGGTGGCACCGATTCAAAAAATATATTGTAATGGTGCAAAATCCTGGCAGTTATATCGCAAATATATTTTGCCGGTGACAGGGATTGAAGCAGAAAAATTACCAAGCACAAGCCCTGCCAATGCAGCATCATCGCTGGAACGATTAATTGAAGTATGGGCATGTATTGCGCAGAAAGATTAAAATGCCGTATAGACAACATTTTATATAGAAATATGTTTTGGTAATGATGAGGATTTCGCAGATATAAAACAGGTATATATATTGTGAAGATATTAAGCTTATATATGAATAATTAGAAAAAAGATAAAACCGAGAGGATAGATAAAATGGCAGATAAATGTTACAGAGTAAAATGCCGTGGTTATGATAATTTGGGCCGCGGCCTTGTAAAATTCAATGGTTCAACACTTCCGATGGCGGGTGTGATTGATGGAGAGATGGTGCATATGTGTTTAAAGCATACAAATCACGGAACAATTGGTTTACTGGACCATGTTGAAATTGCTTCACCAAATCGTGTGGAACCGATGTGTCCAAAGGCTGGGCTTTGCGGGGCATGTCAGTTAATGCATATGACTTATGCTGAACAGCTTCGTTTTAAACAAAACTATGTGGAAAATTTATTTGGTAAATACTGCAAAGTTCAGCCAGTTAAGGGTATGGATGAACCACTGCATTACCGAAACAAAGTGCATGCTACATTTTCCTATGATAAGAAAGGTCATATTCTTGCAGGCATTTATGAAGAAAATTCTCACCGTGTTGTGAATGTTAAAGATTGTCTGATTCAGGATACAAGGGCAAATGAGATTGTTGAAGCCGTTAAAAAGATTATGGAAAAACAAAAAATTGCGCCTTACAATGAGGACAAGCGCAGAGGAATTGTGCGTCATGTGCTGATTCGTACAGCTATGCACACAGGTCAGGTAATGGTTGTACCGGTTATTGGACAGGAAAGCTTTCCGGGTAAGAAGAATTTTGTAAATGCTCTTTTAAAAGCCTGTCCACAGATAACAACAGTCATTTTGAATTACAATACAAAAAAAACAAGCATGGTGCTTGGTGAACGTGAAGAAATTATTTTTGGCGCAGGATATATCGAAGATGAGTTGTGCGGTTTACGATTTAAATTATCACCAAAATCATTTTATCAGGTTAATACAGCGCAGACAGAAGTATTGTATCAGACAGCCTTTGACATGGCAGACATGAAATCAGACGAGAGAGTTCTTGATGCTTATTGTGGTATCGGTACGATTTCCCTTGCCGCCGCAGAAAATGTTAAAGAAGTAGTCGGCGTGGAAATCAACAAACAGGCTATTATCAATGCCAGAGAAAATGCAAAACTCAATCATGCAAAAAATGTATCATTTATCTGTGCCGATGCAGGCAGATACATGGTGGAAGCAGCCAGAAAAAAAGAATCATTTGACACCGTCATCGTAGACCCACCACGCAGCGGCTGCGACAAGGCATTTTTAAGCGCCCTTGTCAAAATATCACCAAAGAAAATTGTTTATATTTCCTGTAATCCACAAACCCAAAAAGAAAACGCCGAATACCTGATGAAACATGGCTACAAAATCGAAGGCGTCCAGCCGGTGGACATGTTTGGATTTTCAAACCATGTGGAAAATATTATTGTGATGACAAAGTAAAATCAATCACGTAAATTGCACAACAATCCAGCAACTTAAAAGTATTGACGTATAATAAAAATTTAGCTTATCAACAACAATCTAAAAAATTTACTTTTAATATACATAGATGTTAGAGTCAAAAGGTATTTTGTTCCTAACATCATAATAGCCAGTTACAAGATGGATGTTTTTGAAAATAAACAAAGACATCCATCTTTTTTGTGTATATTATTGACAAATACAAAAATTGGAAATACAATAGTTGCAAATACAACTATTGGAGGTGCAAGTAATGTTAAAACGAATTTTTTCTTATATGAAAGAATATAAGAAATATGCATGGCTGGCGCTTATATGTATAGGTGTTGAAGTTGTGCTGGAAATCATGGTGCCTATGCTCATGGCAGATCTGATTGATATTGGTGTAACAAATTCAGATATACCTTATATTATAACGAAGGGTATCCAGATGGTGATATGTGCGATTGCAGCCCTCATTTTGGGAGTGGGCAG
>CAKRHR010000032.1 GCA_934339005.1 uncultured Catenibacillus sp. | reverse complement strand
TCCTGAAGGTATCAACGGCGATAACGTTGAATATCACACAGCAGATTTCTTATATGGTAACGTTTTGATTAAAACACCATGGCAGGGCCCGGATGTAGATATCCGTGAACATCAGAAGGAAGCCAATGCATCTATGGAAGTATCAAAATTCCTTGGCTTTAATATTGATTCGACACCGGTTTCCAATGAATTGACAGCATGTAAGAATGTCGTTGACCAGTATAAACCACAGTTATCAGCAGGTGCGGTTGAAGATGTTGATAAAACATACAATGAGTTTATCGATGCATTATATGCAGCAGGCATGCAGAAAATTCTTGATGCATACAATGAACAGTTACAGGCATGGCTGGCTGAACAGTAAATTTACCTGTACGTGAATAAGAAAATGTGAAAGGGGTTTTATAATGACAGAACTTGAAAAACGATTAGAGGCTATTGAAAAAGATATCGCACGGTTAAAAGCAAGAGATGAAATATCGAATTTGATGTCAAAATATATGTATTATCACACATCTTTTCGGGATGATTTGATTTTAGAGGAATGCTGGGCGTTAAATCGTGAGGACATTACACTGGAGGATGGGGCTTCAGGTGTCTATGTCGGCAGTGCACATATTAAAGATTATTATTGCGACAGACCAAATCCGCCGGGCAAATTTATATTTCACTCTATTCATACACCGGTCATCGAAGTGGCAGAGGATGGCAAAACTGCGAAAGGTGTCTGGATGCTCAGTGGCTGTGAATCAGGCATGGTACCGGAGGATAAGAAAGAATTGCCGGATGCAATGTTTTGCAAAGAAACTCTGGATGGCAAAAAGATTTGGGCACACTGGTGTTGGGCAAAATATGGCGTCGATTTTATTTGTGAAAATGGTGTATGGAAAATATGGCATTTCCACTGTTATGCACTGACAAGAACATCTTTTGATGAAAACTGGGTTGCCTTTGCCGCAAAAGCTGCAAAGGCGGCAGCTAATCAGCCAGAGGATCCAAATGCACCGAAGACACCACTGCGTTTTATCGGCAATGATGGAGAAGCCTTTTTTATGGCGCCACCAGACAGACCAACAACATTTCACTGGAATTATGACGGCATGACATCTACGTCTGTATTGCAACCTGTACCACCAAAACCATACAAAACATTTGATGATACATTTCCATATTAAAAATTAAATTATAAAGGGAAAGTTTTTCTGTAAATCTGTGAAAATAATGATGACATCAGGTCGAAAAAGTTTAGCATTTTATTAAGTAAACATGAACAGTATTTTGAACTTTTAGTCTGGCTATTATCAAATAATTTTACAGATACAGTCTTAGAATGAGGTAGATATTATGAGTAATAACGAACGTTTAAATATTTTATTAATTACAGGTACAGTGACAAGAGAGCATGATTTCCATACAATCAACGATATGCTTGTGACATTACTGGAGTCTACAGGCCGATTTAAAGTAAAAATTACAGAGCAGTTTGACGGTGCAACAAAAAAATCACTGGAATCTTACGATGCCGTACTGATTAATTATGACGGCAAATATTACATGACTGACCCATTAGCGGTGTTTGAAGACACAACGATGGAAGCACTCAGGGATTTTGTAGCAGAAGGAAAGGGTGCAGTCTTTTTCCATTCATCTTTAATTATTGAAAAAGACTGGCCGGATTATTATCGGGAAATGGCAGGTGCGTACTGTTCGTTTGAACATGGTAGCCGAAAAAATCCAAAAAGCGATGCGACGATTACAATGGCGAATCTGGAACATCCAATCACAAAAGGTATGGCAAAAGAGTGGATGGCTGTTGAAGATGATTTCTTTGCAAGTGTTACCGAGCATCCTGAAAGTCATGTGCAGGTACTTGCAATCTTTGATGATAATGTCGAGGATTATATTCATGTTCCAGGATTTGCAGATTGCTATCAGCCACAAAATATAGATATTGAAAAAGTAAAAAATTATCCAAACGTCGGAAAGAAAACTCCATGTGTCTGGATTAATAATTATGGCAAGGGCAGAACCTTCTGCACAACCCTAGGTCACAGTGATGGCACAATTAAACGTGTCAATTATCTGACAATGTTTGTCCGTGGTGTAGAATGGGCTGCTACAGGCGAGGTCACACTTGATTTTCCGGACAGAAGCGGTGACAAAAGACTCTGGAGTTGGCCATTTTATAAAAACGGGAGAAAAGATTTATGAATATACACCATTTAGTGTATGGTAGATTCATCTAAATTTAATCGTTTATGACCATTTCGAAATTCTAATGGTGTCATTTGCTCTCTTTTTTTAAATATAACACTGAAATAACTGGGGGAATCGAAACCGCATAGGTGACAGATTTCCCCGATTTTTTTGTCGGGATATTTTAAAATTATATTCTTGGCTTCGCAGATACGAATTTCCTCAAGATAAGCACTGATGGTCGTTTTTGTATTTTTTCGGAAAATACGGCATAAATGTTCTTTTGAAATTGAAAGAGCCTTTGCAATTTCCTGCAATCCAATTGGCTGAGCATAATGAGCCTGCATAAATCCGATAGCTTGATGAACAAGAATATTTTCCTTGTTGACCGCATTTGGTAACACTTTATTTATATCATGGACAATATCAAAAATACAGCAATATAATATTTTCGAAATTTCATAGGCCGCATTTTCACAATTGGATAAATGCAATGCCATCATTTGATCTTCATATTCTAAAACCCGTTCAGGATGATTTAAAATAAACACAGCTGGTTTTAACAAACGAAAATGTGTCATAAGTTCAGGCATCAAAGCACCACCAAAATAAAGATAGTTTACACAGAAATCAGATGAAATATTATGATACTGGTGTTCAAAATTTGCGGGTATATAAATAACCATTCCGGGCGTAATTGTAAAAACTTTATTATTATAGAAAAATTCACCTGTGCCTGACACACACAGTGTCCATTGAAAAGACTCAATCCCCGCTGACCGATTAATATAACTCTGTTTTATATACAATCCAAGTCCATCCAGTGCATAGGGCAGTAATGGATATTTTTTTGCGTGTCCAATAAAATAATGATGTCCTGCGTAGGTTGAATGATATTCATTTGTTGTACTCATAAATAATTCCCTTCTGTCTTTCTAAATTCTCCTGGTGTTTTGTTCATATATTTTTTGAATGTCTTATTAAAATAGCTGACATTGTTAAATCCAACAGATAATGCAATCTGAGTGATGGACATATCGGTTTTAAATAAAAGGGAAGTGCTCATAGTAATACGATAGTAGTTTAGGTAATCAGTCAGTGTTTTACCAGTGACATCTTTGAATATACGGCACAAATGTCCCTCGCTCAGATGAAAATACTCAGCAATATCATGCAAAGATAGTGTATCATTATAGTGTGTTTTTAAGTAAGAAAGAATCTCTTTAATCTGATTGGTTTTTACTGAAGATTTTATGACTGACTTATCACTAACTTCAGATGAATCTTTTGCATATGTTAATAATTCATGCCATAGCTGATAAACACATGTTTTGATGTCCAACTCATAATAAAGAGGTTTTTCCTGATAAAGCAGCTTTATCTTATGCAGAATGTTATAAATATTATTTCTACACATACTACCATCAATTACAGACAGTGTTTCCGAAGAATAGCCATTTGAAGTATGACTGTTAGATGATGGCATGGATAAATTAAATTGAGTTTTATATATACATGGTGGAAAGCTGATATGATTATTTAAAAATGGTGTAATGTATTTCTGGTAAATAACTTCGTCATGTGTCTGACTGATAAAATCCAGAGAAAAAACAATGGCAATAAAATCAAATGGCTTTCCTGCTTCCTGTGTTGCAAAATGCAGACTATTGGGTGGTACAATAACAATATCATTTTCAGATACTTTATAATTTGCATCATTGATTTGAAAATATGCCCCACCATGTGTGACAAGAACAAATTCCATTTCATCGTGCCAGTGACACCAGATGCGTTCTTTAAGCCAGGTCAATGTTTGAACCTCATATACTTTAAGAGGAAAATCAATACTGCCATGTTCTTTCGGTTCTTTTAAAGAAAGATATTCATGGTAGGATAGTGTATGTTGTTCTTTGTGTTTAAATAAATCTGATTTATTTTGGTAAGATTTCATAGTATTACATTCTCCAATAGTGCACTGTTTGTATGAGACAGATAAAAAATCAAAATAGTGTTAAAACTAGTGAATTTTGTTCAATTTAAAAACAATAAAAATCAGTATAATGTTATTATAACAAGTTCAAAGAAAATTGCAATCTAAGATAATATAATGAAAAATTGCAAAAAGTTATTAAAAAGATATCTAGTGTAATAAAAACTAAAGGAGGAACGAATATGATTATTTCACAGGAAGGTAATGCAGTCATTGTTAAACAGCAGTATGAAACATTGCGTATCGAACCATGGGGGAAAGATGCACTGCGTGTGCGGGCAACAAAAAACAATCAGTTTACAAACCGTTTATGGGCATTGACAGAAGATGTCAGTGCATATGATGATACAGCAATAATTGAAATTTCTGAAAAACATGAATTTGAAGACAGAGGTTTCAAGTTTGCCTTTCAGACAGCAGAAGTTTCTAATGGAAAAATTCGTGTACGTATAAATGCAGCGGGTGTGCTGACATTTTATAAAGATGATGAAGTTATTTTAAGAGAATATTCGAGAAATTATATGGGAAATGAAACAGGTCAGAGCAGTTGCCTAAAGGTTTGCGCCAGAGATTTTAAACCAATTATTGGTGGCGATTATAAACTGACTGCACGTTTCGATGGCACAGATGGAGAACATATTTTTGGTATGGGACAATATCAGCAGAGCCAGATGGATTTAAAGGGATGTACATTAGAGCTGGCTCAGCGTAACTCCCAGATTTCAATTCCGTTTGCGGTATCAAATCTGGGTTATGGTTTCCTTTGGAATACCCCTGCAGTTGGCCGTGCCACTTTTGGTCGCAATTACAGTGAGTGGACTGCAGAAGTTGCCAAAGAAATGGATTACTGGATTACAGCCGCAGATACACCGGCACAGATTCTTGAAAATTATACAGCAGTTACAGGCAGAGCACCTGTGATGAGTGATGATTATCTTGGATTATGGCAGTGTAAACTTAGATACCGCACACAAGATGAAGTCCTTTCTGTAGCCAGAAAATATAAAGAACTTGGTATTCCACTGGATGTTATCGTAATTGATTTTTTCCACTGGACAAGACAGGGCGACTGGCAGTTTGACAAAGAATATTGGCCTGATCCTAAAGCAATGTGTGATGAATTGCATGCCATGGGAACTAAAGTTATGGTTTCAGTATGGCCGACAGTTGATAAAAAGAGTATTCATTACCTGGAGCTTTTAGAAAGAGGCCTGCTGATGCGCACAGAACGTGGAGGTACACAGGCTTACGATTACGAGGGAGATTGTTCCATTATTGATGTGACAAATCCGGAAGCGCAGAAATTTTTATGGGAAACATGTAAGAAGAGCTATTACGATTTAGGTATTGATTTATTCTGGCTGGATAACATCGAGCCGGATCTTGCAGTGTATGATTATGATCTGTTCCGTTATCATCTGGGTTGTGCGATGGAAGTGACAAATATTTATCCTCAGTTGGTTGCCAAATCATTCTGCGATGGTATTCGTAAGGCAAATGAAGAAAATCATGAAGCAGATAAAACTGCTGAGATGATTCATCTGGCACGTTGCGGATGGGCAGGCAATCAAAAATATTCCACTTTACTCTGGTCAGGCGATGTACCAAGTACATTTGAATCTTTGCGGGACCAGATTGCCGCAGGATTAAATGTTGGCCTTGCCGGTGTGCCTTGGTGGACAACGGATATTGGTGGCTTTGAAACTCCAGATTGTTACGCTCCGGAATTTAAAGAATTATTGTTGCGTTGGTATGAATTTGCGGTGTATTGTCCTGTACTGCGTATGCATGGCAATCGTGCGCCATTTGATATCCCACCACTTTCAGATAAAGATTTTGGCGGTGGATATCTGTTTACAGGTCATGACAATGAACTGTGGAGTTATGGTGAAGATGCCTTTAAGATTATGAAAGACCAGTTGAATGTACGTTTATCTATGAAACCTTATATTCATACATTGATGACAGAAGCCCATGAAACAGGTGCACCAATCATCCGTGCCATGTTTTTTGAATTCCCTGAAGATGAAAAATGCTGGACACTTTCAGACCAGTATATGTTTGGCTCAAAATATCTTGTGGCGCCTGTGTTACATCTTGGTGAACGTCAAAGAGAAGTTTATTTACCGGAAGGCAAATGGAAAGATGTCTATGCAGAAACTATTTATGAAGGCCCGGCAACAGTAATGGCAGATGCGCCGTTGGAACATATTCCTGTATTTGAAAAAATGGATGATTAATCATTTGCACAGGCATAATTACATTTTAGCTTTTTAACAATTAAATAATATTTTGATACAATAGAAAGTATAAAAGACTTAAAATATACAAACTATTCATTTTGCTGTGTAAAATGTCAAAATAATATAACATTGCAACGCCTCCCAAAATGTGATATAAATAAACATTAGAGGAGGCGTTTTTTATGTACATTGAAGAAGGCTATATGCCTTATTTGGAATACAAAACCTATTATCGTATTGTCGGCAAACAGACTGGAAATAAAAAGCCGCTTGTATTATTGCATGGCGGGCCTGGCTCGACACACAACTATTTTGAAGTTTTAGACAAACTTGCAGAAGAAGATGGCAGACAATTAATCATGTATGACCAGCTTGGCTGTGGCAATTCATATGTTGATGGCCGGCCGGATTTGTGGAAAGCATCTGTCTGGATTGAAGAACTCATAGAACTTAGAAAACATCTTGGCTTGGATGAGATTCACCTTTTAGGTCAGTCCTGGGGTGGCATGCAGACCCTTGAATATGTTTGTAATTATCAGCCGGAGGGCATCAAAAGCATTATCCTTTCAAGTACACTGCCGGCATCATGGATGTGGGCAAAGGAAGCAAAACGTATGATTGCACAATTGCCGGAGGATATGCAGGCAGCAATTCAATATGCTACGGAAACCGGTGATTATTCCAGACCTGAATATCAGAAAGCAGAAGATATGTATATGATATTTCATTGTGGCGACACACTGGATGAGAATGCGCCGGAATGTCTGACACGTCCGAAGAAAAGCGGCAGAGAAGCCTATATCACAGCCTGGGGACCAAACGAATTTACACCGCTTGGCACATTGAAAGATTATGATGTGACTGAGCAGTTAAAAGATATCGAAGCACCGGCACTGATCATCAACGGTGGCAACGATTTGTGTACGCCATATATTGCAAAATATATGTATGACCGTATTCCAAATGCACGCTGGGAACTTTTCAGAACATGCAGACATATGTGTTTTGTGGAGGATGCAGAAAAATACATCGCAATTCTTAAAGACTGGTTAAATCAAAACGATTAAAGACGATTATTATCTATAAACGAAATATATAGGAGATGGAACAATGAAATTTTCAGAAATGCCTTATGAACGTATGAATATAGAAGAAGCCTGCAAAAAGCTGCAGGATATTACAGAACGCGCAAAAACTGCCAAAGACGGAGAAACACAGTTTGCCATTCATCAGGAATATTATGCATTGATGGATGAAGTGCGCACCATGAATGAAATCGCAGCAATCCGCCACGATGGCAATACAGCGGATGAATTTTATGAAAAAGAACGCGATTATTATGATGAAATGATGCCTGTATTTGAAAATGAAAAAGTTAAATACGAAAAAGTCTTATACGAATCACAAAACCGTCCATACATGGAGGAAAAGATTGGTAAAGTTGCATTTAAAAATATGGAATTGATGTTTAAATCTACGAATGAAAACGTTATTCCTTTAAAACAGAAGGAAAATGCTTTGATTTCAAGATATACGAAGCTGATTGCTTCTGCAAAAATTCCATTTGAAGGCGAAGAATACAACATTTCTCTGTTGCGTCCATTTTTAATTCACAATGACAGAGATGTCCGCAGACGTGCCTGGAATGCGCTGACAGATTATTTTATGAGCGTGACTGATGAGATTGGCGAGATTTATGATGCCATGGTAAAGAACAGAACCGAACAGGCAAAATTGCTTGGCTTTGACAATTATGTTGAACTTGGTTACTGTCGTATGGGACGTAACAGTTATGGCAGAAAAGAAGTTGAAAAGTTCCGTGAACAAATTAAGCGTGATTATGTGCCGTTTGTCAGTGCACTGCATGAAAAACGCCGCAAACGCCTTGGACTCGACAAACTATCTTATATCGACAATGAAGTTTATTTTAATGAAGGAAATCCTGCACCGACGGGTACTCCGGAGGACATTTTAAATGCTGGTCACAAGATGTATTCAGAACTTTCAAAAGATACAAAAGAATTTTTTGAGTTCATGCAGGAAAATGAATTGTTTGACGTTCTTGGTCGTAAAAATAAAACCTCCGGTGGTTATATGACATATATTCCTTTATATAAAGCACCATTTATTTTTGCAAACTTCAATGCAACAAGCGGCGATGTGGATGTCATCACACATGAATGCGGACATGCATTCCAGGGTTATGTTGTAAGAAATGAAGAGATTCGTGAATACATGGACATTACGATGGAAACTGCAGAAATACACTCCATGTCCATGGAATATTTTGCATATCCATGGATGAAAGATTTCTTCGGTGAAAGAGCAGGAGATTATCTGACAATGCATTTAGAGGATTCTGCGGCATTCATACCTTATGGCTGCATGGTGGATGAATTTCAGCATATTGTTTATGAACATCCTGAAATGACACCTGCTGAAAGAAAAGGTGTATGGAAAGATTTAGAAAAAGTTTACCGTCCACATATGGATTTTGAAGATAATCCGTTCTTTGGCGAAGGCGGCTGGTGGCAGCGTCAGGGCCATATTTTCTGTGATCCGTTCTACTATATTGATTATTGCCTGGCATCCATCTGTGCGATGGAATATAAAATTAAGATGGATGAGAATTTCGATGATGCATGGCAAAGCTATATGAAGCTGTGTCAGACATCTGCCAGAAAATTCTATGTGCCGATGCTTGAATCTGTTGGTCTGCAGAGCCCATTTGAAGATGGCTGTATTCAGAATATTGTTGAAAAGTTTAAAGAAAAAGCAGATGTCTGATGAATATCGCATATAACATTGATAACATATTGATGTTATATGCGATGTCCTGAAAGATAAAAGTAGTATGAATTTTCAAAGTAAATTGCAAAAATGAATTTTTATTAAATTAAATTGCAAATGATGTGTTGCTTTAAAGCAGTTTAAATATGACTTTTTCAATGAATATTAATTTGAATATGGCTGAATAAATGTGAAAATTTATGAATAAAAATACACAAAATCATTATAAAATCAAATAAATATCTATTATTTGCAATAATAAATTTAGCAAATTTTACATTTATGACATATATATCTTGCATTTTCTTGATAAATATTGTAGAATAAGAAAAGTGTCATTGCTTGAGAGGAGTACCGACATAAAAAGTAACGACAGCGACAATTTCATAACTTCTTTCAAATGCAGTGAATTATATAGGACATATTAATCCCGCACAAAGATGTGACAGGGGCGGATGTCCTTTTTGATTTTCAAATACTTTTGCGAAATGAAGTGATAAAACACTAATTGAACAACTGAAAATTCACATGTTTATATGTTTTTTCAGGTATTTGAAGCACTGCGTTTTATTTATGCCATCATTATATTTTATTTGGTTTATACCTGAAGTTTGGATTAGAATATTCATATTTCAGGTTAAACATATATCAAATCTATGGTCGACGCTAAAGCGACTATAAATAATCATTAAGGAGGATAATTATGAAAAAGATGAATAAGGCCATTGCACTCGTTCTTGCAGGCACAATGGCAGCATCCACTTTAGCTGGCTGTGGCGGTAATAAAGGCGCTGACAGCAACACAGCAGACAATACTGCAAACAATACTGCAAACAATACCGCAGATACTACAGCAGAAAACACTGGTGACGAAGGTGATTCCAGTGAGGTAGATCCTTCTGATTATGATGCTGTTTCAGCAGACATTTATCAGAAAGCACTTGGTGATTTCATTACTATTTATGAAGATGCCAAAGCAGCTGACACTGTTGCAGAAAGATTTGCAAAGATGGCTCAGGCAGAAGCTAAATTGATGGAATCAGCTGTTATGCTTCCATCTACAACTCGTGGTGGTATGTACGCTCTCAGAAGATGGGCGCCTAATTCAAATTCTACAACTTTGTGGGGTAACGATAATATGCGTTACCACAACCGTCTTGTAACTGAAGAGTTAGTTAAAGCTGATGATTGTGCAGAGATGAGAGCTAAATGGACAGAACTTCGTGGTACAGGCACATATGAAGACTGGGCTAAAGATTACCTTAAAGAAAAAGGATACACACTTAAAGATACATTAAATATCCCTTATACAGCTGACGTTAGTACATGGGATGTTCTTAATACATCACAGTCTGTAGATTCAGATGCAATCGTTAATACATTTGACGGATTGATGGAATATGACTGTGAAAATGAACTTCAGCCAGCACTTGCTGAAAGCTATGAAGTATCAGAAGATGGCCTGACATACACATTCCACCTTCGCAAAGGTGTTGAATGGGTTGATTCACAGGGCAGAAAAGTAGCAGACCTTACAGCAGATGACTTTGTTGCCGGTATGCAGCATATGCTTGATTGCCAGGCTGGTCTTGAATATCTTGTTAATGGTATTATTGTAAATGCAGGTGGATATATTGATGGTTCTGTGACAGACTTTAATGAAGTTGGTGTAAAAGCTGAAGATGATTATACACTTGTATATACACTTGAAGCACCATGCACATATTTCACAACAATGCTTTGCTATAATATTTTTGCTCCAATGAGCCGTTCATATTACACATCACAGGGTGGTAAATTCGGTTCAGAATTCGATTCATCTGCTTCAGATTACACATATGGTAAAGATACAACATCTATCGCATATTGTGGTCCATATGTTGTAACTAACTGTACAGAAAAGAACACAATCGTATTTGATGAAAATGAGTCTTACTGGAACAAGGATAACATCAACATTAAAACTATCACATGGTTATACAATGATGGTACAGATGTTTCAAAGACATACAACGATGTGAAGAATGATGTTATTGATGGTGCTAATCTTACAACAGCTACTATGACAATTGCTAAAAAAGATGGTTTGTTTGATGATTATGCTGCTGTAACAGATACAGAATCTGTTACATTCTCATCATTCTATAACTTAAACCGTGCACAGTTTGCAAATGCTAATGATTCAACAGTTGCTGTATCTACACAGACACCTGAAGATGCTGCACGAACAAAAGCTGCTATGAACAATGTACATTTCAGACGTGCAATTTCATTTGCTACAGACAGAGGTGCGTATAACGCTCAGCAGACTGGTGAAGAACTTAAGCTTCTTTCTTTAAGAAACTCATACACACCAGGTAACTTTGTTTCACTTGATGAAGAAGTTACACTTGATATGAACGGTGAATCCAAGACATATCCAGCCGGTACATTCTATGGTGAGATCATGCAGGATCAGATTGATGCTGATGGTGTTAAGATTAAAGTCTGGGATGCAGAAAATAATACAAGTGATGGTTTTGATGGCTGGTATAACCCTGAAAATGCCGTAGAAGAACTTGACAAAGCAATCGAAGAACTTTCAGCACAGGGTGTAACAATTGATGAAGATAATCCTATTTATCTTGACCTTCCATATCCATCAACAGCAGAAGTATATGCAAACAAAGCAAATGCTTACAAACAGTCTATCGAAGAATCTCTTGGTAAGAAAGTTATCGTTAACCTTCTTGACTGTGTAGATACAGATAAATGGCAGTATGCCGGCTACTTTACAAGTTATGGTTATGAAGAAAACTATGATATTTATGATTTATCAGGATGGGGTCCTGACTACGGTGATCCACAGTCTTACCTTGATACATTCCTTCCAGACTATGAAGGCTATGTTGTTAAGAGTCTTGGTATCTACTAATATTTTATAGTATTATTCAATCTATAAAAACTAAAATTATACAGGAGGGCGGTGCTAACTCCCGTTCTCCTGTATTATAAAAATATGCCAAAAATGAGTGATGATATATGACAAAATATTTAATTAAAAGAATACTGCACGGCATAGTCTCGGTGGCGATCGTAGTTGCACTGGTCATGGTCATGATTTATACACTATTGGATCGTAACCTGATTTTCGCAAAAGACTCATCTTATACACACCAAAGTAACAACCAGAAGGTAACATATAAATATACAAAGTGGGAAGAATACGGCTATCTTGATTATGTAACATACGCAGATTATTTACTTGAACTCACAAATAAAGGTGAGATTGATGAAGAAACCAGATCAGCTGCAGTGGCCTTTGGCCGTACGCCAGATAAAGATACTGATTTAGCCAAAGAATATGTTGAAAAATTCACAACTTATTACAAATCAAAAGGTTATACAGTTCAACGTCTTGATGCTGTTATGATGGGCGGAAAGAAATACGCAAATGGTGGTCAGCAGCAGCTTTTTGCATATAAAGATATTCCTTTAACATCCAGATTATGGAGTTATGCAAAAAGTCTGATAACAATTGATAATATTCATAGTGTTGAAGACGAAGAAGTAGGAAAAAGAGGTCTTACTTTTACATTATATGACCCAATGTACGGTGGAGAGAAGTTTTCACCTGCAATCCTGGGTAATGGTACAACTCACAAATATCTGTTATATATGGATTCAAAATTTCCATTTATTCATCAGAATATTGCAACATTAAATCTCGGTACATCATATTCTGTTAATGAAGGTATTGATGTATTTACGACGATGACTCAATCACAGGGTTCTTATGTTCGCTCAACCATTACGTATCCAACGGGTCTGACAGAGGATAGTGCAGATGACCTGCATACAGCAACTTACATGAAGGATTCCCTTGATTCCAGTATGGTTTACACAGACAGATTTACAGACCACTACACAAATGTAAGTACTGTTAAAGGCGGTATGTCTAAGATAGGATATTCTTTCGTTATTGGTATTATTGCAGTAGCAATGGCTTATCTGCTTGGTATCCCTCTTGGTATTTTAATGGCCAGAAAGAAAGATAGAATTATTGATAAAATTGGTACAATCTATATAGTATTTATTATTGCTGTTCCATCACTGGCATATATTTTCTTGTTCAAAGCCATCGGTGGAAAGATTGGTTTGCCAACAACATTCGATATGGAATCTACAAATAAACTCATGTTTATTTTACCTATTATTTCTTTGGCACTTCCACAGATTGCAAATCTGATGAAGTGGATTCGCCGATATATGATTGACCAGATGAATGCTGATTACGTTAAATTTGCCCGTTCCGGCGGTTTAACTGAAAGCGAAATTTTCAGAAAACATATTTTGAAAAATGCATCTATTCCTATTATTCAAGGTATTCCAGCGAGCGTTCTTGGTGCACTTGTCGGTGCGATCATTACAGAGCGAGTTTATGTTGTTCCTGGTGCCGGTAACTTATTAACAGAAGCAATCAATAAGTACGATAATGGTGTTATTATCGGTCTTACATTGTTCTACGCAGTTTTGACGGTCGTATCCATTATTTTAGGTGATGTCCTGATGTCAATGGTTGACCCTCGAATTTCATTCTCTACGAAAGACAGGTAATGCATATGAATTCTAATTTTGAAAAATATGGCATGTCCGACACAGAATTGTTCAGCAGAATTGATCACAGTGATTTGGAATCTGAAAAAATCACTGCGCCTAGATATTCTTATTGGCAATCTGTGTTCCGCGTGTTTTTTAAGAAAAAAATTAATATTATCATACTGTCTGTATTAGGTGTACTTCTTTTATTTACGTATATCTATCCTTTGTTTGTAGAGTATGATAAGTATGGTAATCTTTTAAATGCAACAGCAAAACATTTATCACCATCCAAAGCTTTAAGTCAGTTTGGATTTAATATTCACTGGATTCTTGGTGCAGGTGCAGCAGGTCAGTCTACATTTGATGCTATCTGGTTTGGTTCAAGAATTTCTGTAACACTGTCACTTGTCTGTGCAGCCATCAATATGACTGTCGGTGTTGTGGTTGGTGCATTATGGGGCTTCTCCAAAAAAGTTGATGCATTTATGATGGAAGTTTATAATATTCTTTATAATATTCCATACATTTTGTTAATTTCCGTTATGGTAATGTTGTTTGGTTCAAGCTTCTGGACAATGGTATTTGCTCTTACTATTACCGGATGGCTTGCAATTGCATTCTTTATCCGTACACAGGTTATTATTATCCGTGACCGTGAATACAACCTTGCATCCAAATGTCTTGGAACTTCAACGATTCGAATTGCCATGAAAAATATTCTGCCGTTTATGACATCCGTTATCGTGACATTGCTGGCAACAGAAATTCCTTCATATATTTCTTATGAAGTATTCCTTGCCTATATCGGTATGGGTATGTCAGATATGTCCCTTGGACGTCTGATCTATGAAGCGGAGAGTGCGATGGTAACACCTGGTTGGGGCTTTGAATTCTGGAGTCCGGTTGTAGTTGCCTCTATTATTACTGTAGTATTATACGTTGTCGGTCAGAACCTCGGTGATGCATCTGACCCTAGAACACACATGTAGGAGGAGTAATCGTGGAAGATAAGAAAGTTTTATTATCAATTGATGATCTCCATGTGAAATTCCGTGTGCGTGGTCGTATACTTACTGCAATCCGTGGTATTTCACTGGATATTTATGAAAATGAATCTATTGCTATCGTAGGTGAATCCGGTTCAGGTAAATCTGTATTTACAAAGACATTTGCAGGTATGCTTGACAGTAATGGTTTTATCAGCGAAGGTCAGATTATTTTCGATGATGATGATTTATCAGATACAGTCGTATCTTTAAAAGGCAGGGCAAAATCTGTTATTGAAAATGCACACCGCAAATTGAATGAATATTCCAAGCTTGAAGCAGGTGCTGCAACATATAAAGAAATGCTTGAACTTGAATCTGAAAAACGTCACAGAGCAACTTTGAGTGAAGCAGAGCAGAAAGAGTTTGATGATACACTTAAGGCACTGACTGTTGAACGTACAAGTGCATTTAACTATAAGCAGACTCTGGATTCTTCTAAAGAAAAAGCAGAAGTTAAAAAGACTGCTGAAAAAATTAATGCACTTGACAAACAGATTAAAGAGTTGAAAAAAGCAAACGATGAAAAGATTAAAGCACATACACAGACTGTAAAAAACGATACAGCATATAATCAGGCTTATGATCAGAAGATGGCAGCGTTAAAAGAACGTTATACAAAAGAAACTTCCGGTGAAGTTTCACAGAATCAGATTGACAGAAATCTGATTCTTGCCAAGGAAATTTATCTTTCTGTTGGTCGTTATGATTATACACATCGTATGTCACTTATCAGGGGATTACTTAAATCTCTGAAAAAAGCTATGCAGCTTGGTGTGGATTTAGATGATGAAGCTGTTAAAAATCATGTTTTTGATGAAGTCGCTTTCCGTGTACGTTATCTTGACGAAACAGAAGAACAGATGCATGGTGTCTGCCGTCTGAATCTTGCCAATGTTAAATATTACAAAGACTGGGCTCAGATCCGTGGCAAGAAGATTGCAACTGTATTCCAGGATCCAATGACTTCTCTGAACCCGATTATTACAATTGGAAAGCAGATTACGTCTATCATTTTAAAACACCAGAAGTGTTCAGAATCTGATGCCAGAAAGAGAGCACTGGATTTGATGCACAAAGTAGGTATTCCAAATGCTGAAGCCCGTTTTGATGATTATCCATTCCAGTATTCCGGTGGTATGCGTCAGCGTATCGTTATTGCGATCGCTCTGTCCTGCCAGCCAAAGATTCTGATTTGTGATGAACCGACAACAGCACTTGATGTTACAATTCAGGCTCAGATTCTGAATCTGTTAAAAGATCTTCAGAAGGAATTTGGCTACACAATCGTGTTCATTACACATGACCTTGGTGTTGTTGCCAATATCGCTGACCGTGTTGCAGTTATGTATGCCGGACAGATTATTGAGCTTGCAAGTGTTGACGAGTTGTTCGAGGATCCAAGACATCCTTATACATGGGCATTATTGTCATCATTGCCTCAGCTCGCTCAGAGAAACACAACGCTGTATTCGATTACAGGTACACCTCCATCACTGTATAACAACATTATTGGTGATGCATTTGCACCACGTAATCCATATTGCTTAAAGATTGATACACTTGAAGAACCACCGATGTTTAAAGTTACAGATACACACTATGCTAAGACATGGTTGTTACATCCAAGTGCACCAAAAATTGAGAAACCAGAAGCTATTCAAAACATCCATCAGAAATTGATTGATGCATTTAACATATAGGAGGGCAAGTCATGTCTAAGAAAGAAGAAAATTTAAATAATGAAGTTCATGCAGCCCATTTACCGGAACACGGTCCTATAGATGAAAATGGCAGAGAAATTCTGCTTCAGATAAAAAATATTGACATCACTTTCGGTAAGGGTGACAGCGCAGTTAAAGCTGTAAAGAATGCTTCTTTTGATATTTACAAAGGTGAAACTTTTTCACTTGTTGGTGAATCCGGTTCAGGTAAAACAACGATCGGTCGTGCGGTCATCCGTGTCAACCCTTGTTCAGCCGGCGAGATTCTCTACAAAGGTGTAAAGATTTCCGGCAAGATACCACATTCCCTGGATCGTGAAGTTATCCGAAACATTCAGATGGTTTTCCAGGATCCTGCGGCATCGTTAAATGAACGTGCTACTGTTGATTATATCGTATCAGAAGGCCTTTACAATTTTCATCTGTATAAAGATGAAAAAGATCGTGTTCAGAAAGTTGAAAACATGATTAATGAAGTTGGTCTGCTTCCTGAACATCTGACACGTTATCCTCATGAGTTTTCCGGTGGCCAGCGTCAGCGTATAGGTCTTGCCCGTGCGATGGTTATGGAACCTGAACTTGTTGTAGCCGATGAACCAATTTCTGCGTTGGATGTATCTATCCGTGCGCAGGTGCTTAACCTTTTGAAAAAATTCCAGAAGGAAAAAGAAGTTACTTATCTGTTTATCGCACATGATTTATCTATCGTACGTTTTATTTCAGATAGAATCGGTGTTATTTACAAAGGTAATATTGTCGAAGTTGCAGAAGCAGAAGAGTTATTTAACTTCCCTCTGCATCCATATACACACTCTTTGATTTCAGCGATTCCTATTCCGGATCCTAAGCTGGAAAAGAACAAAGTATTATATACTTATGACCCATCTATTCATGATTATAGTGAAGATAAACCTGAGTTTGTCTGCATCGGTCATGATCACTGGGTATATGGTAATAAGAAAGAAATCGAAGAATACAAAGCGCTTCGTGAGAAGGGCGAACCGATTAAATCCATTACGATCAGAGAAGAAGGTGCTAAAGAAGAAACTCATGCTGAAGAAGATTTTTCTAAAACTGAAGCAGAATTTTTGGCAGCACCTGTACATGATACCGGTAAGTTCTGGTATGCATTGTTATCCTTCTTCCTGCCGGTATTTGGTATTATTGCAGCAATGATTTTCAAAAAACATAATTATATTCGCAATTATAAGTCCTGTAAGAAGGGCGCAATTGCCGGATTTGTCGTTCTTGGTGTAATTATTGTTCTGTTTATTATATTATTGCTATTGACGTTAGTCTAGTCTGGTGTCGAATGGTATCAGATGTGTTTATCCGGGTGAATAAACATATATCTTTACTGCCATCTGAGGGTTGTACCTTGGATGGCAGTATGTTTTTGAAGGAGAATCTATGAAACGCACAGCAAAAGAGAGAAAACATCCGCCGGTCAAACCGGTAACAAAAGTTGAACTTTCAGAAAATCATGTCAAATGGCGTCTGACGATCGTTATTGCTTTAATTGCACTGGCATGTGTTGCATTCGCCTATGCAGTCATCAATTATTTTAATGGTGATAAAGGATGGCGTCGCATTGAAGCTTTGGCATCCTCTGAAATTAATTGCAGCGATGATTTTGTATTTCAGTATAATATTGGCGTAAGCGGCGTGTCTGCCTCAGCAGAAAATAAAGCGATTGTATCATTGTATTCAGATGCAACAGTAAAGGCATGGCGATTATTTAACAGTGATACCGCATTTGATGATATGTGTAATATTTATTCCATCAATACTCATCCAAATGAAGTATTAACAGTCGATGCTGTATTGTATAGGGCATTTGAACAGCTAAACCAGTATCAAAACAGAAATATTTATCTTGGTCCGGTCTATGAGATGTATGATAATTTGTTTTACTGTCAGGATGACTCCGAAACTATATCCTATGACCCATATATCAGTGATAAAGTGAAAGAAGAATATGCACAGATGGCAGCTTATGCACAGGATACGTCTGCAATCAATATTGAACTGCTTGGTAACAATCAGGTGAGATTAAATATATCTGAGGATTATCTGGCTTATGCCAAAGAAAACTTTATCTCTAAATATATTGATTTTTACTGGATGAAAAATGCTTTCATTATAGACTATCTGGCAGATACACTGATTGAAAATGGCTACACATTGGGGCACCTTTCAAGCTTTGATGGTTTTGTAAGGAACCTCGATAACAGTGGCAGTGTGTCTTATGGTTTTAATCTTTACAATCGTGAGGGTAATACAATCTATCCTGCGGCGGTTATGAATTACACTCAGCCAATCAGCATCGTTTATCTGAGAAATTATCAGATGAATCAATCCGATTCGCGATATTATTATGAATATCAAAACGGCGATATCCGCACGTCTTATTTAAGCGTGAGTGATGGTACATGCAAGAGCGCTATTAATAATCTTGTATCTTACAGCGGTTCTGCGGGATGCGCAGAAATTTTACTGCAGATGCTTCCGGATTATATTGCGGATACATGGACAGGCAGCAATTTGTCAGATATGAGTTCTGAGGATATTTATACCATTTATTTTGATGGACATCAGCTTATCTACAATGATTCTAATCTGGATCTGACGGATGTGTATACCAGTGATGATGTGCAATATACAACAGTTTATAAAAAATGATGTTGATGATTATTCAATGCAGTGACTCTTATAAACAATTTCACAAAGTATTTGTTAATTCAACCAGTTACCCCACAGTATAAAATATTGTGGGGTTTATAAATTTCATGAATTTTCGATGAAAAAAAGTGTATTTTGTAAATACGATGTAAACATAACATACAAAAACATTACAAAGTAAAGAAATATATAGCAGATTTTACAATAATCTGATATAATGGATTTTGGTTACGAGTTTGAGCCGACAAAATTCGACTTTAAACATTGCCAAACATAGGAGGATTATAAATATGGAAATCATATTATCTTTACTTGGAGGGCTTGGCCTGTTCGTTTACGGCATGAACCAGATGAGTCATGGTATCGAAAAAGTTGCCGGTAACAAATTAAGGTCTATTTTAGCTGCATTTACGAAGAACCAGTTTACAGGTCTTGTAGTTGGTTTGTTTTTTACAGCAGTGATTCAATCCTCCAGTGCAGCCACAGTGATGGTCGTGAGCTTTGTCAATGCCGGCCTGATGAAATTAACAGAAGCCTGTGGCATTATCCTTGGTGCCAATATCGGTACGACAGTAACAGCATTGCTTGTTGCATTTAAGTTGAGTACGATTGCACCTGTATTTATTTTTATCGGTGTATTTATGATTGCTTTTATGAAAAAAGCGATTATCAAAAAATCCGGTGAGATTGTTTTAGGTTTTGGTCTTTTATTCTTTGGTATCAGTATTATGTCTGATTCCATGGCAGCGCTTCGTGAAATTCCTTCATTTATTGATTTCATGGCGAAGTTTACAAATCCAATCCTTGGCATTCTTTTGGGACTTGTCATTACGTCCGTTGTCCAGAGTTCATCTGTTACAGTCAGTATCCTTGTTGTTATGGCTTCACAGGGACTTGTCAATCTGGATTTATGTATGTTTGTCATTCTTGGATGTAATATCGGCGCCTGTACATCTGCTGTACTGACATCATTAAATGGCAGCAAGAATGCAAAGAGAGCAGCGTTGATTCATTTATTGTTTAATATCTTCGGTACGATACTTATGTTTGTGCTGCTGATTATTCCACCGGTACGTGAAGTCATCAAAGATATTATTTACTTTATCAGTGGCAGTGCCGGTTCGACAGATTCAGCGGCTCTTGGACGAAATATTGCCATTGCGCATTTCACCTTCAAGGTATTCCAGGTAATTGTATTCTATCCATTCATGAAATATATTGTTAAATTAACTTATGTTTTAGTGCCTGGTGAAGATGCTGTAGCAGAGGATAATAACTCACATTCTTTCAAACTTCAGTTCATCGGCCAGCATAAACTTCCAGACCCATCCGTTGCAATTTATTTTGCAATCGAAGAGATGGAACGTATGGCAAATATGGCTATGAATAATCTGAACCTTGCAATGCAATGCGTATTTACAAAGGATATTGAGCGTAGTAAAGAAGTTTATCATACGGAAGAATATATTGATTTCTTAAATGAGGAGATTAGTGATTATCTTGTACGCATTAATCAGAATGCATTACCGCTTGGTGATGCGAACCGAATCGCAGCATATTTTCATGTGGTCAATGATATAGAGCGTATTGGTGATCATGCGGAAAATATTGTTGATATGATTCCACAGTGTATTGAAAATAATATCGAATTTTCGGATAAGAGTATGGCAGAAGTTAATGGCATGCTGGATGAAGTCAATCAAATCCTGCAGTATTCTGTCAATATGTTTGTAACAGGTAATATGGAACATATGAAGGATGTCAGTGATATTGAAGATCATATCGATTTACTTGAACGGCAGCTTCAGAAAAAGCATATCCGTCGTCTGAATGAAGGTAAGTGCAGTGCACAGTCAGGACTTTATATGTCTGAGATTATCTCAGGCCTTGAACGTGTATCTGATCATGCGACAAATATCGCCTTCTCTCTGACAGAAGCAGATACACCGGAAACTTCAAAATAATACGTATGTAACTTGCTTTGAAGTTTCAATAAATTATTATAGTCCGGCATAATAAAATAAACTTGAAACGTCATAGTATATGCGATATGATATGCTATGACGTTTTTTAATTTAATCAATACGCAATTTGCATAAATCCTACAAATTGTCAATGTATGATTAAATTAAGAACTATTATCTAATATCAATTGCGGAGGAAAATTATGGATTATCAATTAGTCCCGGCGGCAAGTCTTGCCGGTATGTATTTTACACTGGCACTGTGTGTTCTTTTACCATTTGCATTGTGCTATATTATCTGGAGAAGAACAAAAGCAAAGGTGTCCAGCTACTTTATTGCCTGGCTCATTTTTCTGATTTTTGTACTCGGTCTGGAGCAGCTTGTGCATACGATTGTGCTTAAAACTTCATTTGGTACCGCAATTCAGCAAAATCTTGGCATGTATGCCTTTTACGCTGGATTTACCGCAGCGTTATTTGAAGAAGTCGGACGTTTTCTGGCGATGAAATATGTCATGAAAAATCGTCTGGACAAATACAATGCGTTGATGTTTGGTGCCGGATATTCCGGCTTTGAAGCACTTGTAGTCACAGCAATGACTTATGTGAATAATATTACTGTAAGTATGATGATTCAAAATGGCACATTTGAACAGTTGTTGCAGGATATGACAGTCGAACAGCAGCAGAAAACAATTTCAAGTTTGTCCGGATTGTGGACGATGGCACCATACCAGTTTTTTATGGGCGGCGTGGAACGTATTTTTGCCATAATTGTACAGATAAGTCTGTCAATTATCGTATATAAAGCGGTCAAAGATAGTAAGCCTACATTCTTTATCACTGCATTTTTAATTCATCTTGTGGTGGATTTTGTATCAGTTATCGCAGGCAGCACTTTTCCGGTTATTGCAGCAGAACTCGTCATTGGAATTATCAGTG
Organism: uncultured Catenibacillus sp.; assembly: GCA_934339005.1. GTDB lineage: Bacteria > Bacillota > Clostridia > Lachnospirales > Lachnospiraceae > CAKRHR01. The sequence goes on along the minus strand of CAKRHR010000032.1, from coordinate 7,736 downwards.
TGGTGATTGGCATTTATGCAAGAAAAATTTATCGTGAGGATATTTGTGAGATGATATAGCTGGAACAAAGCAAAGGCATCGGATTCTTTTTAAATTTGAATCTGATGCCTTTTATTTTATAATTTATACATCACAGGCTTGCGTTGCTTATACACAGCATAATATTTAAATCCAATGTCTTTTAAGATTTCTTCAGCCTGTGCAAAACCATCGGCGATATGTTCCGGTCCATGAGCATCGGCACCAAATGTAATTAACTCACCACCAAGCTCTTTATATCGTTTTAATACATCCGTCTGTGGATGTGGCTGCCCAAGTCCTTTTTTATAACCGCCGGTATTGACCTCAAGCGCTTTGCCGGCATCAATCAACCCCTTTAAAATCGTATCAAGAATATCATGATATTTCTCATAAGTGTAATCTTCGTTGCGGTTTGGACCATAGCGCACGACATAATCGATATGACCGTAGCTGTCAAAATCCTTAAAAGCAGCCAGATTTTGCGGAATGGTTTCAAAATAATCCCTGTAACCCTGAGCCTCAGTACGATTTTGAAAATATTCAGGGTAGTAAGGGTCCTGTCCATTAACAAGATGGGATGAGCCGATGATGTAATCAAAATCATATTTTGACACAAAATCCTGATATCGTGGCGCAAGATAAGGCATCAGACCAAGCTCAATACCATATAAAATCTCTATTTGGGATTTATATCGATTCTTTAATTCAAATAATTCCTTTCGGTAAGCCGGCATATCTACTTCAAAATGGCAAAGTTCTCCATCAATGACTTCCGGTGGATAATCATAATCCATATGCTCTGTAAAACAAATTATCTTTAATCCTTTGCACAGTGCGGACTCTATCATTGATATCATCGAAGCAGAAGAGTCTGCTGAATAGTGGGAATGCATATGACAGTCTGCATATATCATAATAAAAATCATCCTTTCGATTTGATTTTTAAGTAAATTATCGAATTACGTAAAACTTATTCTGTTTTCGTAATTTTGGAACAACAAATCAAATATATCTTTTATTGATAAACTCATTGTCATTACATAAAATGACGAAAATTACATAAGATATACATGTATGACATTCATAATACCAGAAAATGTCATAAAAATAAATAAGAAAGTGATAAGATTATGCACGTATTGTTGAAAATTTCTTTTGTTAAATTTTTGACTTGAAATTTATGCCAAAAGAGGGTATGATAACAATTAGAAAGCAAAGGGCAATTAGCCTTAACACTTTACAATAACAATTTTTAGGAGGAACTATTAAAATGGCAGTAAAAGTAGCGATTAATGGTTTTGGACGTATTGGACGTTTAGCATTCAGACAGATGTTTGGTGCAGAAGGTTATGATGTTGTTGCAATCAACGACTTAACAAAACCTTCCATGTTAGCTGATCTTCTTAAATATGATACAGCACAGGGTGGATACTGTGGTAAGATTGGTGAAAACCTTCATACAGTATCAGCTGATGACGAAGCAAACACAATCACAGTAGATGGTAAGACACTTACAATTTACAAAGAAGCAGATGCTAATAACCTTCCTTGGGGCGAAATCGGTGTTGACGTAGTTCTTGAGTGTACAGGTTTCTACACATCAAAAGCAAAAGCACAGGCTCATATCAATGCAGGTGCTAAGAAAGTTGTTATTTCTGCTCCAGCAGGTAACGATCTTCCTACAATCGTTTACAGCGTTAACGAAAAAACTCTTACAACAGAAGATACAATTATTTCTGCAGCTTCTTGTACAACAAACTGCCTTGCACCTATGGCTAAAGCATTAAATGACTATGCTCCAATCCAGAGTGGTATCATGTCAACTATCCATGCTTACACAGGTGACCAGATGATCCTTGACGGACCACACAGAAAAGGTGACTTAAGAAGAGCAAGAGCAGGTGCAGCTAACATCGTTCCTAACTCAACAGGTGCAGCTAAAGCTATCGGTCTTGTTATCCCAGAACTTAACGGCAAATTAATCGGTTCTGCACAGCGTGTTCCTGTTCCAACAGGTTCAACAACAATCCTTACAGCAGTTGTTAAAGGTGCTGACGTTACAGTTGAAGGTATCAACGCAGCTATGAAAGCAGCAGCTTCAGAATCTTATGGTTACAACGAAGATCCTATCGTATCTTCAGACGTTATCGGTATGAGATATGGTTCATTATTCGATGCAACACAGACAATGGTATCTAAGATTTCAGATGACCTTTACGAAGTTCAGGTTGTTTCATGGTATGATAACGAAAACTCATACACAAGCCAGATGGTTAGAACAATCAAATACTTTGCTGAATTAGCATAAGTCTTATGACGACCTTAGGGGTCCGGTCTTTGGACCGGGCCCTGTTTTGCTATATAGAATGATATTTTCAATATAGCCTTTCATTGAATTCTTTGAAACGATAAGTTTCAGAGCAAATAAATGTCAAAAAAGTAATATTGGAGGAAATATTATGCTTAACAAAAAATCTGTTGATGATATCAACGTAAAAGGCCAGAGAGTCCTCGTTAGATGTGACTTCAATGTTCCATTAAAAGAAGGCAAAATCACAGACGAAAACCGTCTTGTAGCTGCACTTCCTACAATCAAAAAATTAATCGCTGATGGTGGCAAAGTGATTCTTTGTTCTCACCTTGGCAAACCAAAGGGTGAACCAAAGCCAGAATTATCACTTGCACCAGTTGCAGCAAGATTATCAGAACTTCTTGGACAGGAAGTTAAATTTGCAGCAGACCCTGAAGTTGTTGGCCCTAATGCCAAAGCAGCAGTAGAAGCTATGAAAGATGGTGAAGTGATTCTTCTTGAAAATACACGTTACAGAGCAGAAGAAACAAAGAACGGCGAAGCTTTCAGTAAAGAACTTGCAAGTCTTTGCGACGTATTTGTAAACGATGCTTTCGGTACAGCCCACAGAGCACATTGTTCAAACGTTGGTGTAACACAGTACGTTGATACAGCAGTTGTTGGTTACCTGATGCAGAAAGAAATCGATTTCCTCGGCAATGCTGTAGAAAATCCGGTTCGTCCTTTTGTTGCTATTCTTGGTGGTGCTAAAGTTGCTGATAAATTAAATGTTATCTCAAACCTCCTCGAAAAATGTGATACACTTATTATCGGCGGTGGTATGGCTTACACATTCCAGAAAGCCCTTGGCAAAGAAGTTGGTAAGTCACTTGTAGATGATTCTAAGATTGATTATTGTAAAGAGATGCTTGAAAAAGCAGAAAAACTTGGTAAGAAACTTCTTCTTCCTCTTGATGTTGTTTGCATTGGAGACTTCCCTAACCCTATCGATGCTCCAATCGATGTTGAAGTTGTTTCTGTTGATAATATTCCTGCAGATAAAGAAGGCTGTGATATCGGTCCTAAGACACAGGAACTTTTCGCAGAAGCTGTTAAGACAGCTAAGACAGTTGTTTGGAACGGACCTATGGGCGTATTCGAAAACCCTACACTTGCTAAAGGTACAATTGCAGTAGCTAAAGCACTTGCAGAAACAGATGCTACAACAATCATCGGTGGTGGTGATTCAGCCGCAGCTGTAAACCAGCTTGGATTTGGTGATAAGATGACACACATCTCCACAGGTGGTGGCGCTTCTCTTGAATTCCTTGAAGGCAAAGAACTTCCAGGCGTTGCAGCAGCAAACGATAAATAATTTTAGTTAGGAGATTATATCATGCGTAAGAAAATTATCGCAGGCAACTGGAAAATGAACAAAACTCCAAGTGAAGCAGTTGCTTTAGTAAACGAATTAAAACCATTAGTAGCTAACGAAGACGTTGATGTCGTATTCTGCGTACCAGCTATCGATATCATTCCTTGTATGGAAGCTGCTAAAGGTTCAAATATCTGCATCGGTGCAGAAAATATGTTTTATGAAGAATCAGGCGCATACACAGGTGAAATCGCACCTGCAATGCTGACAGACGTTGGTGTTAAATATGTCGTTATTGGTCATTCAGAAAGACGTGAATACTTCGCTGAAACAGATGAAACAGTTAATAAAAAAGTATTAAAAGCTTTCGAACATGGCATCACACCTATCATCTGCTGTGGTGAATCCCTGACACAGAGAAAACAGGGTATTTACCTTGACTGGATCCGTATGCAGATTAAGATTGCTTTCCAGAATGTTACAGCAGATCAGGCTAAGACAGCCGTTATCGCTTACGAACCAATCTGGGCTATCGGTACAGGTGAAACAGCTACTTCAGATCAGGCTGAAGAAGTTTGTGCTGCAATCCGTGCATGCATCAAAGAAGTTTATGATGAAGCAACAGCAGAAGCTATCCGTATCCAGTACGGCGGCTCTGTAAATGCAGGCAACGCTGCTGAATTATTTGCTAAACCAGACATCGATGGTGGCCTTGTTGGTGGTGCAAGCCTTAAACCAGACTTCGGAAAGATTGTTAATTATAACAAATAATTGATTTTCATACTAAATTAATTCATATAGCAAAATAAAGCGCCGTCAAACATGATAATTTTTAGCATAAAAGCTAAGATAAAGTGTTTGGTGGCGTTTTAATGTTATTTCTAAGTTTGGTTCAATAAAATATAAGTCATCCGAATGTTTAAACTAATCTATAAAATCAACAATATCTATAAAATCAACAATATCTATAAAATGAAGATATACCATCTTACAAATTTACAATTTATGACTTGCATATTTGTATATTTTCCATTATGATAAGAGTGCGTTTTGATAAAATTTATCATTAAATTGATTAGCAAAACACAAAGCATCATTTCGTCAAGAAAGTTTTGTATCAAAATAAAAACATTCAAAATGGTAATTGACAAAAAAATAACAACAATGTATACTGACTGTAGTTAGATTACACTAACCATTTTATCTAACTTCAATTTAGTTTTAGCTACCCAATGCAATGTGCAAAACACAAATTTTTATTAAATGCAAGGAGGATTCATCATGGTAGAGATGAAAGAATGGGACGGATTTGAAGGTCGTCTTTGGAAAGAGGAAATCAATGTACGTCAGTTTATTCAGGATAACTACACACCATATGATGGTGATGAAACATTTCTTGAAGAACCTACAGAAGCAACAGATAAACTTTGGGGTGCACTCCAGAAACTTCAGAAAGAAGAACGTGCCAAGGGCGGCGTCCTGGATATGGAAACTAAGGTTGTTACTGGTTTGACAGCTTATGGACCTGGTTATATCGATGAATCATTAAAAGATCTGGAACAGGTTGTCGGTCTTCAGACAGATAAACCATTAAAACGTGCATTTATGCCATATGGTGGTATCAAGATGGCTGTACAGGCATGCGAAACATATGGTTATGAAGTTGACCCACTGTTAAAGGAAATCTTTACGAAATATCATAAAACACATAATACAGCCGTATTTGATGCATACACACCGGAAATGCTCAAAGCTCGTCACAACAAGATTATGACAGGTCTTCCTGATACATATGGCCGTGGCCGTATCGTAGGTGACTACAGACGTGTGGCTCTGTATGGTATTGATTTCCTGATTGAAAAGAAAGAGGAAGATAAATTAAAATGCGGCAGCGGCAGCATGAAAGGTGAAGTTATTCGTCTTCGTGAAGAAATCGCTGAACAGATTCGTGCACTTAAAGGTATGAAAGAAATGGCTAAAGTTTACGGTTATGATATTTCAAAACCGGCACAGAATGCAAGAGAAGCTATTCAGTGGTTATACTTTGGTTATCTTGCAGCCATCAAGACACAGAACGGTGCTGCAATGTCTGTAGGTCGTGTATCTACATTCCTTGATATCTATTTTGAAAGAGATCTGGAAAAAGGTATTATTACAGAAAAAGAAGTACAGGAATTAGTTGACCACTTCACAATGAAGCTCCGTATGGTTAAATTCGCTCGTATTCCTTCTTACAACCAGTTATTCTCAGGTGACCCTGTATGGGCAACTGTTGATGTGGCAGGTACAGGTGTTGACGGTCGTTCAATGGTTACAAAGACAGACTACCGTTTCTTACACACACTTGAAGATATGGGCCCAGCACCGGAACCAAACCTGACAGTCCTTTATTCTTCAAAACTGCCTGAAAACTTCAAAAAATACGCAGCTAAGATTTCTGTAGATACAAGCTCCATCCAGTATGAAAATGATGACGTAATGAAGCCTGTATGGGGCGATGATTACGCAATCTGCTGCTGTGTATCTGCAACACAGACAGGTAAAGAGATGCAGTTCTTCGGTGCCCGTGCAAACCTTGCAAAATGCCTTCTTTATGCAATCAACGGTGGTATTGATGAAAAGACAGGTGACCAGGTTGGCCCTAAATACCGTCCAATCACATCTGAATATCTTGATTATGATGAAGTAATGGAACGTTACGATGATATGCTTGAATGGCTGGCAGATTTATATGTAAACACACTGAACCTGATTCAGTATATGCATGATAAATATTATTATGAAGCTGCAGAGCTTTCATTGATGGACACAAACCTTGAAAGAACATTTGCAACAGGTATCGCAGGCTTCTCACATGTCATTGACTCACTTTCAGCGATCAAATATGCAAAAGTTAAAGTGATCCGTGATGAAAATGGTATTGCTAAAGATTATGAAATCGAAGGTGACTTCCCAAGATACGGTAACGATGATGACAGAGCAGATGAAATCGGTGTATGGCTTCTTGGTACATTTATGGATAAGATCAAACGTCACCACACATACCGTCGTTCAGTACCGACAACATCAATCCTGACAATTACATCAAACGTTGTTTACGGTAAAGCTACAGGTTCTATGCCTGACGGACGTAAACAGGGTGAACCATTATCACCAGGTGCTAACCCAAGTTACGGCGCAGAGCAGAATGGTTTACTTGCTTCATTAAACTCTCTGACAAAACTGCCATATGAATGGGCACTGGATGGTATTTCAAATACTCAGACAATCAACCCTGGCGCACTTGGCAATGAAGAAAGCGAACGTGTTGATAATCTTGTTCAGATTCTTGACGGATACTTCGACCAGGGTGCACATCACTTAAATGTCAACGTATTTGGCAAAGAAAAACTCATTGATGCTATGGAACATCCTGAAAAAGAAGAATATGCAAACTTCACAATCCGTGTATCCGGTTATGCTGTTAAATTCATCGACCTGACAAGAGAACAGCAGATGGATGTTATCGCAAGAACCTGCCACGAACATATGTAATATTGGAATAAATTTCAACATTGTTGTGGAATAATTCATGGTATGATGCCAGAATTAAAGTAAAAACTTATATAAAATAATTACAGGATGTCTGCATATGATTTGCAGGCATCTTGTATTATAAGTGGAAATTATTATTGCTCACAAATAAATTTCTTTGATTCGGAAGTTTTGTAGAATATATTTGTAGAATATAAATAAATAGAAGTAACATATTTTGCTGATTTTATGCTAAAAATATAATGAACTGGTTTTATTTGACTTTAACTCTATGACATTTTAAAAAAAGATTGCAGAGCAAAAAATATAAACAAATTTAAGAAAGTATGATAGAAATGGCAGAAAATAACAAAAAAAATATCATTGGAAATATACACTCTATAGAGAGTTTTGGAGCGGCAGACGGTCCTGGCGTACGTTATATCATCTTTTTAAAAGGATGTCATATGCGCTGCCAGTATTGCCATAACCCTGACACATGGGCTAAGACAGGCGGAGAGCAGCAAACTCCCGAGC
>CAKRHR010000031.1 GCA_934339005.1 uncultured Catenibacillus sp. | reverse complement strand
TAGATATTTATAGAAAAAGCAGATATTTTTCATACCTGCTTTTTTCTTGATATACCCAAAGTTCAGAAAGAACCAAATATCGGGCATTGCCTTTTTCTTTAATGTAAATATCAAAAATAAATTACCGCATACATTAATTAATGTATATTAATTAATGTATATAAATTGCCACACAATTCTTCCTAAATTTCTGCAATTTTCACTCATTTTATACTTGCATTAAATGATGCCAAGTGCTATACTCTTGCCTAACTCTTTCATAGGCATATCTCTGTATGCACGAAGTAACGAACTATTCGAATACCCTCAAAATTAGAAAATACGACATTCCTCTTTACCAAAGATCAATCTTTCCCGGAAGTCTTGTCTTCTTATTCCCAGGGTATCTCGAATAAAACAATCAACTCACAAATGAGTTAAAACATTATCACAGGAGGCACATATGTTAAAACATTCAGGAACTCAAACATTAGAAACCAAACGATTAATACTAAGACCTTTTACAGTGGATGATACCCCTGCGATGTACAAGAACTGGGCATCCAACGATACAGTCACCAGATTTCTGACATGGCCAACCCACACAAGCGCAGACACCACTAAAATGCTGCTGACAGACTGGGTAAGCAATTATGCCAAACCGGATTACTACCAGTGGGCTATTGTCTTAAAAGATATCAACGAAGCCATCGGCAGCATCAGCATTGTTCATACAAACGAAGATATAGACATGGTCGAAATCGGTTACTGCATCGGACAAAACTGGTGGCATCAGGGTATCACTTCCGAAGCCTTAGCTGCAGTCATCCCATTCTGCTTTGAAAAACTCGGTGCAAATCGCATTCAGGCAAGACATGATGTGAACAATCCAAATTCCGGTAAAGTTATGGCAAAATGCGGCATGACCTATGAAGGCACACTCCGCGCTGCCGACAAAAATAATCAGGACATTTGTGATATATGTGTCTATGGCATATTAAAGTCTGAGTATGATGCTGCCAAATCTACACGATAACTCATATATTCCCAGTTGCCACAAACCATATTTTTTATAGACTCATTGGCATATTTACTAAACCCCGGAAATTCTACTTAATTTTTATATCAGGTATATTTCCGGGGTTATCTTTAGTCTGTTTTTGTTTTAATATCCATAAATCTCTGTAATTTCCGGTGAATACACGCCCGGTGCTTCAAAGACGATTAAAGGTGCTTCCACTGTAATACGTGATTTTGCACCTTTGACTGCCTCAATCAGCACCATATTGGGCTCACGGTCTACATACGGATGTACCATCTTCATGCGTTTTGGCTCTAACTTGTATTTTGTCATCATCGAAAATATCTCAACCAGTCGAAATGGCCGATGCACCATATAGAAACGACCGCCTGGCTCTAAAAGCGCAGCTGCTTCTCTGACAACATCCTCTAATGTGCACAGCACCTCATGTCTTGCAATAGCTTTAGGCGCCTCAGGATTCTTCAGGCCATGCATATCTGTCATATACGGCGGATTGCTCGTCACCACTTGAAATTGTCCTTTACCAAATATATGAGAGGCCTGACATATATCGCCCTCGACAATATCAATTTTCTCCTCAAGATTATTCAAAACCACACTGCGTCTTGCCATATCTGCACTTTCCGCCTGAATCTCAAGTCCTGTAAAATGCTTTCCCTGAGTCTTGGCACTCATCAAAATCGGGATAATCCCTGTACCTGTACCAAGGTCAATTACTTTTTCCTTCTTATACGCTTTGGCGAAACCTGAAAGCAACACCGCATCCATACCAAAACAAAATTTATTGGGACTCTGAATGATATGATAACCATTTCTCTCCAAATCATCTACACGCTCAAACGCTTTTAATTCAACATCCATATTCTTTATATCTTTCTCCAAATATACAAAGCAAGCCAAAGAATAAATCCCTGTACTTGTATTCATCCTTTGGCTTTAACTTATTTTTATCACTACTGTATCATACGAATTTTCAGTTCAGGAAATTTCTACCTGTGAACAGTAACCTGTTATTTTCTTCGTAACACTTATTTACTCAAAATTCATTAACTTAATCACTGACTTAAAATACAGAAGAACCATTATCCTTTTCCAATTTGGAAAGTTCACGCATCTCTTCCGCTGAAATATTCAAATGTTCTTTATTGTTACGGCGTCTTGGCTTGAACTTCAACTGCTTCACTTTATACTCACGAATATCCTTCTCACCACTTTCTTCAGTGATAATAACCTTCACTAACTGACGAAGCACATTCACATTTGAAACTTCACCACGATAACCATCATCTGTCGTTACATTATCACCGACATTTGGCAATCTGCTGTTTAAGTATTCATAAGTTTCATATTCATTCTTCAGACAACACATCAGACGACCGCATACACCTGAAATTTTTGTCGGATTCAATGACAGATTCTGTTCCTTTGCCATCTTAATAGATACCGGTACAAACTCAGACAGATGCGAATGACAACACAGACATCTGCCGCAAATACCAACACCACCTCTTAACTTGGTTTCATCGCGAACACCAATCTGTCTCAACTCAATACGTGTCTTAAATACACTTGCAAGATCCTTAACAAGCTCACGGAAGTCAATTCGTCCATCCGCAGTGAAGTAAAACAGGACTTTATTGTTGTCAAATGTGTATTCTACGTCAATTAACTTCATCTGAAGCTGATGTTTGGCAATCTTTTCCACACAAATCTTAAAAGCTTCTTTTTCTTTCTCTTTATTCTTCTCTGCAATCTCATCATCCTCAGGTGTTGCCACACGGATGACAGCTTTTAACGGCTGAACAACAGATGTATCCTCTACAGAACGTTTTCCAATCAGCACATGACCGTATTCAACACCTCTAGCTGTTTCTACAATCACATTCTGTCCTACTTCAATATCATAATCCAATGGGTCAAAATAATATATCTTTCCAGCCCGTCTGAAACGGACACCAATTACATTTACCATTCTAGTTCTCCTTTATTGTCAACAGCATCAATTCCACCGCCACATCAAAGTTGACATTTGCTCTCAGTCTTACTTTGGCCTTTTCAAATCCCTGGATAATCGTATCCAGACCGTCAAAAGAAGACTTCTTGGCGCGTTCGTTCAATGCTCTGTATTCCTCTCGATATACAAGCAGATTCATATCCTTTGTAATCTTAAGCATAAGTACATCTCTATACCATACGCTCATCATATCAATAATATCATAAATATCTGCTTTCACTTTATGCTCGGACAGGTTCTTCACCGCATCCATAATCTCATAAACTTCCATGTCATCGACATGCTTTAATATACGCAGCAAATCCTCCTGAAGCTCATTAAAGTCCGGAGAAGTTGCCATACGAATCGCTTTGCCGATGCTACCCTGTGCAAAAGCTGCACATACACGCGCTTTATAATCAGGAATTTCATACTTGCGCATCAGATATGCCTGAATATCCTCAAACGCAACGGCTTTCAGATTCAACGTGATACATCTGGAACGAATTGTCGGCAAAAGTGCCTCCAGACTATTCGTCAAAAGCATCACTATACCATAAGCAGGCGGTTCCTCAATCGTCTTAAGCAGGGCATTCTGAGCTTCCACAGTCAGCTTCTGTGCATCATCAATAATATAAATCTTATACTTACTGCTGTATGGCTTAATCGCCATATCCCCATTCACCTGAGTTCGGATATCTTCAACACCAATCGAATTAGGCTTGCTGTGCTGCACCCAACGTATATCCGGTTGATTACCAGAATCCGCCTGATGACAGGAATGACACATATCACACGCATCACCATAACCGGCTTCGCACTCCAATGCTTTCGCAAATATACCGGCAATCATGGATTTACCTGCGCCATCGTCACCATTGAATATATACGCATGGGATATCTTTCCATTCTTTAACGCAGAGCTTAAATGCTCAATAATCTGTTCATGCCCTATTACATCCTTAAATGTTGCCATAGACCTGCTTCCTCCTCAAGTAACAATTTAAACATAAGACTGAATCGCTGCTTTGACATGCGCAATACATGCCTCCAGTTCATCATTCTCAAATATCTGACTGATGCCACTGCTTTTTAATTTTTCTTCAGAAAAATCATCGCAGTCTGCAAGGAAACGCCGACACAATTCAGCATATTTCGGCTGATTCTGCTGCCGTTCCCGCTCTAATGCCCTGGACAGTCTTAAACCATCCTCCACATCTATATAAATCGGTACAACTCTGTCATCGCCATAATACGCCCGTATCATGTTGTAAGACTCAAGTGTGCCAATAACAATAAAATGACCTTTTGAAAAATCAATCTGACCATCGTCCACCATAAAATATCGCCATGGACCATATATCGTCTGATACACACGGTCTTCAATAATCTTTCCGGCTGCCTTATAGTCGGCAAACTGTGCTTCATTCACAAACCAATATTCGACACCCTCTGCCTCCCCTGAACGGATAGGTCGGGTCGTGTAAGGAATTACCGTATGAAGTCCCAGTGAAGCATCACTGATTAATCTTTTATAAATTGTATCCTTGCCGGATGCACTTTTACCCATCATACAAAAAAGTTTTGCCATAATTCCCACACTTTCGTTTTTATAATATCCTTTATGCCTATCATTGACGATAATAAAAGTTTTGTCTTCAAATATCTTTATCACACGAATTTTTCAGTTCAGAAAATGCCTGTGAAGCAGTAATGCTTAATGTTCATTCAACGCTTTAACACATTCAGCTTCTGTAGTGCTGCGTCCTCCGGTCCTTCAATCTCAAACCCCGATGCCTTATAGCTGCGCATCAGTTCAAGATGCGTTTCTGTAATCTGCTCTCCCGGCACTAAAAACGGCACGCCCGGTGGATATATATATGCATATTCAGCAGACAACCTGCCACAGGACTGTTCATAATCGACCGCCTCAAAAGGCATCTCTGTCGCCTCTCCACAACATACCTTCGGACAAATTCCCGAAAAATTCATCGAATCAGGCATATCATACTTCTCAAATGCACCAGTCTGCCACTCAGACATACTGTCTATCTCAAGAAGTGCCATATACAATCGGTCAAATCCATCCTGTGTATCACAAAAACTTGTCATTGCCAGTGCATCATCTCTAGCCGCCATCTCTAACTGAATATGATACCTATTTAATAATATACTATAAATCCATTTTCCACAAGCACAGACTGACTGACTGTAAATAACAATTTTCGACATATCAAAATCAAAAATATTATTTTGAGCCATATCTGACGCTTCAAGGATATGTAAATGCTTAAATTTTCTGCATTTTTTCAAAAAATCTGTCAGCATTTGCTGATATTTGTCAAAATATCGTGAGCTGTTTTGCTCTAACAATATCATACAATGGTCTAACGATGCCATCATAATATATGATGGGCTCGTTGTCTGTAAAAAATCATAATATTTTCGGATTTTTTTCCGGTGACAAATATCACCATTTAAATGAATCAGCGATGTCTGCGTCAATGACGGCAATGTCTTGTGTGCGCTCTGCACAACCACATCTGCACCACATCGTACTGCAGTCTGGGGAAATGCCTTTGAAAACCCAAAATGTGCACCATGCGCTTCATCTACAATGAGTGGTATATGATACCGGTGCACTATCTCAGAAATTGCAGCAATATCGGATACAATACCTTCATATGTTGGCGAAGTAATAATTACCGCCTGAATATCTGCATATCGTTCAAGCAGTTCTTCAACCTGCTCTGGCTGGACGCTGCCATAAATACCAAGTGGTTTTACGAGCTGTGGATAAATATAAACCGGCTGTAAATTTCCCATCTCTACGGCATTATACACGGATTTATGACAATTACGCGCCATCAAAATCCTTCCGCCACTCTCACAGCTTCCAAGAATTGCAGCAATTAAGCCACATGAACTGCCATTCACCAGAAACCAGGTTTCATCAGCTCCATAAAGTCCTGCCGCCCGCTTTTGCGCTTCGTCAATGATGCCCTGGGCATGATGCATATTATCAAAACCATCAATTTCTGTAATATCCATCTTCACCGTCTGTCCAAAATCCAGAAATTCAGGATTACGCTTATGCCCCGGCATATGAAACGGATAAATATCGCTCTGGCCATATAATTTCAGACGCTCATATAAATTGTGTATTTGTTTTTCTTTATATAATGTCATTTCTAATTTTAAATTTCTTTTCTGTTTACTTTTATATTTTGTGTATTTTTATCATCTCTGTGCGTTTCATCATATGCACGAATCAGGCGCACTGCACACTGTCCATCTGATTCACAGGGAATATACTTATTACCATAGGTAATAAATTCATCATTGCCCTTACCTGCCATAATCAGAATTGTTGGCTCTGTCACTGCATTAAAAGCTTTCTCAATGGCTTCAATACGGCTCTCAATAACCTCATAATCCACACCTGTCGGTTTGATATAAGATTCGAGTTCTGCCGCAATATCTTCAAAGGCTTCCGGTCCCGGATCATCTGCTACAATATACACTTTATCAGAATAAGCAGCCGCCACTTTGGACATCGCCTCACGCCGCAATAATGCCTTGCCCCCTGGGCAACCGAAGAAAGAAACAATCTTATATCCCGGATATTCCTCTTTCATCGCACCAAAAAGCTTTTCAAAACTTAATTTGTTATGCGCAAAATCCGCAATGGCAATAATCTTGCGGTCTTCTGTCGTATACATCTCCATACGTCCGCTTGGATGTGCTCTGTGCAAACCAGTAAATACATGCTCAACCGGAATATCATAGATATACAGCGCCGCAACGGCTGCCAACGCATTTTCCACATTAAAGAATCCCGGAATTGACAAACGAAACTCCATATCAAATCGGTCACAGCGAATATTAAATACTGTATCAGCTTCTTCTTTATGAATATTGTAACCATAAATATCCGCTTCCGGATGAAGACCAAATGTAATGATACGTTCGCAATCTTTCGCCGCTGCCATAATCTCATCCAAATGATCGGATTCCAGATTAATACATGCTGTCTTTGTCTGTTTAAACATTCTTAATTTGGAGTGAAAATAATCTTCAAAACTTGGATGTTCTTTCGGACTTACGTGATCCTCAGAAATATTTAAAAAGACACCAACATCAAACATAATATCATCCACACGATTGTATTTTAACGCCTGACTGGATACTTCCATCTCCATAAACTTCATGCCACAGCCAACCGCTCTTGCAAAATGCTTATGCAGTTCAACCGCCTCCGGTGTTGTCAGGTGAGATACTTCATCAATCACACCATCATATGTGCGAATTGAAGATAAAACTGCACTGTCCGGCTGCCCGGATGCGGTTAAATAATCATCCAGAATCGCTTTGATAAAATAAACCGTTGTCGACTTACCTTTTGTACCTGTCAAACCGATTAAATTCAGCTTTTTCCAAATCTGATTAAAATAAAAATCAACCAGCTTCGGCATCGCTTCACGAATATTTTTAACAATCAGCTTCGGTGCATCGACTTCATAATCGATATCACTCACATAGCCAACTGCCCCCGCCTCAAGTGCCATCTCAAGATACGCCTTTTTAAATGTCGCACCCTTACAAATAAACAATGTCCCAGGAACTGCTTCCTTTGAATTATAAGTCACATCTGTAACTTCTGTATCTTCCTGCCCGCAAAGATTGTCAGAAACAAGCATTTCATGAGCTTCAAGCATGGCTTTGTAATCTTTTAAACTATGTTTTTCCATCAACTTTTGCCTCCGCATTTGTTGCTTCGCCCTAAATATACTTTATTTATAATATTTATTAAAATTACCATACTGTCTTAAATGATTCTTCACAAGACGCAGATAACGTTTGATACCCAAATCACCACGCATAAATAACGGATTTACCATCTTGCCTTCTTTAATCAATACTTTCATCTTTGCCTTTAATTCCGGACTCTTAACGTGCTTAAACATTACACCCTTTGGAAGCACTGTCCATAATGCACCTTCTTTAGCCATTTCAAAAGGAATATCTTTATCTTCAATGTAATCTTCGACAAGATATTTAGCGATATTAAAACCTGAATTTGTCACATAGAAATTGCTTCGACCCTGACGTACATTCAATTCAAAGAATTTGAATTTGCCATCACGGCTGTCGTATTTAATATCAAAGTTGGAAAATCCTACAAAATGCAGTTCTTCAAGCAGTTTCTTTGCTTTTAACATCAGTTCTTCATTTGGTTCAGTCATAATCAGTGCATGGTTACCAAGACCAAGCGGTGTATGTTCCTCCAGAAGTACATGGCCAAGACACATCATCTTCACTTTGCCGTCTTTGCCTGAATAGCTTGTCAGTACACGCATATATTCATCATTGCCAGGAATCATATCCTGAATAATTAATGTGCCCGAATAACCGGCTTCATAAATCTCATCGATCGTTTTATCGATTTCTTCTCTGCTGTTTAATTTGAAAATCTTATGCAGGTTTTCAAAATCATGTGCAAAATAATCCACACTGTCAGATGCTTTTAAGATAACCGGATATTTGAAATTCACTTCAAAATCATGTCCCATTTCGCGTCTGTATACAAGTGTTTCCGGATAATCGATACCGTGTTCTTCACACAATTCATAGAATTTTTCTTTCTGAACAAGATGATTCATCAAATCAATATCAATATATGGCGCAATAACATTCTCAGGAAGCTGAGGTTTGCATTTTGCAACCAATGTCACATAATTATCGCCGCAGCCCAAAACAAAGATTTTCTTATTTTTGAATTTCTTGGACATCATACGAATCATCTTCATAAAGACTTCTTCTGTATCCATCTTCGGATTTGCTTTATAATTAATAATCTTACTATAGCAGCTTGGACCGGACATATATTTACCAAATACATATGTCTTTACCTGATAAGCTTCATAAAAAGCTCTTGCCACACTGTATGTGTTAATATCTGCGCCCAAAAGGACAGGAATAAATTCTCTCTCTTTAAATTCCATGATTTTATGTTCCTTCTTTCATTAACTTATAGCATATATATTATTATTTTATCTCAGAAACCCAAAGCTTTAAAAGGCTTTCTGTGGTATTCTCTTATAGTTTTGCATTATTCTTCATTATATTATACACTTCCATGAGATGTCAAGGAAGCCAACGTCTGTCATCACCTATAAACAGCTACAAAATATAACTGATATTTTCAATAATATTCATCAGATAATTATGGTCATACATCATCGTCAATATCTGGCTGTCATTAATCTGCGCCATAATCTGTGCGCCCCATGTTGTAGCAGAACATGCTGTAAGTACAATAAACAGCAGCCATATCGTCATGATAGAATTACAGAATCCAAATATGGCGCCACCCAGTCTGTTCATGCCACGCAATATCGGCAATTCCATAAGACCATTTAACATACAGCAAATAATTTTTAAAATTATAAACGCAAGTATAAATACCAGCAGATAAGCAATCGCATTAATAACAAGCATACTGATATAATCAGACATATATGCTGTAAAACTGTCAATACCAAGCGCCTGATAAATATCTGCATTATTATTCTCAATTAAACCTTTTTTAATGCTCTCCGGAACAGGCAACTGATTAATAGCTTCAATCTGTTCACCTGTCTGTGTCGGCATCTCAATAGTCAGTTTTTCTGAAATGTTCGTTTCCACAGTGTCATATACTGTAGAATAAACTGCCGTCGTTCTTAAAAATTTAGCTGCATATGGGCCCCCATATGCAGCTAAAGCCATTGCCGCAAACAACGCAAATACAGAAAAAACTGAACTTATCAATCCTTTTCGAAGTCCATTTAAAACACCTAAAAGGATAATCACGCCTGTGATAATAAGTATAATGTTCATGATTTCTTCCTTACTTTAAACTTTACTGTAAAAACTACTGTAACTATTTTTTAATTTTAATTCTTTAAAATTCATTATTTTAAACGAATCTCTTTAATAGAATTATCGTCAACAATGATATATTCATTTTTCGACTGCTTTGGCATCAATGTACTTATGTCTGTATCAAAGGTATATGCAAACTTCTCCTTACCTGTATAATACATCAGATAACACTGATTATCGTTGTACATGATAATCTCATCATTCGTACAGTCAATATAATGATAATCAAAGTCAAACTCTGTATCTAAGTATAAATTGCCTGTGTTCGTATACACAAGTAATTTATAACGATGTGTACCATCTTCACTGATACCTGATCCTGCCGCAGTTTCTGATATAGACTGATTCAGTGATGGATAACTGTTACCTGTCGTTTCCTCATCTGCCTGGGATTCGTGCGGTGTACCTTCTGGAACATTAACACTACCATTATCGCCTGTGGTGTTTTCTGTTGCTGTCGCACTTGTATCATTCTGACTCACATCTGATGTCGTTGCAGCACTGCCATCCTCCTGCGCAGCCGCTGCCACATGACCATATACATTTGCACCAATCTGTGCACCTGTTTCTGCTTCCGGAATAACAATCGTTTCATTGGCATTATCATCTGTTGGTGTTACCTGCTGGCTCTCCCCACCTGTACCACTTAATATATCCAAAGGATTTATCAGACTCTCAGACTCACTTGTACTTTCACCTACAAGCTCACCATCATTTCTGAATACAAATCCAATATACTGTTCATTATAAAAAATACTTTTGACTTCATTATCAAACAGCTTTTCCATCACAAGATCTAACTTGCCACTCTTCATAGAGAAGATCTCAAATCCGGCCTCACCGAAAGCAACCATCGTATTATTATTGATGAATTTGATTTTCGGAAAAATCTGCGCATATTCATATGTGCCTACAACAGAGGCCTCGCTGTCCTCTTTAGTCTTTCCAAACTCATAAAAAATAATTTTTGTTGTTGTCTTGCCTCCATCAAGTATCAGATAACTGACTGCCAACTTTGATCCATCCTCGGATAATGCCAAATCCAGTGGATATCCGGTATTTGTCATCGTAGCTTTAATCTTTACAAGGTCTGTTCCTGCTGCATCATACAGATTAATATAATGCTGCTGTCCATCAGACAAAATCGCCGCTGTCACACCCTGATTTGCTATCTCTACTACTGAAACAGGATACAATGCATTGATAATCGCAATCTGTCCCGCCTGGTTAAATAATCGAATCTCATTTGAACCGATATCACCAATCGCTACAAATTCACCACAGGAAGCCACCTGTGCATTCGCCATCTCAAAACTCTGGTTCCATGCAACATTGCCATTCTTATCTGTAAACATCGCACCATCTTTACTATAACGAATCAATCCATCGCCAATAACCTGATAATGGACAGATACATCATCGTTTTTATCAATGACTTCAACCACTTCAAAAGTCTTATAGCCTCTGTTCATCCACAAAACAGCGACAACACCAATCACGATAAATAAAGCAATACCTATATATATAATGCCCCATCGCCTGGCAACTCTATCACCGGCACGCACATTTTCTATAAATATCTGACGCCGTGCCTTCATTCGTTCAAACATATGCACCATTCTCTTTCATTTATAATCAGATGTCATCTTCAAAAATATTCTGACCTGACATCATGGTATACTTACATTTCTATAGTATACATGATTTTATATGAAAAGGCACGCTAATTTTTATTAAATAATCGTGAAGATTGTTCGTGTTATTATATTCATATCCAAACTGCTCACCTGCATCTGGCAATACTTATGGCAGGGTAATCTCCATGCCCGGATAAATCTTATCTGCATTATCAATCTCGTTGAGCGCACATATAGCATTCACATAAGCAATCGAGGCATAATAATGTTCGCTGATTTCTGCCAGGGTATCTCCCTCTTTAACTGTATATTTCATGCCATGCAGTGCTGTCGTCACTACATCTTTTGCCTCCTGCTGGTCCAAATTCTGGTTTTTATCTGAATTTGAGCTATCTGCCGTCTGTGGATTTGTACTTTGATTATTTAAATTCTGATTATCTGTCTGTGAATTGTCGGAAGAATTCTGGTTATCCACCGTACCAGCAACTTCATCTGCCAGTTGTCCACTGTCGTTAAGTGTGTTTGTGGAAGAATCCTCCGATGCTGTAGATATGTTATCCTCTGAAACTGTATTATCATTTGAATTGAGTTTATCCTCAGAAGTTGTCCATACGGACACATAAGATTCTGTTTCATTCGCCGCAACATTGCTCTCACTTGATACACCTGTTGATAGTGTCTGCTGATTCTGCCGAAGCTCATAACGCTTCATCACTGCAGCGGCACTTGCCGCAATCACCAGAAATGCAAAAACTGCAGCATATCTTGTCATCTTACTGATATGCTTTGTCTGCCTGTCAATACGCTGTATCTCCTGCTCTGCTTGCAGCTTGGATTTGAAATCACTTTGCTTTGACGATGCTTCTGTATCATCTGTACTGCTTTGTTTCATATCTGTTGGATTCACACTTGCAAATTTGCTCTTTTTGTCAGATTTCTTATCTGATTCCTTCTTATCAGTCGTCTTTGGATTGTCCTCAAGCATTTCTTCAATGACCTGTGACATCAGGTCTGACTCTTCATTCTTTTTCCTGTAATCAATCATATATCCCTGCATGGCTTCGTTACGCTCATAATAAATGTAATAACCCTTTAGCATCTCCAGTGTGCCATGGCGGTAAATATAAAACTGCTCTTCGCAATCCACAGGTTCAAGCATCATCAGCAGCTTTCCATCTCCCGGAAAGTTATCCGTATGCACCTTCGCTATCTGATCTGTCACTTTAAGCGGCTTGCCCGGTCGCGTCAAAAACCATCCTGCAACCTTCGCCTGTCCGAAATACTTCTCTATATCCTCATAAATACCTGTCCATATCCCACTCGTAAATCCGATATGATCATCCTGTATATTAATGCGTTCTACCGCAACTGCCCCATGGATAAATATATATATCTGGCCATCCTTCTCCACTGTGTTTCCGAGTAATATCGCGAGCTTTTCTTCGGACGGTGCTTCCTTTGCCCGTTCGTTTAAAAAAGTAACAACGTAATCCTCCACATAAATCCGTGTGTCACCCTCGGACTGACCTACCTGTCTGATATTCTTTGGCAATTTAAAGTCCCCGTTTTTTTCGTCATACTTCATTTCAACCATAAAGCTCACCTTTCCTGCCACTGCGGCCAATACACTATGATGATTTCAGGCAACTGACATAAGAATAGCACACTTCTTCTGCGAAATTTATCAAACGGTGTCGAACATTTTTCACATTCTTACGATATATTTCACCTTTTTACAACATTTTCCGCCTGTCTACCGACAAAAACCAATCTCTCCAGAAAATCAACCTGCCACAAAAAACAACCTGCTTTCCAACGTCAATCAGTCCCCTGTTTATCCCTTCTCATATTTGGATAAACTTCTGATAATTCAATTTTTCTTACAAAACATAAACTTCAAATAATACAACAAACATATTCATTTTATAAGGAGTTTTCACTATGCAAAACCTTTTTCATATATTCAAATTAAATAATCACCATTACAGGCATATTGACAGCCTGTCTGCAGATGCCGAGCAAGCATTTTATCATTATTTCCATCACCTGCTGCCCGCCCGCAAAGCCCCGGTCTTTTTATGTATCGGCACGCCCTTACTTACTGCTGACCGCTTTGGTCCATACATCGGCAGCCAATTAAAAAAACAGGACATTCCAAACGTTTTTGGTACGTTGGAACATCCTGTTCACGCTGAAAATATTGAATTTTACAGAAATTATATTCAAAAATATTACCCGGATAACCCTGTTGTTGCCATAGATGCCTCCGTAGGTATCCCTAAGCAAATGGGCTGCATTACACTGCGCAAAGGCGCACTGCGTCCCGGACGCGCTGTTGGGAAAAATATTTGTCCCATCGGGCATGTCGAAATCACAGGTATTTTTGACAATTTACATGATACCTCCGCCGAAATTTTCTGTCTATTTATGGGTCACATCATTACGCAGGGCATCGCTCAAAATTTTAAAACATGATAATGTCAATATCAAAAGGACAAATCTCCATTTGTGACATCAAACCAGAACAAAACCCAATTTGTGGCATCAAATCAGGATAAAATACCATTCAACGTCTTAAACAATGTCTCTGCAGTTGTCTTTGCTTCTGCAATAATTGTATCAATGACTTCTTTGGCAGAAACAACCTTATTTAATCGTGACGCATTCTGACCGACCATTACTGCGCCATCAATCATATCGCCTTCAGCCATAGCCTTTTTAAGAGAACTTGCACACATTTCCCTTAAAATCGGTGCAGCCTCAGCTTTAGGCATTGTATACTCAATATTCATAACTTTTTCACTAAACGGCTTTTTCAAAGATTATATCGGAAATCCCTGAGCAAGCCGCTTTCTATATTTAAACCGTCTATATTATTTTACAAATCCACACGACCATTCAGTGCACGAAGCAATGTCATTTCATCGATATATTCCAAATCACCGCCGACCGGCACACCACTGGCGATTCTTGTCACTTTAATGCCTGTTGGTTTAATCAGTTTACTGATGTACATGGCGGTGGTTTCGCCCTCAAGACTTGAATTTGTCGCCACGATAACCTCATCCACATCGCCTCTGAGTCGAACCATCAGCTCTTTTAATCGGATATCATTCGGACCGATGCCAAGCATTGGTGAAATCGCACCGTGAAGCACATGATAAACACCATTATACTTTCCGGTCTTTTCATATGCTGCCAGATCCCTCGGACCCTCAACAACCATAATCGTCTTATGATCTCTGCTCTCATCTGCACAGATCGGACAGATTTCCTGGTCCGTCAGATTACAGCAACAACTGCAGTAACGTACATTTTCCTTAGCTGTTGTAATTGCATCCGCAAGACTCTGCACCTGCTCTTTTGGCATATTAATAATATGAAAAGCCAGCCTTCCGGCTGACTTTGCACCTATACCTGGCAGTTTCGATAATTCTTCAATTAACTTACTAATCTGACTGCTGTATAAATTCATTAGAATCCAAGGCCTCCAAAACCGCCTAAGCCTCCTGTCAGTTTAGACAGAGAATTCTGGGAAAGTTCATCCACTTTGCGAAGTGCTTCATTTGTTGCTGCAACAATCAAATCTTCAAGCATCTCGATATCATCAGGATCAACAACTTCTTCTGATAACTTCACAGACATAACTTCTTTTTTACCTGATACAGTCACAGTCACAGCACCGCCGCCGGCTGTTGCTTCAACAACCTGTTCTTCAAGCTGTTTCTGAGCTTCTTCCATCTGTTTCTGCATCTTCTGAGCCTGTTTCATTAAATTATTCATATTGCCTGGCATACCACCAGGGAATCCACCACGTTTTGCCATTTTAAAATCCTCCTAATTAATCATCCTCATAAACTATATCAACCCCATCCAAGTTAAATTTACGGGGGTCAAAAAACATATCCTGTGTCGGCTGTCCTGCCTCCTGTTGACCAATCAGCACCGGCTTAATCTGAACATTTTTTTGAATCTTTTCAGAAATAATATCTTCAATCTCTTTTCGGTGCGATTCTTCATCAAAATAAGATTTCTTCATATCCTGGTCAAATCCCAGAATAATCGTACCACCCTCACCCTGACTGACGCGCGCCGTCTTAATCATCGCTGCGGCAGAGCCTGATAAATCAGAAACAATTCTGCCCCACTGGTCAATCAGTTGTTTGATATCTTCACTCATCGCCTGAGGGCGCTCTGCTACCTGTGGTGCCGCTTCAGACATATCTGCACCTGCCACAGAAGCATTTGCATTGCCTGCCACGGCTGTACCTGCAGCCACAACAACACCACTTGCAAGCTGTTTCTCAATCACGCTCAAACGATTTAAAATGGAATCGTAATTGCGTTCCATAGCCGGTTTGCATAATTTAACAAGCGCAACCTCCAAAAGCACACGCTTTTGTGTTGAGTATCGAATCTGTCCCGATAATTCAGAAAAAACACGAATATAGCGCATCAGCGTATTAGCATCTACCATCTGTGCTTCTTCCTTGAGTGATGCCATATTTTCTGAAGATATATCGAGCACATCCTCCAAATCATCTGAGCTTTGTGCCAGCAACAGATTACGCATATACCAAATAAAATCCGTCACAAACTGTGATAATTCCCTGCCCTGGATAATCACATCCTCCAGCAGATAAATCGAGCCTGTGACATCATTTGCGATAATACATCTCAGTAATTTACTAAATACTGTCGTATCTACAGCACCAAGCACCTCCAGCACTCTGTCATACGTCAGTTTTTCATTAATATAAAATGATGCACACTGATCCAAAAGACTCAGCGCATCACGCATCGCGCCATCAGCAGCCCTTGCGATATAACGCACAGCTCTGTCCTCGACGTCCATGCCTTCTTTTTCAATTAATTCTGTCAGACGGTCTGAAATCGTATCTACTGTAATACGCTTAAAATCATACCGCTGGCATCTTGATAAAATTGTAATCGGAATCTTATGAGCTTCTGTCGTTGCCAAAATAAAAATAACATATGACGGCGGTTCTTCCAGTGTCTTTAACAATGCATTAAACGCACCTATAGACAGCATATGCACCTCGTCGATAATGTAAACCTTGTACTTACCTTCTGTCGGTGAATAGCCGACCTCCTCACGGATTTCCCGGATATTATCAACACCGTTATTCGATGCCGCATCAATCTCAATCACGTTCATGGAGGTCTGTTCATTAATCGCCTTGCACATCGCGCATTCGTTGCATGGGCCACCATCCACCGGACTTAAGCAATTGACCGCTTTAGCAAAAATCTTTGCCACCGTCGTCTTACCTGTACCACGCGTGCCGCAAAACAGATACGCATGTCCGATTCGATTCATTTTGATTTGATTCCGCAATGTCGTCACAATGTGATCCTGACCTTTAACATCGTCAAATTCACCCGGACGCCATTTACGGTAAAGTGCCTGATAAGCCATAAAATTAATCTCCGAAGCAGATACCCAGGTCTTTAGCCTGTTTAATAATCTCTGCATTAGGGTCTACATACTTTAATTTTCCGGCAACTTCTGTCAATGGCACAGCGACAATCTTATCACCGTCAAAAGCTGCCATATGTCCATATTTTTTATCTATGATCATGCGTGCTGCTGCCGCTCCAAGTCTTGAAGAAATTACTCTGTCATAAGCATCAGGACTGCCACCACGCTGTGTATGTCCCGGTACAGCCACACGCACTTCCTGACCTAGTGCATCACCAATCTGTTTTGCAATCTCATAAGACACTGTTGGATGTGGACTTTCCGCACGCTTCTTTGCCAGTTCTTTCTTGCTAAGCTGTGCATCTTCTTTTGAAATCGCACCCTCTGCCACTGCAAGAATCGAGAATTTGCTGCCTCGTTTATTTCTGCGTTTCACCGCTTCAATAACTTTATTAATGTCATATGGGATCTCAGGAAGTAAAATAATATCAGCACCGCCTGCAATACCTGCATGCAATGTCATCCAACCAACTTTGTGACCCATCAATTCAACAATAAATACCCGGCCATGTGATGAAGCCGTTGTATGAATACAATCAATCGCACTTGTCGCAATATCCACTGCACTCTGAAAACCAAATGTCATATCTGTGCCCCAGATATCATTGTCGATTGTCTTTGGAAGTGACACAATATTCAGTCCTTCCTGACTCAGCAGATTTGCAGTTTTTTGTGTACCGTTACCACCTAAAATCACAAGGCAGTCAAGTTTTAAATTTTTATATGTTGCCTTCATCGCCTCAACTTTGTTGAAACCATTCTCGCCTGGCACACGCATCAGTTTAAAAGGCTGTCTGGATGAACCCAGAATCGTACCGCCCCGTGTCAAAATACCGCTGAAATCTGATGGCTTCATTAACACATAATCATTATACATCAGACCTCTGTAACCTTCTTCAAATCCAAAAATTTGTACATCCTCTACAAGGTTATATAATGTCTTTGCAACACCACGCATTGTTGCATTCAGCGCCTGACAGTCGCCACCACTTGTCAGCATACCAACTCTTAACATTGTCATCCCGCCTTTCAAAATCTATCCGATATCATCATTTCATCTTCAATATCTGTTTATGCATACTTTAATTATCTCAAACATACATTACTTTTCTATTTTATAGTAAATAGTCTCGTTTTTCAAGTAAATCATAGGTAAATTCAAAAAGGACAAATACCTTTCGGACCAGTCATAAAAAAGTGTCTGACTTAAAGAGTATATTCATCAATTAAAAAGGGATTCTGCCATCTCTGACAAAATCCCTTATCATTGATTATCATTCAATTATCGTAATCTTTTTACTCCGCGCACCGTGCTTCGAATCACCCTCACAAACGTTACCTCTACAGTTAACTCTGCCCAGGCACCCTCGCGGCACACAAAAGCTCCTACTTAGTGCTGCTCCATTCCTGACCTGACACGGTTCGTAGGTTTCTGTTGCGCAAGACCCAGGCTTCATCGCCACTTATAAAGGGCAGCTCTGCAAGGCATGACCCTCAGACACGGTATCACCCCTGCTGTAGCGGATTGCAGGTACAGGGCACCGCTATCTCCCCAGCTGCGCGGAATGCCTATATTATAAGCGTTTTACACACATGTGTCAAGAAGTTCTTTTTATATTTATACTTGACCTCACGTTATGTTTTATGTCCCCGTGTCACGAATTTTTCTGCAACAAGTGCAATTCCATCAAGTTATTAAATTTTCAGAAAATTTATATGGCTGCGTTGTTATTTACACGGTTTTATGCTATGATATATTTTATGATGTAAGTGTCAGAATTTACTTTTGATACACATACTGATAATTGCAAGCAACGTTATTTTTCTAATATTAACAGCAAGGAGTTTTTGTTTATGGGAAGTTTTTTCAGCGCTGACGGTGCGTTTTTTACGGCTGTCAACAAAATCATCGACACAATTTTCTTAAGTATTCTGTGGATTATATTCTGCATTCCATTGTTTACAATTGGTGCTTCCACATCCGCTTTATATGCAACAGCGAACAAAGTACTGCGTCATGACCGAAGCTACATTTTCAGACAGTTCTGGGATAGCTTCAAATCCAGTTTTAAACAGTCCACACTCGCATGGCTTTTCTGCGTTATTGTGATTTTTGTTCTGGTTTCTGATATCAGAATTATCAATTTACTTATACCAAACATAATTGGCGTTTTCTTAAAAGTATTTTTTTCAGTCATGATTTTTGTCATCGGCATGACTATGCTGTATATTTTTCCTTATATTTCAAGATTTACAGCACCTTGGAAATCCATTATGATGAACAGCTTTATTATGGCACTGCGCCATATACCATGGACATTACTTGTCGTTGTCCTAACGATAACATTTGCATTACTTGCTTATCTGATTCCTTTTTTAACACTTGTACTTCCTTCCCTTTGGGCATTACTTGCCTCCTTTGTGCTGGAACGTATTTTTAAGAAATATATGTCAGAAGAGGATCTCGCCAAAGAAGAGAAATTAAACAGCCGAAGCTATTAAAAGTTTAATTATTGAGAAACAATTTTAAATTTCAGAAATGTATTTATAAACTTAATCATAAAAGAGTGAAATGCTTACAATGAATAACTTCATTATTGTAAACATTCCACTCTTTTTTATTTAATCACTAATCATTAATTTAATTCCAATACTACCGGATTTTCTTTTGTGCAAGGCTTCCATTCCTGCACATTATCCCCGTTTGGATCACCTGTTTTCATGAAATTTGTCCAGTAAGACAACATCCTTTCACTCAAATCATAATCATGTTGTTCCATCGGACGCCAGCATCTGCCGAGCGTGCCGAATGTATACCACAATTCAGCAGAATGAAATGCACCTGCATCATTTCCTGGCAAATCTCTTGTAAAATAGTAAACATATGCAGGCTTACGACCGAGTTCTTCAAGTTTCTGGCTGAAAGAAATACAGCCTTTATATAATTCTGAAAATTCACCTTTTTCTTTAAGCTCAGGTGTCACCATAATATCATCTTTTGTTGTACCAAGCATATAAGGGATATCCTTGATTTTGCCTTGGTCAATCAGTTCATAATAACCACCGTCAAGCACCTGTCCGTCCATCGTTGGTGTTAAAAATAATCCTTTGGCAATCGGGAACACACGACCCATCAATGGATCAAACGCATCCAAAATTTCCTGTGTTGTTTTGCTGCGCATCTCTTCAAGACTCTGTACTCCAAGAATTTCCGCAAAAATCTCACCATAAGACTCCTGATCTTTCAATGGCATATCCCGATTCAGTCCACCGCTGTAAGAGCCGCCGCTTTGCATAATCGCTTTGGCGATCATGTTGCCTGTGAGTTCAGTGGATACAAGTGTCTGAACACTCATCGCACCTGCACTCTGTCCAAAAATCGTAATATTATCTTTATCGCCGCCAAAGTTTTCGATATTTTCATAAACCCATGTTAAAGCTGCGATTTGGTCTAAAATACCATAATTACCGGAAATACCTTTTTCATTTTCTGCTGAAAGCCAAGGATGCGCCAAAAAGCCAAATACATTGCAACGATATTCAACACTGACTAAAATCACACCCCTGTCACAGTAAGCCTTGCCATCAAATTCAAGTTCACTGTTAAATCCGCCTAAAAATGCGCCACCATGAATCCAGAAAGCTACTGGTAATTTATCACCTGCTTTAGCGCTGTTTGGCACCCAGATATTGATATACAGACAATCTTCACTCATTGTTCTGAAAAAATCCGGATTGCTGTAAAATTCTTTTGTATATAAAGAATCATCGGTATCTTTTGTCACACAGCGGTTACCGAATGTATCTGCCACAAAAACATCATCCCATGCATCCATTTTCTGTGGAGCTTTCCATCTCAAATCACCAATAGGCGCTTTTGCATAAGGCACACCGCGATATTCCGTATATGTACCCATATCTACACCCTGAATCTTACCGTAATTTGTCGTTATAACCATTTTGTAAACCCTCCTTAAGTTAAGTCAATTTTGAGTTTAAACCCAAACTCAATCTCCAAGTCACTATGTAAACTGTTTTGAATTATGTCATATATTAACATAATTCTTTAAATCTGCCACATTTATTATCATAGCACAAATGATTTGCTATTTCAAACTCAACTACAGATACCTGCATTTTTACCCCAGTTTTACAGTAGATACTCTTGACCATTTTTATCTCAGCAAACACTCCGGCACAGCCTCCGCCATCACCTCATATGCCTGCTCACTTGGATGCAGGTGGTCGCCACTGTCGTAACCCGGTGCAAATGCCTCAGGGTGCGCTTCATCCCTCACAGCCTTGTCAAAATCCACACAGCCATCCAATACCCCTGTACTACGCAGCCAGCGGTTGACACCGCACCGCAGCTCATCACGAAACGGCACATAAGTCCGCCATCCGTAAATCGGAAGCAACGTACCGCCCCAGACCTGCATACCTGCTGCTCTGGCAGGCTCTATATAAAATTTCTTGATACCCTCTGTCATCTCATCGACTCTCGGCAAATCCGACCATGGACGAAATACATTCGTTTCCACACCTACCGGATGAATAATATCATTAATACCATGCTGAATCAGCACTCTGTCAGCACCTGCCACCTGCATTTCAACAGGGAAACGTGTTTCCCCTTTTAATCCATAGGCCGCATAAGTAATACAGTCATATTGTCTTAAAATACGTGTACCGCTCACTGCCCTTCGGATTATCGCAATATCATGGAAGCCCTGTTCCCATGCACGAATTGCCAGATAATCCGGCCATGACTGCGCTGTAATCGAATCACCGAAGCAGATTAATGCGTGATTTTTCTCCTCTGTCAAAACATCCATCGTATTTAAAAAATAAAACCACTGTGTTTTTCGTGAAAGATTTAATGGTAGTTCTTGATCTTTTGCAAAATCACCATATGCATAAAACCCCTTTGACAATGGACCTGTAATCAGCACACCCGCATTCATCTGTGTATAATCTTTTAAATAAATACTCACAGAAACCATTTCTCCGGCAGTCACCTCAAAATCCACCGCATCACTTGTCACTTCCTGCCCTGGTTCAATGCACACCTTTGTCTGTCCATCAAAAGTCACTGCACTAAGTGTTTTTGCATCAATGCATTTATCATCGACTGCTTTGGCAATATTCACCGAATCCAGCGTCACCGCCTCTGTGCCCGTCAGATTCGAAAAATGCAATCTCAATGCACTTCCCGAAAAACATACTCGAATCGGATATCTCAGCGTCAGATTTTTCGCATACATAGCCTCCACCTGATCCGTAATCGAAGTCGCATTGCCCCAGCAGGCTACCCATTTTGTATATAAAGATTGATGATTACTCATTCAAGCTTGTCCTCCGTCATCTCTCAAATTATTTCAAATAATACTATATTTTGATGTATGTGTCAAAAGTCTATAAAAATTAAATTCTAATCAAAAAAGAAACGTCCTGAAATTAATTTTACATCCGATTTGCACCGATTCAAATTTAATATCAAAACGTTTCTTTTGCATATATTTTTCTATAAATTTTTCATATACAGCAACGTGCTGTCCACATTTTATCTGTCTTCACGGAAGTAAGACAAACCAAGACTTGCAGGTGGTTGATTTTCTTTTTTATTTCTGAAGCTGACCACAACAAGTACAACGATTGTAACCACATATGGCACCATCTGAATCAGATCTGTGATATAACTTGGTACTCTGATACCCATGATACTTGGCAGGAACTGATACAACCAGTATAAAATACCAAACAGGTAAGCACCCCAGATTGCATTCAAAGACTTCCATGTTGTAAAAATAACAAGTGCCAAAGACAGCCAGCCAAGGGCTTCTATCTGTTCTGTTGTCGCCCAGATACCCTGATTGTAATCAAGTACATAATACAAACCTCCGATACCGGATAAACCAGCACCGATACAAGTTGCAAGATATTTATATCTTGTGACATTAATACCTGCTGCATCTGCTGTTGCCGGATTTTCGCCAACCGCACGAAGATTCAGACCAACACGCGTCTTATTTAATACAAAATGCATCACAATAGCCAATGCAACAGCCAAATATACGAGAAAACCGTAGCCAAAAATCGTCTGGCTTAAAAAGCCAAGTTTTTCTGACAAAAACGGAATTTTCTTTGAAAATGCAGAATATGCCAATGGCGCTGCTGTATAGCTTGCACCATTTAAAATAAACACACCAAAGAAGTTTGCGATACCCATACCAAATGTTGTCAGTGCAAGACCGGTAACATTCTGATTGGCTCTGAGTGTAATTGTCAGAAAACTGAAAATCAGTCCCCCAAGCATAGATGCAATGATTGCTGTAAGCATTGCAATAATGATACATACAATACCGTTTGGATTTGATGCATGCTTTTCATAAAAATAAGCACTGGCGAAACCACCAAAACCACCAAGATACATAATACCTGGTACACCAAGATTTAAGTTACCGGACTTTTCTGTAATAATTTCACCCATGGAACCATACATGATAATTGTTCCGAAAGGAATTGCTCTGATAATCCATGCAATCAAATTACTTAACATCTTACTGCACCTCCTTCTTTGAATTTCTGAAAATCATTCGGTAGTTGATAAAGAACTCACTACCTAAAATGAAAAACAGAATCACACCTTCAATAATACTTGCCGCATAATCATTCAAACTGTATGCAGATGCGATTTCAGATGCACCTCTTGATAAAAATACAAGCAGGAAGGAAATCAGCACCATATAAAATGTATTAAACTTGGCAAGCCAGGCAACGATAATCGCTGTAAAACCCTGTCCGCCTGCTGTTGTTGTAGAAATCGTCTGGTCCTTGCCTGCAACGATTAAGAATCCTGCAAGTCCACAAATTGCGCCGGATACAATCATTGTACGGATTGTAACCATCTTTACATTGATACCTGCATAACGGGCTGTATTTTCAGATTCACCAACAACAGTAATCTCATAACCATGTTTAAAATATTTCAAATAGAAGAACATTGCAAGTGTCAGAATAATTACAACTAAAATGTTGATATTATATCTTTGACCTAAAAACTGAGGAAACCATCCAGCTTTTGTACCCATATTCAATTTACCCAAACTTGATGCCTGTCCACGCATGATATTTGTAGCACACGCCACGATACTTGTTGCCACATAATTCATCATCAATGTAAATAATGTTTCATTTGTATTCCAGTGTGCCTTAAAGAATGCAGGAACGAATCCCCAAAGGCCGCCAGCAACGATACTTGAAACAAGCATCACAATAAATAAAACAGGGGTTGGCAGACTATTACCACAGTAAACCATCACAAGTGCTGTCGCAAGACCTCCCACAAGCACCTGACCTTCAGCACCGATATTCCAGAAACGCATCTTAAAAGCAGGTGCCAGTGCAACTGCGATACACAGAAGCGTTACAAGATCACGCATCGCCCATGAGAAACGAATGCCAGTACCAAAAGTTCCTTGAAACATAACACCATATACAGACAACGGATTTAATCCTGTTACTGCAAAAATAAAAATCGCATCGACAATCAATGCCAGAAGAATGGCTACCGCTCTGGCAATAACTTTATTTTTCATTGTGGTACCGTCACGTTTAACAATACGCACAAAAGGTTCTTTAACTTTCACCTGACTATTGCTCATCGTCTGCACCACCTTTTTTAAGATTTGTCATCAAAAGACCTACTTTCTCTTTTGTTGCTGTGCGGCCGTCCAGCAGACCATTGGCTTTACCGTCACAAAGTACCAAAATTCTGTCACATAAATCAATTAATACATCCAAATCCTCGCCGACATACACAACAGCGACACCTTTTTTCTTTTCTTCATTCAAAAGATTGTAAATCGTGTAAGATGTATTAATATCAAGACCTCGAACGGCATACGCTGTCATCAGTACCGCAGGTTCTTCTGCGATTTCTCTTCCGACAAGTACCTTCTGAACGTTACCACCGGACAAACGGGATACCGGTGTATTAACACTTGGTGTTACAACCTCAAGTTCGTCCTTGATACGTTCAGCCATTTTCTTTGGTTTCTTAAAATCAGTCAGGAATGAATGACCGCTATCATAAGTTTTCAACATCATATTTCCTGTCATACCCATGGAACCAACAAGCCCCATACCAAGTCTGTCCTCAGGAACGAATGCCAGATGCACACCTGCTGCATGAATACTCTTAGGATTCATGCCCACCAATTGAATCGGTTCATCAGCTTCCGGTGCATAATATTCAATACTGCTATCCCTGTCAACATCCTGAAGTCCTGCAATCGCTTCCAGAAGTTCTTTCTGACCGCTGCCTGAAATACCTGCAATACCAAGGATTTCGCCACTGTTAATATCAAAACTTACATTATCCAGCACTTTAATTTTTTCATGATTATGAATTGTCAGATGAGATACCGAAATACGAGTCTGTGGATTAACAGGTTCAGAACGTTCAATATTTAATTCAACCTTCTTGCCCACCATCATCTCTGTCAGAGAAGACTCTGTAGCATCACATGTATTGACTGTACCTACATATTCACCTTTTCGAAGAATGGATACTCTGTCGGAAATCTCAAGCACTTCATGTAATTTATGAGTGATAATGATTACAGATTTATTATCATTACGCATATTACGGATAACATCAAATAAACGTTCTGTTTCCTGAGGTGTCAATACCGCTGTCGGCTCATCCAGAATCAGAATATCTGCACCTCTGTAAAGTGCCTTGACTATTTCCAATGTCTGTTTCTGAGATACACTCATCTCATAAACCTTCTGATTCAGATCTAAATCAAAATGATATTTATCACAAATCTCCTGTGCACGTTTCTGAATTGCCTTCATGTCAAATTTGTGTGTTTTTTCAAGCCCCAGTGCAATATTTTCTGTTGCAGAAAATACATCGATTAATTTAAAATGCTGATGAATCATCCCAATACCTAAGTCATAGGCATCTTTTGGAGAGCGGATTTCTGCAAGTTTACCATTAACATAAATCTCACCTGAATCAGGATAATAAATACCCGCGATCATATTCATCAGTGTTGTCTTACCACTGCCGTTTTCACCAAGCAATGATAAAATCTCGCCTTTATGGATATCCATTGTAACATTCTTATTCGCAATGACTTTGCTTCCAAATGTTTTTGTAATATTTTTCATTTGAATTGCATTTTCCATGAAAACTGTACCTCCCTCTTATTATTCTTATGAAACCACAGATATCGAATTTGCATTTTCATCTCATCACAATATCTGATTTTTATAAATCCATTTTTAAATAATATGATGATTTCCGGTTTTAAATATTAACCGGCTAATTGTCCATCAACTTATCTATGATTTCATAAAAATAATAATTTCCGCTCAAAACAAAAAATGGAAAAAGGGAAGTTTTTAAAGACTTCCCTTTTCCCGAGTAGTCACATTATATGATTTCTACACAATACTGTTCATTATTCAACAGCTTCTGCATCTTCTGTGATACCATCAATACGAAGCTGGAAATATGGAGCACTTCTGAATGTAGATTCTTCAAAAGCACCATCAACAATTGCTTCAACTGTTTCACCCTGGTAAACAACTGTTGCAGGATTTGTTGTCCAATCCATGAAGGAAAGATCACATTCCGCACTTGTCACTGTTTCACCGTTTACAGTAAATTTAGATGTATCAAATACTTTAAGAGAACCATCTTTTAACTGAGCTTCAATATCAGCAACATAATCTGCTGTACCTTCCGCACAAGATTCACCAAGTGGTGTAATACCAACTGCATCTTCACTATAACCTTCTGCCCAATCAGCTTTGATATCTTCACCGTTAAGCATGCATGAGAATGCATATTTGTAATATACAGCCCAATTATTTGTAGCAGATGTTAAAGCTGCTGTAGGTGCTGTTTCAAGCATATCGATATTATAACCGATTGAGTAGCAGATTGTGCCTGCATCATGAAGTTTCTGTGTTGCTGCAGGTGCACCAGTTGAATCTGCATGCTGACCTACAATAACTGCACCATTTGCGATAAGAGCTTCTGCTGCAGCACCTTCTTTATCAATATCAAACCATGAGTTTGTATATTTAACTTCCATAACTACGTTAGGAACAATACTCTGAACACCAAGGAAGAATGCTGTGTAACCTGAAACAACTTCTGCGTAGTTGTAAGCACCAACATAACCAATCTTAACGTTACCGTCTGCATCAAAGCTGTTTGGCTGTGTATCTGTTGTTAATGTACCATCAGCAAGAAGTTCTTTTAATTTAAGACCTGCAACAACACCGGATACATAACGAGATTCATAAATCTTTGTAAATGCATTCTTGAAGTTAGCGCAACCTGAAATAGCAGCAAAATCACCTGTCATAGATACGAATGTTACATCCGGATTTTCTTCTGCAGCCTGTACAAGGTATGTCTGATGACCATAGCTGTTACCAACAATTAATGAACAGCCCTGACCAACAAGGTCAATTGCTGCATCATAACATGATGAGTTTTCTGGAGTTTTATATTTCCAGATAATGTTGTTTTCCGGAATACCAAGCTCTGCGGCAGCTTCTTTAACACCATCTATATGAGCTTTTGAATAACCTTCTGTGTCATCACCTACAAGGATTACACCAATTTTAAGATCGCTTGCTGCAGCACTCTGATTATCAGATGATGCATCGCCTGCATTGTCACTTGAAGTAGTTGTACCACCGTTTGATGTACCATTACCACAAGCTGCCATAGCAAATACCATGAGTGCAGCAAGTAAAATGCTGAGTAATTTTTTCATTATTTTTCCTCCTCTGTTTGAAAAAACATTTTTTACTGTTTTTTACATCTTTTTGAAAAGACAATTACAATTCTAGCTTAAAAGGAGATTGAAAGTCAATATATTTCCATCCCCTTTTATATTTTATCTATTATTTATTTTTACAATCTCGATAAGCTGTGCTTATGAAATGTTTTTAATTGTTCAACTTCAAACTATCTGCCTGCATAAATGTTCATGACAACTTTATATATTTACATATTCTCATAACCTTCAACAATGACCGCATGACCGGCTTTTAAGCTTTCCGGTACATTAATCGTTCTCTGATTTGCAGAGCCTTTAAACCGCAGATTTGCGCCTTTGAGCGCCTCTACAAACTTGCCATCTACCATCACATCAAAGTATGACAGCAATTCTCTTGTTTCTTCCCATTCAGAATACATGTGGCCTAAAATATCCTTATCAAAATCATATCCTGTAAAGCACCAGATATTTTTTTGTGGATAAACACGCTTCACTTCACGTATCAGTGGTAATAACCCCTGTTGATTGACGTGCTCCATCGGTTCTCCGCCAAGAAGCGTCAGCCCTGCCACATAATCCGGTTTTAAATATTCAATCACAGACTGAATGGTTTCTTCTGTAAAAGGCTTACCATAATGAAAATCCCATGCCACTTCATTAAAGCAGTTTTTGCAGCGGTGTGTACAGCCGCTGACAAATACCGACACACGGATTCCCGGACCATTTGCTATATCATATTGTTTTATATCTGCATAATTCATTTTTGTCACCTTATATTTTCTATATTTGTATACATCAATGAGTGGCAAAAATAAATTTGCCACTCATATTATCTTGAACATTATTCATTATTATATATTATAGTTCATCTTAATTATAATTCATCTTACAAATGCAGCACTCTTGCCTTAATTTCCTTTGTCTTACCGACATTCCAGAAATTCTCACCAAGATAACCACAGGTTCTTCTTGTTACATTCATCTTCGCATGGTCTTTATTGCCGCACTGAGGGCATTCCCATTCATTATCATCATTAATGATAATCTCACCGTCAAAGCCACATACATGACAGTAGTCAGATTTTGTATTAAATTCTGCATACTGAATGTTATCATAAATAAACTTCACAACTTCACGCAGTGCTTCAAGATTGTGACGCATATTTGGAATCTCTACATAAGAAATCGCACCGCCTGAAGAAATCTGCTGGAACTGACTTTCAAATGTAAACTTGGAGAATGCATCAATCTTCTCACGCACATCTACATGATAAGAGTTTGTATAATAGCCTTTATCAGTCACATCTTTAATCACACCAAAATGTTCAAGGTCAATCTTCGCAAAACGATAGCATAATGACTCTGCAGGTGTACCATATAAACCAAAACCAAGACCCGTCTGAGCCTTCCATTCCTCAGTCTTATCGCGAAGATGCTGCATAACTTTTACTGCAAACTCCTGACCTTCAGGCGTTGTATGGCTGACACCGCGCATTAATTTTGTCATCTCATAAACACCGATATATCCAAGAGAAAGTGTTGAATAACCATTCAGAAGAAGTTTATCAATCTTTTCTCCCTTCTTTAAACGGGCAATAGCGCCGTATTGCCAGTGAATTGGACTCACATCCGACACTGTACCCATCAACGCGTTATGACGGCACATAAGCGCCTCATAACATAAATCAAGACGTTCATCTAACAGTTTCCAGAATTCAGACTCATTACCTCTTGCACAAATTGCAATCTGTGGCAGGTTGATGCTGACAACACCCTGGTTAAAACGGCCTTCAAATTTATAATTGCCATTTTCATCCTTCCAAGGAGAAAGGAAACTACGGCAGCCCATTGGACTAAATACATTGCCTTCATAGTTTTCACGCATTTTCTTTGCAGAAATATAATCCGGATATAAACGTTTGGAGGAGCATTTTACAGCAAGCTCTGTAATATAATCGTATTTTCCACCCTTAAGACAGTTATGCTCATCCAGTACATAAATTAACTTAGGAAATGCAGGTGTCACATAAACACCCATTTCATTCTTAATACCCTCAAGACGCTGTCTTAAGATTTCCTCGATAATCATCGCATTCTCTTTGACATATTCATCATTCGGGTCAAGATTCAGGAACAATGTCACAAATGGTGACTGGCCGTTGGTTGTCATCAATGTGTTAATCTGATACTGAATTGTCTGTACACCAGATTTCAATTCATCTTTCAGACGATTCTGTACAAGTGCTTCGAGTGTATCTTCATCAAAACGGTCACCAAATTCTTCCTGAATGTTCTTTTTATATTTGTTATAACTCTTACGCAGATATTTTCCGAGATGTCTTACGTCTACAGACTGACCACCGTACTGGCTGCTGGCTACTGCAGAAATAATCTGTGTCATGACTGTACATGCCACCTGAAAGCTCTTAGGACTCTCAATCAGCTTGCCGTTCATTACTGTGCCATTGTCCAACATATCTTTAATATTAATCAGACAGCAGTTGAAAATAGGCTGTACAAAATAATCTGCATCATGGAAATGAAGGATACCTTCCTCATGTGCCTTCATAATCTTCTCTGGAAGTAACAGACGTTTTGTCAAATCCTTTGATACTTCACCGGCGATCAGATCTCGCTGTGTTGAAGCAACTGTCGCATTCTTATTGGAGTTTTCCTCCATAACATCTTTATTGCTGTTCTTAATCAGACTTAATATAGAGTCATCTGTTGTATTAGCACGACGAACAAGTTCTCTTGTATATCTGTAAATGATATATCTCTTTGCCAATACGAATTTGCCCTGTGCCATCAACTTCTGTTCGATAATATCCTGAATATCTTCTACAAGCATACGTTTTTTATTTCGATCTTCAATATAACGTACGATCTGTTCAATCTTTTCCTCTGAAATTTTTTCTTCTTCAGGCACTTCAGCATTTGCTTTGTTAATCGCAGTGATAATCTTACTGCGATCGTAATCAACTTCCCGTCCATCTCTCTTTATAATTTTCATATCTATTTCACACTCCCATTTTATCTGTCAATCGCAATCGAGTTAAATTATATCACTGCCCCATTGAAAAATCTACTTGAAAAATACACAAAATATTGTTATTTAAAATTTCAAAATACAATATATAGTGTATATATAGGAAATGCCGTAAAACCATCGGCTTTACGGCATTCTTCGACATAATATTTCATTGTCAATAGCTTTTTTCAAATTTTGAAGAATCAGCATATTTACTAAATATTATTTTTAACACAATTTCCACTTGCAAAATTCTAAAATCTGTGAAACTGCTTTCTATATATTCATATCTTAAATACTTAACAAAGCCTTACACAAGTTTCGTGTAAAATCAGTTGGTATTACTGACTTTGTGACTTCTTTATATATTAAGTATGTAGATTCCTGCATATTTTATGCATGGTATCTACATACACATGATATCATAAAAAAAGGACTTATACTCTAAAGTATAAATCCTATAGTGAGACATCGGGGATTCGAACCCCGGACAACTTGATTAAAAGTCAAGTGCTCTACCGACTGAGCTAATATCCCACATATAATTGACTTACATCAATTATGTGTGCCCAGAACCGGAATCGAACCAGTGACACGAGGATTTTCAGTCCTCTGCTCTACCGACTGAGCTATCTGGGCATC
>CAKRHR010000030.1 GCA_934339005.1 uncultured Catenibacillus sp. | reverse complement strand
CCTGTATATAAGTATATCACTAAACCACAGTGTCGTGCAATTAAAAAGGCAAAAATCCTTCAAAATCCTTCAATTAAAAATTCTAAATTTATCCGTCTAAAAACTTTTAAAAATCCCAAACGCATGCTATACTGTATATAAGTCTGTACGGCATATTTTATTTTCTAAGGAGGACAAAACGCAACATGAAATATTGTACGAATTGCGGCGCCACCATGTCTGATGACAGTATGTTTTGCACGAACTGCGGTATTCAACTGACTGCAGAAATCGAACAGAATAATTCCCAGGACAGCATACAAAATCCTGAGAATTATTTTAATAAAAGTTATGGCAGCCATGATGATATCAGCAATACCAATAATACAAGCACTAACAGTGATAATAATGGTAATAGCAGGATCACAGGTTATTCCGGCAGTGACGCCAATGCAGGATATATCAACGCTGGTAATGAGCTGAGTAATAATGGTCATAATAACAATCCCGGCAACAACTATGCAGTCAGCAATACTTATAACAATGGCAATAACAGCTATAACAACAATGGTTTTGCCGTTAATAACGGTTTTAGCAATAACAGTGGGTATAATAACAACACTGGTAATAACGGGTATAATAACGGCTATAATAACAATGCTGGTAATACTGGGTATAATAACAACGCTGGTAATACCGGGTATAATAACGGCTATAATAATTATGGCACTCCAAATAATAATTATAATGGCAATTACAACGGCAATTATAATGGTGCTACCAACAATAATTACATCGCTAACAGTTATAATAATGCTAATAATTATAATAATGTCAACAACATTAATAATATTCCAAACAGAGCTTATAATCCCTCATTATCATGGGATATTGTTCATACAGCCACTAGAAAAATGCGAACAAGTTCAACCATCTGGATGATTATTGCCATTATGCAGCTTGTATGTGGTGTACCACTGATGTGCATGGGCTATGGTTTTGTAACGGTATTTCTTGGTGTATGGAATATTGTCCAGAGTTCAAAACTGCGCAAACTGGCAAAAGCCTATGATTTTAATCCTGCTGGCATGGTTTATTATTTTCAGAATCAAGGCACAATCATTGTCGTATTCCTTGTGTTAAATATCATATTTGGTGCCCTTTTTGGTATAATTGGTTCTATCTATGATTTATGTATGCGTAACTACATTGTACAAAATAGAAACTGGTTAATGTAATCAAAGGAGGAGTTTATCATGAGAGAGGAAGAAAAAATTGCCGCCGGCATTTTATTTTGTCCCGGCGACCCGGAATTAAAAGCACTAAAATTAAAGGCGCACAAATTAAATATTGATTACAACAATACTTATGAGGATGACGTTGAAAAACGCAAACAGATTCTTTCAGAACTGGTGGGTGAGTTTGGACAAAACAGTACGATTCAGGGTCCTGTATTTTTCCATTACGGCATTCATACGAAAATCGGAAACTTCTTTTTCGGTAATTTTAATTTAACCATTCAGGACGATGCCGAAGTTACCATTGGTGACCACTGTGATTTTGGTCCAAATACAACAATTGTCACACCTGTGCATCCTTTAATTGCAGATGAACGTGTTGCAATGCTGGATGCCAACGGAAATAAAAAGCATTTATGTTATGCCAAGCCTGTACATATCGGCAACAACTGCTGGTTTGGTGCTTCTGTTACCGTTTGCCCGGGTGTTACCATTGGAGATAATTGTGTGATTGGTGCCGGCAGTGTTGTTACAAAAGATATTCCAGCGAACAGTTTTGCCGCCGGTGTACCATGCAAAGTCATTCGTGAAATCACTGAAAAAGACAGCATGAAATACAAATCTGAGATTCTGGCAGATAACCAGATTATTGAATAAGGATTACCATTATATTATAGCACAGCGCACATCAGAAATTGATGTGCGCTGTTTTTCTCATATGATTTTTGAATATTTTACAATGGCGTATTATATAATTTTATAACAACAATTTTTTATGAACATAATCATCTACCGTCCGACGGCTGTCATCAGGATTCTGACACTGTCAGCTTCTTATGGTCACAATAGTTTAACAGATTCGCCATAACTCTCGGTACCATTACCTTCTGGCGATAGGTCATCACGCATACATGCTTGCCAAGGCGTTCCTGCATTTTAAGTTCAGGGTCAAACAGTTCCTCCAGCGTAAAATCATAGGTCGAACGAATCGAACTGTCAAAGAATATCATGGAATTTTCATAACGTACATGATATGTTTCTCTCTGGTAATCAACAACCACACCAACCTTGGGCTGATTTATCTCAAACCAGACCGCCATCTCACGAATCAGCGAGTCATTGTACTTGCGCATCCACACTGTGTCACCCTGAATCATGCGCAGGCAGTGTGCTTTATCTAAATATGTATAAGTGCTGTAATACGTGCCCTCTCTATAACTCTGACGCTCTATCTGATAACGGCTGCTGTCAAAATCTGTAATATTAATGGAATACCGGTCAAAATTATCACACGCATGACGCACACCATTTAAATAGTTAATCTCTTTATTAAAATATATTTTTCGTATTTTTGTACTGATTTTATTATGACGTTGTTCTGTTAAGTATTCGTATTCTTTTGTATCAATCGGATGAGTTTCCTCAATATAAGCTTCATCAAACATCGTATCAACCTCCCATTTGGCATACTTGTTGTTTTTTGACTACATATCTATTGTATGCGATAAATGTGAAGTTAGAATGTACATTTTCTAAAAAAATTCTGAAGTCATTCTTAAATCTTCAATTTTATATTAGAACTCTATTTCCAAACATCTATTCACAAAAATAAGCCTCAATTGCTGTCTTATTTAAATGCTCTCCGATAACAATCAACACTTTTTGTCCGTCCGGTGCGGGTTTAAACGTCATTTCATTTTTTGTTGCATTTAACTCCAGCCAGTGAATTTTACTCGGATTATTTGATTTTTCTGATACTGTACCTCTGTAATCTGAATTTTGATTGTTTTCTATACTATCTGAAACTGAATTTTTTGAAGCTGGATTTTCTGAAGGTGAGATTATCTCATTTTCAGCCTCAATAAAACCTTTAATTCTAAAAATATTGCCGCAGGAAGTATCGTTAAAAAGCTTTTCTACCGTTAATTTAAGCTGTGTTTTTGTAAAATCAAGATTCATAAAATACAGTGATGTAAACGCATCCGCTTCAGCAATATCCTGTTTCACATAACTTTCCTGCACATATCCAGCCTGCATTAATGCTTTAAAATCATCATCTGTCAGTATATCCCAATTTTTTGCGAATACACAATGATTATTAATGTTTCTGTTACATTTTACCTGCGCCAGTGCTTCATTTAAAGTTGATATCGTCTTTGTAATCATCTCGGGCGCTGTATTTTGCACCTTGCTTAATATTACTGTCCCGGCATCTGCCACTTCCGATGCAAGTAAATACTTTGAAGCATCTGAAAGATTTTCTTCGAGTGCTGCATCGACAATCGTAAATACATTGCCTATTTCATACCATCTGTCCAGCGGTTCATCTCTGAGCACATCAAAGAACTCATCTACATCATAAATACCGGAAGGTTCCACCAGCACACGGTCATAGCCGCACATCCCCATTGCAATGAGTTTTGTTCTGAAACGTCTGCGATGTGTTTCTTTATCACAGCCACCGGAAATCATTTCCAGTTCGCACTTATCCCCCATCAAATCTGAAAGCAGCATCATATCGACATTAATTGCGCCATAATCATTTTCAAGAATGCCAATATTATAGCCCTGGTCTATCAAATATTTTGCATATTTCCGAATAAATGTTGTCTTTCCCGAGCCAAGAAATCCTGTAATTAAATCTATCTTAACCACTTTGCTACTTCCTCCATCGTATCTGCAATATAAGTTGCACCATAAGCCTCCAGTTCTTCTCTGCCACCATAACCAAACGCAACACCAAGACTGTCCACGCCGATTGTTTTTGCACCTTTGATATCGTGTAATCTGTCACCGACCATAATAATGTCTTTCAACTGATATTCCGGTACAATGTCATGAAGTTCATCTAAAACTGCCTGAATAACTTCATCTTTATTCACACGTTCACCGTTTAACATACTGCCCTTTACAATATCAAAATACTGTTCAATTTCAAAATGCTTGAGGATTCGTTTGACAAAAACCTCAGGCTTTGAGGATGCCACGCAAAGCACCACGCCTGCATCCTTTAACGTCTGGAGCATAGTTTTCGTACCATCAAAAAGTTTATTTTCAAAAATACCAATATCTTTAAAACGCTCTCTGTATTTTTCAACTGCCGCCTCTGCCTTCGCCTCATCAAAATCATAATACACCATAAAAGATTCCTTTAATGGCGGTCCGATAAACTTCAAAAGAATAGACATCGGCTGCTCATGAATCCCATAGCTGTCCAGCGCATACTGCACACAATTCGTAATCCCCTCCTGCGGGTCCGTCAAAGTACCATCCAAATCAAATAAAGCAATCTTATATTTTGTCATAACAATCCTCCGTCATATATAGCAATCCATATTGTATGTGATCAAATTTAAAGCCATTTGTATTCTTCATTATATACAGCCTATGTCACAAATTCAAGCCTGTACATTTTCTTTTTCTCTATCACCGGCAACATTCAAACACATAAAACAAATCAGAAAACTCAAATCCCGAAATTACAAACAATAATCAAAAAACAGGGATTAGAAGGTCGGCTGACGTTTGCTGTCGCGCAATAAGGAAGTCGACCTTCTAACCCCGGAATATCTAAATCACCTTCACTATGCAGATTATGAAAACTTTTCGTGTACAAGAAAAGCCCCCACAAAAAATGTGGAGGCTCTCCCAATGCTTGGACTCAACGATAAATGCTGCCCACACCATAAATAACACAGTTATCATGCCACAGGCCCATCTATCTTATATAATTTATTAAATTCGTTCTATGTCGCAATTAAGCCTAAATCAAGCTTCTTTAGCAGCAAGAATAGCTTCTGTAAGCTTTGGAACGATCTTGTTCAAATCGCCAACAATACCGTAATCAGCTACATCAAAGATAGGAGCTGTTTCATCTTTGTTGATTGCGATGATGATGTCAGATTCTTCCATACCTGCAACGTGCTGAATAGCACCTGAGATACCGATTGCGAAATATACCTGAGGACGAACAGTTTTACCTGTCTGACCAACCTGGATATCTCTTGATTTCCAGCCTGAATCTACAACTGCACGTGAGCAGCTTACCTGGCCGCCAAGTGCTGCAGCAAGGTCTTCAAGAATCTTGAAGTTTTCTGCGCTGCCAACACCACGACCACCAGATACGAGAATCTTAGCGTCCATGATATCTGCTGTATCAACTA
The DNA here is from genome assembly GCA_934339005.1 of uncultured Catenibacillus sp. GTDB lineage: Bacteria > Bacillota > Clostridia > Lachnospirales > Lachnospiraceae > CAKRHR01. The sequence continues at coordinate 26,986 of CAKRHR010000030.1, read as the reverse complement.
CAGATTTAACAACTTCAAGGATTTCTACATATTTGTTATCTGGTGTGAAGCCTGGGTTGTATTCAACAACGTTAGCTTTTGCACCTTCGATTTTTTCGATAGCCTGCATAACGCCTGGACGAACAGTAGCCATCTGAGGACGATGGTTAGGGCAAGCGATAGTAGCAATTGTGTTACCACCGAATGCTGGACGAGTCATCAGTAACTGGTTATGTTTCTGTTCTTTACCTGGCATTGGGTTAATAGGGAAATCACCGATTTCAAGCATTGTACAGTCAGCTGTAAGACCTGTTTTCACACGTGCAGAAACACGAGGGCCAAGGTCACGACCGATAGCTGTAGCACCTACTAACATAATTTCAGGTTTAAATTCGTTAATTACAGATGCAAGAGCATGTGTATAAGGCTCTGTTCTGTATTCTTTTAATTCAGGGTCATCAACTACGATAACTTTATCTGCGCCGTATGCAGCTAATTCATCAGCAAGACCTAAAACGTCTGAACCGATCAATACAGCAGCAACTTCTGTGTTCAAAGGAGCAGCAAGTTCTTTTGCTTTTCCAAGTAATTCAAAAGCGATACCGCTTAATTTATTATCTACCTGCTGTGCATAGACATATACACCCTTGTAATCTTCTAATGCCATTGTATTCACCACTTTTCCTTAATCTTAGATAATATGTTTTTCTGTTAATTTGCCCATGATATAAGCTACAGATTCATCAGGGTCAAGAGTTACCTGTTCACCGGCACCCTTTCTGACTTTATCAGATGCACGAGCAATCTGTGTAGGTGAGCCTTTAAGACCCATGTTTTCATCGGCAAGCTCTGGAAGGTCGGCTCTTGTCCATACTGTTACTTCTTTTTCATCGTATGCATCGAAGATGCCGCCTGGAGTCATATAACGAGGTACATTTAATTCTGAAAGTGCTGTCACAAGGCAAGGCATTTTAGCTTTAACCACGTGATATCTGTCTTCATACTGACGTTCAACGATAACGCTGTCGCCTTCAACTTTTAAGTTCTGAGCATATGAAATTACAGGGATGTTCAGATGTTCTGAAATCTGAGGACCAACCTGAGCTGTATCACCATCAATAGCCTGACGACCTGTGATAATGAGGTCATATTCAAGATTTTTGATTGCTGCTGCAACTGTTGAGGATGTAGCCCATGTATCAGCACCGGCAAGCAGTCTGTCTGTAACAAGGATAGCTTTATCAGCACCCATAGCCATAGCTTCACGGAGCATATCATCAGCCTTTGGAAGACCCATTGTCAGTACAGTAACCTCTGCACCGTATTCATCTTTTAATTTTAATGCAGCTTCAAGACCTGCTTTGTCATCAGGGTTCATGATAGCCTGCATTGCGCTTCTGTCCAATGTACCATCAGGGTTGAATTTTACACCGCCCTTTGTATCAGGTACCTGTTTAATACAAACGATAATCTTCACGACAAGTCCTCCTTATTATTTCAAAATGTTACCGGAAATAACCATACGCTGAACTTCAGATGTTCCTTCGTAGATTTCTGTAATCTTCGCATCTCTCATCATACGTTCAACATCGTATTCTCTGATGTAACCATAACCACCATGTAACTGAACACATTTTGTTGTAACTTCCATAGCTACTTCTGCAGCGTATAATTTAGCCATAGCAGCTTCTACGCTGTAAACTTTCTGTGTCTGTTTAGCCATAGCAGCTTTGTAAACCAAAAGTTTTGCAGCTTCAACCTTTGTAGCAAGGTCAGCCAGAACAAACTGTGTATTCTGGAACTGAGCGATTGAGCGACCAAACTGTTTTCTTTCTTTGACATATGCAATAGTTGCATCAAGTGCGCCTTCTGCAAGACCAAGAGCCTGAGAAGCGATACCGATACGACCACCATCAAGTGTATGCATAGCAATTGCAAAACCTTTGCCCTGTTTGCCAAGAAGATTTTCTTTTGGAATACGGCAATCCTGGAAAATTAATTCATATGTAGCTGATCCGCGGATACCCATCTTCTTTTCTTTTGTACCGAATGTGAAGCCTGGTGTACCTTTTTCAACGATGAATGAAGAAATTTCTTTAACTTTTCTGCCACGTTTTTCAACAACACCTGTTACAGCGATGATGATGTAAACGTCTGCATAGCTACCGTTTGTGATGAAGCATTTGGAACCATTAAGTACCCATTCGTCACCATCTAAAACAGCTTTTGTCTGCTGTCCCTGAGCATCTGTACCAGCACCTGGTTCTGTAAGACCGAAAGCGCCAAGTTTCTTGCCTGATGCAAGATCTGGAACGTATTTTTCAATCTGTTCTTTTGTACCATATGTTAAAATAGGGTCAATACACAGTGATGTATGTGCAGATACGATAACAGATGTTGTACCGCAAACTTTTGCAAGTTCTTCTACACACATAGCGTATGTTAAAATGTCACAGCCCTGTCCGCCGTATTCCTTTGGAACAGGAATGCCAAGGAAGCCGTTTTCGCCGAGCTTCTTAACTGTTTCTACTGGAAAAGCTTCGTTCTCGTCTGTTTCCTGTGCAAGAGGTTTTACTTCATTTTCAGCAAACTCTTTGAACAGATTCTGAGCAAGCAGATGCTTTTTTGATAAACTAAAATCCATGATATATCCTCCTTATTAGGTAAAATGCCTGTTTAAATTACAGAGCATCTACTGGTGTTTTTGTACGGTCAGCATTGTATACATAGAAACCTCTGCCGCTCTTAACGCCAAGGTTGCCACCTCTAACCATCTTACGAAGAAGTGGGCAAGCACGATATTTGGAATCGCCTGTTTCTGCGTAAAGTACATCCATGATAGCAAGGCAGATATCAAGACCAACAAAGTCACCTAATTCAAGAGGTCCCATTGGATGATTTGCACCAAGTTTCATAGCTGCATCAATACCTGCGATGTCAGAAACACCTTCCATCTTAATGAATGCAGCTTCATTAATCATAGGAATTAAAATACGGTTTACAACGAAACCAGCAGCTTCATTAACCTGTACAGGTGTTTTGCCGATTTCTTTAGAGATAGCAATAATCTTATCTACTGTTTCAGAAGGTGTGTTTACACCAGCGATAACTTCGATTAATTTCATGCGGTCTGCAGGATTAAAGAAATGCATACCAATCATAGGTCTTGTTAAGCCGTTACCAATTTCTGTAATAGAAAGTGATGATGTATTAGAAGCAAAAATTGTTTCTGGTTTACAGATTTTATCAAGTTCTGCAAATGTAGATTTCTTAACTTCCATGTTTTCAAATGCAGCTTCAACAACAAGGTCACAATCTGCGCAAAGGTTTTCCTTTAAGCCCGGTGTGATTTTTGCAAGGATGCCGTCAACAGCTTCCTGTGTCATTTTTCCTTTTGCAACAAGTTTTGCATAACCTTTAGCGATTTTTTCTTTACCGCCTTCAGCCCATTCCTGTTTAATGTCACAAAGTGCTACTTCATAGCCTTCTGTCATAGCAAATGCTTTTGCAATACCCTGTCCCATTGTACCGGCACCAATTACGCCAACTTTCATGATAGTTCCTCCTATTATCATTTAAAATCTCATATGTTAAAATTATTTTATGTACATATGAATATATCTGCTCAAAACGGTCTTTCACTATTATAATCAACCGTCTTGCGGCATACATTGTTAATAAGTTTTACATGTGATTATCTGTTCAATATCCTATGATATTTACAATGAACAGTATAATCTAAACTGTAAATAAATTAAAACCGAGTTTATTTATTAATGAAGTTCTTTTCTTTACGTTTTTCAAGGAAAGCACTCATACCTTCAACCTGGTCATGTGTTTCAAAGCAGTCACCGAAAAGTTTTTCTTCGATAACAATAGCTTCGTCCATATCTACCTGTAAACCTTCGTTGATAGCTTTCTTACAGTTACGAACTGCGATTGGAGCATTCTTTGCAATACCGGCTGCCATCTTTTCTGCTGCAGGCATCAGCTCTTCCTGTGTATAAACAGCGTTTACAAGACCGATTCTGTATGCTTCGTCTGCTTTGATGTTTCTTGCTGTGTAGATTAACTGTTTTGCCATACCTGGGCTGACAAGACGTGCAAGTCTTTGTGTTCCGCCAAATCCTGGTGTGATACCAAGGCCAACTTCTGGCTGACCAAACATCGCATTGTCTGAGCAGATACGAATATCACAGCTCATGGAAATCTCGCAACCGCCACCAAGTGCAAAACCGTTTACTGCTGCAATCACTGGAATAGGGAATGTCTCAATCTTTCTGAAGACGTCATTACCCTTCTTACCAAAAGCTTCGCCTTCAGCCTTTGTCAATGTGCTCATCTCACCGATATCTGCACCGGCAACAAATGATTTGGCACCTGCACCTGTGATGATAAGACATCTGACAACATCAAGGTCTACAGCGTCGAGTGCTGCATCAAGGTCTGCAAGCACTTCTGAGTTCAGTGCATTCAGAGCTTTTTCTCTGCTGATTGTCATAATGGCGTAGTTGCCTTTGACTTCATATAATACGTTTGACATTTTTTTAACACCCTTTCTTGGTTGTATTTTTACTTTAATTATTATTTTACCTTAATTTTCTCCATAAGTAAAGTCAAATCTTTGAAAAATGTACAAATTAATTGTTAAGAATTTTTCACAATCTATCCATTTTGAACTTTTTTGAAATATATGTATCATTTTCTTGCTCAAATTACAACTTTTTTATTCATCTTTATTTTTATATTACGATATCAGAGTATAAAAGTCAAATTTCCCATACTTTATTGTATTAGCATATTCTGTGGGTTACTCTTACTGTATCGCAGGCAAGGTCATGGAGGTCAACTTCCTTTTCGCACGAAAGCGAACGTCAGCCGACCTCCATGATCCCGCTTCTACATAATCGAAGAAATGTGCTTTCAAAATTTTATAAAAGTATATCTCAATGCGCAGAGATGTAAAAAGTCAGCTATCATTTGCAATCGTGCAATAAGATAGCTGACTTTTTCAGCCCGGAATACCTGAGCAACTTATAAATATGGTTTTCGTAAAATTATTTTTTCACGTTACTTCACTGTCGTCTTTGCTGCCACTTTAATCACATGTGCAGCGTTATATTGCAAATCTGCTAACGTGATTTTGTAGCCCTCAATTTCTTTGTCTTCTTTGACAGATTTAATTAAATCTTCCACATTTTGTTCACAGCCCGGCATTTGGATGTCGTTGCCGGCATGGACGCAGCCTGTGGAGGCAGAGATTGGGTAGATGGCTTTGTGGTCGCCGGTCAGGGCAGGGACATTCTGGGAAGTGAACCAGTCAGTCATAACAACGCCTTCAAAGCCCCATTCGTCACGAAGTAAAGTCTGCAATAAGTCATAATGGTTTGCTGCATGTGTACCGTTAATCAGGTTATAAGAGGTCATTAATGACAATGGCTGTGCTTCTCTGACAGTTGTTTCAAAGCCTTTCAGATAGATTTCACGCAGTGCTCTCTCGCTCACATGGGAGTTTGTGAAGTATCTGTTATCTTCCTGGCTGTTGGCTGCAAAGTGTTTGATGCATGTGCCCTTGCCTGCATGTGACTGCACGCCTCTTGTAATGGCTGCGGCTGCTTTGCCTGCCACAATCGGATCTTCTGAATAATATTCAAAGTTACGTCCACACAATGGATTTCTGTGAATATTCATCGCAGGTGCAAGCCACAAATCTACATGGAACTGTTCCATCTCTTTACCAACCATGCTGCCGACTTCTTCAAGCAGGCTGCTGTTCCATGCCTGTGCCAGTGCCCAGCCGATTGGAATAGCTGTACAGTATTGATAATATGTATCTACTTCATCTTCATTTAAGTCTGGATCAAATGGTTCCATAACATCACCAAGAATACTGCCGCCCGGAAGCAGTGTGCCGTCCTTTTTAGTTTTAAAAACAGGCTGCAGGCGAAGTCCTGCAGGTCCATCTGCCATAATCATACCTTTAATACCACGTTCATCGCGTAAAACAGATGTCGAATCGCCAGCCGCTCCAGGTACAGTTGCAGATGCATTACCTACAATTTCCTGCTTTCCTATTCTTAATGTACCTACGCAAAATTCTGCCAGTTCTTCCACAGAAAGCTGCGCTGTAAGTTCCTCCGGAGTGCATTTGCCGGATAAGATGTCATCCATGGTGAGTTTTTCTGTATAATCTGTATGATACGGTTTTCTTTCACCCTGATATACAACATTTACAGTCTGAATTGCCAAGGCATCAAGCACAACCTCCGGAATACCTTCATAGACTTCTGCTTTCACTTCCGGTGCTTCAATTTCTTTAACTGCATCTGTATCTGCAAATGTATTTTTCAAAATTTCAGTTTTTACAAGTTCATTTAAGACAACCTTTGCCACTGCCACAGTATTTCTTGAACTATTACCTACACGGATAATATAGTTGCTCGGTGTCATGATCCATGAAGCGCATTTTTCACAATAAGATGCCATATTTTTAGCAGGATAACTGATTGTCAAACTCTGGCTTTCACCCGGTGCAAGGATTTTTGTTTTTGCAAATGCCGCCAGTTCCTGATACGGTTTTGCCATATTGCCTGCAGGTGCGCTGTAATATACCTGCACAACTTCTTTGCCTGCATATGTATCACCTGTGTTTGTCACTGTCACTTCCACTTCAATATCTGCACCATTGACTTTAACGGCATCTGTCTTAATATCAAAATCTGTATAAGAACGGCCATAGCCAAAGCAATATAAAGGTTCTACACCAAAAGTATCAAAATAACGATATCCGACATAAATACCCTCTGTATAATATTCATCATCGATATTACCGTCATTATGTGAAAAGCCTTCAGAGGATGGATAATCACTGTAGTTCTTTGCCCATGTATCTGTGAGTTTTCCTGATGGATTGACTTTACCTGAAATCACATCTGTCAGCACATCACCGCCGATATTACCAAGCTGTGACATCAGTAAAATGGCATCGATGCCTTCGATTTCTTTAATCTTTGTCAGTTCCATGACACCGCCGATATTTAACACCAGCACAACGTGTTTATAATGATTACTTAAAAATCTGAGGTTTTCCATTTCTTCAGGGAATGGTAAATAATCTCCTTCTGCATTATTTCTGTCTGCGCCTTCACCGGAATTTCTGGAAATAACATAAATTGCCGTATCTGTTTCAGAGGTCTTTACATCAGCTTCATTAATTAATTCAGGAGCTGTTTCGCCAAATGGTAAATTAAAGCTTGCAATCATCTCAGGGATGCCTGTTTCCAATGAATATTCATGAAGCTTCTGCATATATGCTGCTTTTTCATCGGCACGCTTCTTATCATAACGTGTGATCCAGTCTTTGCTTGCTACAGTGTAACCTGCATTTTCCAAACCCTGTTCAATACTGACAACCGTTCTTGAATTAACATCGCCGGAACCTGTACCACCTTTGACAGTCATTCTTGCACCGTTACCGTACAGTGCAATTTTACCCTTTTCTATTATCGGCAATACACCATTATTTTCAAGTAAGACCACACATTCACCTGCAAGACTTCTTGACAACGCCATATGGTCTAACTCTCTTTGTGTCACATCTTGTGAACTTTCCGCATAATATTTAATCATTATCGATTCCTCCTTACCCCGCACAGGCAGATATTAATATCTGCCTGCACTATCTAATAATTTTAGTGTAAGCACCTTATTTTTATAAATATCCGGATATTTAATTCCTTATATATCAAATTCATACTTTCCGTTATCCAGCACCTTGTTTGTACCATCCGGCAAAATCAATGTTGCTGTTGTATTGCCTGGAATTTCACATGTATAATGCCAGCCGTTTTCTGTCTTTGCCCAGTGGCTTTCAATGCGTCCATATGGGGTATCGATACCACCGCCGGCATATTCAAATGCACCCTCTGCATCCATCGCAGGTGCCAGTGTAAAATGTTTATATCCCGGATGCGCCTCATCGCGTCTGATACCAAGCACAGTTTCATACAGCCACGAAACAACTGAGCCAAGGGAATAATGGTTAAAGGAGTTCATATTGTTATTGCCGCCAAAACCATTTTCCACTGTATAAGAATTCCAGCGTTCCCAGATTGTCGTTGCCCCCTGTGTCACAGGATAGAGCCAGGACGGAAACGCCGTCTGCTGCATCAGTGCGTATGCCAGATCTGTATGTCCACCTGCCGTCAGGGATGGATTTAATACACCTGTGCCAAAGAAGCCTGTGCTGACGGTGCAGTCCACTTCTTTTGTCTTTCTGGCAAGATGTGCATATGCTTTTTCAAGATTTTCATCAGAAAATAATCCATAAGCAATCGGCAATGCATAAGAGCATTGTGTATCATTGATCTTACCGTCCAGCCCTTTGGTTTTTCCGGTAGCACTATCCACAAATGTCTTATTCCAGTAATCCTTTGTTGCTTTTTCAATAGCTGCAAATTCAGCCGCATCACTATCCCTGCCAATAATTTTTGCCATCTTTGCCATCAAATGCGCATCCCGGCTGTAAAATGCATTCCAAAGCAACGCATTATCTGTTTCCTCCGGTGCCAGCCAGTCTCCTAACGGACCAACAAATACCTCACCAGGCATACCCTTTTTTTGCATATATTGCATCCACAGTTTCATAGCATCATAATATGTTTCGATGACAGACACATCACCATACTGCTGATAAAGCTCCCAGGTCATAAAAATCATGGCACTTTCATAAGTAATGCCGCCAAAACCGCCGCCCACCGGTGCAATATCCGGCAGCTTGCCATTTTCCCCCTGAAGGTCTTTTAATGCCTGCAAATAGCGATAGTAAAACATGCGCACATCACTCTGATACGTCGCTGTACGGCAAAACACATGTGTATCACCTGCCCAGCCCATACGCTCATTTCGCTGTGGGCAGTCTGTAGGAATACTGATGAAATTACAATACTGTGACCAGCGGACATTTTCTATAAAGCGATTGACAAGTGGGTTTGAAGTCTTAATTTCACCTGTAATCTTTTTTACAGAAGACAACTGAATACTTTCAACTTCATCTAATGCCGGTGGTGTATCAATACCTGTAATTTCAATATACCGATAACCATGGCTTGTAAATTTCGGACAATAAATCTCGCCCTCAGGGTCACCTCGCAAAATATAATGGTCGATACTTTCTGCATCACGATAATTTTCAGTCAGCATCATGCCATGCAGATTACCATATTCCGGCAGTTTTGGATAAAGCATCTCACCATAACGCAACGTCACACAAGTACCTGCTTTGCCATGAAATTTAATTTTAGGAATACCGGCAATTTCCTGTTCCAGATCATAAATATAAAGACCTTTTCTTGGTTCTGTCACGGATTTTGCTTTTAATGTACACACTTCATACACAGGTGCATTCATGCCGCCTATGATTTGTGTATCACCATGTTTTACCTCAGGCCATGGACTGCCAAATCCCGGCATTGATTCATAACCACCAATATCCTCCGGAATAATCTCAACAGCTTTCCCCATACCTTCAATCGCAAAATCCGGATCTGAAAAATGTTCATAAATATCCAGACGCCTGCCATCCAGATGCTCTCCCTGAAACATGCCAGCATAAGTATATGGTCCTTCACCGTAATAATCCCACGTTTCAGGCTCTGTCACAATCGTATCTAAAGTACCGTCTTCATATTTAATCATCAGGCACGCAAGAACTGCTTCTTTATCGCCAAAATAATTGTAATTGCGCTGTACATAAGTCTGTGCATCGCACCACCAGCCAGAAGCCAGTGTAATACCTATACCATTTTCACCGGATGCAATCAGTGAAGTTACATCCCAGGTCTGATACATGATATGCTTATCATATTGTGACATTCCCGGATTTAAATATGTATCTGTGACCGCCTGTCCGTTAATTCTGCAGTCATAAATGCCTCTGGCGGTGATATAAAGTCTTGCACTCGTAATCCCCTCGTTTTTGACATTAAAGTTTCTTCGAAGCATCGGGATGGAATGCTTTGACGGATTTTCAACCTGTGCCACTTCACAGGCTTTGCCATCTTTGTCACACCCGCTGATAATTCCCGGCGTCAACGTTGTCACAACATTACCCGGTGTCCTTAAAAACCTTACTGTAACTGACTCAAAATCTGCCTTTGTGCCCGCACCGACATAAACACCAAAATCACACAATCTAGGGAATGTAGTTGTATCATTTTCACCAAGCGGATTTAACTGTCTTGGCGCAATCATTTTACCAAAGAAGCCTTCTTTTTCAATCGCATCTACAAGTATACTATCCACATAAGTAAATGCACAATCACCAATTACTTCGATTTTTATTTCATGCTGTGCTCTGCAATTTTCTTCTGTAATGACCGGTTCATGTGCTTCACTGTCGTAATTAGCAATCGGTACCACAGCCAGTGGCTTATCCGCTTTGTCCTCCGGTGCATATCCAACACGGTATATAATTAATTTTGCAGGAATTTCTGATATATCAACAACATAGCGAATATAATTTTCTCCGGCAATCTCGTACTGATTTTTGCGCGCATCCATCAAACGCTCATCATTTGCGCCAAACACTAACCCTGCCTGTGTACCTTCAAGCAGTGTAAACCTTGATTTCAGTACAAACACACCCATCGTCTTTGTACAAAAATATTTTTCCGGTGCACCGATCCACTTTGCGCCATGCCATGCCTCTGCTGACGGATTCATAAATCCCGTTTCAAAACATGTGCGCGTCTCATCTCTCTGTCCATCCTGATTCCATACGATCGCATCCACTGTATAACGCGTGCATGGTTCAAGCGGCATGCCTGCATAAGTCACACCTGATGAGCAGTCGCTTTCCACACGCTGACTGTCCCATACAATTTTATGATGATCCATATCCATCACACGAAGCTGATAAGCACTCTGATAAACTACCCCACCTTTTGCATTTGCAGATAATTTCCATGAAAATCTCGGTTTCTCACAATCCAAGCCCCTTGGCACTGCCTGATATTCCACCTGCAAATCACAAATTAAAAATGTATCATTCATATGATATTCTCCATTGAGCAAAATACCCCACCCCGATAAACCGAGGTGGGGTATGATTTAAAGTTTTTTATATTTTAAACGACAGTCTAATAAATTTCTTAGAAACACTCACATATAATAATATGATTGTCAAAAATAATTTTTACCACTTATTTATGTAATTTAGTTTCTGTTGTGCCTGCTGCTTCATAAGCCGCATCAATCTTAGCCTGGTTTTCAGCCGGTGTTTCTGTAGGACCGTTAGCTTCAAGCCATGAATCAAGCTGTGCCTGTTTAGCATCCATAACATCCTGAAGACCTGCTGCATATAAAGCATCGTTAAGCTGTTTCAGCATATTATCTACATTACCTGCACCGCCGATATCACCTGTTTCAAGTGCCGGTCTATATGTTTCAAGTGCATTTTGAAGTGCTGTGATGTTTGCTGAGTATTCGGATGCATCCCACATAAATCCATATGCCGGTGAATAATCTGCCCATGTGTTATGTGTCTGAAGAAGTTCCCAATAATCAGGAGATTTTGTACCATCGTTCCATACATATGAAATGAACTGGTTGCCCTGATACCAACCTGTGTTCTGATGATATTTATAGTTGCTTGCATCTTCACCATCTACAAAGTAAGCTGTGCCATCATCAAGTACCTGATAGTTCACGCCTTCAATACCATACTGCCAGAAGTTCATTACCTTTGCATCTGTATAAAGGGCTCTGATAAATTTGAATGCCATGTCCGGATCCTGGCTGTTATTTGCGATACCACAGTCAAAGAAGCTGACGTTTGTTGTTGAATAACCGCCTTCAATCTGATCTTCGAAGTACATTACATAACCTTCGCAGCCGTTAGACGCTTTTGCTTCTGCAAGGAAACCAGGTTTGATAGCTGTTGGATAACTAAATGTGTTACCAGCTTTCATCATTGTACCTGAACCCTGTGTATCTGTCATCGCATCTTTATAAATATAACCTGCATCAAACCACTCTGCCAGTCTTGTCACTGCTTCTTTGTATGCTTCTGTTTCAAATTCATTGACAACTGTTGTTGAATCATGGTCTGTTTCCCAGTCAAGAACACCAAACTGATCTGCAAGTTCATCAAAGAAAGCAAATCTTCTCATTGGGCTTGAGTTACCAGCAAGGTAAAGAGGTACCATATTCGGATATGCTGCTTTTACTTTTTCAAAAATCTTAGTAGCTTCTGACCAGTCATATACAACACCTTTATATTCATCATCAGCATCTTTAAGGTCATACTCTTCTGTGATACCAAGTTCATCACAGATATCTTTTCTCATGAAAAGGCCACCAAGTTCTACTGATTCTTTCTGTGCCGGGAAGCCAAATAATACACCATTCATCTGACCAACATAAGTATTGGCACCAAGGACTTCTTCAATAGCTTTACCGTCTTCTGTTTCCATATATGGCATCATATCTACAATCGCATTCATGGACAACCAGCTTGATGCATTTGTATAGTAAATAGGTATAACATCAAGTGCATCACTGCCCGAGAACATCAATTGAAGCTGTGACTGATATTCTGCATACTGCATTGGAAGAAATTCAACTTCCATGTGATATGTAGGACGCATATAGTCATTTAATGCATCCTGTACAGCCTTTGTTGCATTTGCATCCTGCTGCGCAAACTCAATGTAAGCAAATGTCAGATGATAAGGATTTTCTTCTGTATATTCGCCATATTGAGTTACAGTTTTAGAACCATCTTCAGATGTAGATGCGCCAGCATTGCCGCTTCCACCATCACCACCGGATGTTCCGCCATTTGAACTGTTGCCGCCGCAGCCTGCAAGCAAAGTTGCTGCCAATGTTGCTGCCAGTGCAGCAGATATAACTCTCTTCTTCATAAATATTACCTCCTCAAAAGATAGATATGTATTTAATATGTTAAGATGCCCCCTGCATCCCATATTCGTAAAAATAAAACTTTTTCTTTACAAGTACATGTTCATAAATATATCCATAAATAAATCACTAATAATAATCTCTTTTTCATCAGCCTTTAACTGCGCCAACCGCAATACCTTTGGCATAATATTTCTGGAAGAATGGGAAAATCAGCATAATCGGCAGAATTGCCACAAATGCGATTGCCATCTGAATACCTGTCGCAGGCAATGATGCCGCCGCCGAGGATACGTTTGAGTCTGAACTCTGTGCCAGATACTGAATATTTTGAACCATCTGGTTTAACAAGTTCTGGATATTGTAAAGGTCTTTGTTCTTTGAAATATAGTAAAGACCATTTGTCCAGTCATTCCAGTAAGCCAGTCCTGCAAATGTACCCATCGTTACAAGAATTGGTTTACCAAGTGGAATAACAATCGTTCTGAAAATTCTGAACTGTGTCGCACCGTCAATTTCTGCAGCTTCATATAAAGCATCCGGAATACTTGTCTGGAAGTATGTTCTCATCATCATAACGTTCCATGCACTGACAAGGAATGTTGGTAAAAGCTGTGCAAAAAGTGTATCCTTAATATGGAATGTATTCGCCCACATAATATATGAAGGAACGATACCACCGTTAAATAACATCGTAAAGAATACGAAAAACATTAAAATACGTCTTCCCGGAAGATTCTTTACTGCCAAAGGATATGCCATCATTGCAGATAAAGCCACATTGACAATCGTACCAATTACTGTAACTATAATGCTGACACCGTAAGCCTTGATAATCTTTGCACCAGATTTAATGATGTATGCATAAGATTGAATTGAAAACTTCGCCGGCAGGAATGAATAACCATTTGAAACAAGTGTATTTTCTTCTGTGATAGATGACATGAATAATAACAGGAACGGAAGTATGATAATCAACGTCCAAATAATCATGACAACATTCGCCAGAATCTGATATTTTGAAAAAGGTTTTTCTCTCATGTCATCACCTCCTAGAATAATGCATCTTCAGGACTGATCTTACGCACTGCAAGGTTGGCTGCAAGTACAATGATAAATCCCACGATTGACTGATAGAAGCCTGCTGCTGCGGACATACCGATATTACTCTGTTCCATCAGACCACGGTAAACATATGTATCAATAACGTTTGTTGTGGAATAAAGCAAACCTGAGTTACGTGGCACCTGGTAGAATAAACCAAAGTCTGAGTAAAAGATTCGTCCAATACTCATCAGTGTCAATGTAATGACTGTCGGTTTCAGGAAAGGCAATGTCACATGTGTAATCTGCTGCCACTTTGTCGCACCGTCAAGTGATGCTGCTTCATATAATGAAGAATCAATACCGTTAATCGCTGAGATATAAATCAGACATCCGTAACCAACGCCCTTCCAGGTATTTACAAATAACAGGATAAACGGCCAGTACTGCGGTGACGAATACCAACTGATGCCATCGCCGCCAAGGAATGTGTTGTTTACGATACCTGTGGAGTTACTCAAAAATGCATATACGATATAACCAAGAATAACTGCTGACATCAGGTATGGGAATAAAATCGCACTCTGATAAATCTTTTTTAATTTTCTGTTTAACGTATCACAGATAAATATCGCAAAGATAATACCAACAACAGTGTTCAGGATAATAAATCCTACATTATAAAGAATGGTATTTCTTGTAATAACCCATGCATCGTTGCCGTTAAACAAGAATTTGAAATTACTGAAACCCGCCCAAGGGCTTCCCCATATACCGGTTCGTACATTATACTTTTTAAATGCTACCACGATACCTGCCATTGGGATATAGTTGTTAATCAGCAGATAAATCGCTCCCGGCAAAAACATAAGATACAGTGGAAGATATCTTTTAACGATGGCTTTCTTGCTCATCGTTCCGACTCTTTCCTTTTTTTTGGCTCCCATAATTTTCCCTCCTTTAAATTTTTCCAAAAAAGCTTATCGCCCGCTTTTTCTAATACGTTTGTTGTACTCCTTTCAACGACTTAATTTATATAGATTTTATATTTTTTTCGCAAATAATTATATCACTCATCTTTCTATTTATCACATTTCTTACTATAGCATTTTCACAACAATTATTTTTTTATTATAGAATAATTGCACAACATAAATGAGCAAAATAAAAAAATGAGCGACATTTTGTATATCACTCATTTTTATAGTTTTTTAATTCATCTCATTAAAGTGTTATATTGCACAATTCTGTCTTTACTCTATTTCTTCCAGAAACGTCATATTTTCCGATTCTTTGTAGAATTCAGGCACTTTATAGGTTTTCCTGTAATATCCCGGTGACATCTTCGTAATCTGTTTAAAAACCTTGCCAAAATGGCTCTGTGAGGCAAAGCCAAGATAATAAGCAATTTCTTCAAGAGAATAGGTCGAATAGACAAGCATATTCTTCGCAAGCTTTACTTTTTCCTCCTGAATAAACTCCACAATCGTCATTCCCATACATTCATGAAACAATCTGGAAAGATAATCCGGATTCACTTTAAGTTCACCTGCCAATTCCTGCACACTGATTTTGCTGTGCAGTTTTGAAAAGATAATATCCTGACATTTATCCACAAGCAGATGAATCTGATTGGCATTTTTATATCCATTGACGCGAATTGTAAAATCTTCTGAAGCAAGATTAGCAATCTGAATCACTTCCTCACATTTTTCTGCATCTTCAATCTGACAAATATAAGCATCCGATAAGCACAGTGCAAGCTCATAGTTTAACCCACCCTCTGCTGCGGCTCTTGTATATAACGTAATCATTGTTATTCCAAGATTTTTGTAATTGCGCAATTTATCTTTTGCCAAAACACCATAATCACCGCCAAGAGATTCCTTACGAACACGCCGAAGTCCTTCAAGATTTCCGGTTCGAATCTGTTCCAACAATCTCTGTTCCTGTGCATAGCTGTGATGCTTGCGTTGAGTTTCCCACTGATCAAACAAAAAATCATCCGTTTTTTTCTTGATACGCCGACTCTTTCTAACAAATTCTTCATCCTGATTCCAGATATCCTGATAGCAAAAGCTTTTATCTGTCAAAGTTTCATAAATAATGCGAAATACCCGATGTCCTTCCTCAGATTCGATCTGTGGGATAAATGCATCATACTGTTTTAAATATTCCCATGTCACATATCTTGACGGATTACTTGTCTGCACATCCTGAACTTCATTCACTGCCATCAATGGACCCATGAATACAATATAAGCCTCAAAATTAACTATACCAACCCATATATCTCCCTCAATCCGTTGAAAATCAAATGGATACTCTTCCGCTCTGTCCAGACATTTCTGAATCTTTTTCGGACTGATTTCATCAATGGTCAGGATATTTTCATTATCCTTATAACTCTTTACTAACTTCTGATCATGCGTATAGACAGATAAAGGCATGTGCGCAATCTCTGCCATCTTTGCAGCAATTTCTATCTTATCAAGCATGCATATTGGCCGCCTTTCTATATATAGTTCATATAGTCGTATAACATTTCTGATGTCAGCTTCTAAAAATTGAATTTTCCTGATACTTATATATGAAGCCGCTTATACATAATGATATGATGTAAGTGTCAAAAATAACTTTTGCCACTTAGGACACTTCAGGCTTCCTCAGGGAAATTGAGTGCCAGCTTTGCAAAGAAATCTGACAATGTCAGCCGCGCATTGGCATCGTTATATACACGAATCTCTCTGTTATCCTGTCCATGAATATATTCCATCGTTTCATAATCAAAGATTGGTGCTGGCATCATCGTATACACATCTGTCTTTTCAACTTCTTCAAGCAAAAGACCGATGGTCGGTGAATCGCCAAGGCCCCAGATTTCACCGTGAGGCCAGAAAAAGTCCATCTCTCCGAGTTGATTGTTAAGGTCTACCATCTGTTCAAAAAGATATTTGCCGATGGCCCCATGTTTGCTTACGTGATACTGAAGCTCTGCAAGTGATACACCCATCTGTTTATATACATCCATAGGCACCTGCCATACAGGCATTTGGGATTTAAACAAAACGTTTGCTGCCGCGATATCCTGGGATAAATTAAATTCACGACCACCCTTTGGATAAATACCGCCACCAATCCAGATAACAGTCATACGCTCACAAATCGCAGGCTCCATCAATATCGCAGAAGCCACATCTGTCAATGAACCCTGGCAGGCGATATACAACGGATGTGGATCATCCTTCATCGCTTCTTCAACGATATATTTTGCACCCTCAGATTCCTGAGGTGTCTGTTCATCTACCAGAGGGATATTGGAACCTCTGTACACCTGGTCTTTGCCGTCAACATCCATCAGGTCAAGTACTTTGATAATCTCATCATAGCTTGCACCAACTGTGTCCTTAATACCTTTGTATTCTGATGCACCGTGAAAATGTGCTGCGACAATACCTGTCACGATAAACTTCGGTGTCATCAGGTGATGTGCCAGTGCATACTGGTCATCTGCTTCATTCTTGCAGTCTGTATGTACGATCATTCTGACTCTTTTCTTATCCGGCACTTCAAATGCGTAATTCCATTTTTTTAACATGATAAACCCTCCTGAAATGTTTCTGACCGTATAAATCTAAAAATCAATTTAAATTTATACTACACCTGTTAGTTTCGATTATAGTTTTTTATAAACTTTATTTCCAGGCAAAATAAAGTCATTTTCACTTTATTTGTAGCTTTATTTATCAATAATAATACTGTTTAATGTCTTTGCAGGGATGTCTGCTGTGCATAACTGGCCTTTCATACGGATATTGATCTGCACATCCTTATCATGGCTGTTTAATACTAAAATACCGATGCTACCATCCGGATTTTTCACTGCCGCAGACTCCACGTCCGTACCGTATAAACTGCTGCCGATACGCACCGCATCACACTTAACTGTCTTTGCAATCAATTCAAGATAAGCAAAACTCACTGTCTTAGAAAAACTTCCGTCATCTTCTGCCACAATCGGAGCTGCAAACCCGCCCGGTACATGTCTTGGACCACCTGTACGATCAACACAAAGATTCCAGTCAATCCAGCGCTGCATGCCATGATTGATATCACCTATTAAATCGTGTGCATAAGCAACCGCATCATTAAAATCCATCTCCAGAGGATTCATATCCACAAGTGATAAAAACTCCGGCGGCATATGCTTCTTTGCTTCCTCTGTAATCTCAAAAGCTGTCGTCTTGCCCGGTACATGCAGGCCACAGCTCTCACTATGCATCAGAATCTTGTCCGGATAATGCTCATGCATCATCTGCAATGCTTCAAAATGGTCACCGGAATACCAGTGATATGCAAAGCCTGATACCATCTGTATCGTTGTATCATCCATCATATCATCGATATGTTCTATCATACGTTCTTTATTATGATCCCAGATAAAAATCTCAATCTTATCTGTCAACCCTTCAGCTTTCATTGCAGGATACAGATGGTGCTGCAGGAATTCTTTTTCCTGAGCGCCACTCCAAAGACAGCTATCCCAGTTCGTTGCTGCACTGGCTTCATTCTGAATCGATAGCATCGTCACATTTAAGCCCTCTGCAAGGTAAAGTTTGATATATTTAACAAGATAATCTGCCCAGACGCCATAATATTCTGGTTTCAAACGTCCTCCAAAACATCTTCCCGGCTTTGTCAAATCCACCTGCTGTCCCATACCGCCATAAACCTGCACATCGTTTTGTGATAACTCAGGCGGTGTCTTCCACTGCTTTGGTGGTGACCATGGACTTAATAAAATAGAAATCGGATGTCCTGCCATCGCCATTGCCTCTTTAACCACAGGAATCATGTATTTTTTATCACGTTCAATATTTAATGTCTTAAGTTCAGGGTCTGCTATCGGGTCCTCCACTGCCTGATATTCTGTCAGTGAATAATCACAACTGTCTATATGCATGCGAATAAACTGTGCATCCATGCCCTCAGGACCAAACCAACAGGAAAGTGCTTCTTTTCTTGTTTCCGGTGACATCTTAGATAACAGATAACATGCTGTTTCTGTCATTGCACAGCCAAAACCTTCTACAGTTTGATAAGTATAATCCGGATAAATACCAAGAACTTTAGATTCAACAACCTTTGTCAAATCCTTCTCATGCAAAATCTCCAGTGGTTTGGTTTTACGCATAACCTGCCCGCTGTCTGTGCTAAAATAAATAGTTTTCTGTAACGCTTCCATCTTTTAATACCCCTTTCTTGTATACCATCTTCCAGACTTTGGTTTCATCTTACTTAAATTTTATTTCAGTGTATATAACAATTCTTACTCTAATAGTATAATTCTTACCTCCATGATGCGTCAAGGGCAATGATGCATATTGCTGTATCATTGCCCTTGATGTTTCGTATTTTATGTTCTATTTGTACAAATTTCCAACATTTTTGTATCATTTAATCAATCAACGTCTTTGCCTTTGTATAATTAAACACCGGTCCCTCTAAGCAGACATACGTTTCATTGATTTTACAGTGACCACATTTTCCGACAGCACATGCCATTTTTCGTTCAAAGGATACCCATATTCTATCCTCAACTGCCCCCGCTTTCATGCACCCTGCTGCTGCAAATCGAAACATAGCCGGAGGACCGACGATGATAATATTGTAATCCTCACCAAATGAATCAAAGGGTACCTGCGAAATATACTGAGTGACTAATCCTTTGTGAAAACCCGGTGCTTCAGAATTATCCAGACACCAGGTTGTATGAAACCTCGGTGCCTCACTGAATTTCTTTAAGTCATCCCTAAACAAAACAGCATTCATATCTTTAAAACCTGCAATCACATAAAGAGATTCTATATCTTCCGGATGATCATAAAAATACTGCATCGTACTGCGCACCGGCGCAACACCTGTACCACCTGCGATAATCACAAGATGTTTATGTTTAAAGTCTTTAATTGGAAATGCATTACCATACGGTCCTCGCATAAATAACATATCACCCTCTGTCAGACCAAACAGCCCATTTGTCAGGCGACCGACTTTTCGAATCGTAAACTCCACGTATCCATCCCCCTGAGCGCTGACAGAAATCGGCGCTTCACCGACCATCGGAATTGATAGCATAAAGAACTGTCCATGTTTTACAGATGTACCGTGCCATTCGACACGGAATGTATGTTCTGCCTGAGTTTCCATTATAATTTTTAAAATACGGTGCGGTGATGGTAATGTGATATTATCCATTTCTATTTTTTGTCCAGACATTTATTTTCCTCCTTCTGCAGTACTCGACTTCAATATTTCGACTTCTTTTGCAAGTCCGTCAATCGTTTCAGAAAAATGAATCTCCTTTGGACATTTCATATCACATCTGCCACAACCAACACACATATGATTTTTGCCAAAGCGCAGCTTGTAATCATAAATCTTATGCAATGTCTTAAAACGCATGTTTTGTCCAGCACTCTGTCTGACTCCGTGACCGCCCGCCATCACTGTATAAGAATCTAGCATGCAAGAAGACCAAGTGCGTCTGCGTTCACCCTCAAAACTCGTTTCATCATAAGTAATATCATTTGTATCAAAACAACTGCAACTTGGACAGACCGTATTGCAGCCGCCACACAAAATGCACCGCTCATCAAACTGTTTCCAGTAATCCAGATTAATAATATCTTTTAACATTTCTCTGTCAGTAATATCCGGAAGCTGCACTTTGCGCTTGTTTTCTTTAATAAATGCCGGTTCATAATCCGCAGGTTCAGCCTTTGCAAAATACGCTTCAAGACTTCGATCCTTTACCTCAACCCAAACACCTTGCGCATCAAAACGCACTGCAGCCGCATAATCAGTTGTTTTATTTGAACCCATCGATACACAAAAACATGTATCAAAGCTTTCCTGACATTCTAGCAAAATAAACTTTGCTCTCTGGCGCAATCTGGCATAATAGTATTCTGTCTGACCGCCATTATGCATAAAAATCTCATCTAATCTCTGGATGGCATGAATATCACAGGCTCTTGCAAAAATAAGCATGTCTCGCTCATCCTTTAACGGATTGACTTCAACTTCACTACCTCTGAAATACAATAATGTCTGTGATACTGGATAAATCAGTTCTTTCGGACCATAATCCGATTTACGCTCAGTAACAATTTCATCCAGGTGCCTGATTTCACCATAACGCACCTCCTGTCTGCCGACTCGTCCACACATCAGCTTTGGGGCGCAGATTTTTATATCTGCCTGCGTGCGCATCGTCTGGCACACTTCTTCCATCTGTTCTCTCGTCAAAAAATAACCCATCGTTTTCTCCCCTCTGCACGCCTTTTATGCCAGTAAATCGATTTCTTCACGTATAAAACCTCTACACAGTGTACCGATTGCTCTATAAAAGTCTGTCTGTGCGTATTTGATCACATCGCTGCAAAATGGCAATATCCAGCGTTTTAAGTGTGCTTTGCAGAAATTTTCCTGTTCAAGCATCGATGCGTCCAGCTTATCCTGTGCACCATTTTGAGCAGCCATCGCCGAAGCATCACATAATCTCGCCATATATTCAAATTCAAGACCTGCATGGTCATTTGGGATTTTATACATATCTTCTCTTGCACGAAGTCCTTTGGCAGCATATAAAATCGTCACATCTTCGCCAGCCTCCTGATTCATCAGATGTTTTTTGTTCGTGTAGACGGATTCATATGGAAATGCAGCAAGCCCCTGTGCAACGCCGGCAGCCAGAAAAATTCTGGCATAATCCACTTCAAGGTCTGTAATATCATCATCTTTTAATACTTTCAGACAATCTTCAAGCAGTGCATAGCCTGTGTGAAAATCTGTATTTTCAGGAGTCTTTGGAAATGCCATTGTTTTCATGGCTTTAAGTAAATCTGCGTTGACCTCAAGCACAAATACTCTGCTAAAAAAACGGTACATCTGCGCACGCAGCTTCATCGCTGTAGCAGTCTGCATATCTGCTTTCATTTTACATTTCCCCCCTTTAACTTTTTCTCAAATTCAAATGGCAGTTCATCAATCCAGTCTGCTTTTTTAAGTATAAATCTGCCGGACGGATGATAATCACCATCATCCTTTAATGTATACACATGTCCTTCATTTTCTTTAAGCAACTTTCCAACTTCACAGCTTTCATCATTAATATCACCATAATGCAGTGCATTGCCCGCACAGTTTCTGACACAGGCGGGCATCTCGCCCTGTTCACGCTTCTGTACGCAGATGTTGCATTTATCGGATACATGCAACTCTTTATTAAAAATAATACACTGATATGGACATGCACGCATACAGCTCTGACAGCCAATGCACACCTCTCTGTCTATATATATAACACCATCTTCATCGGATTTATAACAAGCGCCTGTCGGGCAGACCTCCACACAGGCCGGATGTTCGCACTGCTGACACATCACAGGCATAAAATACATCTGCAGATCAGGATAGTGTCCTGTCGGTCCCATCGTATACATCTTACTTCTTGATGGTCCGAGTGCAACTTCATTTTCAGCTTTGCAGGCGACCTGACAGCCGCCACGGCAACCGATACATCGATCCAGTTCTACAACTATGGCATATTGTTTCATATTTATGATCACACCGTTCCTTTACATATTATCTTTCAAATATTATTTTGATTTTTAATAACAGGTCTAAATACTTTTTATCAACAAATCACATGAATCATACTTTATGATTTCACGATAGGCAGCCATGTCTTAAAGTCCTCCGGTTTTGTCCAGATGCCTTCCGGCGCTCCCTCCTCGGCTTTCCAGACTTTAACCTGGAATGCACGCAATGTGTATGTACCAACAACATCGTTAAATGGTGCCGATGCTTTTGTCAGCACATTGACATTCATCTCTTTCCAGCCATGTGTCTTTGTATTTAATGTTTCCGGATTCCAGAAACGTTCCATACATACAGCACCAGGACGCATACCTTCTGTGACATAGGCTTTCGCTCTGATTTTACCACGAAGGGATTCAATCCATACCCAATCTCCCGGCGCAACACCGTATTTTTCGGCATCGCTTGGATGCATCCACAATTCAGGCACCGGATAAATCTCACGAAGTGCCGGAATGTTACGCAATGTGGAATGATGATAAAATGGCACACGGCCATTTGTCATAATCAGTGGATATTCCTTTGAAAGCTCAGGGTCGTTGTACGGGCCTTCAATCGGTTCAAGATAATATGGCAGCGGGTCATAATCTTTGGAAGCCGGCGGCAGTTCATATGCTGCAAAAGGTTGTCCGGTTCTTGAAAGTGTAATCATACTGTCCAGATACATCTCGATTTTTTTGGATGGTGTCGCAAAACCTGCCGGTTTTCCGGTCTTTTCATCGGTCTGTTTATAAACATAATAGCTGCGCCAGTCATCCACAGATAAATATTCAAACGGCGCTTTTTCTTTGACCTCTTTCCAGGTCATACCGATTTTACCTGTACACTGGTCGAAAAATTCATCCATCGTATCCCAGTAAGCCAGGTCATCGCCCATAAATTCGGCATCAAAAGCTTTTTTACAGTTTTCATGTCCAAGCTCTGCACATTTTTTTGCAAGTCTGGACCAGAATAATGTTTCATCACAACATTCCCAAAGATGGGTTGTAGCCTGCCTTGCCACAAGCATATTGCATGTTTCCACAAGCATATCCGTTTCAAGCCATTCTGCGGAAGGAATTAAAATGTCTGCATAGGCTGAAAATGATGTCGGGTACATATACACATGCACGATATAATCCAGTTCATTGACAACACGCTCAACCTTTTGTGCATCTGCAACCACACCAAATTTATTACCAGAACGGTCGATCCACATTCTTGGCTTATATGGTTTTCCGGTAAGCACTGCATCTAAAATACTTGTCGGATGGCCTGCCCACCAGATATGCAGACCCTTATGTTCAATACCGCCAAGACGTTTTAAAAGCTGTTCCTTTGGAAGCATCTTCGTTGCCTGAGGCACCGGATAGTTTGGCATACGCAAAGTACCACTTGTTCTAAATCGCTGCAACAGCGCGCCCGGACGTTCGACATTGCCAACAAGACAGTCGATAATACAGGCCGCCATGGCAGCCTGTACAGAGTTTGGTGTCTGGTCTGTCGCCACACCGATACATAAACCGCTTGGCTGTATCTTTGTAAACATCAAAATGGCTTCTTCAATCTTTGCCGCATCCAGCCAGCAGACTTTTGCTGTCTTTTCAAGTGTCCATTCTGCCACACGTTCCCAGAGCAATCTGTAACCGGTCTTATATACTTTGCCATCCACTTCATATACACCATCCAGTTCAGGATCCAGAGCATCATTCCATGGATATTCTAATGGCTGCATACTGTTTGTTTTCTTATCCCAGACCATATAAGTGTCAGGTTCGTCCGGATTTGTGCTCTTTTTCGCTCTCACTGTCATCTTTGTTTCTGTATCTACAAGATATGGCAGGTTTGTCCAGCGCATAACAAATTCTTTATCATATAACTCATTTTCAAGGATATAACGAATCCAGCCAAGTTCCAAGGCCACGTCACTGCCCGGCCGAATCGGCAGCCAGATGTCTGCCTTGGCAGCATCCGGTGTAAATCTCGGGTCAACCACAATCGTCTTCACACCTTTGGCACGCAGCTCATTCACTGCACGACCACCACTGGATGGACATGAGTAGGACGGGTCTGTACCCCACAGTACAAGACATTTGATATCTGTATCATAATATAATTCCAGCGCATTTGAATCGGCAATACTTGGATCCACACCGCCATACATCATCGTATAGCCAAGAACTCTTGGCAGATAGCACTGCGCACAGCCCGGTTCAAACCAGTTTGGTGTACCAAAAATATTACAGAAACGGGCAATGCTCCAGATTTCAGGATTACCACCACCGCCGGTTGAGCAAAAGACGGCTTCTGCACCGTATTTTTCTTTGGTTTCCATCAGATGTGTACCGATCTTTGTCAGCGCTTCATCCCATGTAATACGGCGCCATTTTCCGCTGCCGCGTTCACCGACACGCTCAAGCGGATATTTATTTCTGTTTGGGTTGTACAATGCCCCAATACCTGAAAGACCCTTCGCACACATACGTCCCCGGCTCATCGGGTCTTGCGGATTACCCTCTAATTTAACTACACGGCCATGCTTGACATGTGCCAGCACACCGCAGTTGGCGATGCAGGCACGACAGGCAGTTTTGACAATTTTTTCTTCATCGTCCGGTGTCAGAATTTCCGGTGCCACTTCATCAAAGAAACGCACATACTCTGTCACAGCAGACATACCGTCAACCCGAAGCGCCTGTATATAAGACTGCCATTTTTCTCCGTTCATACATATCCCCCTTACAACTTTTCTTCATAATATTCTTTTTGAGTTCTTTCTGAATTTATCTGACTCTCTTCTGAAATTTATCCGAATTCATTCATATAAACACAAATTCCATTATGGTTCATTGGTAATACCAATATACCACACATATATTTTATTGTCAAATGTATTGAAAAAAGTCAGATTTTAGAGTATGATAGAGGATACTTTGCTAGTTAAGGGGGAGAAAAATGCAAAAAACCATTCGCAGCCGTTTTTTCGGCGATAAGAAGTTTTACATGATGATTCTGGCAATTGCTGTACCTATTATGATTCAAAATGGTATCACAAACTTTGTCAGCCTGTTAGATAACATCATGGTTGGCCGCATCGGTACAGAGCAGATGACCGGTGTTGCCATTGTCAATCAGTTGATTTTTGTTTATAATTTATGTATTTTTGGCGGTGTTTCCGGTGCCGGTATTTTCACTGCACAGTATTTTGGGAACAAAGATAATAAGGGTGTTGCCAACACCATGCGTTACAAATTGATTTTATCCATAATTCTGACAGCACTTGCTGTTTTTGTGCTGCTGATTTTCGGACAGCCTTTAATCCAGATGTACTTAAATGGCAATCAGGATGGTGGTGACGCCGCTGCCGCACTTATCTACGGCTGGAAATATCTGCTGATTATGCTTATCGGACTTCCGGCATTTATGATGGTTCAGGTCTATGCAAGTACATTAAGAGAATGTGGTCAGACTTTACTGCCTATGAAGGCCGGTATCGCTGCTGTTTTAATCAATCTTGTATTTAACTATTTACTTATCTACGGTAATTTCGGTTTTCCAAAGCTTGGTGTCATGGGTGCTGCGGCAGCCACAGTTCTTTCAAGATATATAGAAGCCTTAATTATCATTATCTGGACACATAAGCACACAGATGTCAATCCATATATCAAAGGTATTTACAAGTCACTGCGTATTCCGCCAAGACTTGTCAAAAAGATTCTGATTAAAGGCTCACCGCTTTTAATTAATGAAACTTTGTGGTCTGTCGGTACAGCGATGCTGCTGCAATGTTATTCTGTCCGCGGCATGAATGTTGTTGCCGGTATGAATATCTCAAACACTATCAATAATGTGTTTAATGTCGTCTTTATCGCCCTGGGTGATTCTGTGGCGATTGTAGTCGGACAGTTACTTGGTGCCGGTAAGATGGAAGAAGCCAAAGATACAGATACAAAGATGATTACATTTTCCGTGCTTTGCTGCACAGGAGTTGCCATCTGTATGTTTCTGCTCTCACCGCTCTTTCCAAGACTGTATAACACCAGTGACCTGTCCAAAGAGCTTGCACGTTATTTTATTGCAATTTATGCGGTCTTTATGCCACAAAATGCATTTCTGCACTCCGCTTACTTTACACTGCGTTCCGGTGGCCGGACGATTATTACATTTTTCTTCGACTGTGGCTTTATGATATGTGTCAGCGTTCCAATGGCTTATATTCTCGGACACTTTACATCCATGCATGTGGTGCCTATGTTTATATGCGTCAACCTCGCCGACTTTATCAAATGTATTGTCGGCTATGCACTGATAAAAAAGGGTATATGGCTCAATAATATTGTGGATTAACCAAAAAACACCTTCCATACAGACTATAAAAATAAGCTAAACTTTAGCGATT
>CAKRHR010000029.1 GCA_934339005.1 uncultured Catenibacillus sp. | reverse complement strand
AATTTGTTATCAAAAGGCCTCTTGAAATGCCGCAAACCCGCATAAACACTAGGCTTTTTCGGATTCTCAATTTATTCGAACTCAATCGTAGCTGGTGGTTTTCCCGTACAGTCATACATTACTCGGTTAACACCTTTGACTTCGTTGACAATTCTGTTTGTAACTTTTGCAAGGACTTCCCATGGAATCTGAGCTGCATCGGCAGTCATAAAGTCACTTGTATTGACAGCACGGAGCGCGATGGCGTAATCATATGTTCTGAAATCACCCATAACACCAACACTGCGCATGTTTGTCAATGCAGCGAAGTACTGTCCAAGGTTCTTATCTACACCTGCTTTTGCAAGTTCTTCGCGGTAAATATAATCAGCTTCCTGAACAATCTTGACTTTTTCTTCTGTCACTTCACCGATGATACGGATACCGAGGCCCGGACCAGGGAATGGCTGACGATATACAAGATATTCCGGAATACCAAGTTCAAGACCGGCTCTACGCACTTCATCTTTGAAAAGCATACGGAGTGGTTCAATGATTTCTTTAAAATCTACAACACTTGGAAGTCCACCGACATTGTGATGTGATTTAATCACTGCAGATTTGCCAAGACCGGATTCGATAACGTCAGGATAAATTGTACCCTGTACAAGGAAATCGACTGCACCGATTTTCTTTGCTTCTTCTTCAAATACACGGATAAATTCTTCACCAATAATTTTACGTTTGGCTTCTGGTTCTTCTACACCTTTTAATTTATCATAATATCTCTGCTGTGCATTTACACGGATGAAATTCAGTTCATATGGGCCGTCCGGACCAAATACAGCTTCAACTTCATCACCTTCGTTTTTACGCAGAAGACCATGGTCTACGAACACGCATGTAAGCTGTTTGCCAATGGCTTTTGAAAGTAATACGGCTGCTACAGATGAATCAACGCCACCGGATAATGCGCAGAGGACTTTGCCATCACCAATTTTTTCACGAAGGTTTTTGATTGTTTCTTCAACAAATGAACCCATCTTCCAGTCACCAGCACAGCCACATACATTGTATACGAAGTTACTGAGCATCTTCATACCTTCTTTTGTGTGCATAACTTCCGGATGGAACTGTGTTGCATATAATTTGCGTTCAGGGCATGCCATAGCTGCGACAGGACAAACTGGCGTATGCGCTGTCACTTTGAAACCTTCAGGTACACTGGCAATGTAGTCTGTATGGCTCATCCAGCAGACTGTTGTATCAGAAACACCTTCAAATAATACGTCTGTTGTATCTACTGCCACTTCTGTGTGACCATATTCACTGACCGGTGCTGTCGCAACTTCACCGCCAAGTGTCCATGCCATCAACTGGGAACCATAGCAGATACCAAGAATTGGAATGCCTAATTCAAAAATAGCTTTATCATAATGAGGTGAAGCTTCATCGTAAACACTGTTAGGACCACCTGTGAAAATGATGCCCTTTGGATTCGCTTCTTTAATTTCTTCAAGAGTCATTGTGTAAGGTTTAACTTCACAATAAACATTGCATTCTCTGACTCGTCTGGCAATTAACTGATTGTACTGTCCGCCAAAATCCAGTACAATAATCTTTTCGTTATTCACTGAAATTCCTCCATATAACTTTCTTTCAATCAACTAGATGTACGTTTCATTGTAACTTATTTTAATATTCAGGTCAACCTTATTCTCATGGATATTTTTTCATTATTCCAGGGAATATTTTTTCATTTTTGAACTATTTGTGATAATATCCTAATATACCACAAAAAAATGCCAAAATCAAAATATTGTTCGTTCTTATACAATAAAATATTTATCTTTTATATAAAAATACCCATATCAATGAATCACCTCATCGATATGGGCATTAAATATCATATTAAATATCTTCTACAACCATATCACAAGCCTCAAAAATAATTTTCAACTCGTATTGTTATATGCAAATTACATATAATTAATATGGTGTACAATAGCTTAATGGATTCACATATCCTCCATTGTCTAATTTAATTCTGAAATCAAGGTGGTTACCGGTTGATGAACCTGTCGTACCTACATAGGAAATCACCTGTCCCTTTGAAACACTCTGTCCAACACTGACTGCAAGACTTGAATTATGTAAATACCATGTATTATAGCCATTGCCATGATTAATGACAACATAGTTACCAAGACTTGAATCATATGCTGCCTGAACAACTACACCGCCGTCTGCTGCATGTACAGGTGTACCGCCTGCTGCAGGAATATCCACACCATTGTGATATTCTGTGCCGTGGAAAGGACACTGACGTGCACCAAAGTTCGAACTGATAGTTGTATATCCCGGAAGTGGCCATGTAAAGCTACCACTGCCTGTTGCTAAAGATGAAGAAGAACCTGCAGATGATGTGGCTTCATTTTTCTTTGCTTCTGCTTCCTGCTGTGCCTTTTCTGCTGCTAATCTGTCTGCTTCTGCTTTGGCTGCAGCCGCTGCCGCTGCAGCTTCTGCCTCCTTGGCTGCTTTTTCTGCTGCTGCTTTGTCCGCTTCTGCTTTGGCTGCAGCTTCTGCTGCTAATCTATCTGCTTCTGCCTGTTTTGCAGCTGCTTCTGCTGCGGCAGCATCTGCTGCGGCCTGCTGTTCTTTTGCAATTTTTTCAGCTTCGCTTGCAGCTGTCTGTGCATCACCGTTTGAAGATGTCATGGAATTTTTCAGAGCTTCATAATTAGCCTTAGCCTGCGCTTCTGCTGCTGCAATACTTGCAAGAATGTTATTCTCATTGGCAAGGTCTTCTTCCACATCGTCCAAATCACCCTGTGTACTGTCAATGCTTTCATTTAAGCCTGTTAATTCTTCTTTTTTTGCATCTGTCAGTGTGGAAATCTCCTCCTGCTTGCCTTCAAGCTCTGTCTTTGTTGTTTCCAAATCTGTCTTTTCGGAAGCTAACTGTTCTTCATAGGCTGCAATCTGGATTCTGGATTCTTCAAGACTCTGTAACAATCTGTTATCAAAATCAGAAATCTGTGCAATATATTCCGCACTATTTAATATTGTCGCAATATCCTGCGCACCAAATATAATATCAATAAAGCTTGTTTCGCCTTTTTCATACATCGTCTTGATACGAAGCTTTAATACTTCATACTGCTCACTCTCTTTCTGCTTTGCCGCATCAAGGGATGCCTGTGTTTCGTCGATCTGCGATTCTAATGTATCTAACTGCTCATTCAAAGACTGAATCTGAGTACTGACATCTGTCATCTGCTGGTCAAGCTCTGTGATGTAATCTTCTGTTGATGTCTTGCTGCTCTTTAATGCATCAATCTTATTCTGAAGGGATTCTTTTTCCTGTTCAAGCTGATCAATTCTGTCCTGCGCTTCTTCTTTTGTCGTCGCAGCAACAGATGAAATACCCATCGATAATGTCATTGCCCCAACCAATACAAATGCGATGAATTTCTTCAAGTATTTGTTCATTGCTAACCTCCAAATTTTGAATAATTAAATCTATCTCCGTTTATGTAACTTTTTGTTAATAATTATATAATAACTTATATCGCTGTATCTGACAACCCCTGATTCACACAAAATAAATAGTTTTTGTCATTTTTATAAATATTTTATAATCAAAAAAAGTGCTCATATTTCATATATTCTGCCCTTCACCTGCACATATACAAAAATATGATACACTCTTTTGAATTTTATCTGTACATTTTATGCATTATTTTTCATCTGTTTTCTTTGATGTCTGAGCATCTAAAATACGTTTAATATACTGCCCTGTATAAGATATCGGATTCTTAGCAACTTCTTCCGGTGTGCCCTGTGCAATCACGGTACCACCGCGTTCACCGCCATCTGGCCCCATGTCTATAATATAATCTGCTGTTTTAATCACATCCAAATTATGTTCGATAACAACGACCGTATTGCCGCCCTCAGTCAGGCGATGTAGAATTTCTACCAATTTATGCACGTCGGCAAAATGAAGTCCGGTTGTCGGTTCATCCAGAATATAAATCGTACGGCCTGTACTGCGTCGGCTAAGTTCTGTCGCAAGCTTAACACGCTGTGCCTCACCACCGGAAAGTGTGGTTGATGGCTGTCCAAGTTTGATATAGGACAGACCAACATCATTTAAAGTTTCCAGCTTGCGTCTGATAGATGGCACGTTTTCAAAGAACTTCACTGCTTCTTCAACAGTCATATCCAGTACATCATAGATACTCTTGCCTTTATATTTCACCTCAAGTGTTTCACGATTATAACGTCTGCCGTGGCACACTTCACAAGGCACATATACATCTGACAGGAAATGCATCTCAATCTTAATAATACCGTCACCGCTGCAGGCTTCACAACGCCCACCCTTGACATTAAAACTGAAACGGCCTTTCTTATAGCCACGTTCTTTAGCATCAGAGGTTGCTGCAAACAAATCACGAATCATATCAAATACGCCTGTGTATGTGGCAGGGTTTGAACGCGGTGTGCGTCCAATCGGTGACTGGTCGATATTAATGACTTTATCAAGCTGTTCAAGCCCCTCAATACCATCATGTTTGCCTGGCTGAATAATACGCGCTCTGTTTAAATCCCTGGCAAGATGTTTGTACAAAATCTCATTGACAAGTGAACTCTTTCCAGAACCGGACACACCTGTAACACATGTAAAAATGCCAAGTGGGAATGATACATCCACATGTTTTAAGTTGTTTTCTGCTGCACCAAGCACCTTAATCCATCCCATCGGTTCACGGCGTGTTTCAGGCACCGGAATCTGGATGCGCCCTGAAAGATAAGCACCTGTAATTGACTTTTTATTTTTCATGATTTCATTGGCTGTACCCTGAGCCACGATGTAGCCACCATGCTCACCGGCTCCCGGTCCGACATCCACGATATAGTCTGCCTCGCGCATCGTATCCTCGTCATGCTCAACCACAATCAGTGTATTTCCTAAATCACGGAGATTCTTCAATGTCTTTAATAACTTGTCGTTATCCTTCTGATGCAATCCAATACTTGGTTCATCCAGAATATAAGCCACGCCGACAAGACCTGAACCAATCTGTGTTGCCAGACGGATACGCTGTGCCTCACCACCGGAAAGTGTCGCTGTCGCTCTGGATAATGATAAATAGTCCAGTCCGACATCAATCAGAAATCCAACTCTGGATTTAATTTCTTTTAAAATCTGCGCACCAATCAACTGCTGTTGCTGGGTTAAATCCATATTTTCGAAGAAATCCCTGAGTTTAAGCAATGATAAATCCGTCATATCTGCAATATTCATACCTGCAACTGTGACAGCCAGGGATTCACGCTTAAGACGTCTGCCACCGCATTCCGCACAAGGTGTAATACTCATAAATGCTTCATATTCCTGCTTTGTCAGTTCTGAACTAGTTTCGCGATAACGGCGTTCCACATTTTTTATCAGGCCCTCAAAAGCGACATCATATACGCCAACGCCTCTCTGTCCACGATAATGCACCTTGACTTCATGACCGTTTGTACCATGAATCAGAATATCTTTGATTTTTGGCGGATAATCCTTAAATGGTGTACTTAAACTGAAGTCGTATTCCTTAGAAAGGGCATTTAAAATCGCTCTCGTATAGCTGCGTTCATCCACAGCAGACTGCCATCCAAGAACAGCAATCGCACCCTCATCAATACTTAAAGATTGGTCTGGAATCATCAAATCCACTGAAAATTCCATCTTATATCCCAAGCCGTGACATATCGGGCAGGCCCCGAATGGATTGTTAAATGAAAAGCTTCTCGGTTCAATCTCTGAAAGACTGACACCACAATCCGGGCATGAAAAACTCTGACTGAAATGCATCGGTTCGCCATCAATGACATCAACCGTCAACAAACCATCCGCTAATTTCATCGCTGTTTCCACGGAATCTGTCAGACGCTTCTTGATACCATCTCGAATCGACAAACGGTCTACAACGATTTCAATATTATGCTTTTTATTCTTTTCAAGTTTAATTTCTTCGGTTAACTCGTACATATGTCCATCAACCATCACACGCACATAACCGCTTTTCTTAGCTGATTCAAATAACTTGACATGCTCGCCCTTACGGCCGCGCACCACTGGCGCAAGCAACTGAATACGTGTTCTTTCCGGTAATTCTGTAATCGTATCCACAATCTGGTCCACAGTCTGTTTGCGAATCTCTCTGCCGCAGACCGGACAATGTGGCACACCGATACGCGCATACAAAAGTCGAAGATAATCATAAATCTCCGTCACTGTACCGACTGTAGAACGTGGGTTTCGGTTTGTGGATTTCTGATCGATTGAAATTGCCGGTGACAGACCTGTGATGCTGTCCACATCCGGCTTTTCCATCTGTCCAAGGAACTGTCTTGCATAGGAAGATAAGGACTCCATGTATCTTCGCTGACCTTCTGCATAAATCGTATCAAATGCCAGTGAGGACTTACCGGAACCACTTAGGCCGGTAAATACAACAAGCTCATTTCTTGGAATTTTGATATCAATGCCTTTGAGATTGTGTTCTCTGGCACCTTTAATCTCTATATACTGTCTTTTATGTCCTGCCATAATGTACCTCTTTATCTGTTTTCTCTTTATCTAAATATTTTAATTCTGACATCATCTTAATCCATCTCTGCCAGCTGCTTCTTCAATGTAATCATCTCATCTCTGAAAGTCGCTGCGGCTTCAAAGTTCAAATCGGCTGCTGCCGTATGCATCTTCTTGCTAATCTGTTCAATCAGCTTCTTCAGTTCCTTCTTGCTCATGGATTCAACATCTTTGTAAAGTTTGTCAGACGTATCCTCCGCAGCTTTTGAAATACTGATTAAATCCCTGACAGCCTTATGAATCGTCTGCGGTGTGATACCATGGGCTTCATTGTATGCCTGCTGAATCTCACGACGACGGTTTGTTTCACTGATGGCTTTATCCATGGAATCTGTGATATGGTCCGCATACATAATAACATGTCCATCAGAATTTCGGGCAGCACGGCCAATGGTCTGAATCAGAGAAGTTTCTGACCTTAAAAAGCCCTCTTTATCTGCATCCAGAATCGCCACCAGGGTAATCTCCGGAATATCCAGACCTTCTCGCAAAAGGTTGATACCTACAAGCACATCAAACACATTCATACGTAAATCCCGGACAATTTCCGTTCTTTCCAGCGTATCGATATCTGAGTGCAAATACTTCACACGAATACCAATCTCCTTCATATAGGTTGTCAGTTCCTCAGCCATACGTTTTGTCAGAGTTGTAATCAGCACTTTATTACCTTTTTCTGTTTCTTTATTGACTTCACCGATCAAATCATCAATCTGGCCTTCCACCGGACGCACCTCCACCGGTGGATCAAGCAGACCTGTCGGACGGATAATCTGTTCGACTCTTAACAGTTCATGTTCATCTTCATACACATTCGGTGTTGCAGATACAAACAGCATCTGGTCAATCTTACTCTCAAATTCCTCAAAATTCAGCGGTCGGTTGTCCTTTGCTGAAGGCAGACGGAAGCCATAATCTACCAGTGTTGTCTTTCTGGACTGGTCGCCTGCATACATACCGCGCACCTGCGGAATCGTCATATGTGATTCATCCACAATCATCAGAAAATCATCCGGAAAATAATCAATCAGTGTATGTGGAGGCTGCCCAGGCTTTAAGCCTGATAAATGCATGGAATAATTCTCAATGCCTGAGCAAAACCCAGTTTCACGCATCATCTCTATATCAAAATTCGTTCGTTCTGCAATACGCTGGGCTTCGATTAATTTGTCTTCGCGTTTAAAATAGGCAACACGTTCTTTAAGCTCTGCTTCAATATTCTTAATGGCAGCCTCCATCTTCTCTGTGGATACAACATAATGTGACGCTGGGAAAATCGCAACATGTTCAAGTCTTGACTTCACTTCACCGGTCAGTGGGTCAAATTCTGTAATACGGTCAACTTCATCACCGAAAAATTCAACTCTGACTGCCAAATCACCTGAAGCCGCCGGGAATATCTCCACCACATCACCATGCACCCTGAAGGTACCACGCTTAAAATCCATATCATTACGCGCATACTGCATGGAAATCAATCTGCGAATCACATCGTCACGGTCTTTTTCCATCCCCGGACGCAGTGAAACAACCATCTCATTATAATCAATCGGGCTTCCCAGACCATAAATACATGATACAGATGACACAATAATAACATCCTTGCGCTCAGAAAGTGCTGCTGTGGCAGAATGGCGCAGTTTATCAATCTCATCATTAATCGCTGAATCCTTTGCAATATAAGTATCAGAAGACGGTACATATGCCTCCGGCTGATAATAATCGTAATAGGAGACAAAATATTCTACTGCATTTTCAGGAAAGAACTCCTTCATCTCCCCATATAACTGTGCTGCCAATGTCTTGTTATGTGCAAGAATCAGGGTCGGTTTATTCAACTGCTGGATGACATTTGCCATCGTAAACGTCTTACCTGAACCGGTCACGCCAAGCAAAGTTTCAAACTGATTTCCTTCTCTGAAGCCTTTAACCAGCTTCTCAATCGCCTGAGGTTGATCGCCTGTCGGAGCATATTCACTGTGTAAAACAAAATGGTCCATATTGATTTCCTCTATCTTTTAAAATTAATATGATGATGTCGGGGACAAAAGTCTGACACTCATATCATTAATATTTGACTGCTACCTCTATAGTATACCATCCCAAATAAAAAAAGTACAGACCAAAATCAAACATTTGTTCTGTACTTTTTTATTGATTATTTGTTGCTTATTTCCAAACTTAAACGGAACTTAAACGAATTTTTTAAATTATTTTCGATTTCACCTAAAATCCCCTGATTTTATCGGAACCGTCATCGACTGTATTTTCAATTGATTTAATCACAACGTAATACTTCACTTTATCATTAACCTCAACCAGTACTCTGTCGCCCACCCGGTGACCCATAATAGCTTTACCAATTGGTGATTCATCACTGATTTTGCCTTCCAGGGAATTTTCACGAATGGTTGTGACAATCTTATAAGTTTCGGTTTCATCATCGTCCTCAAAATATAATGTCACTGTGTTATTCATACCGACTTCATCCTCTTTGGAGTCTTCTGAAATAATCGTCGCCGTTTTAATCATTCGTTCCAGATAACGGATACGGCTTTCATTTTTATTTTTATCCTTTTTGGCTGCATGATATTCAAAATTTTCACTTAAATCGCCGTGCTCCCGGGCTTCCTTCACTGCTGCAATGGCTTCCTTACGCACAACCAGTTTTCTGTGTTCAATCTCAGCTTCCATCTGTTCGATATCTTTTTGTGTTAATTTATCGTACATGACGCACACTCTCCTTTTACTGCTGCAAATTTCTGATGTAAGTACTCAAAACATATATGATAATACAAGTGTCCAAAATCTAAATTGCGATTATGCTTGCGCAAGTGAATCTTTTAAACTGATTGACATGCGAACATCAAAAACGTAATAAATCAGGCGAATTTAAATATTTCAAACAATTATAAACGCCCACCCCGGATATCCTCCACCATGGCATGAATTTCATCCGAAGCATTTTCAAGCAAATAATTTGTCATCTGTGGATTTTTATTTAAATGTTCCTTACGCATCTGCTGCTGTTTTTCTTCGATATCCGCTTTTAACTCCGATGCAGACAGGCGTTTGGCACCCTGCCCCATGATAATGACCTGCTCAAGGCCATCGGAGGTTGCCACGGTCACATCGTATTTTCTGCCGATTTCATGCACAGTTTTCTCAATATACTGGTCTGCCGTTTCCGCTTCCTTTGTATAAACCACATGAATATTTCTATATTTAGACACTGAACCCTGACCGCCTTCAACCTTGTACGCATCAAACACAAGAATCAACGTCACCTTCATAAATCCCTGATAGTTGCACAAAATATCCATCAGCTTTGTGCGGGCACTGTGCAAATCCACTTTGGCAAGTTCATTTAATTCTTCCCATGCAAAAATAATATTATAGCCGTCCACAAGCAGATACTTATGCCGCGGTATTGCAGCATCTGTGATCGCTGCATTTTTGGATGTTTCTCGGTTTTTTGAATATGTGTAATTTTCAGATGTTCCTGATGCACGCGTTGTACCTGTACTGTAATGCCAGTTTTTCTTTTTATTTTTATTGGCACTTAAGGTCTGATTAAATAATGCTTCTATTTCATCTTCGCCAAGCAACGGCTGTTCATCCGTGGCAATTCTGCCACCAAGGCGCACACCTGCCGCCGCATTTTTACTGCCACCAAACTGCGCATCTGCATTTTCAGAAAAATCCTCAGCTTCAAACTGCTTTAAACAGCTTTCCAGATGCATATATTCAGGCACCTGATGCCACGGCACAATAAAGCCGGCCCCATGGGCGCAGAATACGGAATCAGCTGTGTTTTCTGTGTCCGCTTCGGCATCATAACCTATCTCTGAAATAACTTCTTCCGTATTGTGGCATGGCTCATAGCCTTTAAATTCACACAGCAAATGGCCGCAACCCTTCGTATAGGCAAGCACTTCACTCTGATAACCACGCATCGTCACAACCGGTGCCGTTCCTGTCAGTACTGCCATATCGCCTTCTAATTCAGGCGCACTGACACTGCCGTGCATCTGTCCGATATCTGTCATTGCACGGCCGACCATTGCCTGCGGTACCTCCAGCCGATATTGATAAACAGGCTCAAGTAAAATATTTTCCGCCTGCATCAATCCCTGTCTCACAGCTCTGTAGGTGGCCTGTCTGAAATCGCCGCCCTCTGTATGCTTTAAATGTGCCCGGCCTGCTGCCAGTGTGATTTTCATATCTGTAATCGGTGACCCTGTCAGCACACCAAGATGCTGTTTTTCCTCAAGATGGGTTAAAATCAGACGCTGCCAGTTTAAATCCAAAGCATCTGTACTGCAACTGCTTTCAAAGACAAGTCCGCTGCCAGGTTCTCCTTCCTGCATCAGCAAATGCACCTCTGCATAATGTCTGAGGGGTTCAAAATGTCCCACACCTTCGCTCACACCGCGAATCGTTTCCTTATAAACAATATGGCCCGCGTCAAATGCAACCTCAACACCATAACGATCTTTCATCATCGTTTTGAGGATTTCAATCTGAACCTCACCCATCAACTGAACATAGATTTCACCAAGAATATCATCCCACACGACGTGAAGCTGCGGTTCTTCCTCCTCAAGCTGTCTTAATTTCAAAAGCACCTGATGTATATCACCGCCCTCCGGCAACCACAGTCTGTAGCTTAACACCGGCACTAAAAGCGGCAGCTTCACTTCTGTTTCGGTACCAATGCCCTGCCCCGCCCAGGTATTCGCCGGGCCGGTCACTGCACAAAGCATGCCTGCAGACGCACACTCCACTGTCTGATAACCTGCCCCGGAATAAATACGAATCTGGTCTACTTTTTCTCCTTCAAGAAGTGCCTTGACCTTCAAGGTGCCGCCTGTAATTTTTAAATGGGTCAGTCTGCTGCCCTGCGCATCTCTTGTAATTTTGTAAACGCGCGCCCCAAACGCCTGCGATGGACGCTCACACTGCATATAAGTGTCCAATGCATTTAATAATGTATCAATGCCTGTAAGCTTTAATGCAGAGCCGAAATAACATGGAAACACTTTTCGCTCTTTTATCATCTCGATAATGGTCTGCTGCGCAACACTGCCATTTTCAAGGAATACTTCCAGCGCCTGCTCATCACACATAGCCAGTTCTTCATAAAATGCATCGTCCTGTTGATTGAAGGCGTTTGAAAAATCAATACATGCATCGCTTAATTTATTTTTGATTGCTGACATCAGGCTTTGTGCATCTGCCCCGGGCTGATCCATCTTATTGATAAAAATAAACACTGGAATGTGGTATCTGTCCAGTAACTTCCACAATGTCAGTGTATGTCCCGACACGCCGTCTGCCGCACTGACAATCAACACTGCATAATCTAACACCTGCAATGTACGTTCCATCTCTGCCGAAAAATCCATGTGTCCCGGCGTATCTAAAAGTGTCACAAGACTATGTTTAAGCGGCATCTGTGCCTGCTTTGAAAACACCGTGATGCCTCTGTTTTTTTCTATCTCAAATGTATCTAAAAATGCATCGCCATGGTCTACGCGTCCCTGACGCCGGATTGAACCGGTCAGATACAGCATACTCTCTGCCAGCGTCGTCTTTCCCGCATCCACATGAGCCAAAAGCCCAAGCGTGATATGCTTTGACGTATTTTCCATAGAAAATGCCCCTTTCTGTTCATTACCCGACTGTAACTGTTCAAAATCCCCTTTTTATATGTAGTTTTTACTCATAAAAAGGGGATTCTATTCATCTACTATTCTTCTGTGAATTATCGTTCTTCGGTATTGTTATCTTCTGCAGGAATGCCTGCACCGGAATGATCTTCTGTCTTTTCAACTTTGACTCCGGCATCCTCCGGCATAAATTTGATCACTGGTTTTGCCTGTGCCTGAACCTGTCTGAGTGGGATCATCAGACGAATACCATGTGGGTTAATGACAATACCTGTCGCATCTGCAGGCAATGTTTTCTTAAGAGCATTGTAGTCCATTACAAGTGCTTTAAAACCTTCTGTCGGGAACTTCGCAAGTTCAACAATATCTGTAAATACAGGTTCAAACTTGCTGCCATCAGAAGTCTGCATCATCGGAATCTCAACAGTCTTGCCTTCCTCATCATGAGGTTTGACAAGTACCATAAACTTACCGCTGGCGATGTTTGCATAGATTTCTTCTTCCATCTCCTTAAGGTCTTTCTTTTCTTCCTTAGGAATATCTCTGCGCAGCTCCTGTACGAAATACATACCTGTAAGCTGCAGTGACGGATTGCTTACCGGACGCTTCTTCTCCTCCATCTTTGAGAAATCCGGTTCCTTCACAAAATTTTTAAGCTGTACACGCATACCAAACTGTGCTGCTGCAACAATCATC
Source organism: uncultured Catenibacillus sp. (assembly GCA_934339005.1). GTDB lineage: Bacteria > Bacillota > Clostridia > Lachnospirales > Lachnospiraceae > CAKRHR01. The sequence goes on along the minus strand of CAKRHR010000029.1, from coordinate 22,480 downwards.
GCATTCACACCCATGCTGTACAAATTCACATAAAAACTGAGTAACTGTTTATTTTCAAGGCGCTTAACTTCCAATGGAATCTTCTTCTTTGCATTGACTTCTACCATCGCTTTGGCATCTGCTTCACGGCCAAAAATATAAATCTGGTCGTCAAATGTCTTCTCATCACAGACAACATAAGGCATATGGTGTGTCGTTGAACAAACAACAAATAATTCTTCCGCAGTTCTAAGTCTGTCAAATACCGCAAGCATAAAGAACTTTGCTTTAGCCTCCATGAATTTGAACTTCTTATCATCTTTGCGGCTTGAAACCATCAACTGTACAGATGTCTGCTGAAGCATAATCAGTTCAGGCCATGATAATGCCTGTACTTTCTCAAGTTCAACTTTTTCTTCAAACAGAAGTGCGTTCAATTCCCGCTGTCTTTCTTTGATGTCCATATCTTATCCTCCACAATCATTTCCAATGCTTCTATTATAAATGAAAGTGCGGTATATGTAAATGCTTTTATGGATTGATTCTTTTTTACTTTTTATTTTTCAAAGCAGCTTTGGCATTATTTCTTTATATTTTGAGAAATAAGTCATTTCTATTTTTCTTTATTTCTCAATTTCACGAATCAGGTTCACCATTTCGATGGCGCTGAGTGCACAGTCATAACCTTTATTACCTGCTTTTGTGCCTGCACGTTCAATAGCCTGCTCAATATTATCTGTTGTGAGTACACCAAACATTACAGGAATGTCACTGTTTAAAGATACTGTTGCAACGCCCTTGGACACTTCTGCACATACATAATCATAGTGACTTGTATTACCTCTGATAACTGCACCCAGGCAAATGACTGCATCATATTTGCCGCTTTTTGCCATCTTTGAAGCAATCAGTGGGATTTCAAATGCTCCCGGTACCCAGGCAACGTCAATATCATCCTCTTTTACATCATGACGCACCAGTCCGTCCATGGCACCACCGACAAGTTTTGATACAATAAATTCGTTAAATCTTGCTGCCACAATACCAACTTTAATGCCTTTAGCTACAACTTTTCCTTCAAATGTTTTCATGTTTTTATCCTCCATTTTATATCATCTTTTTATCATTTTGTTTATGTTATTTTATTTTTGCACACTATCTTTTTGTACTATTTTATGTACTATCTTTTGTCCTTTTATGTATCTTTCTGATATTTTTTTATAAATATCAGTCTTTAAATGTTTGCCAGAAAATAATTTTTATCTATCCGGCAATATTCTTTATATTTTACTTATAATTCAGAATATGTCCCATGCGTCCGGCTTTTGTTTTTAAGTAAAATAAATCATGTGCTGTGGCATCCATCTGAATTGGCACACGTTCAACAATTGACATGCCAAAATCCTCAAGCTGGTAAACTTTATCCGGGTTGTTTGTCATCAGGCGCAATGTCTTTGCACCTAAATCTTCAAGAATCTGTGCACCAATGAAATATTCACGCATATCGCCCTTAAAGCCAAGTGCAAGATTGGCATCCAACGTATCCATGCCCTGCTCCTGAAGCTCATAAGCTTTTAATTTATTAATCAGACCGATACCTCTGCCCTCCTGGCGCATGTATAATAAAATGCCTCTGCCTTCCTTTTCAATTTGTGTCATGGCGGCTGCAAGCTGCTGTCCGCAATCGCAGCGCAATGAACCAAATGTATCACCTGTCAGGCACTCTGAATGCACGCGGCACAACACATTTTCACCATCACCGATATCACCCTTGACAAGTGCTACATGATGCTCTCCATTTAACTGGTTCACATAGCCATAAGCAATAAAATCACCGTATTTTGTCGGCATTTTTGTTTTTGTCACGCGCTCAACAAGTTTTTCATGGCGTTTTCTGTAATCCTGCAAATCTTTGATTGTAATCATCGTCAGATGCCATTTTTTTGCCATCTCGATCAATTCTGAGGTACGCATCATTGTACCGTCATCCTTCATGATTTCACAGCAAAGTCCGGCTTCTTTAAGACCCGCCAGTCTGCATAAATCTACAGTTGCTTCTGTATGACCGTTACGCTCAAGCACGCCATTTTTCTTGGCTAACAATGGAAACATATGGCCCGGACGTCTGAAATCCTGTGGTTTTGCATCCTCTGCCACAACACCCATGGCTGTCATGGAACGTTCCACAGCAGAAATACCTGTGGTTGTGCTCACATGATCCACAGATACAGTAAATGCTGTTTCGTGGTTATCTGTATTTGTAGTCACCATCTGCGGCAACTGTAATTTCTGAATATAGGCTTCTGACATTGGCATGCAAATCAGTCCTTTGGCGTGTGTTGCCATAAAATTGACATTTTCTGTTGTTGCAAATTCGCATGCGCAAATCAAATCGCCCTCATTTTCTCTGTCAGGGTCATCTGTGACAAGAATGACCTTTCCTGCTCTTAAGTCTTCTAATGCTTCCTCGATTGTATTAAACTCAAACATTGTTTTATGCCTCCTGCTTAAAATATTTGTTTATGTCTGATGCTTCTATCTTATTTTTAAAATCCATATTCGATTAAAAACTCTTCTGTAATTTTGCTTTTAGGTGCTGCACTGACGTTTTCTGTATGTGCTGACAATCCCATCAGTTTTTCAACATATTTACCAATAATATCATTTTCCAGATTCACGATATCGCCAACCTTCTTATCCGCAAGAATTGTCACAGCCACCGTATGCGGTATAGCTGAAATCGCAAATGATGAATCATCCACACGCGCTACGGTAAGACTGATACCATCGATGGTAATCGAACCCTTTTCAACGATAAACCGAAGCACCCCAGGTGCAGCTTTGATGGTATACCATATGGCATTATCATCTCTTTTGATGCTTTGAATGGTGCCTGTGCCATCCACATGTCCGGAAACAATATGTCCGCCAAATCGACCATTGGCTGCCATCGCCCGTTCCAGATTGACATGTGCCCCAGGTGTTAATCCTGCAAGGGATGAACGATTCAGTGTTTCATGCATTACATCTGCACAAAAGCCTGCGGCGTCAATGCGGGTTGCGGTCAGACATACGCCATTGACCGCCACACTGTCACCTATGTTTAAGTCCTGCATTACTGTGTGGGCTTTAATATGCAGGACAGCGGAGGATACACCGCGCTCTATTTTAAGAATTGTGCCCACTTCTTCAACTATGCCCGTAAACAAATGTGTTCGCCTCACTTTCTTTCCTGTCAACATCACCTTCAATCAGGAAATCTTCACCGATTGTCTGAACTTTGATATTTTTCAAAGGTATTGCCTCTGACATTTTGAAAATGCCCTGACCGCCAACAGGTGTTTTGGCATGCTCACCACCTACGATTTTCGGTGCAATGTATGCCTGTACCTTCTGCACGATACCGCTGTTTATGGCTGACCAGTTTAACATGGCACCGCCCTCCAGTAAAATACTGTCAATGCCCTGTGCCCCAAGCTTTTGCATTAAGATTTTTAAATCAATGTGGTTTTCCAAAAGTGGTATATCTAATAGCTGACAGCTATATTTTTCCAGCATTTCCCGTTTTTTTACATCTGTACCTGCAGTAGCGATAATAGTCGGAATGGATTTTGCCGTTTGCACAATCGCTGATAATTCCGGAATTTTCAAATGTGTATCGCAGATAATCCGCACCGGATTTTTGGAATTTTCAACCCGGCAGTTAAGCATTGGGTCGTCTGCCAGCACCGTGCCGATTCCAGCCATAATGGCTGTATATCGATGTCTGTCCTCATGCACTTTTTTTCGTGCTATTTCCCCGGTTACCCATCTGGCATCACCGCTTGGTGAAGCGATCTTTCCGTCAATGCTCATCGCATATTTCATCACGACGTATGGTGTTTTTGTCTGAATAAAATGGAAAAATACATCATTTAAGGCATCACATTCTGCTTTGAGCACATGTGTCACCACCTCAATGCCATGCGCCCTTAAGATTTCAATACCCTTGCCAGCCACCAATGGATTCGGGTCATCTGAGCCGACATATACTTTCCGTATACCTGCCTCGATAAGTGCTTGTGTACACGGCGGCTGCTTGCCTTGGTGACAACACGGTTCCAACGTGACATAAATTTCTGCATCCTTTGTGGACTGTGTGCAATTTTTCAGTGCATTGCGTTCTGCATGCAAATCGCCGTATTTTGCGTGATATCCTTCACCGATGATTTTTCCGTCTTTTACAATGACCGCGCCTACAAGGGGATTTGGAGATGTCCAGCCGGTGCCGCGTCTGGCAAGTTCAATTGCCCGCCGCATATATTTTTCATTTATTTCCTGTTCATGAGTGTTTGTAAATTGCTCACTTGTATTTGATACCAAATGCCTCACTCCTTTGTGTAAAACTTTTGTATTATCCTTTGTATTTTTATAAATATTTTTACTCTTATATTTTATAAGCTTCGATTTATATGCTTTGTCTTTCTCATATTTTATCTTTACATATTTTTCTTTTTTATTTCTGCTTTTTATACTTTTCTTCTTTACTATACAAAAAGACCCTGAACGTGGTCATTCAGGGTTTTCACATAACGTTTGTTTTATACTGTTTAACTGGATTAAAGTTCGACTTTAAATGTTTAAATTAAAAATGTGCTTTTTAAAATACATCTCATTAAGTTTCATTTTTAATGTCCTTGGGGAATAAAAAAACTCTGAAATGGAATTCTCCATCTCAGAGCGGGTAAGTTCATCTTTAATCAATTATCACAATAATTGTTATCATCGTTTCGCTTATCTTCTTTCATCCAGACTGTACTGTCGGCTTCGGAATCTCACCGAATCATGCCTTGCGGCGCGTGGGCTTTACCACCGGTGGGGACTTACACCCCGCCCTGAAGACTATTTATTTTTCTGAAATTGATTATATCACTATTATTTTCAGAATACAAGTCTTTATTTTTGATATTTTTATCAAAAATCATATCGTTTGATTTCGCAGTTTTTGATGCCAAATTCTGCAAACTCTGTATTACTCATATCTGTAAAATAAGACTGCACAGCCCTTGAAATGCCATTGTGCGCCACAAGAAGATAAACTTTATTTTCCTCTTTTTTGATGTCATCAATCAGGTTGTAAATACGCTGACACAGCCGCAGCATGGACTCACCGCCGTCAAAACTGCACACAAATTTTTCTTTTTCATATTTAAATTCAAGACCATCTCTTGGTGTGGATTCCCATTTGCCAAAATTTTGTTCCATCAGTCTTGGCTCTACCCGAGCTGGAATACCTGTTACCTCTGAAATCTTTTTGGCCGTATCTGCAGCACGGCTCAAAGGTGAATAGATAATCTCATCGATATGTATTTTTTCTTCAAGGATCTTTTCACCCAGCGCTTTTGCCTGCGCCAGCCCCTGTTCTGTCAACGGACTGTCTGTTGAACCGCAGATTTTATTTTCCACATTCCATACAGTCTGTCCATGTCTTGTAAAATAAAAATGTCCCATTTTTCGTAATCTCCTGTTTGCTATATTATTCAATCGTTCTCAAATTTGAATTAATTACCTTTGTATCAATATGATATATCCTCCATACAACTTTGTAAACCAAAAATATTTTATGAATACTAGGAAAATCTATTTGCATTTGTCAAAAAATGTGGACTATAATACACATATGAAAGGACCATATTGAAAACAGTTTTTGTCGCATCACTAAAGAAGCAGATTGCTGCGATTAAGAGGAATCCTGTTTATACAAAAGATAAAAGCTAACCAACATCGCAGCGTCCTATATAAACAGACCATCTGCAAAAGGACAATCAAATGTTGGTTAGCTTATTTTTTTTATCAGCTCAAATTTTTTTGCTTAATTGACACTCATATCATCTTTTTCGCTTATAGAATCTTACCCAACAATGTCACCATCATTAAACGGGTCACCACAGTTTGGACAGAATTTAGGCGGGTGAGTCGGGTCTTCCGGTGTCCATCCGCATTTATCACATTTATACTTTGCAACAACCGGCTTTTTTGTGCCACATTCTGGACAGAATTTAGCAGTCAGACCAACTTTTCCACAACTTGGACATGTCCATGTACCCTGATCCGGTTTTGGTTCAGGTTTTTTTGCACCGCATTCTGTACAGAACTTTCCAGTCATAACTGCACCGCAACTGCACTTCCAGCTATCTGCTGACATGCCATCTGCCCCTTGCACACTGCGCTGTGCAGGTTGTGCACCAGTCTGTGTCTGAGTATTCTGTGCCTGCTGCATCTGTTGCTGCTGTCCCATCTGATACAGGTTTTGTGTAGATGCACCACCCATCTGGTTGGCCATATTCATTCCCATAAATGCCATAGCTGGTCCTGCACTTTCATTCTTTGCGGCGGACTGCATAGCGGCTGCCTGGGCACCTACAAGATGTGCGGCTGCCATCGTCGGATCACGGAAAGCTGCATTTTTCTGCATTTCCTTAATCATCGTTTCGTCTTCCTCACTGGCTTTGACTGAGGAAACACCGACCGATACAATTTCAAGGCCTCGCAGGTCACGCCATTTTGCAGAAAGGACATCATTTAATGCACCAGCAAGTTCCATTGTATGTCCCGGCAATGCAGAATAACGAATACCCATATCTGAAATCTTTGCAAATGCCGGCTGAAGAGCTGTCAAAAGCTCTGTCTTTAACTGGCCATCAATCTGGGTTCTTGTATATACATCAGCCACATTTCCACATACATTTGTGTAAAATAAAATCGGGTCACAGATACGATAACTGTACTCTCCAAAGCAACGGATCGAAATATCAATATCAATACCTGCGCGCTCATCAACAACTCTGAATGGTACCGGGCTTGGCGTACCATATTTATTACCAACAAGTTCTTTTGTATTAAAATAATAAACACGCTGGTCTTTAGCAGTTTCTCCGCCAAATGTAAAACGTTTGCCCATCGTCTTTAAACTTTCCATGACGCCCTGTCCAAAATCACCTGAAAAAATCGTTGGTTCTGTGGATGCGTCAAATACAAATTCACCCGGCTCTGCACAAAATTCCACAATCTTTCCCTGTTCAACAATCATCATACACTGACCGTCTGCCACTGCAATCACAGATCCGGACGTAATAATATTGTCTGAACCTTTATTAGAGGCACGACCGGACACACGTTTCTGTCCTTTTAATGCCAGCACATTTTCTTCCATTGCATCACAATAAAAATACTCTTTCCACTGATCCGCCAGAACCCCTTTTGCTGAATTTAACGCAGCTCTGATTAATCCCAGATTCAAATCCTCCTCAAATTGTTATATTACTATATGTTAATCACAAGGATTATTCTTTATAAACAACGCAGCATACAGGAAAATCCCATATGCTGCTGATTGGTTCAATTCAATTATGCTTGTTTTTTGTTTAATACTGCACCGATAATAAACAGTACAGGAAGTACTAAGCCAAGGATTAAGCTTACAACACTGAACTCGCCGCCGGCAACAACAGATAAAATTTCACTAACAACGTTTATAACTGCTACAATAATACCCCAAACGAGACAAACTGTTGCTTTTTCAGGTTTCTTGCAGTTAACACAACCAACAATACCTGTTACTAATTCAATGATTACACCAACTAATGCCAGAACAGCTGCAAAAACCCACAGACCATAATCATCAAGTAATGATGCAAGTACAGCCAATCCCAATAATGACACGATACCGAGAATAAGTGAGAGACCTCCGCCGATAATCATCAAAATACCTGTGACCTTCAAAAATCCTGAACCTTTTGTTTTTTCCATAACAATTCTCCTTTCTTAAAATAAATTTATATATCATAATGTCAGGATTTATTATTTCCTGACCTGATATCAAAAATATTACCAAGTGCACAAACTATTGTGTGCTCTAATCTGCTGCATTCTCTTAAAATTTACCACTGGAGTGAGAACTTCCACTACTTGATACAGTTGTACCGCCTCCGCCGCTGTCATTGTCTGAACGCTGTGGTGGATCATAAATCCTCGTTTCTGTTGTACGCATAAACAAATCCTGGCTATGAACTATATGTACACCATTTTGCAGTACATAACTGGAAGCATCAGACTTCTCAGAAGTCTTTCGCATCGTACCTTTGATAATACAACAAATAATCAATGCAACAATAAATCCAACAATCACCGAAGCAATCACTGATACACCTATATACGCTGGTGAGGTACCCACATCAAGCGGCTTACCTTCACTGGATAACTTTAACAGTTTATCACACTGTGATAAATAATCTGTAAAACCATTATACCACTCATTATCAGCAAAATCATCCAGGAATTTATCTTCCATATGATCTTTCCCATAATCTGTAAAGGATTCATTACCAAAATCACCAAAGGCCATCAGGTCATAATCACGTTCTGCCATACTAAGCACAAGCATCACAAGGTCATGCCCTGAACCATAACCAAGATTATAGCCTGCACGGATTTCCTCGGCACATGTTTCAATGGAATTACTCTTTGTAAAGTTGCGCATATCATCCAATGTCACGATGTACACCGCACATTGATATTTTTCTGAAATTTCTTTAGCCTGCGCACTTAACTTTGCTTCTTCATCATCCGTCAGAATGTCCGCCTCATCAGTCACATAGCCAAGGCTTTCACCCCAGCCCTCCGGTGACAATGACAGGATCGGTGCTGCTTCATCAGACAAAACATAAGTATACAGATTACTTCTGTAGTTACCCTGAATCGTCTTTTCATCAGTCATCGTACCTTCAAATTTATAATCCATGTGGTCTGTCCATACAAGTTTATCACCATCAAAAGACCACTCAATCGTATAAGCACAACTGTCTGCCACGACCATCCCTGTATGATCCTGATTCAAAACAACATACTCGCCGCTGCAATCATAATAGTACTCATCATCTTCTTTGGATTCTGCCATAAATGTCATGGACGCCGATGCATCCGAAGCAGCATACACTGCCAGCGGGTATCCTAAAGATACTAACGCTGTCATTCCAAAAATGCCACAAAGCAACAGACTTAAGCATATAAGAGCCGCTTTTATCTTATGAAATTTTTCTGAAATTGGTGCATTTATTGCATATGTATCTTTTTTTATGTTTTTCATTGCGCTGTCCACCTCCGATCAAAATCCGAATATGGAAGCGAAAAAGCCGCCGATATTCAATACATATGCCAATATACCGCAAACTGCTGTCAGTCCGCCGCACCATGCCCAGAAGCGTCCCTTAGATACCGGAAGATTACCGACAAATTTACCAGTCTGACCATTCATAGCAAACAAGTAATCTTTCTTTTGCCATTTTGTCTTAATCAACCACACAGGAAGCAATGCATAATGAACTTTGCCCCGCTGAAGCGCCATGCCATTGCGTACCATTCGAACGTTCTGATAACCAACAACACTTGAATACATAATTTGCTCAGTACTCTTCATACATCGTTTGTCTGCTCTGCTCTCACTGTCTTTAACACTCACATCATAGCGGTTTGCAAGATAACCTGGCAGATAAGACATAGCAAACGGTTTTAACTGACTAAAATCAAAAGGTTCCAGAGAATCCATCACATCATCCGGCATTTGCTTGGATGCATCTGTTGGAACATTTTCAAATTCGATACTGCCGCCACGGACAACACTGAAATAATCTGTTCGGGTTATCTTATAATCGCCATCTCTGTGTGTCCTCGAATTAGATGCTATAAAATTACAATCACCATGTGTCTGTGCATCAAATAACCAAAATGGTACATATACACCCTGAATTTTTTTAATCTGATTTGTCGTTGAAAAAGTCTTTGGTAAAAACAATCTCTTTCGATAATGCTTTTTAAGTGCCGCCATGGCCGCTTCTTTATTCATAGAAAACGGAATAACATAATCCGGTTTTAGGCTGCCGTTAAATTGTCCCGGTACAATCGTCGGATTACCACAATATGGACAACTTGTTGCCGCTGTGCTTGCATCACACATCAGTTCGGCACCGCAGCTCGGGCAGTTGTAAGCACGCATATACTGTGAATCTTCGCCCCAGTCTTCACTGATTGTTGAATCATCCCATTTGCTTTCATGCTGCGCAGCCTCCTTATGTATACACTCTGCTGCTTTTTCCGCATCTGTCTCTGCCCCGGCTTCCTGCGAGTTTTCTTTTTCAAAATTTTCGGCTGCCTTAGCATTTTTTTCAGCATAAAATGCTTCAACTTCTTCAACTGTAAAATGACTGCCACAATAGTCGCATTCCAGCTTTCCTGTCTCACTGGAAAAGTGAAGAGGTGCTGTACATGCCGGGCACTTATAGTTTGTTACCTGCATTATCTCATCTCCATTATCCTTTTAATGAGCCCCCGCAATATTCACAGCAGCCGGCTGCATCCGGAATGGTCGTAGCACCACACCACGGACAGGTTATCGCCATTTTTGGTGCTTCCGCTTTTGCAATATCCTCCCTGACTTTTGCATGAATCTGCGTCAGTGCAGTCTTGATTTCCATTCCCATCGTGTAAAATTCCGCATAATCCGGATCTGCCATACGGGGATCTGTTGATGTCTGGCCGGATAAAGGCATCTGTCCCACCATACCCATCATGGTATTTGCCATCGGACGACCTTTCATATCGACTTCAACAGATGAACTGTTCAATTTAAATTTTATTTCATCAAAATAGCGTGTATTTACTCGGATAATCATATAAAAATCATAACTGTATTTATATCTCGGAGGATTGTAGCTGACAGATTTCATATGGCCTTCGCTATCCTTGACTTGTCGTTTTTCCTCAGTTTTATGCTCTTCAATGTCTAAATCGCATCCTGTAACCTGAGAAAAAGCAATAACATCCGGATTAGCTTCTGACAAATTTCTGGCTGAAGTCACCATAAACACCCCGGCATCCTCATCTAAAAGTACTTTTGTATTGCGTCCGAGTGTACGTGTCGTATGAAAAGCTGCAACCGCTGCTTTATTTTCTTCGCGATACTCAATCTGTTCTTTAATATCAGCTACTGAACTTTGTCTGCGTTCGTTAAACCACGGTGAAAGTTTTGCTGCACATTCCTTACAGCAATTGCCATCCTCAAGTTTTCGATTACCCAGCAGTCCGATATCACCGCCACAGATGTCGCAGACTTTTTTCTCAAATAATTTACCAAATAATCCCATATATATGTTCCCCCTCTGCTATAATCAAACATTGGATATTTCTATGGTTTTATTATATAACGATTTGAGAATTTCTTCCCTACCCTATCGTGTAGTTGCCGAATATAACCATCTGCGGCATTTTATTCATCACATTATTCTGATTTTATAATTCAATATCCGGTACTATTATTTTAGCATTTTGAACCGCTAATGTCAGCTGTAATTTATTTTTCATGCCGGTTTTTTGAAGCATATTCCGGATATGGTATTTGACCGCATCCACTTCAACCCCCATGCACGCAGCAATCTGTGGATAAGACATACCTTTAACCAAATACGTTAATACCTCTTTTTCTTTTTTTGTAAATGCATGATTATCTGTGTAACCAATCGGCACTTTTGGTGTCTGATCAGGAAAAACATGTTCACCATCAAGTGTTCGTTCAACCACATCCATCAGTTCCTCCGGGCTGACATCTTTGTACCACAGACTGTCCGCACCGATTTCTCTCGCTTTGGTAAGGATTCGTTCGTCCAGCAATGACGTTACAATCACTATTTTAATTTTAGGAAACTCCTTTTTGATTACAACCGCTGCATCCAGTCCGCTTTCACCGTTTTCAGTCATAACATCCATTAAAATAATATCCACCGGTGTATATCTGCAATATTTGGGCGCCTCTGCGGCATTTGCAATGGATTGTACCAGATGATACCGCGTATCTGAATTAACATATATTTCCAGTAAACCACGAATCATTTTCTGGTCTTCCACAATCATGACATTGATCATCTTGCAACTCCTTTCTGCCTGATCTCATCTGCTCCTGTATTCCATTATTCAGGCATTTGAATCCTCAGTTCAAATACAGGTAATGCCCGCACTGTCATCACACCTCTGGCTTTTTCCACCTGCTGGCGCAAAGAAGACAATCCGCCGCCCTCTCTTATCAAACCTGTCGGTACACTGCCGTTATTAGTGACACTCAATATGATTCCATTTCGATATAATATCTGCGCTTCGACTTTGTTACCTCCGGCATGCCGGACACAATTTGTGACACATTCCCGAATAGCATTCAAAAAAATAGTACGTGCCATTTCCTTTGTCGGCAATGTGCCCTCAACATGAAGCTGCACGCCCATCATCTCTGCCCGGTCGCACAATTGCTTTAAATCATTGTTTTTTTGTTCAGTCTGATTCATATAATTCAAATAATCAACCGTCATTTCCATCTGGCTGCAGTTTTGCCTGATTTCTTTTGCATCCGCCCCTTTTGCCAGTAATTGTCTTGCCATAATCATACCTCGCCCAATATCATCATGCACCTGCATTTTGATAGACAATGTTTCTTCCTCCCGGACAATATCTCTGATATTTTCAGAAATATTTTTCAAATGGACATTCATTTCATCCAATTTTTGCCGGCTATTTTGAAGCTGCTGATACTTCTCATAAATCTCTGTCACCTCAGACGCCACAACCTGCGTATAAACATCTCCTTCCGAAGTACGCACACTACTGACCCGAAACTGCCAGGCTGTCTGATCATCAAACACGAATGCATCATTTAAGTGAAAAACAACATGCTGTGTCTGTGGTGATTTAAGTGCGTCAGATAATTCATCCCATGTCTGCAGGTCATATCCCATCAAAAGATATGCTAAATGATACATTTTCCGATTACACAGAATTAAAAGCCCTGTATGTTCAAAAAAGCATAGTCCACTCGGAAGATTATCGATTGATTCTTTAATTGATTTTCTTGATAAACGGTTCCGTCTGAAAAATTTCACTTAACATTCTCCCTATTTATATGCTGTAGTTCAGATACCAGAGTCCATCATCATCCTGCTGTAGTGAAAGTTTTGGATAAGATTTAACTAATTGCTCCGTAATATCTGATACGGACACTGCGGATACTTTTTTATCTTTCAAATCCGCATTACACTCTGCCACTATTGTCAATACGAGTGATGAATCGTCTTTGTGTATCTTTGCTGCCTGTACTGCATCTGCAGATGTATATTCTTCAATACTCACGTAAATACCTGTAAGGACATCCCACAAAGCCTGTAGAATTTCATGATAAACATCATAGAGTTGCATTGCTGCCCCTGGCAATTGTTCTGAAGTCTCAATCCTGTATGCTGACTCAATCTGACACACTTTCAGGCCTTCTCTGGTTTCCCTGAAGGCTTGTTTCAGTTCCGCCATTGTCACATACCCTTCCTGCAGCGCCATAAAAATCATATTATTTTTTCGTTTCAGATATGTACCAAGCATCACAACACGACGCAAAAGCTGTCTGGCATTCTCATCGGTTGATGCCTTCCTGAGCTGTTTTAAAAGTCCTGCTAAAGCCTCCACCTGACCTGCTGTCTGCTTTTGCATTTCATCAAAAATACGATTTTTTTCCTCAAGCTTTAATCGTTTTGCCCGTTGTCTGACATCCTCCTGCAATACTTCATTATAAGTCTGAAGTTCCTCATTATTTTCATCTAAAAGCTGATTCAATGTAATCAGCTTTGATACATCATCCTCCCAGACAATATATCCGCCACGGATCGGGGCTACTGACACACGTACACCATTATCCATCAGCACCGGACCGCCAAAGCTCTGTCTGACAATCGCCATATCAAGTGGCTTAGCTTTATCTGATTTTAAATATAAATGACCTTCATCATCTATTATCTGTGTGCGTATATCATTCACCTGAAACAATTCCTTATAGTGACTGTTTGTACAAATCATGTGGCACTGTATACAGCATTCCAGAATCAATGTACATGAAACACATGCAACAGCTGTAAAGTCACCCATATATAACTTGATAAACGGCAGTTTAAGCATATAGCACACACTGTATACCAGAATAAAAACTAACGGTAAAAACGGTAAAATCCTAAGTTTTTTAATTTTCGGTATCCTTGCCTTCACACATATCAGCGCCAAAGCACTAACGGCACATAAAAACTCCCATGTAATGACTATATAAAATCCAATGCCATTCTTCCGATAATCATCATGCCAGAGAGTTCTGTCTGCTGGAAAAGAAAATACAAGCTGATGAAAATCATTACTAAGCACAAATACTACAAGACCAACAGAAATCGCTACAAGCCCCCAAAGCCATCCCGGCAATCTGTACTCATCATTCTTGCCCATAGTCATTGCCGCAAGCAATGCAAGCATTGGAATCATGACCATCGCCACATAATACATATACCACAACCATCGCATACCATCTAAATTTACAACAAACAAAAATTTGATTGTACGCACAAGCATCCAGTATAATTCCAGCAATGCAATGCCAACAAGAATCTTTCGTGTCTGTCTGTGGATAATCCGTTGTTCCAGGGAAATTGCCCAAAAACTATACAGCACAAGATAACAACTACTGCGCACGAAATCTAACACATGAGCCAAAACGCTTCTCTTTTCCATACTATAGACACACCGTCTGCAGATAATTGCTGTCATAATAAGCAGTGCAGCAAAGATAAATGCCGCCGCACGCCTTTTGTTTGTTTGTTTGATCATAAGAGTTTATCAACCGCCACTCTGTCAAATATGACCTGTTTAAGATGATTTACTTCTATCTGATATAAAGCATTGGCTGCAATATGTTCTGCTGCCTGCTCAAGATCACGAATACCTGAAGTACCCGCAAATTTCTCAATCACACAATCCAAACCATCTTGAGTTACAATACATTCATCCTCCTGCATACCGATACGTTTCAATACTTTTGGCATCGAGAATTTTGAAAAAATAACCTTCTTCTCATCCGGTGTATAATCCGGAATATCAATCACTGCAAAACGGGACATCAGCGGTGCACTGATATTTTCCTTGTCATTTGCTGTTGCAATCGGATAAACACTGCCTGTCGGAATCATACATTCCATATAATTATCAGTAAAACCAAGATTATCGAGAAGTGTCAGAAGAACATCCGCAGGATTACCGTTGCCCTTACCTGAAGCTGCTTTATCCAGTTCATTAATGATAAAAACAAGTTTTGATTCTCCGGCAGCCGCAAATGCTTCCATAATGATTCCCGGCTTTGCATTGGCATAAATTCTTGAGCTGCCTGTAAGCTGTTCAGGATCATTGATTGAACTCATATCCAGTGTTGTCCATGGTAATTTTAAAATTCTGGCAACAGCATAAGCCACCTGTGATTTACCTGTACCTGCAGGGCCCACAAGCAACAGACCATACGCAGGCAATGTATGTGTACGGTTAATCTGGATAATCGTTTCGATAATACGCTGTTTCACCTTTTCCATGCCATACAGTTCTTCATCTAAAATTCGTCTTGCTTCCTTCGGATCAATGGCTTCAAAGTAATTATTCTTCCACTGAATATTCATCATCATGGATAATGCGCGCTGTGCATGGCGACGTTCTTCAGGGGAAACTTCATGGGATTTCGCCACTGCCAGGTTACGTCTTGCCCAGACACGGATATTTTCAGGCAATGTTCTTCCGGCGCAATTCATAAAATCTGTGATGCTCTGAATACTTGTCAGCTTCATCTCATCACCGGGTTCTTCATTGTCATCATCATCCTCTGAAATATCCTCAGGGGCATTACTTGCCAACAGTCTTTCAATCATAAACTGCAAAAATCCATCTTCCGCAGATAATTTTGTACCACCGCTGAACGCGATTTCTCTGATTTTATAAACGGCATAGCCATCCTTTGTATGCTCACCGGACAGACGCACACGGATGTGATTTTCTCCAAGCCACTGAAAAAGGCTGACAAACCGTGCATCCACTTTTAACATATCCGCGCTCACACTGCCGTCTTCCTCTTCAAATTCAAATGTTGTCCGTTTAACCGGATTTGTAAAAATACCACAGGAATGATGCTTCCATTGACGTTTGGAATCATCCAGCACAACCATTGGCTTATTTGCTGTGGCTACAGATTCATCTGATTTAAATATTGTGTATGTACATTCTGCATTGTTTTTTTCTTCTTCGCTTTTTGAAAAATCAAATACTGGCATCCTATTTCCCTCTTTCTTCTGTCATGTTATACTGCAGCTTTATATCTGCTTCTGATATAGAAAATGTTTCATTTCAAATTCGGTCTTTTGTTCTGTAGTTTCAATTTGATATACAGGAAATTTCGGCCGATACAGCAAACTGCTGCACCGGCCTGATACTAGGTTTGTATTATTTGATAATCACTGATTCATCGATGTTATCTTTTCTTAACATCTTTACAAATTCATCCATCGGCACAGGTTTGGAATAATAATATCCCTGAATATAGTCACACTGATCTTCCTTAAGGAATGCTACCTGAGCTTCAGTTTCTGCGCCCTCTGCGATAACCTTAATGCCCAGACTGTGTGCCATCTCTATAATCGAATGTAAAATAATTCTTGTCTTTGGATTCGTTTCAACCTGTCGTGTAAACTGCATATCAATCTTCAAAATATCAAAGTTGTAATCCTGAAGTAAACCAAATGAACTGTATCCACTGCCAAAGTCATCCATCAAAATCGTTGCGCCGTATTCACGCAGTTTTTCAAGAATTTTGTTGCGGTTGGCTTCAATCGCTGTGTATGACGTTTCTGTAATCTCGAAACGCACAAGCTCCTTTGGTTTTGTGAATTCACACATATCATTGACAATCCAGTTCATCATATCTTCATCATAGAAGTCCATCCATGAAAGATTCGTTGAAACCGGTACAATTGGCAGTCCATTCTCATACCGTTCCTCCAGGAACTGTCGCACCTGTTTATACACATACATATCCAGTTTTGATATATAACCATTCTTCTCAAGTGCAGGTACAAATAATGCCGGTGAAATGAAGCCTTTCTCCGGATGCTGCCATCTGACCAGTGCCTCTGCAGATGCAAGTTTACCTGTCATCGGGTTGACTACCGGCTGAAAATAAACTTTAAATTCGTTATTAATCAATGCATCATCAAGTTCTGATGCAATCTTTGCTTTATCAATGTAGGCCACACGCATGAATTTATCAAATACCGCATACGGTTTAACATATTCATCTGTGATGTATTCTTTGGCAAGCTTTGCTCTGTCAATCATACCACTGACAGACATATTCTTCTCTTCCACATAAAATACACCGCATCTGCAATAAATACGCTGTTTGATATGGCGCTGTCTGAACGTATATTCACATAAGGCTGTCAGTCTGTCCAGATTGATATTTTCCCTGCGTACTACAAACACAAAATGGTCTGCTTCGATACGCGCCCCAATAAGCGGCTTTAATTCGGATGTCATCATACGATTGTAAAAATGTCTTAAAACATCATCTCCGCCTTCAACATCAAACAGTTCATTGATTACTTTAAAGTTCCGGATATTGAAAAACATGATCGCATACTGCGTTCTGTCTTCACAATATTTGAATAAAATATCTGCCTGACGGATCACACCCTTCCGGTTGAAGCCATCAATGACATTATCCTGATAATCACGCTCATATAATTCTATCATATTGCGTACACGCGTCAATACGATACGTGCATCAAATGGACGAACGAAATAATCTGCTGCGCCAAGGTCATAGGCTCTGCCGATATAATCCATCGAAGATTCCGAAGAAATAATAATCACCGGAAGTGTTTCCATCCATTTGCGTTCATTCATAATCTGCAAAACACCATAACCATCCAACACAGGCATATTCAAATCCAAAAGTACAAGTCCAAATTCATTTCTGCGTCTCTCAAGAATCTTAATTGCACGGTCGCCGTTGGCTGCATATACGGTTTCATAATTATCCTCCAGCATGCCTGCGAGAATCTCATAATTGATTTCCGCATCATCCACAATTAATATTTTTTGTCTGTACATAATAGCATCCTTCATCATCTTGCCACCCTGACCGTCTGTCTGTCTGACCGTCTGTCTGTCTGTCTGACCGTCTGTCTGTCTGTCTGTCTGTCTGTCTGTCTGTCTGTCTGTCTGTCTGTCTGTCTGTCTGTCTGTCTGTCTGTCTGTCAAATTATCCCTTATCTCACTACACTTGTCAATCTTTCTATCAGTTCTCATCTTGCAGTCCTCTGATATTTTCCGCCGCTTTCGCATAGGCTGCATCCAACTGACTCATCAGTGCTGATACATCATGCGGCTGTTTATCTCTCAAGATCTCTGTAATCTGATTGGAGTACTCAAAAACCTCTGTTAAAGATAAGTTTGCCGCAATTCCCTTTAATGTATGCGCGCTGATAAAGGCTTCCGGATAATCTTCCTGCGCAAGTGCAGCTTTTAATCTGCTGTAACTTGGATCGTCTATGAATTTTAAAAGGAAACGTTTTAAAAGAGCATCCTTCATTAATCTCTGTACGGCATCCTCATAGTTTCCAATATTTTCATAACATTCTTTTACTGTCATTGCTTTATTCCTCTCAATTACTATTTTATCTCTAAATCACTTATACAGTCATTTTCATTCAATGATATTGTATATAAATTCTTCATTTGTGCAAGTTGATTCTTCATATATGATTTAAATACTTACACCCAATTATAATTATGCCTAATTTTACCATTTTCAACAGTAAATAGCAATGCATACAGATAATCTTTTTTGAAAGCTAACGCACAAAAATCCGACATTATTTTCTCAAATATATGCCGGATTTTTGTATCAAATTAAATCTTTATATAACTGTTTATGTTATCAAACTTTTAATTTCTGATGATTAATTAGTTTTTTATACTCTATTTGTTTTATGCTTCAAGCACTTTCATACAAGATGCTTTTCTGCTGCAAAAAAGGCTTTTGTTTCTTTGACAACCACACCACTTAAAGCAAATATCGCAATCATATTTGGGATCGCCATCAGACCATTGAAAATATCGGCAATCGTCCATACGGCACTGACTGTCATGTATGGTCCGATAAATACGGCAATAATGTATAACCAGCGATATGTCAGAATTGTTTTTTTGCTTCCTTTTGTCAGATATTCCAGGCAACGTTCACTGTAGTAATCCCAGCCAAGGATTGTTGTGAAAGCAAAAAATACAAGACATACCATTAAGATAAATGCAGTGACTTTTGCTGGCAGCGGCAAACCAGTCTGGAATGCATAAGTTGTAACCTGCACACCCTCAAGACCATCCACCTGCCATGCACCTGTGAGTACAATAGAAAGACCTGTCATCGTACAGATAATGATCGTATCGATAAATGTACCTGTCATGCTGACAAGACCCTGCCGTACAGGTTCTTTTGTCTGTGCAGCTGCAGCCGCAATCGGGGCACTACCAAGACCTGCTTCATTGGAAAAAATACCACGTGCAATACCATTTTGCATTGCTACAATCATTGAACCTGCCACACCACCGGCAACTGCAGATGGCTTAAACGCACTTTTTACAATAATTACAACAGCTGCAGGAATTTCTTTAATATTTAAAATAATGAGTGCAAGCGCAAACACAAAATAAATAACTGCCATAAACGGTACAACAATCTGGCTGACTGTTGCAATACGTTTGATACCACCAATCAGTACACTTGCAACACATACTGACAGAATCAGTGATGAAATGACAATTGCCCAGGAATAATCCCCAAGGAAAGGGATATGTACAAGATTTGTTTTATCCGGGTCAAAGAAGTTTTGTACAGCACTTGAAATACCATTGACCTGGCTGAAAGTACCAATACCCATCAAACCAACACATACCCCAAAAAAAGCAAAGATCTTTGCAAGCCATTTCCAGTTCTTACCCATACCTTTTTCAATATAATAGAATGGTCCGCCAAGACTGTGACCTGTTTCATCAACCACGCGATATTTTACTGCAAGAAGACCTTCTGCAAATTTTGTAGCCATACCAAAGAAAGCTGCCACTAGCATCCAGAACAGTGCACCCGGACCTCCGGCACCAATGGCAGTTGCCACACCAACGATATTACCGGTACCAATCGTTGCGCTCAATGCTGTACATAACGCTGCAAAGCTTGAAATCTCACCGTGCCCACCTTCTTCATTTTTAAACATCCATTTCAGTGCCAGCGGCAATCTTCGCATCTGAAGCAGGCCAAGTCTTACCGTCAGCAAAATACCGCCCACCAAAATGAGCGCCATCAGTGGGATGCCCCACACATATTTGTCAATAATACCTAAAACGTTGTTGATTGCGTTCCACATAATAAAAAACTCCTTTGCATTTTTTGTAGTTCATTCAGAATTTTCAACAACATTCGAAAAATCTACTTTCTCATGCTGCCCGGCAACTCTATTCAGGTTACAATGTCATAGTAAATATTTGATTTTGTACAGGCACAACAAATATGTATATTGTACGACATTACTTCTTCATAGTTACCGTAATAAAACAAAAAAAGAGCCGATGACAATTCGGCTCTCCACGCAAAAAAAGAATGCAAAAAATTCATTAAGCATTCTCTGTCCTTTTGCCTGAGAGATTCAAAACGCTTTCGCGTCCGTTGCACCTTCGGCCCCCGGATACCGGGTGTCTCCAGAGAAACAATCCGTATTACAGTTTTCATCCTCAAAAGGATACCTGAGAGTTTTACTCCTTCGGCGGGCACAAGCCACTTTCCTGCACACTTCACTTTGTCATTGCTGTTTATTCGTATTTATTTTATCTAAATAACAATTATACATATAATTTATAATTATGCAAGATATTCTCCGTCATTCTTTCTAATATTATTTATATAAATTGCTTATATATACTGCTTTGTGCAAACCACATGAGAACGGCAGAAGCAGTGATTTACTTTTGGCACTCTGCCGCATCCCTATGCACCTTCCGACGCACAAAGTAAAAGCAAATCACCTGCATGATAATCGTCAAAATCCAGGATGCCGGATAAGATATAAACAAAAACGTGAGCGTTCTATTTAATGGGAATAACCAGGCAATCCACACGATACGAAGACCTACAGTTCCGATAATTGACAATATCATTGGCACCATGGAATAGCCCATACCGCGCAGTGCCCCAGGGAACAAATCCATGATACCACAAAACAGGTATGGAATCGTCGTAAATGCCAGAATCTCCATACCGTAACTCACAACATCAGCATCTGAAGTATAAATGCTTAAAATCTGCGGTCCGAAAATATATGCCAGACTGCCAAGCACCAGTGGCACAATTGTTGACAATATCAGGCAATCCACAAGCACTCTGTCCATACGTTTTAACTTACCTACGCCATAATTCTGGCTTGTAAAGCTCATGCACGCCTGCGTAATTGAATTGACGGACACA
The DNA here is from genome assembly GCA_934339005.1 of uncultured Catenibacillus sp. Taxonomy (GTDB): domain Bacteria; phylum Bacillota; class Clostridia; order Lachnospirales; family Lachnospiraceae; genus CAKRHR01. The sequence goes on along the minus strand of CAKRHR010000029.1, from coordinate 1,068 downwards.
TACAAAAATCCGAAAATATTATTTGCTGCCGTATAACCTGCCATCGCTGTGGAGCCAAAGGAATTGACCGAAGACTGTAAAAGTACATTGGAAAAGTTGATAACTGTACTCTGAATACCCGCAGGCACACCCACCTGAAAAATCTGTTTAAGGTACACTTTTTTGATGCATAACTTTGAAAATCTGATCTGATAACTGCTGTCGGTTTTATACAGACAACCAAGCACCAGTACACAGGACACCATCTGTGAAATAACAGTTGCAATCGCAACACCTGCCACACCAAGATTAAATACAATCACTAAAAACATATTTAAACCAGCATTAATCAATCCTGAAATCACAAGGAAAATAAGTGGACGCTTCGTATCCCCCACCGCACGCAAAATAGCTGCGCCATAATTGTACAACATAAAAAATGGCATGCCAAGGAAATAAATCCGCATATATAAAGAAGCCAGTTCTATGACATCATCCGGTGTTCCCATAAGCTCTAATGCACCTTTGGCAAACACAAAACCGATAATTGCCATCAAAATACCGCTCACAAGTGCTACAGTAATTGATGTATGTACAGTTTCTGACATTTCCTTATCGCGGCCTGCCGCAAAAAATCGTGCTGCTAATACATTTGCCCCAAGTGAAATACCTATAAAAAAGTTCGTAAATACATTAATCAATGCCGTTGTCGAACCTACAGCCGCCAGTGACTCGCTGCCGCTGAAACGTCCAACCACAACAATATCCACTGCATTAAACATCAACTGCAAAATGCCTGAAAACATGAGCGGCAGTGCAAAAGAAATCAATTTGTCCATAATCGTTCCATTGCACATATCAATTTCGTATTTATTTTTTTGCTTGCTCAACTTGATTCTCTCCTCTACTACAATATACCTATAATTAATATTCTTTACAGCCAATAAGATATTATCAATCTTGTTGCTCAGGCTGCTAAATCATCTGCTCCACGCTCGTGCCGCAGCGAATGCAAAATCTTGCATTTTCCTCAAGCTTTGCACCGCAATTTGTACAGAATTGACCACACTGTGTTACACGCTTTAATTC
>CAKRHR010000028.1 GCA_934339005.1 uncultured Catenibacillus sp. | reverse complement strand
TTGCATGACTTTCTCTTTTTATATTCAGAAATGTGTTATCTTCAAAACCCGATTCATAGAATTATTTTCAATGTAATTTTTTAGTAAACATGTCGTATTTGTGATAATTTAATGTTGGAATAATGTTATTTTTCACAATATATATATGATACTATAGTCTGGCACAAGTATATTTTCCCATTATCATTACAATATCACACAAAATTTGGATCAAAAAATTTTCTATCTGAAATCAGTTATATTTTTCTTACTATTTACAGATAATTATTTGAATATGTATATGAATAATGCTAAAATATATACATACGATGACTTATATTTGTTAAACATATTTAAAAGTAGAAAAATAAACTTAAAGGGTGGGGTTTGTTATGAAAATTTTATTTGCGTCAAGTGAGTGTGCACCATTTTCAAAGTCAGGAGGTCTGGCAGACGTTGCTTTTTCACTGCCACCGGCACTTCGGGATGCCGGCAATGAGATTGCGGTAATTACACCATATTATCAGTGTGTGATGGAAAAATACGGGGATTCTATCAAATATATCAAAGATATCCGAATCAACCTTGGATGGCGCCGCGATATTTATTGTGGGCTGATGCGTGGTGAGTTAAATGGTGTGACTGTTTGGTTTGTTCAAAATGATGAATATTTCAAACGTCCAAAACTTTATGGCTATGATGATGATAAATTAAGATTTGCATTTTTCTGTAAGGCAATTATTACATTGCTCAAAGAACTTGATTTTATGCCGGATATTTTACACTGCAATGACTGGGAAACAGCCCTTGCCATTATTTATCTTCGCAATGAGCAGACCTGGGCGAAAGAATTGCAGGGCATCCGGGCAACCTATACAATTCACAATATTGCTTATCAGGGACAGTTTGGCATGGCTGAATTATCAGATACTTTTGACCTGCCGGCTGGCTGGTATGACGGTGGACTTGCCTACGAATATGACGGCAGACATGATGTCAACCTGATGAAAGGTGCCATGCTGATGGCAGATGCTGTGACAACGGTATCTCCAACTTATGCCAAGGAACTGCATTATCCAGAATTTGGGCAGGGTTTGCATGGTGTTGTGGACTCTGTTGAAAATAAGATGTTTGGTATCTTGAACGGTATTGATATGTCACATTATGACCCATCAATTGATCCGGTGATTCCATACAATTTCAATATCAACGATATGAGTGGTAAAGCTAAATGTAAAGCATATATTCAAGATTATTTCGGCATGAGTGTGGAGCCGGAATGGCCAATGCTTGCATCTGTTGCAAGACTTAATGAGCAAAAGGGTATTGAACTGATTAAGGCAATTTTACCTGGACTTATGGAGATGGGTATTCAGCTTGTTGTCTTTGGACAGGGTGAGCAGCATTATATTGATTACTTTAACTGGGCAAAATCCGTATGGCCTGACCAGATCGGCTTTTCCTCAGATTATAATGAACCGATGGCAAGCCGTATTTTTGCCGGTGCAGATATGTATCTGATGCCATCAAGATTTGAACCATGCGGTCTGTCACAGATGATGGCCATGCGTTATGGTACTGTGCCTATTGTGCATGAAACCGGTGGCTTAAAGGATTCTGTGCGTCCATACAGTGATTTCGATGGTATCGGTGATGGATTTTCTTTCTCAAATTATACAGGCAAGGACCTTTATCTTGCAATTCTTGAAGCTGTGAAACTTTATTTTGGTGATGAAGAAATATTTGCAAAGCTGCGCCGCCGATGTATGACAAAGGATTTTTCCTGGACAAAGAGTGCTGCACAGTACAATCGTGTATATGGTGAGATTTGCCAGAACAGTACAGGTGATGATTTAAGCTTTGAAGAAGCTTTCACGATGTTAAAAGATGCCTATATTAAACTTGATGCAGAGAATAGGCGCAAACGTCCGGATTTAATCCGAAAAGATTTTAGACGCGTGCTTGAGCTTCAGATTGTCGGACGCGGTGCCGGCGTTATGTATGTTGAATTTTCTAACGGTGATATTAATGTGCAGCCATTTGTATATAATCATGCAGATGCAAAGATTGCGGCAAGTCTTGACAATTTCCTGGCTATGGCCAATGGTTCAGTGAGCACAGGCAAATTGATTATGAATGGTCAGCTTAAGATTAGAGGTAATATGGCAAAAGCGGCAGAGATGAAGAATCTGCTTGTACCATTGCCGTAAAGATAATGTATATTTTACATATTCAATGAACAGAGATTTTATGGGATACTTTTAACGAATCATTGATGAAACGGAGTTTGTTTTTTCTCGCACCAATATAGATGTAAGATTAAGTGAAAGATTATAAAAAGGAGATATAGAATCCAATGATAATTTACGATTTAAAGGTCAACGGCATAGAACAGCCGATGGGCTATAACTTTGACAGAGTACGTGTTTCATGGAAGGTTAAAGATTTCACAGATAAATATCAGGTAAATGCTTCTGTGATTATTTCAGACAGCAGTGATTTTTCAAATATTTTATTTGAAGCAACCGGTGAAGATGTGGATGCTGCCGGTGTGAATGTTTACATGAGTCTTAAGCCACGCACGACTTATTATGTACAGGCGTCAGTGACAGGTATTAACGGCGAACAGGCTGAGGCTGTCACAACCTTTGAAACAGGTAAGATGGATGAGTCCTGGAAAGCTGTTTATATTGGCACAGCTAAAGAAGACAAGTTCCATCCGGTATTTAAAAAATGCTTTAACGTACCAGCGGATAAGACTGTAGCTAAAGCCCGCGTTTATATGACCGGTCTTGGTGTTTATGAAGCAGCTTTAAACGGCACAAAAATCGGTGAAGATTATCTTGCACCATTTGTAAATGATTATAACGATGGTATCCAGTACCAGACATACGATATTACAGCACAGTTGTCAAAGGACAATGTATTTGAAATCATGACAGGCAATGGCTGGTATAAAGGCTGGTTTGGTCTTAAAGGTACTTCTGAAAACTATGGCAGCCGTTTTGCAGCACTGGCAGAACTGCATGTAACTTATACAGATGGTACAGAAGATGTCATAGTAACTGATGATACATGGACATATTATGGCTCTGATATTGAGGACAGCGGTATTTACAGTGGTGAAATTTACAACCATTGTCTGTGGGAGGATAAAGAAAATCCTGAAAAACCGGTTGCGATTTTAACAGAAGCAGATAATCCAAATCTGGCACTTTCAAATCTTGAAGAACGTATCAGTATGCCTGTGAAGGTGATGGAAACACTTGCGGTGAAAGAAATCATTCATACACCTGCAGGTGAAACTGTCCTTGATTTTGGGCAGAACTTTGCCGGATATATCCAGTTTGAAGTAGATTTGCCAAAGGGTACAAAGATTGAACTTAAATTTGGTGAAGTGCTTCAGAATGATAATTTCTATAACGGCAATTATCGTGAAGCTGCAGCATTTGGTTATACATATGTTTCCGGCGGTGAGAAGGAAACTGTCAGAGCACATTTTACATTCTTCGGTGGTCGTTATGTCAAAGTTATTGGATGGCCAGGTGAAGTATGTGCTGGTGATTTTACAGGTTGTGTTGTTTATTCCGCACTGGAACGTACAGGATATATCGAAACTTCAAATGCAGATATTAACAGACTGTATTTAAACTGTGTATGGGGTCAGAAATCGAACTTTATTGATATTCCGACAGACTGTCCACAGCGAAATGAACGTCTTGGCTGGACAGGTGATGCACAGGTATTTGCACCGACAGCAAGTTATAACATGGATACAAGAGCCTTTTACAATAAATTCCTGATTGACTTATACAAGGACCAGCAACATAATGACGGTGCAGTTGCAAATTATATTCCAGATATCAATCACGAAGGCGGCGGTTCTTCTGTATGGGGTGATTCAGCGACATTTATTCCTGATACGCTGTATGATTTTTATGGTGACGAGGAAGCGCTGGCAGCTTACTATCTACTGATGAAGGACTGGGTAGACTGGATTGAAAAGGGCGATAAGGCCAGAGGTGAGAAATATCTCTTTGATTATCATTTTACATTTGGTGACTGGCTTGCACTGGATGGCGTGCTCCCGACAAGTTTTAAGGGTAGTACAGATGATGCATATGTATCCTCAGTTTATTACATGGCTTCTGCACAGAAGGTTGCCAAAGCGGCTGAGATTATAGGCAAAGAAGATGATGCCGCTTATTATACAGAACTTGCAGCAAAGATTAAGGAAGCAATATTTAACGAATACTTTACACCAAGCGGCAGATTGGCAATTAATACACAGACAGCTTATCTGATCGCATTAAGATTTGGTATTTATAAAGATAAGGAACGCCTGATTGAAGGTTTTAAAGCGCGTCTTAAAAATGATATGTACAAATTAAAAGGCGGTTTTGTCGGTGCACCGACAATGTGTTCGATTATGAGCGATAACGGTATGGACGATCTGGCATATCGTATTATGATGAGCGAAGGCTTCCCTGGATGGCTTTATCCTGTAAGTATGGGTGCAACAACGATTTGGGAACGTTGGAATTCTGTTATGCCTGATGGTACGATTTCTCCAACAGGTATGAACTCATTAAATCACTATTCTTATGGTTCTGTCGTTGAATTTATGTACAAATCCTGCGCAGGTATATGCCCGGTTGAAGCCGGATTTACGACAGTTTCCTTTGAACCAAAGATTAACAGCCGTTTCAGCTATATCAAAGCCTCTTATGATTCGGTTTCCGGTACTTATGTATCTGAATGGAAGATTAATGCGGATGGTACGATTTCTGTTCATGTGGAAGTGCCATTTAACCACAACGCAACACTGACGCTGCCGGATTATGACGGCGATGTGATTCGCCTGACACCGGGTGCATTTGACATCACATACACACCGACAAAAGATTATCTTGCAAAATATAACAGTGATACATTACTCATGGATGTCAAAGATGACGCTGAGGCCATGAAGATTATCGCTGATGTATTGCCACAGGCGGCTGGCATGATTGCGGGCGGCGATGAGGAATTTTTAATTGGTTCTTTCAATGAATTAAAACAGATGTTTTATGCCGGATTTAATGAAGATAATGTAGGTGCGATGATTGAAGCATTAAAATCGTTAAAAATTAAAGTTCAGTAATTTGTCTGAGTTAAATGATATAATTTTAGTAAAATGATATATTAAAAATAGCTGTGAAATCAAAATTGATATTTTTATAACCTATATATCAAAAGACGCTTCTGTAGTGACAGAATTATTAAGATATAGATTCTTAATATTGTTGCCACAGAAGCGTTTTTTAATAATTTTTAAATTTTATAAATATCATACAGGACAAACCTGTGTCGTTGATTTTACAGATAAATAATGTCAATTGTCAGATATCCAGTGCTGCATGATAACCCTGATATACCGCATTTGTAATGGTAGAGACTTTGGCAGCATCTCCGATAACTGCTACATATGGGGCACTGTCACGAAGACTTTCAACAACATCTGTTGCACTTCGCTGGCCAAGAGCGCAGATGACAGTTGTGCCCGGTACAAGATGTTCTTTGCCGGAAGCATCCTGACATAAAATACCGTCTTTGCGTACCTCGATACCTTTATAGCCTGTATGCACTGTCACATATTTCTCAATTTCTTTTAAGAGCAGAGGACGATGACGGACGTTTGCATCCGGTGCCAGCGCGTCACGCATTTCAACAAGATGTACACGTTTGCCTTCCATACCAAGGTGGATGGCACATTCACAACCTGCCAGACCGCCACCAAAAACAACCACATCATCACCGATTTTGTCTTTTTCAAGATAATATTGATTAACAATAACAACATTATCACCATCCAGTCCTTTAATCGGAGGCACAAGTGGACGTGAACCCGCAGCAATAATCACTGCGTCCGGCTGTTCATGGTCAACATATTCCGGTGTCACCTCTGTGTTATAATGCATTTCAACACCTGCTTCAATCGCCATTTTCTCATAAGTACCTGCAAGCTGATACATTTCATATTTAAACGGCAGGGCCTGCTCACTCTTTAAGATGCCTCCTGCTGTATTTTCTTTTTCACACAAAACTACATGATGTCCACGGCGGGCAGCAGTGTAAGCTGCATACAGACCACCAGGACCGCCGCCAACCACAAGTACATTTTTACGCACAGCCGCAGGCATGATTTCGTCCCCCTCAAGTTCGCGTCCAATCAACGGATTGACTGTACATCTTCGGGTCGCTGTGGCAGCACGTTCTGCCATACATGTAAAGCAGCGCAGACAGTGAATAATATCTTCATCCTTATTCGCCATGACTTTGCGCGGCAGGTATGGGTCCGCCAGTAGTGCACGACCCATATAAACGATATCTGCCTTGCCTGAGGCAATGATTTCTTCCATCTGTGCAGGGTCATTTAAGCCACCAATTGTGGCTACTGGAACAGATACGTGTTTTTTAATTTCTGCAGCAAGATAGACATTGCAGCCGTGTGATTTAAACATAGATGGGTGTGTATCACCAAAACCACGCTGATATGTACCTGCGGAAACATGTAATATATCCACATAGGACTCTAACTGTTTTGCAATCTCAACACCATCCTCAAGTGTATAACCACCTTCAAACAATTCTGAACCACTGAAACGAAATTCAATCGGAAATCCCGGACCCACAGCTTCGCGAACTGCAGTGAGCACTTCTTTGGCAAAACGACATCGATTTTCTAAACTGCCGCCATATTCATCGGTGCGGTGATTAAAATACGGTGATAAGAACTGATTAATCAGCCAGCCGTGTCCACCGTGAATCATCAACATCTCAAAACCGGCACGTTTGGCAAGTCCGGCAACATTTTTATAGGATGCCACGATGTCATCAATAAGTTCTTTTGTCAGTGCTTTCACCTGCACACCATCCGGGCGGACTGTATCACTTGGTCCCCACTGGCACATATCATGCTGGCGTGTTTTATCTGTCATGTAAGTGCCTGCGTACATGCCGGAGTGGGAGAGTTCAAGACTTGGCATCGCACCGTGGCGTCGAATTGCATCGGCGGTATACGTTGCAGATGCCAGAGAATTTAAAATCGAAGTGTCCAGATGATAGGCATGTGAACCATCTGTCTGCGGATGCACCATGCATTCACTGACCGTGACAGCCGCCGCACCGCCTTTGGCGCGTAATTCATAAAATGCTGTTGATTTCGGCCCGATACATCCGTCATTTGTAATATCTGTGCCACCCATTGGTGCGGAAAACATGCGGTGTCGGAATCTGACACGTCCAATTGTGATTGGCGAACATAAATGTGGATATTTGCGTTCCATAAAAAATCCTCCCTGAAATTTTAAATATATAATCGCATCATAACACTTCAAAATAACTATGTCAATATTTACATGTATTTATAGACAATGTTATCCTTTGACTTGTCTGTGTAAGTTATTCATGGTATGATAGATATAATCAATGATAAAAAGGCACTTTATTAAACCAATGGAGGTTTTATGCGAAATTTAAAATATGCACTTTTGGGAATGTTGAGTCAGGAAAGTATGACGGGATATGAGCTGATGCAGAAATTTGAAACTTCACTGACGGAGTTTTGGCATGCCAAACACAGTCAGATTTATCCTGAATTAAAAAAACTGACGGATGAGGGCATGATTGAGTACAGTGTGGAAATTTCAGGCAATGTGCTTGAAAAAAAAGTTTATACGATTACAGAAGCAGGACGAAAGGATTTCTTAGAATGGCTTGCCAAGGATGAACCGATGCAGCCGACACCAAAGGATATTTTCAGACTGCGGATGTTTTTCTCAAATCAACTTGAAACAGAGCAGTGTCTTAAGCTGTTAGAAAGTCAGTTGACACAGCATGAAGCCAGACTTGCTCAGTTAAAAAAGGATACCGGTAAGTTCGGCATAACACTTGCAAAACACACACCGGAATTTTACGATGCACTTGTGCTTCGCGGGGCGATTCTTCGCGAAGAATCCTACTGCCAGTGGCTTAAAGAATGTATCGGCAGTTTAGAGTCATAGATAAAATATTAAAAACAAATATTAGAATCCGGGATATGTATTTACCTGCATATCCTGGATTTTTTAATATACGCTCTTTTGACACGGATACTATATAAATTGTCTGGATTTTATTATTTTTTATGTTTAAAATTACTATTTTTTATACTAAAAACACGATATGATAAGTATGGTTAAATAAAAATAGCTTGTTTAATTATAGCTATTGTATGGAGGTTTTTTATTATGTCAAAAAAAGCAGGAGATATGACGGTTGGTACACCATGGAAACTGATACTTCAATTTGCTGTTCCGATGATTGTAGGCAATATCATTCAGCAGATTTACAGTATGGTAGATTCCATCGTTGTCGGACGATTTGTCGGAAAAGAAGCTCTGGCGGCTATTGGGGCAACACAGGGTGTTACATTTTTGATGATTTGTCTGATTATCGGTCTGACAATGGGTACCGGTATCGTCACTTCTCAGTATTATGGTGCGAAAAACGAAGAAAAAATACATGCCTGTGTCGGTGCATCCCTTTGGATTTCCATTGGTGCATCTATATTTATTGGCTTGTTATCAGCATTGATTGCAGGCCCTGTTCTTTCATTTCTTGGCACGCCGGATGAGATTTTTAATGATGCCAAAATATATATGATTATCAGTATGGCAGGCAGCGTAGGACCTGTTTTTTATAATTCTTGTGCAGCACTGATGCGTTCACTTGGTGACAGTTCAAGCCAGGTGTATGGTCTTGTGATATCTTCAGTGCTTAATATTATTCTGGACTTGATTTTTGTTATTGCCTTTGGTTGGGGTGTTGTCGGTGTGGGTGTTGCCACAGTAATTTCTCAGATTGTATCTTTCCTTGTATGTCTTGTACTGATGTACAAAAAACATCCCGAACTTCATCTGAGAAAAGAAAATATTCGCCCGGACGGTCATATCGTCTGGCGCATTATCAGTGTCGGCATACCGATGTCATTGCAAAACTGTGTGACTTCCATCGGTATGATGGCTGTACAGTCAGTGATTAACAGCTACGGCACCGATACAATCGCCGGATATACAGCAGCAAATAAAATCGACCAGATTGCTTTAATGCCAATCAACAGTATCGGTATGGCATTTTCAACTTACGTTGGCCAAAATTATGGTGCTAAAAAGATGCAGCGTATTCGGCAGGGTTTAAAATCCGGTGTTGTTGTTTCACTGGTTGTATCTGTGATTGTCGGTCTATTTATTTTAATCACAGCCTCACCTCTTACAGCTCTGTTCGGATTTCCAAAGGGCACATCGGTCAACAGTGTTGCCTGCGAATATCTGCGTATTGTTGCCGTAACTTACTGGATTGCAGGCCTGATGTACATATTCTTAAATCTGTTTCGTGGTATGGGTCGCATGACACTGCCAACAATCGCAGCCTGCTTAGAGCCATTAAGTAAAATTGCAGGTGCAATTATTCTTGGACAAATTATCGGACGTATTGGTATCTGGATTTCCTGGCCAATTGGATGGACACTGGCATTCTTTGTACCATTTATCGTTTATATTGCAACATGTAAAAAATTATTTAATTTCAATGGAGGTTTACACAGTGAGACACAAGACAATCAAACTTTATGAAAACCGTGAGGATGTAACACTCACAACGTATGTATAGGATGATTTACCGGAGTTATTAAACGGAAACAAACAACAAATAAAAACAAAACGAGGTGTACACATGGGAAAATATACTTTAGATATGGATAAATACAAATTTCTTGCAAGACAGGCGGTAGCTGAGGGCTGTGTCCTCTTAAAAAATGACAACAACACACTGCCATTAAAATCCGGCGATAACGTTGCTTTATTTGGTCGTAGTTTATTTAATTATTATAAAAGCGGGCTTGGCTCAGGCGGATTAGTAAATACACGGTATGTTGTCAGTATTTTAGATGCACTGCGAGAAGAAGCAGACATCACATTAAACGAAGCTGTTTTAAATGTTTATGAAACATGGATTAAAGACCACCCTTATGATGAAGGACAGGGTTGGGGGCAGGTGCCATGGTCACAAAAAGAAATGCCATTATCCGAAACGGTTGTTTCAGAAGCAGCTAAGGTTTCAGATATCGCCCTTGTCATCATCGGACGTACTGCAGGTGAGGACCAGGATGCAAGAAATGAAGCCGGCAGTTATCTTTTGACAGATGAAGAAAAAACAATGATTCGTCTTGTCAGCAGTCAGTTTAAACGTACCGCCGTGCTTTTAAACGTTGGTAATATCATTGATATGCAGTGGGTAGATGAGTGTCAGCCATCTGCAGTTATGTATGTATGGCAGGGCGGCCAGGAAGGCGGCCATGGTGTTGCGGATGTTTTAACCGGCAGAGTCAATCCATGTGGTGCACTGACAGACACCATTGCCCATACAATAGAAGATTATCCATCTACCCAAAATTTTGGCAGCCTGACAAGAAATTTTTATAAAGAAGATATTTATGTGGGCTACCGTTATTTTGAAACCTTCGCCAAAGACAGGGTTTTGTATCCTTTTGGTTATGGCTTGTCTTATACAACCTTTGATACCATTGCACGCCTTTCAGATGTTGGCACTGATACTGTGACAGTTTCTGTGACAGTGACAAATACAGGCAGTGTGGCTGGTAAAGAAATCGTTCAGGTATACATTCAGGCGCCTCAGGGCAGACTTGGTAAACCGGCAAGAGTACTTGTGGCATTTGTTAAAACAGATGTTATTCAGGCAGGTAACACTTATAAAACAACCATTAATATTCCTTTATACAGATTTGCTTCTTATGATGACGGCGGTGCCACAGGGCACAAATCCTGCTATGTGCTTGAAGAAGGCAACTACAGTATTTTTGTCGGCAGAAACGTACGCCAGGCAAAATGCAGTGGTGCATTTGAGTTAAAGGAAACAGTCATTGAACAGTGCCATGAAGCCTGTGCGCCTGTTATCATGTTTACAAGAATGCGTCCGGGTGATGTAGCATCAAACTTAGACTGTGATACGCCGTATGCACTGACAACAGAAGCTGTACCATTGCGTACAGTCAATCCATATGAACGCCTTAAGAAAAATCGTCCAGAAGCGCCAGCATATACTGGAGATAAAGGCATCAAACTTGGTGATGTTTATGAAGGTCGTGCCTCTATGGAGGATTTTACAGCGCAGCTTTCCGATGAAGATTTAGTGCATATATTCCACGGAGAGGGTATGTGCAGTCCAAAGGTAACACCAGGTACAGGCGCTGCATTTGGCGGTATCACAGAAAATCTCAAATTTTTTGGTATTCCTGCGGCATGCTGCTCCGATGGTCCATCCGGCATCCGTATGGACTGTGGTACATTTGCGTTTTCACTGCCAAACGGCACATTACTCGGCTGTACATACAATGAAGCCCTTATTGGCGAATTATATGCAATGCTTGGTCTTGAACTTCGTAAAAACAGAATTGATGCCCTTCTTGGACCGGGTATGAATATTCACAGGAATCCGTTAAACGGACGTAATTTTGAATATGTGTCTGAGGACCCGCTTGTAACAGGTTTAATCACCGCAGCACAGTTAAACGGTATGAATAAATCCGGCAGCACAGCAACGATTAAGCATTTTTGCGGCAACAATCAGGAAACAAAGCGACATGAAGCCGATTCTGTCATTTCAGAAAGAGCACTGCGTGAAATTTATCTGAAAGGCTTTGAAATTGCAGTCAAAGAAGGTCATGCCCGTTCTGTGATGACAACATACGGACCTGTCAACGGTATCTGGACAGCCGGAAATTATGATTTGGTAACAACAATTCTTCGAAACGAATGGCATTTTGACGGTATTGTCATGACAGACTGGTGGGCTAAAGGAAATATTGAAGGTCAGCCTGGCAGTGAAACTGTACATGCACCAATGGTTGCCGCACAAAATGATTTGTATATGGTATGTAAAGATGCCACAGATTTATCACAGGATGATGTGTACGAAGCCCTTAGAGATGGCCGCATCACCCGTGGCGAGCTTGTGCGTAACGCAAAAAATATCTTAAACTTTATTTTAAAATCACCGGCAATCTTACATCAGCTTGGTAAAATCAGTCAGGAAGAACTGGATGAGATGAAAGCAGCCGAAGATGATGTGGATGCAGCAGCATTAATGTATTTTACTGCAAATGATGATAACACTGTTGATATTGATGTGAATAAATTGCATGTTGCCCGCGGTAATAGTGATGTATGTGCAGTGACGCTTAAATCCTTTGGTTATTATGCAGTTGAATTTGAATTATCTTCAGATCTTGAAGAACTTGCACAGCTTCCAATTTCTGTTTATCTCGATAATCAGCTTAAACAGACCATTTCCATTCAGGGAACAAATGGCAGAACGGTCACAGAAACAGCCGATATCGGCGTGATTTTTGGTGATAATCATTATATCAAGTTCTTCTATGGTGCAAATGGTATTCAGATTAAAAAAGTGACAATCAAAAAAACAAAAGACCTTGAGGGTCTGCCATTTTAATTTCGCATCACAATGTCAGGATATCATGCGGTAAATAATTTCACAATATCTTGGCATTGACGTAAGCTATGTTTAACTGTAAAATATAGATACTGAGACCATTCAATAAGGTCAATGTGTTGTTCACAGCCATGTGTTTCAACGATTGGCCTTATTGTTATTATAAACATACAGGCAGGTCAGATATGAAGAAACAAAGCATTTTTAAATCTACGATTGTACGCATCATCAGTGCCATTATTTTACTTGTATTGCCGGTTAATGTACTGACATTATTCCTTTCAGCCAAAGCCATCGAAAGTTCAAAAAATCAGAGCATTTCAGATGCGCAGTATATCTTGGATATGGCAGAGTCTAATATTGAAGATTGCCTGTACCGTCTTGACCGGAAATTAATTTCTCTGCGTTTATCAGATACAGATTTTATCGTCCTGGCAACGGCTGCGGACAAATTAAAGCTGCCACAAAACACAACAGCACGAGGTGTGCGTATTGCCACAGCGACAAAGACACTTCAGTTAGTTAATGCAGATTATCCACTTGTGGATTTGGTTTACGTTTATTTTCCGGAAATGGAAACGATGCTTGTTCAGGGATATCCAGGTGTATCTGTCACCAACAGCAGACAATTTCTTGAAAATATGGTCACAGACCCGGATGCAACAGTTACAAAAGGCACTGTTTTTATGCTTGATCAGACAGGTATGCTTTTTACGATGAATTCCTGGGGCAATACGGATTTTGGCTGCCTTGTTAATCTTGAAAATCTGCTGGATGAAATCAATGTCACCCAGGATAACGGACATCAGTTTTTCTTTGTAAATAAAAACTATGATATCATGACAAGTGCAGGACAGACGTTACTTGCTAAAAAGAATTATACGTTTGCTGATTTGCAAAATGACAGAAATTATGAGGTACTGACAACTAAAATCGGGGACAGCGATTTAACATTAGTTGAAGTGCTTGACTGGAATAATCTCCAGAATATTCCGGTAGCCATGCAAATTGTACAGATACTTTCACTTGTACTTGCCTTTACAGTTGTGCCAATTTTAATCTGGTATATGTACAAGCAAGTGATTCGTCCGATTCATAAACTGACACATGCTATAGATGCTGTTAATTCCGGTAATCTGGATTATCAGATCAGCATTGAAAAGGAGAGCCGGGAATTTGAACAGATTAACCAAAATTTCAACGAAATGCTGACCCAGGTCAAGGATTTAAAAATTGATGTTTATGAGCAGGAACTTGAGAAGAAGAATATTAAGATGCGCTATTTAAGTCAGCAGATTCAGCCACATTTTATTTTAAATGCCTTAAATATCATTTACAGCTATGAACCGGATGAATATCCGCTGATTCAGAAAATGGTTTTATGTATTTCAAAGTATTTCAGATACATCATCAAGACAAATGCAGAGTTTGTGATGCTTTCACAGGAAATGGATCATATTAAAAACTATTTTGAGATTCAATATGCCCGTTACCCGGGATTGTTTTTCTCAATTGTTGAATACGAAGAGGATCTGGCAACGGCACTGATCCCACCATTGATTGTACAAAGCTTTGCCGAAAATGCCATCAAACATTCATTAAAAATTGGCAACAAGATATCAATTTTTGTTATCACAGATAAGATGACAGATGACAATGGCCAGACAATGATGCGTATCCGTCTGGCAGATACCGGCGAGGGCATTTCAGATGAGATTCTTGAGAAAATTGAGCGCTTTAAGCAAACCGAAAAACATCAGGAGGGTCTTGGCATCGGTATTGAAAATTCGATTGAGCGCCTGAAATATTTATATGATAATAAAGGCTATATCAAGATATGGCGTGATGAGAATTACCCGGGAACGACCGTCGAAATTGTTTTACCTATATTTACAGAACCTAAGGAGTAAGAAGTTATGAAATTATTATTGGTGGATGATGAATTTGTCGCATTAAAAGCATTAAAAAAACGTGTGGACTGGGTTAAATACGGCTTTTCTGAAGTATTTACAGCTCAGGATGGGACTTCTGCCAGAGAACTTCTTGCGCAGCATCACGTTGATCTTGTATTATGTGACATCGAGATGCCCGGTGAAAACGGCCTTGAACTTGTGGAATTTATCAAACAGAGATATCCAAAAACCTCATGCATCATGGTAACATGCCATGCTGATTTTGAGTATACACGCCGGGCATTAAAGTCCAGAGTGGTTGATTACATATTAAAACCGATTGACTATGAAGAATTAGATGGCATTCTTTTAAAATTTATAGAAGAACATGAACAAAATGAAAATAAAGAAGCACTTCAAAAAGTCGTAGAACAGACACAGCAGTCGAAAGGTATGTCTGAAGTTGTCCAGGCAACTAATCGTATAGAAGTTGTTAAACAGTATATCGAGGACCATATCCGTGAAAAAATTTATGTGGAGGATCTTGCCAAATTAATTTATGTCAATGACCAGCATCTGATGCGTATATTCAAAAAGTCTACAGGACAGTCTGTGACAGAATATATTACAGAACGCAGAGTTGTCATTGCCAGCCACCTGCTTAAGGACACCGATTATTCCATTAATTTTGTGGCGGATTGTGTCGGTTGTGAAAATTATTCGTATTTTACAAAGCTATTTAAAAAATATACCGGCTTTACCCCAAGAGAGTACCGCAACAAATTTAAAGAGCAATAACCTGATGTCAGAATAGTGCTAAAAAATGTGCGGAAAGTTTCTATTTTTCCAGCGATATTTTTGTTAAAATGTATTCAAAAGAATTTTTGTAAATTATATTGTAAATTCATTTGAAAGGGGTTTATATTTTTATGAAAGCAGCTTATATTCCAGTAGGTGCAGCAGGTCATATCCTTGCATCTTTACCAATGATCGGTGAATTAGTTAAAAAAGGTGTGGACGTTACTTATTTTGCACCGGCTCAGTTTAAAGCACAGGTTGAAAAGTCTGGTGCAACATATAAAGAGATGCCAGATGTCAGTGAAGGTGACAGCGTAGATGCAGGGGAAGATTTCCTTGCAGGTATTCCTTTAGTATTCCTTGGTATGGCAATCGGTGTTGTAGATTCTGTTATTGCTGATCTTGAAGCAGATATGCCAGATGTGATTATCGCAGACGAATTAGCAATTGCAGGTCGTCTTGCAGCCTCCAAATTACATCTGCCATTAGTTATGATGTATACAAGCTACGCAGCAAACGAACATTTTTCAATCAGCCGTTTCTGGCCTGTATATCCTGATACAAATCCTGCGCGTGCCAAAGGTCTTGAGATTGCAAGAGGTCTTCAGGAACAGTACGGCGGTAAACTGCTTGATGTTTATGAGATTTTTGAAGGCAAAGGCGATTTCAATATCGTTACACAGCCAAAGAGCTTCCATCCTGCAGGCAATACATTTGGTGATGATTTCTTCTTCGCAGGCGCTCAGATTGCACCTCGTGCAGAAGATGGTACATGGCAGGCACCGGATAACGGCAAGCCACTCCTTTACACATCTTTAGGTTCTTTGTTTAATAACTGGCCTGAATTTTATCAGATGTTATTCCCTATCGTCAAAGATATGGATATCAATGTACTTTGCTCTATTGGTAAGACACTTAAACCTGAAGACCTTGGTGAAATTCCTGCAAATGTTCAGGTAATGGCATTTACACCACAGCTTGAAGTTCTCGAAAAAGCAGATTTCTTCATCACACATGCCGGTACAGGCAGCGCGATGGAAGCATTATATTATGGTGTACCTTGTGCTTGTATCCCACAGATGGATGAACAGATGTTTACAGCAGGTCGCATGGTTGAACTTGGTCTTGCAAGTAAATCTCTGACAAAACCTGAAGTGACAGAAGAAACACTTCGTGAAGCTTTAACAGAGTTGATCAACAACCCTAAATACAAGGAAAATGCACAGGCTATGGCCGATGAGATGCATACAACAGGTGGTTGCGAACGTGCTGCACAGGCAGTTATTGATTACGTGAACTCTTTAAAATAATAAAATCGAGGTCAAGAAGTATCTTGCCTTGTCAACACACAATCTAAATGTCTAACATTATATTTAGATATCTTCATATTTTACTATTTCCTTTTCTATTTGGCCGAAGCTTTAAATAATAGCTTCGGCCTTATTGCTTATCCTTTATATTTTATATTTATAACTTTTCATATATTCATTTGTTACATAACTACGCATAATTTTTATATTTCATGTCTTAAAAGTGATATTTTCTTTCATTAAAAAATGATAAAATATATTGTAAATTGGGATATTTGTTATACAAATATAACGATGTTTCACGGGTTTCAGAAACAAAAATATTTTTTAGTATTACAATACATCAGGAGGATATAAAAATGAGTAAAAGTTATGAAGAACAAATTCAGAAATTAATTACCCGGATGACACTTTCAGAAAAAGTCGGACAACTGCAGCAGTGTGGACCGTCACTTGTTGGTGCATTTGAAGTTAGTTTTGAAGAACTTTTGGATATGATGTTTGATGGACGTATCAGTGAGGAAGAATTTGGCAGACTGATGAGCACAGCCACACAGGATTTTCATGAAGAAGATTTACGTCTTGGGAAAATCGGATCTTATAACGGTATTAAAAATGCAGAAACCGCAAATAAATTACAGAAAATCGCCGTTGAGGAGAGCCGGCTTGGTATTCCGATTCTGATTGGCTATGACGTTATTCATGGCTATCGAACAATTTTCCCAATTCCACTGGCAGAAGCATGTGCCTGGGAACCAAAAATGTGGGAAAAGACTGCACGAGTTGCAGCGAAAGAAGCTACAGCCGCCGGCGTACATATGACATTTGCGCCGATGGTAGATGTGGCTAAGGATGCCAGATGGGGCCGTGTCAGTGAAGGTGCCGGAGAAGATACATTATTAGCTTCACAGTATGGTGCTGCCAAAGTCAGAGGTTTTCAGGGCGATGACCTGACAAAAGAAGACAGCATGGCTGCCTGTGTCAAACATTTTGCCGCTTACGGTGCTGCTGAAGCCGGAAAAGACTATAATCGTGTAGATATGTCCATTCAACGTCTTTATGAAGAATACCTGCCACCATACGAAGCCTGCGTTAAGGCCGGTGCCAGAGGTATTATGCCTGCTTTTAATGATATTAACGGTGTACCTTGTTCTGTCAATAGATGGCTTTTGACAGATGTTCTTCGAAATCAGTGGGGTTTTAACGGTATGACTGTCAGTGATGCCAATGCGATTGCAGAATGTGTCAACCATGGTATTGCCGCAGATAAAGCTTCAGCCTCCAAACAGGCTCTGGAAGCCGGTATGGACATGGATATGACTTCAAACTCCTATATTGAAACTGTAGAAGAACTTGTAAAATCAGGCAAAGTGAAAGAAGAAACATTAGACCGTGCTGTTGCAGACATCCTTCGTGTGAAATTTGAACTTGGGCTTTTTGATAATCCATACCAGACAAGTAACGAGCGTGAAGTTGCAGAGCTTTCAAATCCGGAATACCGCGTTCTTGCAAGAGAGATGGCAGAAAAATCTATTGTGCTTTTGAAAAATGACAATATCCTGCCATTAAAACGTGATATGCATATCGGTATTATTGGCGAGCTTGCGGATGCACGAGGCCAGATGACAGGTGCCTGGGCAATTGGTGCAGATGAAAATGACTGCGTGAGCATCGTGGATGCCTGCAAAGCACAGGGTGTTAAGTACACATATTTAAATGGTTTTGCTGATGATCAGGTAGATACACAGGGTCTTGCATCACTTGCAGAATCATGCGATGCATTCATTGTTGCCGTTGGCGAAAATAAAGATTTAAGCGGTGAGGCTGCCAGCCGTTCAGATATTACATTGCCACAGGGTCAGGAAGCCTTGCTTGATGCAGTTGATACTCTTGGCAAACCGGTTGTAACTGTATTATTTAACGGACGTCCTTTGGCCATTCCGCATGTGGCAGATACGATGCAGGCTATTCTTGAAGCATGGCATCCGGGTGTTGAAGCTGGTAACGCACTGTTAAACATCATCTTTGGTGATGTCAATCCAAGTGCCAAACTTACAACCACCTTCCCATACAGTACAGGTCAGTGCCCGATGTATTATGCGCATATTAATACAGGTCGTCCGGGTGGTAAAGGCAAATTTACTTCAAAATATCTGGACACACCATTAACACCTGTTTATCCGTTTGGTTATGGTTTAAGCTACACAACATTTGCCTATGGTAATTTAATTGTTGAAATTAAAGAGGATGCTTTAAAAATCAGTGTGGATGTGACAAATACAGGCTCAATTGCCGGTGATGAAATCGTCCAGTGCTACACACATCAGCGCGTCGGCCAGCGTGTTCGACCGGTGAAACAACTGCGTGCTTTTGATAAAATCCATCTTGAGGCCGGTGAAATGAAAAACGTACAATTTACGCTTTCAAAACGTAGCCTTGGCTATTATAATAATGTTATGAATTATGTTGTGGATGCAGGGGAATACGATGTTTATGTGGGTACAAACTCAGAGGATGTGTTGAGTACCTGCGTAACACTGTAAAGTTTTGTCAGGTTTTTAAGATTAAATGTTTAAATTAAAATCAGGAGATTTACATACAATGCTTCAAAATCCAATTTTAAAAGGCTTTTATCCGGATCCTTCAATTTGCAGGGCTGGAAATGATTTTTACATGGTGACATCAAGTTTCAGCTATTTCCCTGGTGTACCTGTTTTTCACAGCAAAGACCTGATGCACTGGGAACAAATTGGGCATGTACTTGACCGTAAAGAACAGTTGCATGTCACTTATGAAGATATCAGTCTTGGTATTTTCGCACCGACAATCCGGTATAACAATGGCACTTTTTACATGATCACAACCAACATGACAACCCATGAAAATTTCTTCTGCACAGCCACAGATCCTGCAGGTCCATGGTCAAATCCAGTTTTGAATGGAATTATCTAGGCACACCATATGAAGATTTTGTCCATGTGACACCAGGGAAAATGTCCATTCATATGTTAAAGAAAAATACTGTGCCGTGGGAATTTGAAGGTGAAGTATTTGATTTCTTCGGTCACATGATGCGCACCGGCAAAATACATGAAAACATGCCGTGGATTGGCAAACGTCTGACAGAAGCTACCTTTATGGTTTCCACAAAGATGAGTGTCACACCGAAGGGCAAGGAAGCCGCAGGCATCGCTATTTTACAAAATAATGCCAACCAGCTTCGCATCGAGATCACCGCCGCAGCACATGAGAATCAGGTGCGCGTATCTGCATACAAAGTTGTTTACAGTCTTTGCGAAGGTAAAATGCACTACGAGGAAACCTGCGAGGGTTCTGTGATTATGGATGCAGCCGGTGGATTTGTCGGTGCCTATGCAGGCCTGTACGCAACATCTGGCGGTGAGGCTTCCGATAACCATGCAGATTTTACTTATTACGAAATGTTGGTGTAATAGTGGTGTTGAGCACCTATCAACAATATCAATATACACAAATCAGGAGGAG
This sequence comes from uncultured Catenibacillus sp., assembly GCA_934339005.1. GTDB lineage: Bacteria > Bacillota > Clostridia > Lachnospirales > Lachnospiraceae > CAKRHR01. Next base: position 15,714 of record CAKRHR010000028.1, on the reverse strand, counting down.
ATATATTATTATGGCTTTTTTACAAGTAAGTTTAATGTCACAGTCCTTAATGCGTACCGTGCCTGTCAATGTGATTTTACCATCAGACAAAATTACATTTCCGGGTATGCCAAAACGTGAAGACAAACCATTTAAAACACTATATTTATTACACGGGGTGCTTGGCAGCAGTATCGACTGGGTCAACGGTTCTCGTATCCAGCGTTTTGCCGAAGAAAATGATCTGGCGGTTGTTATGCCGTCCGGTGACAATGCATTTTATGTGGACCAACCAAAATCCAATAATATGTACGGTGAATTTATTGGCAAGGAGCTTGTTGAACTGACACGCAAGATGTTTCCATTATCCCACAAACGGGAAGACACTTTTATCGGAGGTCTGTCCATGGGCGGTTATGGTGCTATCCGAAACGGCTTAAAATATAGTGATACTTTCGGCTATGTCGTTGCCTTATCCAGTGCTTTACTCATCGACACAATGAAAGACCGCACAAATGATACAATGTTTTTTGTTGAAAGCAGAGATTATGCAGAAGCCTGCTTTGGTGATTTATCAACCATTGAAGAAAGTGACAAGAATCCAAAATGGCTTGTCAAACAGTTAATCGCTAAAGGTGCAAAATTGCCTGAATTTTATATGGCATGCGGACAAGACGATTCATTACTGCCAAACAATCAGGATTTTGCAGATTTCTTAAAGGCAAATAATGTGCCTGTCACTTTTGAAATCGGGCCGGGTTCTCATGAATGGGATTTCTGGGATACATATATTAAAAAAGGCATTGACTGGCTGCCGACAGAACACAATACCTCAAATGGTATGAATAGCGGTAATGTGGGAATTTAAGGAGGAATATAAAATGCAACAGCCAACACCAGAACAGATTTTCGGAACTTATGTACCATGGGAAGCAAAGAAGGGCACATGGTTTATCGATTTTATGAACGGCAGTCAGAACATATATCTTTTAGAGGGCAAAGAAAAAGCCATGTTAATTGATACAGGCTGGGGCGCAGGCAATTTGAGAGCCTGCGTTGAAAAATTGACAGACAAACCTCTCATCGTTGTAAACACACATTTTCATCCTGACCACAGTGCAGGCAACGGTGAATTTGAAGAAGTTTTCTTAAGTGCAGGCTATCCGATAGATGCACCGTCTGTGAGCAGCGACTTTGGTCCATTTGACCTCTCTAAACTGCCACATCCGGATTATAAAAAATCCATTTTACATGACGGCGATATCATTGATTTGGGTGGCAGAGTCATCAAAGTCATTGAAGCAAAACCTGCACACTGTAACAGCAGCTTATTCTTTATTGATTGTACAGAAAATATGATTTTTACAGGCGATGAATACGAAGCTGCACAGACAATGATGTACGATAATTCAGCAAATCCTGATGCACCTTATGTTGTTCGTGAACGTATTGACAATATGCGTGCAAATGCTCAGACATTACTTGATTTATGTGACGAACAGACGTGGATTTTACCAAATCATAATGGTTATCCGATTGCAAAAGAATATCTCGAGGACTATATCGGACTGGCAGACGCTATTGACAATGGTACAGCCATCATTGAGGATAAATTAAACCACCCATTTGTTGAGATGGATCCAAAGGCACCTGAGCTTTGCCGCGTACGCCATGGTCGTGTCAGTATCTTTATTAAAAAGGCTGAAGTACTTAAGATTTACGGAGGAAAATAATTCATGAACATCAATAAATGGAATAATGACTGGTATTTCTGGGATAACAAAGATTCTTTTGCCCTCGTATGGGAAGTACCTGCAAATGCCAGACAAATCAATCTTCCCCACGATGCCATGCTTGAAAAGGACGCCCATGCAGGCAGCCGTAACGGTGGCAATACAGGTTATCGTGATGGTGGTACATATTCTTATGCAAAATATATTGATGTAAGCGAAGCAGACAAAAACCGCACACTGATGCTTAAATTTGAAGGCATCTATATGAATGCCATGATTTATGTGAATGGCCAGCTTGCTGCCAAAAATATTCAGGGCTACACAGATACTTATGTGGCATTAAATGATTTCCTGCAATATGGTGCAAGAAATGAAATTCGTGTGCAGGTCAGAAATAGCGGTATGACAAACAGCCGTTGGTACTCCGGTACAGGTATTTACAGAGATGTCTACATGCTTTTGGCCGGACTTTGTTATATTGTGCCGGGTGGTTTGCAGATCCATTGTGAAAATGCAGATGCAGAACTTGCCTCAATGTATATTCATACAGAACTAAAAAACAGAGCAGTTATCCCTGCAGATGCAGTAGTGAAGACAGAAATCTCGGATGCAGAGGGCAACATTATTGTATCTGAGCAGACACCTGTAACACTTTTTGCCGGTGAGCAGCGAACATTCAATCAACGTGTCATGATTGAACAGCCAAAACTCTGGAATGTTGATAACCCTTATTTATATACATGCAAAACAACTATTCTTGTGGATGGTGAAGTTTCAGACATCAGCACTGAAGTCTTTGGTATCCGCACAATGACATTGGATGCCAGATGCGGACTGCGTATTAACGGCAAATCTGTAAATTTAAGAGGTGCCTGCATTCATCATGACAGTGGTGTTCTTGGTGCGGCAACTTATGCGGATGCACAGTACAGACAGATTCAGAAGTTAAAAGAAGCCGGATTTAATGCAGTGCGCATGTCCCATCATCCGATGGCGCCGGCGATGCTTCGTGCCTGTGATGAGATAGGTATGTATGTCATGGACGAATCCTTTGATATGTGGAACCGCTGTAAATCAGACCTGGACTACGGTATGAATTTCAGTGAATGGTGGCAGTGCGATATTACTTCAATGGTACGCAAGGATTACAATCATCCATCTGTCATCATGTACTCTATTGGCAACGAAATTCCTGAAATCGGTTCTGACCAGGGTGCAAAAATTGCTTCTGATATTTGCAGTTATATCCGTACAATGGATACAACACGCTATACACTGGCATCCATTAATGGCATTTTCACCGCAGGTGATTGTATTCCACAGCTTGTTGCCGATATTTGCAAGAACACTATCGGCGATGATGATTTATCCGGCAATGTGAATAATTTCATGGCATTGCTTGGACAATATCAGGATGCTGTAGTCATTCATCCAATCATCAGCAAGCGTCTTGAAAAAGCATGTGCAGCTACAGATATTGCGGGCTATAACTATATGACAGGACGATATGAGCCTGATGGTAAAACCTATCCAAACCGTGTGATTGTCGGCAGCGAAACTTATCCGCAGGCACTTGCAAAAAACTGGGCACTCGTCAAAAAATTGCCACATTTAATCGGTGACTTTATCTGGACAGGCTGGGATTATATCGGAGAAGCAGGTATTGGTATGGTCGGTTATCCGGGCGAGGGCGGTGGCTTTGCCGCAGGTTTCCCGGCACAGCTTGCTTATGCAGGTGATATTGATATTACAGGTTTCAGACGCCCGACATCTTATTACCATGAGATTGTTTACGGACTTCGAAAAACACCATTTATCGCAACACAGCGTCCGGACAAATACGGTCAGGAAGCCATTTTCACCCCTTGGACATTCACAGATGCCATAGAAACATGGACATGGCATGAATATATTGGCAAACCAATCGTTGTAGAGGTTTATGCGTCGGGGGATGAAGTTGAACTGCTGATTAATGGCAAATCCGTTGGCAGACAGCCATCCGGTGAAGCAGTCGGTTTTGTTGCCAAATTTGATACGATTTATGAACCAGGCGAAGTGACAGCCGTTGCATACGAAAATGGTCAGGAAATCAGCCGCCACTCATTATATTCAGCAGGAGAAGCTGTTGGTATCGGTATTGAAAGAGAAGATTATCGAAGTGATGAATTAATTTATCTGGACATTGATGTGATTGATGCAGACGGCAACACTGTCACAGACACAGATGTTGAAATTCAGGCAAACGTTTTGGGTGATGCAGTTCTTGCAGGCTTTGGCAGCGGCAATCCAAAACCACTACATAACTTTACAGGTAATGTAACAGATACTTTCCATGGACATGCACTGCTTGTTCTTAAAAAAACAGCAGCAAAGGGAGAATTGAAGGTGCGTATTGAGAGCCAGATACTTAATGTGGAGAAGATTTATACATTTTAATTACTTAAACTACTAATTTTTCTTATCCATTTTCTTTTGTGAAAAATGTAAAATAATACCTCTGATTTTGGAAAGTATTTCAGCAAAAGGGCATTCTATGTGGAATCTTGTAATTTAAACTTGTAAAATTCAAAGATTCTGTTAAAATAAGTATGGTGAAAAAAATAACAAGCAATCATGCTTAACAATACAAACTTCCAAAGGAGAAGAAAAATCATGAGTAAAAAACCTACAGTATTAATGATTTTAGATGGCTTTGGTTTAAATGACCGTCATGAAGCCAATGCAGTTTATGAAGCAAATACACCAGTAATTGATAAATTAATGGCTGATTATCCATTTGTTAAGGGTAATGCCAGCGGTATGGCTGTTGGTCTTCCTGAAGGTCAGATGGGTAACTCCGAAGTTGGTCATTTAAATATGGGCGCAGGCCGTATCGTATATCAGGAACTGACACGTATCACAAAGGAAATTCAGGATGGCGATTTCTTCAAGAATGAAGCATTACTTGCAGCCGTAGAAAACTGCAAAGCAAACGACAGTGCGCTTCATTTATTCGGTCTTGTATCTGACGGCGGCGTACACAGCCACAACACACATTTATACGGACTTCTTGAACTTGCAAAACGTTCAGGTCTTTCTAAAGTATATGTTCACTGCTTCCTTGATGGCCGTGACACACCACCTGCTTCAGGTAAAGATTTTGTTGCTGCCCTGGAAGATGAGATGGCTAAAATCGGTGTAGGTAAAGTTGCATCTGTGATGGGCCGTTACTACGCAATGGACAGAGATAACCGTTGGGATCGAGTTGAAAAAGCATACAGAGCACTCACAGAAGGTGAAGGCGTGACTGCTGATTCAGCTACAGGCGCAATTCAGGCTTCTTATGATAACGACAAGACAGATGAATTTGTAATTCCTGCAGTTGTAATGGAAAACGGTGCACCAGTTGCTACAATCAAAGATAAAGACTCTGTGATTTTCTTCAACTTCAGACCTGACCGTGCAAGAGAAATTACCCGTGCATTCTGCGATGATGAATTCACAGGCTTTGAAAGAAGCAAACGACTTGATGTGACATATGTCTGCTTCACAGAATATGACGTGACAATCCCTAACAAACTTGTTGCTTTCCATAAAGTCAGCATCACAAATACATTTGGTGAATATCTTGCTGCACACCACATGACTCAGGCAAGAATCGCTGAAACAGAAAAATATGCTCATGTAACATTCTTCTTCAACGGCGGTGTAGAAGAACCAAACGAAGGAGAAGACAGAATCCTCGTTAAATCTCCAAAGGTTGCAACTTATGACCTTCAGCCGGAGATGAGTGCATACGAAGTATGTGACAAACTTTGTGAAGCTATCAAATCAGATAAATACGATGTCATCATCATCAACTTTGCAAACCCTGATATGGTTGGACATACAGGTGTTGAAGCCGCAGCCATCAAAGCTGTAGAAACTGTTGATACATGTGTTGGCAGAGCAGTAGAAGCCCTCAAATCCGTTGACGGACAGATGATTATCTGTGCAGACCACGGTAACTGTGAACAGCTTGTAGATTACGAAACAGGCGAACCATTCACAGCACACACAACAAACCCTGTACCATTTATCCTTGTCAATGCAGACCCTAAATACACATTGGCAGAAAATGGATGCCTGGCAGACCTCGTACCTACAATGATCGAACTGATGGGTATGGAACAGCCTAAGGAAATGACAGGAAAATCATTACTTCGTTTGAAATAATCTATTGAATTATATATTTTATACTTTAGTTCAGTCGCAAGAATGTATTTGAATTGCACAGTATTGAAGCAATTCAAATACATTTACTAAGCCATAAAAGGCCTGAGATTTACTTTTTTGAATCTCAGGTCTTTTCATCGCTTGTAATGTTTATGATGTTTATAATTCTAGCAAGGAGATTAGCATGGTTCATGTGGACACATTAAAAAATGGCATACGCATTGTCATGGAACCGATGTCAGGATGCCGTTCTGTATCATTTGGTGTCTTTGTCGGCGTTGGTTCTGTGGACGAAACACCGGAAAATAACGGCATGGCACATGTCATCGAGCATATGATGTTTAAGGGAACACCGACGCGAAGTGCCAGAGATATTGCTGATGAAACAACAGCCATCGGCGGCAATCTTGACGCCTACACCACCAAAGAATACACCTGTTTTTATACACAGACATTAGACATTTATTTAAAGCAGGCCGTCTGGCTGATGGCAGATATGCTCAATAACTCTGTTTTTGATGAAAACGAATTAAAAAAAGAGCTTGGTGTTATTCTTGAAGAAATCGATATGTATGAGGACGATGCCGAAGAACTTGTGCATGAATATCTTCAGGAAAATGTCTGGGAGAATCAATCACTTGGATTTTTGATTTCAGGCAAACATCATGTCGTTGAGCATTTTACAAGTGCACAACTGCATTTATTTAAAAATCAATACTATACAGGCAAAAATATCGTCATTTCCGTGGCGGGCAGTTTTGATATGCAGGAAGTATGCGCATGGATTGAACAGCTTTTTGGTGATATTCCTGCAGGCGTTGCCAAAGAGCGCAAACCACATGTAAATTACCATCATCATGTGCTATTTCGCCATAAAGCCATTGATCAGATGCATATTGACCTGGCTTATCCGTGTATTGAGTATGACCATAAAGATAAATATTTATTTACATTATTTAATAATATTTTCGGTGATAATCCAAACTCCCGGCTGTTTCAGGAAATCCGCGAAAACAGAGGCTTGACTTACGCCATTTATTCATATGAAAGTACATATTTAAACGGCGGTCTGTTTCAAATTTATGCGGCAGTTTCACCTGAACAGGTATGGGAAGTTGTTGAAGGCATCCGGGATGTCATCGGTTCACTGGTGCATGAGCCAATCACTGAGTACGACTTAAAGCTTGCCAGAGCACAGATTGAAACAGAACTGATGATTGCCGCAGAGAGTAGCCACACCCGTATGGAAAATAATGGTACATCTTTAATTTACGGTGACAGTTTAGATTCACTGGATAAGATTTTAAGTGAAATCGAAGCCATCCACGCTGAGGATGTTAACGCATTTATTAAACACTATTTAACGGATATTACGCCGTCTTTATGTATCGTTGGTGATATGACTCAGATTGAGCAGGCGACGGCAATGCATTTACTGAAAGGATTTTCAAAATGAAAATAACATTACTCACAGTAGGTAAAGTCAAGGAAAAATACTGGAATATGGCAATTGCTGAATATACAAAACGCTTAAGCCGTTACTGCAATATCGATATTATCGAAGTAGCTGACGAAAAAACACCGGACGGTGCCAGTGAACATGAGGAAACTTTAATTAAAGATAAAGAGGCTGCCAAACTGATGCGCTATATTAAGGATGATGCCTATGTCATTACCCTTGAAATTCATGGGCAGATGTTAGATTCTGTGGCATTATCCAAAAAAATCGAACAGCTTGGCGTGGGCGGCACAAGCCATATTATGTTTGTCATTGGCGGATCCCTGGGTCTTGGCAACGAAGTCATTAAGCGGGCCGATGCACATTTAAGTTTTTCCAAAATGACATTTCCGCACCAGCTCATGCGTGTTGTTTTACTTGAACAGATTTATCGAAGCTACCGCATCATGAATCATGAGCCTTATCATAAGTAAAATGATGTCAGGCGAAAAGTACTTTTGAAACAAACATTATGATTTAAATATTGGGGGAGATACGAATGTTATATACATTACCCGATGATTATAAACAATTTTCATGTATTGCTGGAAACTGCGAGGATACATGCTGTGCCGGCTGGCAAATTGTCATTGATGAGCGTTCACTGGCACGTTATAAAAATGTAAAATCTGATTTTTGCAAACGTCTGCACAAATCCATTCACTGGCGTCAGAAAATTTTTAAACAGGATAAAGAAAAACGCTGTGCATTTTTAAATTCGCAGAATTTGTGTGATATGTATACAACCCTTGGCAAGGAGGCCTTATGTCAGACATGCAAAAAATATCCACGTCATATCGAAGTGTTTGAAAATGTCAGGGAGATTTCTCTGTCTGTTTCATGCCCAACCGCAGCGCGTATGATTTTATCCCGTAAAGCGCCTTTGAAATGGATTGAAGTTGAGCGTGACAAAGAGGAAGTCGATGAGGATTTTGATGTCTTTTTATACTCTAAACTTGTGGATGCGCGAGGACATATGTTTGATATTTTACAAAATCGCAGCCTGCCTGTTGATGTGCGTTGCCGCCTTGTTTTAAGTCTTGCCTGGCATATGCAGAAGCGTATTGATGCCGGCAAATTATTTTCCTGTGACGAAATTTTTGACTATTATCATGACAACAAAGTCATTTCAAAAGTCACAGATAAACTTCATGCATTTTATACTTCTGAGCATCTGATGTCTGAGGCTGAACATGTTTATAGTCATTTATTTGAATTAGAGCGTTTGCGGGAGGACTGGGAGCTTTGGCTGCATGAAGCCTTTGCGCTTGTTTTTTCAGGAGATGAGAAGGATTACAGATCAAAGCATCAGTCATTTAAAGAATGGTTTAAAGTGAATTTACCGGAAGCTGCCATATGGTTTGAACATCTGATGGTGTATTATATTTACACTTATTTTTGCGGTGCTGTATATGATGGTATGATATATCCTAAAGCCCGCATGGCAGTTTACAGTGTTTTTCTCATCTATGAGATGCTTCTTGCAAAATGGATTAAAAATGATAAAATACTGGATATAGAGGATGCCATTGAGATTGTTTACAGATATGCACGAGAACTTGAACATTCAGACTTAAATTTAAATGCGATTGAGCACTGGGGCTGATTATGAGAAATTATAAATTTGATAATATTAAGGGCATTTTGATATTACTTGTGGTATTTGCCCATTTTATAGAAGGTATCAGCAGTACAGAATATGTATACAAATTCATTTACATATTTCACATGCCGCTGTTCATATTTGTTTCCGGTTATTTTGGAAAGTTTGATAAGAAAAAGCTGATTTTGCATCTGGTCTATCCGTATATCGTTTTCCAACTGCTGGATTTATGTTTTGATGCGATTTTTATTTCACACAAAGACATTCATCTGCAGGTGACAAAACCCTGGTGGATTCTCTGGTATTTATTTGCCATGATTATTTATCATTTGCTGATTCCGGTACTTCAGTCAAAAAATCCTCTGTATTGTAGCTGTGTTTTGGCAGGCTCCGTTGTGGCTGCCGTGATTGCCGGATATAACAAGGATATTGGTTATTTTATGGCATTATCAAGAACGATTGCTTTCGCACCTTATTTTATTGCAGGCTATTACTGCGGACAAAGTTATCGTTTAAAGCAGCTTTTAAATCGTGCTACATCATTGCCGGTATATTTTAAATTGCTGGGCGTTGCTGCCTTTGCTGCTGTAGGTTATGGTATTTACAGACATCCGCTGGCAGATAAGATTTTGTACCGCTCTTATGGGTATGAAGCAGCACACTACAGGCCGGATATCCGTCTGGCGTTATATATCTGTGCCACCATGATGATTTATGCTTTTATTGTGTTTGTTTCAAATCAAAAGATGGTGTGGTTATCCACTCTTGGCAGATATACGCTTCCGGTTTTTATATTTCACGCTTTTGTCGTCAAATATATTAAACATGTCTGGTCACTTGAGGCCGGAGATTGGACAATTCCTGTCGCACTTGTTCTGACACTATTAACAGCACTTGTATTTGGCAATCGCTATTGCGCAAAATATACGAAGTTTTTGCTGTCCGGTGACTGGATTGAAAATCTGGTTTACCATAAAGCACGGGAAAATTAGTTGCAGAGTCATTCATGACATCCTGTCAAAATAGAAAGAATCAAAAATCAAACAATATAAATCAGAATTGGAGAAGATATTATGCGTTATCTTGATTTTTTAAGAACAGATTTAAGTGTTTCAAAACTTTGTCTTGGTACAGCAGGTTTTGGTACAAAGTTGGATGAAAAACACGCCTGCGAACAGATGAATTATTTCATTGAAAACGGTGGCAATTTTATAGATACCGCTCACATTTATGGTGATCTGGGTGGCGGTAACGGCTGTGCAGGCATTTCAGAAAAGCTTGTCGGAAAATTCCTTGAGGAAAATCATCTCCGGGATAAAGTTGTTCTGTGTACCAAAGGTGGTCATCCGGATATGAATGATTTTTCCAAATCCCGCGTGACTATACCTGATCTGAAGAAAGATTTAGCTGAAAGTCTTGAAAATCTGCGCACAGATTCTGTAGATATTTATTTTATGCACAGAGATAATCCTGCAGTTCCTGCATCCGAACTCATCGAGTGGATGGAGGAACAGAAGCGTGCCGGCAAATTCAAATATTATGGCTGTTCCAACTGGACATTTGACCGAATTTATGAAGCTCAGAGCTACGCCTATAATAAAGGCTTTGAAGGCTTCATCTGCAATCAGTCTTTTGCCACTCTGGCAGATGTAAATAAAGAAGCCCTCAAGCCAATGGATATGGTAGCTCTTGATGCCAATACACTGCATTTTCAGGAAGATACAGAAATCAGTGGTATGGCATATATGTCACTGGCAAATGGCTATTTTATGAAACGTCTGGCAGAAGAACCTTTATCCGAAATGCACCATGCATTATATGATAATCCGGTCAATGACAGAATTGCAGACTGGTTAAAATCCTATGAAGCCAAAGATGGCACATACAGTATTACAGATTTATGCCTGGGCTATCTGGATATTTATCCATTTCCAATGGCAGCAGTGGCTGGCTTTAGCAGCATCGAACAATTAAAAACTGCAATGCAAAGTTGTGATATTAGACTGCCTGAAAACCTGCTTGTGTATATGAGTTTCTTTCACTAATAATCAGCTATATAGTTAAAACTATATTTTGACGATTTATTTTCTTAACTTTAATGAATGTATTAGGGAGATTCATATTATGAAGCGTTATGAAATGGACATGAGTACAGGCTCGCTCTGGAAGAAAATTCTTGCTTTCAGCGGTCCGCTGATGTTTTCAAATCTTTTACAGGTAGTTTTTAACCTGTCAGACGTAGCTGTTGTCGGAAAATTTTCCGGTGCAACTGCGCTTGGTGCCGTGGGTTCAACCACAATTTTGATTTCTTTATTCACAGGTATTTTTCTCGGTCTTGGTGGCGGTGTAAATGTTTTAACCGCTTTACATATTGGTTCAAAGCACGATGACAGAGTCCGTGAAACCGTACATACTTCTGCAATTTTTTGTCTTGCACTTGGTCTTGTTGTCATGATTGCAGGTATTGCCTTGACAGACACCGTTTTAACAGCCATGCACACAAAAGATGAACTGATTGGAGAGGCATCACAATATTTAAAGATTTATCTTGTAAGTATGCCCGCTCTTGCAATGTATAACTGTGGTAATTCCATCTTGAGTGCGGCAGGCGATACAAAGCGTCCGCTGTATTATCTGTTATTTGCAGGTATATTAAATGTTATTTTGAATCTGATTTTTGTTATCGTCTTCAAACTTGGTGTTGTGGGTGTCGGTCTTGCCAGTGTTATTGCACAGTATGTATCTGCATCCCTTGTGACGATTGCATTGTTCAGATCCCATGAAGCTTACGGCCTTAAACTTAAATATTTTAAAATCACACCGGATAAACTGACCCGTCTGATTCAACTTGGTATTCCGGCAGCATTTCAGTATGCATTGTTTGCCATTGCCAATATTTTCGTTCAGGTCAGCGTCAATTCCTTTGACCACGTTGTTGTTGAGGGTAACTCCGCAGCAGCGAATGCCGATACGATTATTTATGATGTCATGGCTGCTTTTTATACTGCCTGTGCAAGCTTTATCGCTCAAAACCGCGGTGCCGGAAACAAAAAACGAATCCTGCACAGCTATTTAATTTCCATACTGTATTCTTTTGGCATCGGTCTGATGCTTGGTGGTTGTCTGTTTGTATTCAGGACAGCATTTTTATCCATGTTTACAAGTGACCCTGCAGTTATGAAAACAGGTTATGACCGAATCTCTATTATGGCTTTGTCGTACTGTGTATCCGCCTTTATGGACTGTACTACCGCAGCCTCCCGCGGTCTTGGCAAGAGTATCTTTCCAACCGCAGCGGTAATTGGCGGGGCAGTGGTCTTTAGAATTGTCTGGATTTATACCATATTTGCATATTTTCATACCATACAGTCTTTGTATCTTCTATACGTCTTTTCATGGACAATTACAGCGATTGTCGAAATTATTTATTTCATTCATTCTTACAGGCATCTTGAGATACAGACTTGATTTCCTTCGGTGTTTTTCTGAAATCCTTTGGAGAAACACCGAATTTTTTTTTAAAGATTCTATAAAAATAACTGAAATTGCTGTAGCCCACATCCAGACTGATATCCATAATGGAAAGGGAAGTAGTGGATAATAAAAATGCCGCCTGTGAAAGACGTTTTTCCTGGACAAGTTCTGTATAATTCTTACCGGTCGTCTGTTTAATCATACGGCTGAGCCAATACAAATCACATTCATTTTCTCTGGCAAGTTCTGACAGCTCGCCATCTCTGTAATTATCCTCAATATAACGAAATACCTGTAAAATCAGTTCCTGGGCTTCATGCTCTTTACCAATTTCCATCTTATCCGTTGAATTCATCAGATGCAAAAACAAAAGTCCCATCGTTGTCTGATTCAACCGACGTTTGTTTGGCTGTGTATTTAAAAGCATCCAGATTAAATTTTCTATCAGATTCTGAATCGGCAAAATGTCCGCCACCTTAAAGTGCAGATAACGGATATTCTGGCTGCCGTTTCGGAGGCAGTCTACAATAAAATCACGAATCAAAGACGCTTCATCACCAATCATCGATAATGTCTGGTCAAAAAACTCCGGCAGCACGATAAAATTCACACCAATGTCATTTTCTGAGGCAGGATAGATTTCCTGTGTCGCATTCTGGCTTAAAAAGAGCAGTTCCCCCTGTTTTAAGACAACCTCAGAACCATTAATAATATGTCTTGTTTTGCCGGAACACATATAAACCACTTCCACATAGTTGTGAGTGTGTTTTGGAAAGTGAATAAACCTGGTATGAGGCCTGAGTTCGATAAGTTTGCCACTTTCCAGAAGTTTTTTGCGGTCCACGACCATTGAGCGATTCAGGTTATAAATCGATGTATCGATTTGTTTGCGCCCGTTAAGAATTTCCTGTTCTTCTTTCGTGATTTTTGCCAATTTTCCAAGTAGTTTTTTGTCCATTTTAGCAACCTTTCCTATGAATTTGATTTTATTTTAAAACATTTAAAGTTGTGCTGCAAGACTCGATTTGCAAATCAGGTCATATTTTTTGCAAATGATGTACTTTACCGGTATGGGTGCTTTGTGTATAATGAATTTAACAAATGAAAGGGGTGTTTCCATGAAACAATATTATCTGGCTGTAGATATCGGTGCCTCCAGCGGTCGTCATATTCTTTCCTGGATGGAAGATGGCAAGATGCAGCTTGAGGAAATCCACAGATTTTATAATGGAATGTCTGATAAAGACGGCGAAATGTGCTGGGATGTCCAGACACTTTTCTCAGAGATTAAAGCAGGCATGAAAAAATGTGCCGAGAGCGGACGTATTCCTGTCAGCATGGGTATCGACACATGGGCCGTTGATTTTGTACTGCTTGATGAGAATGACAATATTCTTGGCAATACCGTTGGCTACCGCGACAGTCGGACAGAGGGTATGGATACAAAAGTTTATGACATCATTTCTGAAGATAAACTGTACGCAAGAACAGGTATCCAGAAACAGATTTTTAATACAATTTATCAGTTGATGGCAGTGAAAGAGAATCATCCTGAGCATCTGGCTAAAGCACAGACCATGTTAATGATTCCAGATTATTTCCATTACTTACTAACCGGCGTGAAAGCAACAGAATACACAAATGCTTCCACAACACAGCTTGTCAGTCCGGATACAAAAGACTGGGATATGGAACTGATTCAGATGCTTGGTTATCCGGCACATATTTTCCAGAAGATTTTAAAAGCGGGCAGTGTTCTTGGTGATTTGACAAAGGACATTCAAAAAGAAGTCGACTTTAACTGTAAGGTCGTTCTTCCTGCAACGCACGATACAGGTTCAGCCGTTCTTGCAGTGCCATCCAATGAAGATAAGACGATGTATATCAGTTCAGGTACATGGTCACTGATGGGTGTTGAACGTATGCAGGCGGACTGCTCACCTGAAAGTAAAGTACTGAACTTTACAAATGAAGGCGGTTATGATTATCGTTTCCGTTATCTTAAAAATATCATGGGTCTTTGGATGATTCAGTCACTTAAAAAGGAATTAAAAGATGCTTATTCCTTTGCTGAACTTTGTGCGATGGCAGAAGATGCCAAAGTGGATTCGATTGTTGACTGCAACAGTTCTGAATTTCTTGCACCGGCTTCCATGATAGATGCTGTGAAGCATGCCTGTGAAGCATCAGGTCAGGATATCCCTAAAACACCTTCAGAGCTTGCAAGAGTCATTTACAGAAGCCTTGCTGCCTGCTATGGTGATACAGTCAAAGAGATTGAAAAGATGATGGGTTATACATATACAAAACTGCATGTTGTCGGTGGCGGCTCCAATGCCGGTTACTTAAATGAACTGACAGCCAAAGCCACAGGCAAAACTGTCCTTGCAGGTCCGGGGGAAGCAACCTCCATCGGCAATCTGATGGTTCAGATGCTGACTGTGGGAGAGTGGAAAGACTTAATCGAAGCAAGAACATGCGTTTATGATTCATTTGAAATTCATACATACGAACCTTAAAAGTTATCATTGAATGTAAGACAATAAAACAAGTTACACCATAAAAATAAGGAGGCTATACGAAATGAATATTAAAGAAAGATATGCATCTGCCAAAGAACTTTACGCAGCGATTGGCGTTGATACAGATGCAGCCATTGAAACATTAAAAAAAGTACCTGTATCATTACATTGCTGGCAGGGTGATGATGTTATCGGTTTTGACCATGACGGTCCTTTAACAGGTGGTATCCAGACAACAGGTAACTATCCTGGCAAGGCAAAAACACCAGACCAGTTATTTGCAGACCTTGATAAAGCCATCAGCTTAATGCCTGGTGCAAAGAAAATCAACGTACATGCATGCTACGCTATTTTTGAAGACGGTGAATTCGTAGACCGTGATAAACTTGAACCAAAACATTTCCAGAGATGGGTTGATTTTGCAAAAGAAAGAGGTATGGGTCTTGACTTTAATCCAACATTCTTCTCACATCCAATGATGAAAGACGGTCTTTCACTTTCAAGTCCTGACCCTGAAGTGCGTCAGTTCTGGATTAATCACGGTAGGGCCTGCATCCGTATCGCTCAGTATTTTGCTGAACAGACAGGCATCGAATGTATCATGAATATCTGGACAGGTGACGGTTACAAGGATGTGCCTGCAGACCGTATGGGACCTAGAATGCGTTACAAAGATTCCATCGACCAGATTTTATCTGAACCATATGATTT
>CAKRHR010000027.1 GCA_934339005.1 uncultured Catenibacillus sp. | reverse complement strand
GATTTTTATCCGGGATATCCTATTATCAAGAGAAATATCTATTATTGCAGCAGGATGATTTCTGCTCAGTATGGTACGGAATTTACAAATGCGCATTATGAAAAGATAAAAAAGGTTTACAGCATATTTATATGCATGAATCCACCGAAAAACAGGAAGAATACGATTAACAAGTATTCGATTAAAGAAGATAATGTTGTAGGGAATACAAAAGAAGAAAAAGAAAATTATGATCTCTTAACAGCGATTATGCTGTGTCTTGGAGATCCGGAAGAAAAGATGGATTCCGAAATTTTGCGACTTTTAGAGGTGCTACTATCCTCGAAGCGAACGGTAGAAGAAAAGAAACAAATTTTGGAAAAAGAGTATGATATTAAAATGACCGAAACAATAGAAAGCGAGGTGTCAGAGATGTGTAATCTGAGTGATGGTGTTGAAAGGCAAGGTATAGAAAAAGGATTAAAACAAGGCTTGTTGCAAGGACAGCAAGTAGCTCAGTATAATGCCGTTAAAAATTTAATGAAAAATCTTAATCTTACATGTGAACAGGCAATTAAGGCACTTGGAATTTCTGAAGAAGAATGGAAAGATATAAAAGAGCTATATGCAGATGATACTTTATATGAGAATGTGAAAAAAACCTGTTAAAGGTAAAAAATAATCTTAAAGCAGTTTGGTTTATCAGAGAGAATCTATTAAACTAAACTGCTTTTTATATCATACTTTGTGGCAGAAATTGCCCTTGGAGGCGTAAAAGAATAATGTAAAAATGCCGCGTTATGAACCATAACTTCCAAAAGTCAGACCTGAAATCTAACGAGTGAAGTATGGTTCATAGGCGGCTATTTTTGCGAATTAGTTCACAGAAAAAACATAGTAAATAGCATTCTTGTGTGATATGATATTAACGTAACCAAAATCATATAATTTAAGAAAGGCTTGTGGTGGATGAAAACACAGACTGTATTATCAAAAGTGATTTCTACCGCAGGACAAAAGGCAGCATATGATAATGTATGTAAAAAGATACTGGCGAATAAGATCATTCTTGCATGGATTATGAAAAGCTGTCTGCCAGAGTACAGGGACTGTAGCATTGATGAGATTGCCGGACAGTACATAGAAGGTGAACCGCAGATATCAAAAACTGCACTGCATCAGGACGAGCAGATATCGGACACAGCCCCAACGATAAAAGGATTAAATACAGAAGATGCATCGATTTGTGAAGGAACAGTAACATTTGATATCCGTTTTAATGCCGTTGCCCCAATTTCAGGAAGTTTAATCAGCCTGATAATCAATGTGGAAGCGCAAAATGATTTTTATCCGGGATATCCAATTATCAAGAGAAATATCTATTATTGCAGCAGGATGATTTCTGCTCAGTATGGTACGGAATTTACAAATGCACATTATGAAAAGATAAAAAAGGTTTACAGTATATTTATATGTATGAATCCACCGAAAAACAGGAAGAATACGATTAGCAAATATTCGATTAAAGAAGACAATGTTGTAGGAACTACAAAAGAAGAAAAAGAAAATTATGATCTCTTAACAGCGATTATGCTGTGTCTTGGAGATCCGGAAGAAAAGATGGATTCCAAAATTTTGCGACTTTTAGAGGTGCTACTATCCTCAAAACGAGCAGTAGAAGAAAAGAAACAGATTCTGGAAAATGAGTATAATATTAAAATGACAGAAACATTGGAAAGCGAGGTGTCCCAAATGTGTAATCTGAGTGATGGTGTTGAAAGGCAAGGTATAGAAAAAGGATTAAAACAGGGATTAAAACAGGGATTAAAACAAGGCTTGTTGCAAGGACAGCAAGTAGCTCAGTATAATGCCGTTAAAAATTTAATGAAAAATCTTAATCTTACATGTGAACAGGCAATTAAGGCACTTGGAATTTCTGGAGAAGAATGGGAAGATATAAAAGAGCTATATAAAGATGATACTTTATATAAAATGTGACAAGATTTTGTTAAAAACAAAAATTAAGACATTTCGTAGCAATGAATGAAAAATTATTAGCAGATTAAAAAAAATCCACTGGCAAAATTAGTATAGATAACCTGTCTGAGGTGTTGTTGAACATTAATTTTGCTGGTGGATTTAGAAAAATAATGATATTTTTGGAAAAACTAAAAAGTTTTTTCAAATTTTTCAAAAAGCATGCAGTTCAAAAAACTCAGGTTTTATCGGGCTTTTGGACATTTTTTGATTTTTAATTTAAGAAATTTTCAAAAAAATTAAAAAAATTTGAAAAAAGGGGTTGCATTTTTCTGGAACATGCTATATAATAACATTCGTCGGTTGACATTGGGCTGTCGCCAAACGGCAAGGCACTGGACTCTGACTCCAGCATTTGCAGGTTCGAATCCTGCCAGCCCAGCTAAGCAGACATTTTATCAATGCGATAGGATGGCTGCTTTTTTTGTGTCATAAAGAAAATGCGGGAAATAAATCAAACATATTTATGGTGCAGCACGATTTATGAAAACGAAACTATGATTAGAGATGTAGTAAACACTGGACGGAATAACAGGAGGAATGAAGGATGATTCAGTTAGGTGAAAAACAGGTATTGGAAGTTGTACGCCGCAAGGAATTTGGTGTGTATGTGGCAGAAGCAGGTAAGAATGAGGAGAGCATTTTGCTGCCGACAAAGAGTGTGCCTGCAGGCTGTAAGGTTGGTGATGAGATTGAAGTCTTTGTTTACAGAGATTCATCAGATCGTCTGATTGCAACCACAGCAGAACCAAAGATCACACTTGGACAGATTGCGTCACTGGAAGTGAAAGAAGTGACAAAAATTGGTGCGTTTTTAGACTGGGGTTTGGAAAAGGATTTACTTTTACCATATAAAGAGCAGACATGCCGCGTAGAAGCCGGACGCAGCTATCTTGTGGCATTGTATATAGATAAGAGTAATCGTTTGTGTGCGACAATGAAGATTTACGATTATTTGTCTACAGAACACGATTACAAAAAAGACGATACAGTTAAAGGTATTTTATATCAGGTTAATGATGAAATCGGTGCGTTTGTGGCAGTTGACGGTCGTTACCACGGCATGATTCCAAAGAAAAATTATCATGGTGGACATCGTGTCGGTTCAGAAGTTGAAGCCAGAGTTGTAAATGTGCGTATGGATGGCAAGATGGAATTGAGCCTGAACCAGAAAGCATATCTTCAGATGGATGTCGATGCAGATACGATTATGAAATTGCTTGAAAGCTACAGTGGTGTTCTTCCGTTTACAGAAAAAGCAACACCTCAGGTGATTGAGCGCGAAACAGGCATGAGCAAAGCTGCATTTAAACGTGCAGTTGGCCGTTTGCTGAAAACCGGTAAGATTCAGATTACAAATGGAGTTATTCGTGTAGCAGAATAAAATCACAAGCAATTATTTTGAAAATGAAATGATGTGCAGAAAAACAGCAGATTATTAAAAAATTGTGAACAGAGGCGTGGGTAACACTTGACGGCGTGCCCACGCTTTTTGTAAATTTGGACAATCCTTATTGACAATAATGTTACATGCTGTTATAATCTTTTTGTAACATTATTGTAATAATTGATGCAAGGTCAAAATATTTTGACCCTGATATCATAAAATCGGAAAAAGTTGGTGAGATAATGATAAAATGGAATAGATTCATGCGCAACACAGCAGGTGCCATTGCAATGGCTATTGCTGTTACTGGCATGTTTGGGACTGCATCTACAGTTGCTTATGCAGACCAGGAAGGTACAGTAAATACATCCGTATTGAATGTCCGAAGCGGCCCGTCTACAAGCAGTTCATGTATAGGTACAGTAAGACAGAACACAAAAGTCACGATTCTCGGTACTGAAAATGGTTGGTATAAGATTTCCTTTAACGGCACAACAGCCTATGTTTCAAGTCAGTATGTAAGTACATCCGGTACAAATTCAGGAAATTCAACAACAGCTGCAGGTACAGGTAAAGTAAACGGTGGACCTTTGAATGTCCGAACAGGTGCAGGCACAAATTATAATACACTCGGCACAGTTCCTGTTGGTACATCAGTGAATGTTCTTGGTACAGAAAATGGATGGTACAAAGTGAACGTGACAGTAAATGGTCAGACAGTCACAGGTTATGTGAAAACTGATTATGTTACGATGAATGGTGGTTCATCAGAGAATAATTCAAGCAGCACAGAAAACAATACAACACCGGCATCAGGCACAGCAACATGCCAATATGCTTTAAATCTTCGTTCAGGTGCAGGTACAAATTCAAATATTGTCACAGTTTTATCTGAAGGAACAAAAGTTACGATTAACAGTGCCAGTGGTCAGTGGTACAATGTTACAGCGACTGTGAACGGAAAGACAGTTACAGGTTATTTATATGCTACATATTTGACAGTTGACAACAATAATAGTAACAGTAGCAATAGCAGTAATAATAGTGCAAATAACAATAATACTCAGTCAGCGCAGGGTCAGTGTAAAGTAACAGCAGATTTTTTGAATTTACGTAAAGAGGCTAACACAAGCTGTACAGTTCTTGGTACGGTGAAGGCTGGGGATATCCTGACAATCACAGGTACATCAGGCAGCTGGTATCAGGTTACAGCAACAGTGAATGGTAAGACAGTTACTGGCTATGTTTATAATGAATATGTGCAGAAAGTTGACAGTAACAGTAATGCAGGTAATTCCAATAATAACAATAATGCAACCACTGAAGAAAAGAGCGGCACAGTGACAAGCGGACCATTAAATGTACGTCAGTCAGCATCCATGAACGGTGCAGTGCTTGGTACAGTCACAAAAGGTACAAAAGTGACAGTGCTTGGTACAGAAGGCAATTTCTACAAAGTGAAAGTGACTGTCAATGGACAGGAAGTCACAGCATATGTAAGTACTTCTTATGTATCTATCGGTGGCAGCTCAGATACGACAGATGATGATAACAAGGATAATACAAATACAACAGATGACGGATATACAACAGTTAATGAAACTGTATGGGCCACAGAAGGTGTTTATGTACGATCAGGTCCTGGTACTAATTATCAGTATCTGACAATCCTTTCAAAAGGTTCAGCAGTTAAACGTATTGCCATAGGCAACAATGGCTGGAGTAAAGTCAAATACGGCAACTCAGAAGGTTACATGAAGTCAGAATATCTGACAACGACAAATCCAAATCCATCATCAAGTTCAACAACACGTGATGAACTTGTGGCATTTGCAATGCAGTACCTTGGTTATCCATATGTCTGGGGCGGTAATAACCTTGAAACAGGTGTTGACTGTTCAGGATTTACACAGCAGGTATATTTGAAATTCGGTATCACATTAAACCGTGTGGCAGACAGCCAGAGAGCAAATGGTATCAGTATTTCAAGAAGTGAAGCACAGCCGGGAGATTTATTCTTCTATGGTTCTAATGGTTATGCGACACATGTTGCGATTTACATAGGTGACAACAAAGTTATTCATGCAAGTTCACCATCTGTAGGCATCATCATTTCCCCTGCAGATTATAAGACACCAATGCAGATTAACCGTGTGTTGAATGAGTAATTTGAAAAATATTTATAACGTATAATTAGACAGGCTTAAAAAATCTGAAAATAAATTTGGATTTTTGAAGCCTGTTTTTATATTATATTGATTTTTTAAATGAAACGTGTACAATGAAGACAAGTCAAAAACTAACTGAAAGAAGGATGACATCATGAGTGAGATTACAAGAACTGAGGCATTTGAATTATTAAAAAAATACAATAAGGATCCTTTTCATATTCAGCATGCGCTGACTGTTGAAGCTGTGATGCAGTGGTATGCCAAAGAACTGGGTTATAGTGATGAAGCTGAGTATTGGGGTATTGTCGGATTGCTGCATGATATTGATTTTGAACTTTATCCGGAAGAACACTGCATCAAAGCACCTGAATTACTGTGCGAAGGCGGTGTGAGCGAGGATATTATCCATGCGGTTGTATCCCATGGTTATGGTATTACTGTGGACGTGGCACCAGAGCAGGAGATGGAAAAAGTGCTCTTTGCAGCAGATGAACTGACAGGGCTTATCTGGGCGGCGGCACTGATGCGTCCTTCAAAAAGCACGAAAGACATGGAGTTGAAATCCCTTAAGAAAAAATATAAGAGTAAAGGCTTTGCGGCAGGCTGCTCCAGAGAAGTCATTGAGCGTGGCGCTAAGCTGCTTGGCTGGGAACTGGAAAAATTACTGACGATGACACTGGAAGCGATGAAAGCCAGTGAAGATGTGATTAATGAAGAAATGGAGAAGGAAAAAGCTGAATGAAAACAGTTTCGGCATTGCGAGCCATAAAACAAGGCATTTTAATATGTGATAAAAGCAGTCGTATTTATTATTTTAATAAAGCATATGAAGATTACATCGGTGTCAGTCTGAAGGTGGCGCAAGGCCGTCCGCTTGTTGAATTTCGAAGCGGTGCAAGAGCACCAGAGGTCATCGAGACTGGTGTGCCGATTGAGGGCATTTTCAGAAAAGAACACGGTCAGGAGTATTTTGCCAGCATCTATCCGATTATGGAGGAAGATAACATCATTGGCAGTATTTCAATTGTGACTTCTGTTGGCCTGTCAAAAAAGCAGATTGAAGAACAGGGTGGTACACTGGCAGAACGTGTGCGGATGTATGAACGCAGTGTTATTGAAAATATGATGCTCGTTTATGGCAGCGATGTGGATGCCAAGAAGAAAATTGCCAAGGAATTAGGCATTTCTCTGGCAACATTGTATAATAAGCTGGCGGAGTAAAAAAGTATGGTTCATACGGTGTTTTGTGGGAGTATGAGAGGTTGAGAATATCAGTAACAAGAACAGATTAAATTTTATTAAATAATCAGATGTATATATGACGGAATAATTCTGGAATTTTAGAATTATTCCGTTTTTTGCTTTTAAAGACGTGTCAGAATAATTTAAAATTCTAATATTTTAGAATAAAGAAGTGTATTTGATGGCTAAAATGTATATAAATTCTAATATTTTAGAAAGAATTTGCAACAGAATTGACTATTGGACAGTGAGCGAATATAATCAAGCCAGATTAAGGAATAAGAGAAAAATAAAGAGATAGAACAATGACAAGGAGTCTTAAACGATGAAAACAGTTAGAATCGGCAGTGGCGCAGGTTATGCAGGTGACCGTATTGAGCCTGCGATTGACCTGATGAAACGAGGTAATCTGGATTATATTATTTTTGAATGTCTGGCTGAACGTACCATCGCACTGGCGCAGCTTCGAAAATTAAAAAATCCGGATAAAGGATATAATGATTTATTTGAATACCGTATGGCGCATATTCTGGATGCGATTAAAGATGGCAGCCGTGTAAAGGTTATCACAAACATGGGTGCAGCAAATCCTGAAGCGGCAGTGAAATGTGCGCGTGCGATGGCAGATGCCAGAGGCTTAAATGATTTGAAATTTGCAGCGGTCACAGGTGATGATGTTCTGGAATGTCTGGACAACTATATGGACTACAAAACATTTGAAACAAATGACAGCCTGAAGCATCTGGATGGTGACATCGTTTCAGCAAATGCGTATATCGGATGTGCAGGGATTGTTGAAGCGTTAAAGGGCGGTGCAGATATTGTTATCACAGGTCGTGTGGCAGACCCTTCATTAACACTTGGTCCACTGGTTTATGAATATGGCTGGTCTATGGATAATTATAAAATGCTTGGCAAAGCAACAATCGCCGGACATCTGCTTGAATGTGCCGGACAGGTCACAGGTGGTTACTTCTGCGATCCGGGTGTCAAAGATGTTGAAGATTTATGGAATCTTGGTTTCCCAATCGTGGAATTTTCTGAAGACGGTTCACTGGTTGTAACTAAGCTTGATGGTACAGGCGGCCTTGTTAGTGAACAGACCTGCAAGGAACAGATTTTATATGAAATTCAGGATCCCCAAAATTATTATACACCGGACTGTATCGCTGATTTCAGCCAGGTGACAGTGCAGCAGATTGGTAAAGACAGAGTTAAAATTGATGGAGTTACAGGAAAGAAACATAATGGTGTTTACAAGACTTCTGTTGGTTACAAAGACTGTTTTATCGGTGAAGGACAGATTAGCTACGGTGGTTCAACAGCACTTGAAAGAGCCAGACTTGCCGGCGAGATTGTAAAAAAACGTCTTGAGATGACAGGTTGCGAGTTTGAAGAAATCCGTATCGATGAAATGGGCGTGAATTCATTATACTGTAAAAATGTAAGTGAACATATTTCGGGTGCAGTGCCTGTGGAGGTTCGACTCCGTGTGGCAGCCAGAACTAAGGACAGAGCAAATGCAGAACTTGTGGCAAATGAAGTGGAAGCTTTGTATACAAACGGTCCTGCAGGCGGTGGTGGTGCAGTAAAGTCTGTAAGAGAGATTATATCTGTGGCGTCCATATTGATTCCGAGAGAAGACATTCATGTGCGTGTGACATATATGTAACACAATTTGGTGTTAAATCAGAATTGAAAGTTGTAATGGAATTAAATAAATAAATAAAACAGCGTTTACATCTGTATGGTGAGTGCAGGTGACAGTTTGGAGGAATCATCAATGAAGTTAAGAGAAATCGCACATTCAAGAACAGGTGATAAGGGAAACATTTCAGTCATCTCCGTGATTGCTTATCATCCTGAAGATTTCGAATATATTAAAAGCAAAGTGACAGAAGAAGCTGTCGGTGAATATTTTAATGAAATTGTACACGGTAAAATCAGCCGATATGAATTGCCGAATATTCATGCATTAAATTTTGTAATGGAAGATGCACTTGGCGGTGGTGTAACTCGTTCACTGGCAGTGGATATGCATGGTAAAACACTTGGTATGGCGCTGCTTGAGATGGAGTTGGATTAATCCGGCAGGGTTATTTTTAGAATAAATCAATTAAAAATTGCTGGGTTTGATTAAATGAAGGGGGAAGTCTCGATGGCAGAAGATGACATTTTAAAGATGGTTGTCAATGATTTGATTCATGAATATGAAAATTGTGGCACGCCGGAAATATATACAGATTTTACCGAAACAACATATATGGTGCCAATGCGTGACGGCATTTCACTGGAAACATTTGTTTACATGCCAAAAACAGATGCCAGCATACAAAATGATGTGCCGGAAAAATGGCCGGTGATTTTGCAGCGTACATGTTATCCGTTTTGGGATAAATCCATGAAGGTACATGGTGAAATGATTGCAAAGCGCGGCTATGTATTCATTTATCAGTATTGTCGTGGTCAGCATGGTTCAGAGGGTGAATGGAAGCCAAATATTTATGAACGTAATGATGGCATTGATACAATTGACTGGATTTGCTGCCAGCCATGGGCAGGACGCATTGGCGTGTGGGGACGATCTTATGGTGCACTTATCGGCTGGGCGATGGCAGATGCTGTGGAAGGCAAAGTCGCATCTATGTTTCTTGGGGTATACGGTACAGACCGTTTTGCTTCCGCTTATCAAAAAGGTTCCTTCAGACACGATGTCCTAACGTCCTGGACGATGGAAAATGCGGGTTATCCGATTAAAGCGGATTATCTGGAATCCTGCAAATATCATCCACAGGCCAACGTTGATGAAGCTATGTGGGGTGGTCGCATTGACTGGTACAGAGATTATATTTTGAATCAGAATATTATGGATGATTACTGGCAGGGTGGCTGGTGGAAAGAACTTCGCGAAATTCCGGCAAAAGTCCATATTCCATTATATGTTATCAGCGGCTGGTATGACCATCATCACGGCAGTAGTATGCTGACATGGAAACGTCTGAACCCTGAAGCTAAAGCACATAGCTGGTTGGAGGTTACAGGCCTTGACCATATCGGGTTTAAGTGCCTTGAGGACAGAAAGACAGATAATGACATCAAAGATGAAATTAAGAAGATGTTTAAATGGTTCAAACTGACTCTGGTTGAAGGTAAACTGCCTGAGAAAAAGGCAACATTTTATGAAATCAACACGGACAGCTGGCATGAGTTTGATGATATCGATGCAGCAGATATTGGAAAGCAGAGTTATTTCCTGAATGTTAAAACACAGAATAGTGATAATCATGCAGCAAAAGAAAATGTTGCTGAGAATAATCAAGAAAATAGTAATGTGACAGAAAGTATAAAGACATTGTTATCTGTAAAACCTCAAAATTCTGCATCAATTTCATATATCTATGACCCGGAAAATCCAGTCATGACACATGGTGCAGAATCATTACTGCACACGCGTAATGAGGTTGGCAGCCTGAAACAGCCTGACCCGGATTACAGGGATGATGTGTTAAGTTTTGTATCAGAGCCATTGGAAAAGGATATTAGTATTTTTGGCAAAGTTAAAGTAAAACTCTGGGTAAAATCAGATTGTGAAGATACTGCGTTTACGGCAAAACTTATCGAAGTTCGTCCAGATGGCACTGCTTATAATATCCGTTCATCAATCACAACAATTGCTGCCGATGTAAAAGATGACAATTATATACCAAACACACCGGTGCAGGTTGAAATTGATATGTGGGAAATCTTTTATCATATAAAAGCGGGATGCAGATTGCGATTGGATATATCTTCATCAGACTTTCCACAGTACAGCATACATTCAAATTTCAAAGGTAAATGGGCATTGCAGGAAAAAACGAAGAAAGCCCACCAGACAATTTTATGCGGGAATGAGAATGCATCAGAAGTTATATTGCCGATATTGAAAAAATTGTAAGATGTTGTAGCCCCTTCCCATTCGATACATTGCCCCCTGTATTGACAAACAATTTGACGGGTACTATACTTAAAATTGTCAGTATAAATATGGGAGGGGAAATAAGATATGAGATTTTTGTTTATCGATATTGACACGTTGCGTTATGACCATTTAGGGTGTTACGGATATGAAAGAAATACATCACCTAATATCGATGCAATTGCAAAGGACAGTGTGCGGTTAAATGATTATTATTGTTCAGATGCACCTTGCCTGCCGTCCAGAGCAGCTTTGTTTACGGGTAGATTTGGTATAAATACAGGTGTTGTCGGTCATGGAGGAACGGCAGCAGACATGGCGTTAGAAGGTCCTAATCGTGATTTCGTAGACAGAAATGCAGATCAGAATCTTCCGGCAATTATGAGAAGATACGGTTTGTATCCGGTGAGTATTTCATCATTTGCAGAACGACATGGTGCATGGTGGTTTCAGGCTGGGTTTAAAGAAATGTATAATGTTGGAAACCGTGGACATGAAGTTGCAGATGAAGTAACACCAACAGTACTTGACTGGTTGGAGCGTAATAAAGACAGAGAAGATTGGTTTTTGCATGTACATTATTGGGATCCTCATACGATGTATCGTGCACCTGAAAGCTTTGGAAATCCTTTTGAGGGACAAAACTCATCCTCATTAGATTGGATCACAGAAGATGTATTTGCAAAACATCGACAGATGGTAGGATGCCATTGTGCGAGTGAAGTGAATGGATATTCTGACAATGAATTTGTTGGTTTCCCGAGACAATTAAGTCATTTTGATAATTTGGATGATGTACGTTTTAATTTAGATGGTTATGACTGTGGTATTGCATATGCAGATTATCATGTTGGAAAAATTGTAGCTAAATTAAAGGAACAGGGTATTTATGACGATATGATCATTCTTGTGTCATCCGATCATGGTGAAGACATGGGTGAACTTGGACGATATGATGAACATGGGTGTGCTGATGAATGTGTCACACATATTCCGTTTATTCTTAAATGGCCTGGTCTTCAGGGAGATGTTGCTTTAGATGGTTTGCATTATAATGTTGATTTCCTGCCTACATTGATAGAAATGATGGATGATTTATCGATTTCATCAGACGGAAAACTGCCGTATCAGAAAAATGCTAAAGAAGAGAAATCAATATATGATGGAGAAAGCTTTGCTGCTTCACTGAAAAATCAGACAAATGAAGGACGTGATTATCTGGTGCTGAGTCAGTGTGCTCACGTATGTCAGCGAAGTGTACGATTTGAAGATTATTTATACATCAGAACATATCATGATGGATATTGTCTGTTTGATGATGATCAATTATATAACATTAAAGCAGACCCTCACGAACAGAATAACCTTGCTACAGCAGAGAAGGAAAAATGTTATCAGGCTGCTTATTATATGGAACAGTGGCATACTGAGCAGATGAAGAAAAAAGCTAAGAGTGCATTCAGAGAGGATCCTTTGTGGACAGTAATGGCAGAAGGAGGTCCTTTCCATGCCAAAGGTTATCTTGAAGGCTATTTAAAACGCTTGGAAGGTACAGACAGAGCTGATAAAGCCAGACAACTGAGAGAAAAATATCCGGAAGAATAAAATAAGTTTATAGCAAATAAAATGCGGGAAAACATAGTGTTTGACCGCATTTTTTACTGTTTTGGCTATTACAAAAACATGGAATAGTTAAAGTGTAGATATGAATTGTATGTATTTTATGGATATGTTAGAATTAAAAAAGAGAACAATCGTGTTACAGGGTGGCTGACATTTATATATATGATTAGTCAGTAAATTTCTTTATATTTGTATATAGAAAAACCACCCCTGAAACTTTGACCGAGTGAATAGGGTGGGTTTTCTACTTTATACATAAGGCCAACCACTTTGTGGGCGGTTGTTCTTCTATGATTAAATTATAGCATTGATTAAGTTAAATGTAAATTGTAATTTTATGGTATAATGTGAAAATATATAAGAAGAAAGGACAAATCAATGACACAAGAACATAAAGGGCTGACATACGAAGAAGCTCTGAAGATAGCAAAAGAAAACGGTGAGGAAGTTGTGCGTGCGTACTGTCCGATGTGCGGACCAAATACCCAGTGCCGTACTTATGCATTTGTCAAGGATGGCCGTCTGGTACGTGTGGCTGGAATGGCAGAAGCAGGCATGAATCAGGGGGCATTGTGCGCCAAAGGTCTGGCGGCGGTGGAGTGGCAGAACTCACCGGAACGATTAAAAAATCCGTTGCTTCGTGTCGGTGAAAGAGGCGAAGGCAAGTTTAAAGAAATTAGTTGGGATGAAGCGCTGGATATTATTGCTGATAAACTGTGTGAGCAGAAGGAAAAATATGGTCCGGAAACGCTGGCGATTTTATCACCGGCATACAGGGAATTTAAAAATATTTCATTGCGATTTCTTGCAGTACATGGCAGTCCAAACCATGCACATAGTGGAATTTGTGCCATGCAGAACGCATTCAGCTATTTTTATACGGTGGGTAGTATGGCATTCCCGGATACAGCCAATGCAGATTTAGTTATTTACTGGGGTAAACAGCCTGCTTATTCAGGGCCTGCCAATGAGCGTGCCAGAAGTCTTGTTGAGGCGAAGAAGCGCGGGGCAAAGATTGTTACAGTCAAGCCATCACTGGAAGCAGACGGAGCTATGGGAGATGAATGGATTCCGGTGCGTCCGGGAACGGATGCGGCGTTGGCGCTTGCGATGCTGCATGTGATTATCAATGAAGATTTGATAGACCACGAATTTGTGGAAAAATGGTGCTATGGTTTTGATAAATTAAAAGATCATGTTCAGCAATATACTCCGGAATGGGGTGCATATATTACAGGAATTGAGGCAAAGCAGATTATTGATTTTGCAAGAATGTATGCGACCACACCCAAAGCCTGCATTGAAACAGGCAACGGGCTGGAACATTCAGCATCAGCATCCAGTACGATTCGTGCGATTGCTTCAATGATGGCAATTACAGGCCATCTGGACAGAGAAGGCACGAACATGCTGACAATGGGTGGCGGTCCAAGACCGAAGGACGTCATGCGTTTTGATTTATATACGGATGAACTTGTGGATAAACTGGTAGCGCCGGAAATGCCAAAGGCATTTATGCCATTTCTTGAAGGACCGGCTTCATCCTATTTTAAAACATTAGAGAGCGTATTGACCGGCAAACCTTATAAAATCCGCACACTGATCGCACCGAGTACTCAGCCGCTGTTATCGACCCGTGGAACCAAAACGGTGCTTGAAGCGTTGAAAAAAGTAGATTTCTTTGTGACTGTGGATGTGATGCGCATGGCCGAATATCCTTATGCTGATTTAGTGCTTCCTGTCGCAACATTTTTTGAAATGGAACATCCATTTGGCATGGACGGTAATCGCATTATTCCACGTCCGGCGTGTGTGAAACCTCTGGGCGATTACAAAACGATTTATCATTTCTTTATTGAACTGGCAGACCGTTTGGGATATGGTGAAGATTTCTGGCATGGCAGTTATGATGAATTTGAAAATGACAGATTGTCACCATTCGGGGTGACAATCGATGAGGTGCGCAGACATCCTGAGGGATTGGCAGTGCCGTTTGAACGTAAACCACGGACATTTGAAAATTATGAGCGCGCGTTCGCCAAACCGAGCATGCGTGTTTCAAAAGCACCATTTTTGCCGCAACACAAAGTGGCATTGTATAATACAAGTTTTGAAGAAGCAGGGTATGAACCGTTGCCGACATACCGTGAGCCTGCCGAAAGCCTGACAGGTGCACCGGAGCTTGTAAAGAAATATCCATTGCTATTGTCGGATTATCATACTTCCAGAGCTTATTCGGCAAGCTGGCTCAGAAATATACCATCACTCAGACAGATTCAGCCGGAACCGATGCTGGAGATTCATCCTGAGGCTGCTAAAGCGCGTGGCATCGCGGATGGGGATATGGTAAAGGTTGAATCTGCGCATGGCTGGCTGCTTGTGAAGGCAGAGGTGACCCAGCGCGTACGTCCGGATACTGTGATGATGCTTCATGGCTGGTGGATGGGCTGCAAAGAGCTGGGTATTGAGGATATGCCTTATGCTGATGGCGGTGCGAATGTCAACAGTATCTATGATGTATCAGAAAAAGCCTATGACCCGCTTGTTACGGCTATGAGCAGTCAGGCACTGGTGGAGGTGAGCCGTTATGATGGATAAATATGAATACGCCTTTGAATTAACCCCTGAATTATGCATCCAGTGTCATGCCTGTGAGTCTGCCTGTAAAAACTGGCGTCACACGGAAAACTTCTTATCATGGCGCAAGGTGCAACTTGTGGAGGAAGGACAGTTCCCGAATACAAAAGTACATTATTATTCCGTGGCATGTATGCATTGTGTGAATCCGGCATGCATGAAAGTCTGTCCGGTGAAAGCCATATCTAAAAATGAAAACGGCATTGTTTTAGTTGACAGTGAAAAATGTATCGGTTGTAAGCTGTGCAAGAAAGCCTGTCCGTATGATATTCCGGTATTTGGCAAAGACAGAAAAATGCAAAAGTGTGATATGTGTGCAGGCATCACGCCTGAAGAACAGCAGTCACCATGTGTGCGGATGTGCCCGACACGAGCGTTAAAACGTGTTGAGATCAGTGTGGAAGAAAAGCAGAAAATGGAAGATGAATATCTGCATAAGCTTCAGATGCGTTAAATGACAATGAATCAAAATTAAAAAATATCAGGAGGAACACCTATGGTAGCAGTTATTATAAAAAATAAAGTCACAGACCAGGAAGCATATCTTCCGCTTGCAAAAGCATTTGCAGCGGATGGCAGCAAGGAAAACGGCTGCATTGAAATGAAAGTATATGTAGACTCTGAGGACAAAGAACACGTTTATTTCATCACAAAATGGGAGGCAAAATCAGACTTTGAAAATCATGTCAAAGGAGAGGTTTTTGCAAAGCACATTCCACAGATGGGTCAGTATTATGTATCCGGTACAGACACTATACTGGAATTAGCTGAATAAAGAAAAACATATAATTTCAGGCAGGTATTTGATGTAATAATGCATTAAATACCTGCCTGTTTTATTGTAAATTATTTTTAATTAAAGAGACGTTGTTTTTGCCTTTGATTAATGATACGATATAATCATAAAAGTTCTATTAGATAAAACATGGAGAAAAGTATTTATGATTAAAATTGTTTTCTTTGATATTGACGGAACACTGCTTCCTTTTCACAGTAATGTTGTGCCTGAAAGTACAAAAAATGCCATCAGACAACTTCATAAAAAAGAAATTAGAACAGTGATTGCTACGGGACGATACATGGATGAAATTGTAACGTTACCGATTATGGAGCTTGACTTTGATGCATTTTTGACATTGAATGGACAGCTGATTTTGAATCGTGATCAAAAACGATTATTCAGTACAGTGATTACATCACAGGAAATTGAATTCATGACTTCGTATTTGCAAAAGAAGGGTGTAGCTTTTTCATTAATAGGAGAAAAACAGCGTTATATCGGCAATTATGATAAGTATCCAGCGGAGATTCAAAAGTTTATTCCGAAAGATTTTTCTGGTATTGATGAGCGTTATGATGAAGAAATTTATCAATGTACGGCTATGATTAATTCAGAGATGAAAGCATATCTGCAGGAAACACTGAAAGAATGCAAAGTAGTTTCATGGAATGAAAGTGGTGTGGATGTGATTCCAAAATCTGGCGGAAAAGCTGCCGGTATGAAGAAATTAATGACTTATCTTGGTATAAAACCGCAGGAATCCATGGCTTTTGGAGATGCTGATAATGACAGAGATATGCTTTCATATGCAGCAATTGGTGTAGCTATGGGTAATGCGGACGAATGTGTTAAGGAAGCTGCAGATTACGTGACGACTCCAGCATCTGAAGATGGTATTGCTAATGCATTACGACATTTTGGTCTGATTGAGTAAATAAAACATAAAAAATTCATTCATAAAATTGATTACCCCTGCCATTTGATGGCAGGGGTTTTGTAAAGTAATAATTTAAAGCATATTCTTTTTCATGATATTAATACTCATGAATTCTAATGGTGAAAGTGTAATATCAAAAGTTAAGGCGCCATGCTCAGCCTTGGCAACATAAGTGTTCACGTTAAGATGGCTGTCTAACATAAGTGACAGAAGCCTGTATTTTCCATTGTATTCAAAACAGCCTTTTTTAATCCACAAATCAAGCGGTGAACCATGATGAGAATTACAGCTATAAGTTTCTACTTGATATTCACAGTTATCGATGTTGTTAAGTTCTATATGAAACGTTTTGCTCACCGGTTTTTCAAGAAAACGATTTAAAATATCTGTTATTGTTTGTTATACCTGGAACTTCCTTTAAAAGGAAATTATGATAGTGAAAAATATAAATTGTATTATTTTGATACAGGTATGTTGGTGGCAATGTTAGATGAGGAAGCGCAAGATGATTTGAGGGCAAATAAAAATTTAAGTGTTTATAAGGGTGCTTTGTATGAAAATATTGTTGCAGAAGCATTGGTCAAAGGTGGATATGATTTATATTACTATAAAAAAGATAATTCGACACTGAAAGAAAATTTCTTTATCAGAACAAGAAGTTGTCTTGTTCCTGTAGAGGTAAAAGCGACAAATGGCCGTTCCAAATCATTAAGAAGCTTAATCGACAGTGAAAAATATCCGGATATTACATTTGGCATTAAATTAATAAAAGGCAATATTGGCATTGAAAATGGAGTCTATACATTTCCGTATTTCTGTACCTTTTTATTAAAACGATATATTCAGTCAATATATTGAAAATGTTAAAATTTTTCAGGAAAAGAGTAAGTTTATGATTCATATTTACAGGGAAATAAGTAGAGATGTATAATGGATGTGAAAAGTAAATAATTCTATAAACGTAAATAATAATTGCCGAAAGTTAAAGGTTTAAGAAACAGCCAAATAAAAGAAACAGATAAAAAGTAGTCAAATACGGATAATATTTTACAAAAAATATACAGCATAAATTCAGGAGGTGCGGCTATGAATTTAGATTCATTTGTCAAACGGATAGAAGGGCTTGGTGTACTTGGTGTGAAAGTTTCACAGCATGGAGAGTTGATTGCGCAGTGGCACAGTGAAGGCGAGTGCAGAAGAAATGTTTATTCAGCAGCAAAGAGTTTTACATCCTGTGCGGTCGGATTTGCAGTGCAGGAAGGTTTGATTTCACTGGATGAAAAACTGACAGATGCATTTGCAAATGATTTGCCGGAAAATGTTGATGAAAATTTGAAAAAAGCAACTGTCAGAGATTTGCTGACAATGTGCCTCGGACAAAAAGAAGCACATCTGATGGGGACACAGCGCCCGTTATATGAAGAAGATGACTGGGTAAAAATGTCGCTGGCAATTCCATTTGAATATGAACCGGGCACACATTTTGTATACAATAATGTTGGTCCATATCTGGCAGGGGTTTTAGTCCAGAGAAGATGCGGATGCGACCTTGTATCGTATCTGACACCAAGACTATTTTCACATCTTGGTATCAAGCGTCCGATGTGGGAAACAGATCCGGTTGGCAATACATTTGGTGCAGGCGGCTTGTTTTTAACATTATCAGAACTGCATCGCTTTGGACAATTCTATTTAAATAAAGGCATGTGGAACGGAAAACAACTGCTTTCACAGGAATGGATTAAAGAAAGCACAAAAGCACAGGACTGTGCACATTATGGTTATTTATTCTGGCGTGGCAGATACAATTCTTACAGAGCAGACGGCAAATATTGTCAGTTTGCAATTGTGTTGGAGGACCAGGATGCGGTCATTTCTGTAGTTGCAGAATGCCGTGAGGGCAAAGCTTTGATGGAAGCGATTTATGAGGAAATCTGTGAGAAATTGTAAAAACATTATATGCGAATCATAGTTTTATTATTTGACATATGACTTATAACATGGTTCTCAGAGTAAAAAAGAAAATAAAGTGATAAATAAAAATGTTAGCTCTGGCTAAAATCAGGAGGCTGGATGAATATGGCAGAAAAAACGCAGAAAAATAATACAGAAGCACGCAGAAGAAAAACAAATCTGATTGGCGGTATGGTGGGCGCATGGTTTTTATTTTGTGGTGTGCTGTGCCTGATTATCAAAGCTGTGACCGGCTCTTATGTAGACGCAAGTGGTATGTTGCACGAATACTTCTTTTTAGTGCCGATGGCGTACGTATTTTTTATTATTGGCATAGTGGCGTTGATTATTGCAGGGGTGCAGAATATTGTGCGTAAGCGTGACAAAAAGCAATGAAAAAGCTGTTTAAGATGTCATACGTGGCAAAAATTATTATACTGATCTGATAAAATCATCTATAATTTATCATGGAAGAATAGACAAAAGACAGGTAAATATAATATACTTAGATTAAGGTGTCAGGGGTAAAAGTCAAACATCATATCGTGCAGGTACGAGCGGAGTTTTGATTTTTTGATTCTGATAGTATCATGCAATGTCAGAATATAAATAGTACAGGTAAAAATGAGAAGTTCTTTGATTTGCATGATACGTTTATGGGGAAAACTATATGTAACAAAATGACTCACTGCCTAGTGTAGGTAGTGTAAAATAATCAGGAGGGGTTAAATATGGACAAGAAAGCATTATATAACTTATCATATGGCGTTTTTATGCTGGCGACAAAATCAGGGGATAAAGTCAATGGCTGCATTACAAACACATGCATTCAGGTGGCAAACAATCCGACACGTATCGCTATTGCTGTATTAAATTCAAATTATACATGTGATTTGATTAAAGAGAGCGGTGTGTTTGCGGCAAGTTTACTGGATGAAAGCTGTGTCTATGCAACAATTCAGCATTTTGGATTCCAGTCTGGCAGGGATGTAGACAAATTTGCGAATCTGACAACACCGGTTGACTGTAATGGCGTGCCATATCTTGGATGGAGTACATGCGCAGTCATCAGCGGCAAAGTTGTATCGCAGCAGGATTTGGGGTCACATACATTATTTATTGCAGAAGTTGTGGATGCAAAAGTGTTAAATGATAAAGCACCTTTGACATATGCAGATTATCAGAGCCGTGTGAAACCAAAACCGGAAGCAAAGAAAGAAGATAAAAAGATTGTCGGCTGGCGCTGCAAGATTTGTAATTATGTTTATGAAGGCAGTGAACTTCCAGCAGATTTTACATGTCCGTTGTGCGGACATGACGCCAGCGATTTTGAACCGATTTACGCATCATAAAATAGTGTGAATATAAAAATGCAAAAGGTCTTGTCCATTTAGATGAATAAGACTTTTTGTATTTTAAGAGAAAAAGAATATCCAATACTTTATGATAAAATAAATATATAGTGATATAGATGTTATTAAATGAATTAAACACAACAAATTATATATGTATAGTGACATTGAAAAATGTCAGATAAATTTTTTTTATGGAATAGCACAGAAGGGAGATACAAACCATGAAAACATATCGTTGGGCGACACTTGGATGTGGTGTCATTGCAAATGAACTGGCGCAGGCACTGGCAAAGAGAGGTCAGAAATTATACTCTGTGAGTAACCGCACTCACAGCAAGGCAGTTGCATTTGCCGAAAAATACGGTATTGAGAAAGTATATGAACATCTTGAGGATGTATTTGAAGATGAGAATGTAGATATTATTTATATTTCCACACCGCATAATACACATATTGAATATTTGCGCAAAGCACTGGCAGCGAAAAAACATGTTTTATGCGAAAAATCCATTACATTAAACAGCGATGAACTTGAGGAAGCTGTAGCCCTTGCAAAGGAAAACGGTGTTGTTTTGGCGGAGGCGATGACTATTTATCATATGCCAATCTACAAAGCATTGAGAGAAAAAATGAACTCCGGAGATTTGGGTGAGCTTCGTTTGCTTCAGATGAATTTTGGCAGTTATAAAGATTATGATATGACAAACAGGTTTTTCAATAGAAATCTTGCAGGCGGAGCCATGTTAGACATTGGTGTTTATGCACTGTCATTTGTGCGTTGGTTTATGAGTTCGGCACCAGATCAGGTCGTTTCACAGGTCAAATATGCACCAACCGGTGTGGATGAGCAGGCGAGCATTTTGCTTAAAAATCCTGAGGAAGAAATGGCTTCTGTGATATTATCCCTGCATGCAAAACAGCCGAAGCGTGGTACGATTGCTTTCGATAAAGGCTATGTTGAAATCTACGAATATCCAAGAGCTGAGAAAGCTGTGATTACCTACACAGAAACCGGCGAAACAGAAACTATCGAAGATGGCTGCACAGCAGATGCATTGTCTTATGAAGTTGCAGATATGGAAAATGCGGTGGCGATGGCGGAAT
Source organism: uncultured Catenibacillus sp. (assembly GCA_934339005.1). GTDB lineage: Bacteria > Bacillota > Clostridia > Lachnospirales > Lachnospiraceae > CAKRHR01. Next base: position 14,594 of record CAKRHR010000027.1, on the reverse strand, counting down.
CGGGAAATGCGGATGTTTCAGAAACTCTGGCAAAAAATGCTGAGAAAGTAAAGCAATTATTGGCAAGTCCAGAAAACGGCATGTACCTTGAATATACAAGAGATGTCATGAAAATCATGACTGACATCCGCAAACAGTGGCACATGACATATCCGGAGGAAGAATAAAAACATATTTCAGATTATCGGATATTGTTTAAGGTATAGAAAAACCACCCCGAAACTTTGAAAAAAGTGGAAGGGTGGTTTTTTACATTACAAAAATTTTTTCAAAATCTGCAGAACACCATTTTCCCAGTAAGGCTGGCAGATGTCTTTGGCGGCGGCACGTACTTCCTCGCGGGCATTGGCAACGGCAAAGCTTAAACCGGAGTGTGCAAGCATCTCAATATCGTTTAAATTATCGCCGAATGTACATGTTTCTTCCGGGGCGATACCATAATAATTCTGAACAAATTCAATGGCAGTATTTTTTGAAACACCCTGTAATGTGCAGTCCACCCATTCGTTGCCTGCAGACACAAGACACACTTTATCCTTCCAGAAAGGTGTGAAATATGGGGCACATGCGGCTTCACAGGCTGTCGGGTGATATACGGAAAATTTAATCACATCTTTATCTTTAAAATTCAAAAGATCAGGTGCTTCATAAATATGATAGCCATAGGAATCGCGAAGCCAGTTAAACATGCGACTGTTGCCGTTTTCTGCATAGCAGCAGTCCGGTGTGGCAATAAAATAATCGCAGTCCGGCATTTCATTTCTGACCATAACACACATTTGTTTCCATATATCATCTGGCATAGCATAAACTTTTAAAATATCTTTCGGTGTGCGCACGACTGTGCCGCCGTCTGTAACATAGAGCAGTTCGTCTTTAATTGGTGCAAATACTCTTTGTTCGCTTGAAAATTGTCTGCCCGAGCAGGCAACAAACAAAATTCCTTTTTCTCTGAGCTTGTGAATAACTGTCATATATTCAGGATTGATAGCAAGTGTACCATCCTTAATCAAAGTACCGTCAATATCGGTGGCAATTAATTTAATCATAAAAATCACCTCGTTTGATTCAAATTAGATAATCTATAAAAATATTATATACCAGATTTTCTGACTGTTGTCAAAACTTGGATTAAGCTGCACTTAATTCAAGTTCCTGGAAACTAAGTGTTGAATGTTGCGGCGTTTGATATTATGATAATAAGGCATAAGTTAGGTGAAAAATACTTTGGCTCTAATTGTATGTGATACATTTAATAAAATTAAGAAACAAAGCAAACGGTACCTACAGGAGAGTTATATGAATATCAGAAAATCAGAAGAAAAAGACATTCCTGCAATTATAGAAATATTTGCGCAGGCAAGAGTTTATATGAAGACACATGGTAATCCGACGCAGTGGGAAGAAGGTTATCCAAGTGAAACCATCGTTAAAAATGACATTGAAAGCGGGAATAGTTATGTGTGTGTTGAGGATGGTGAAGTGGTTGGTACATTTACACTGATTATCGGTGAAGACCCAACATACAAAGTGATTCGTCAGGGTGCATGGCGCGCGGACAAATTATATGGTACGATTCACCGCATTGCATCTGCAGGAAAAGTCAGAGGCATGGCGCAGAAATGTTTTGATTTTTGCGCGAACCAGATTGATTATCTGAGAATCGATACCCATGAAAATAACAAATCCATGCAGGCAGCAATTAGAAAATATGGTTTTGAGCCATGCGGATTGATTGATACAAGAGATGGTACGGAAAGACTGGCATTTGATTATATAAAAAATTATTGACATGAAAAGGTTAGTAATTTACTTAATTAAAGTAAGAGATTTAATAAAATAAATTACGATAGGGTTAAAACATCATTTTTAACAGTAACCTCCCAATAACAAAAAAATAAAATAACAGTAGATTAAAAATAAAGCATAAGAAGATTAGATTTATCAAAAGTGACAGAGGGCAACATTATGGAAATTGTGAAAAATGAACCATTACTTGAACGGATGATTGCACAAAACAAAATAAATGAATATTTTACGGATTTTGCAGGTATTCGTTCCGGAATTAAGTTGATTCGATTTCCAAGGCAGACGTACATTTATGAGATGAAGGAACATCGAAAATATGCCTATTTTCTTGTTGATGGAAAATTATCGGTTTATGCAACTGCAGAAAATGGTGAGCAGATGCTGCTTCGATATTGTGATTGCTTTATCTTTCTTGGTGATATGGAATTTCTGGGATATGAAGACAGATCAGTGATTATTGAAACAGCAACGACCTGTTTATTTGTTGCTTTGGATTTGATGTTGCTTCGGGATAAATTGTTGATGGATTCAAAATTTTTGTTATATATAGGGAAGAATCTTGCAGAGAAAATTAATTATTTTTCCAGAAATCAGTTCCATAATAAGTTGATTAACCCAAGACAAAAAGTTGTTTCACACATTATACAGGTTGGCGGTAATTGCGGATATTTCAGAGAAAATCTTCGGAAAACAGCAGAAAAATTAGATATCAGTTACAGACATCTGCATAGGATTTTAGCAGAACTTGTGGCAGAGGGTGTGCTTGAACGCAGTGACCGGGGTTATGAAATACGAAAGATAAAACGGCTTGAGGAATTATATTGGGAATATGAACCCCAATAAATTTTGAGTATCGTGCATATATGAATGGAGATTTGAGTTTTTGCCGCTGGCATTATCAAAATATATTATAAAAAATACAAAAGTGTGCCACAGGGCACACTTTTTTTGATGCCAAAATAAGATAATAAATTTAAGCAATAAGATAAAGTTGTCCTTACTGCTGATAAAAAATATAAATATTTTGACAGTTAAAGGACTTGAAAATCAGAGTTTATAAACAACTTATTTTGAAGGAGGTATTTTTTATGACAGAACGTGAAAATTTTTTCTTAGCGTACAATCACAAACAACCGGAATGGACGCCAAACTTTTTTTCGGCTTACTCGCCAATGGGGTCATCATTGTTAAATAATCAGGGCGTTCCGGGTAAGGGCGGACGTGATATGTTTGGTGTGAACTGGCTTGTCACTGCAGACACAGGCTATCAGGCAATTCCAGATCCGAGCGAGCACATTCTGGAGGACATTGCCGATTGGAGAGATGTTGTGCATTTTCCTGATTTGGATGCAATGGATTGGGAAGCAGCTGCTGTACGTGATTTAGCACATGTTGACCGTGAAAACAAAGTGGTTTGTTGCTTTGGTATGGAGGGTAATTTCAATCGCCTGCAGTCATTAATGGGAATTTGTGAAGCTATGATTGCCATGGTGGAAGACCCGGATGAGGTGTATGAATTCTTTAAGGCACACACAGAATTTAAGATGAAAACAATTGAAAAATTTGCTAAATATTATCATCCGGATATTTATGTCAATGGGGATGATGTATGTTCTTCAGAAGGTCTGTTTATTTCAAAAGATATGTACAATGAGCTGATTAAACCATTTGAAATTATGCTTGGACAAAAAGCTGTTTCAGAAGGTATGATTGTAGAACATCATGTGTGTGGCAAGGCAGAAGCGATTGTGCCGGATATTATCGAAACAGGTGCAACCATCTGGCAGATGGCGCAGAGTATGAACGATGTTGTAAAAGTTCAGCAACAATATGGTGATAAGATTATGATACATGGTGGTTGGGATTCCTTTGGACCACATAATTATGATAACTGCACAGAAGAACAGGTCAGAGCGGAAGTTCGCCGCTGTATTGATACTTATGGCAATCATGGTAACTATGCATTATTTGCAGTTGTCATGGGTGATCCGGAAGATGAGCGTATTGCAATGCGCCGTGCCTGGGTAGATGATGAATGTCATAAATATCGTCCTTGGTTATAATACTTGATTAAAACTTTTAAACATTTATTATTATGGAATGGTAAGCGGACTGCTATAAAAAAGGCAGTCCGTTTACTATATTATGTGGCGACTGAGAATTATATGGGTCATACATATCTTTGAGAAGAAAAAATTTAAAAATTAAATCTCAGTCTCAAAATTCCTTATGTAAAATTAAGGTAACATTTGCCGGATGGGGTTGACTTTAAATTTATTTTGGGTTAGTATAGGTTTGGTTGTAAAACCAGAATACAGAATTTTAACGGAGGTGTATTTCATGGACAGTTGCGATAGTACGGGACGAAGTTATCAGTGCGATGAAGTTGATATAGATTTGTGCATACGGCTGTTTGTGAACTTACGCTAACATATACAGCCTTATATTTGCGTGCTTTAAACGACATCGCATCAGACGGAAGCCTATACATCACAGCCAGTAACTTATTGGTCTGCTTTGGAAGGAAATCTGAGGCGGTGTATTTTTGTACCTTTTTTGCATGAATTGCAGTAGCAAAGGAAACTATATAAGAGAGATGTTAGAAACTACATAAGTATGAAGGTTTCTGATATTTTATGGCTAGACAGTATTTTATGAATAAAATCAACAGGTACTTTATCGTGTAAGTGCGAACTAAGTCTTGATTATTTTATTTCTGACAGTGATTAAATTATTTTATTCATACTATTTATAGGAATAACTTATATAGAAGTAACGGCTACTGAAAATCATGTAGCGCAGTACACAGTATAAGGAGGCAGTAATGGAACCAAAGAATCTTGGATTAGACAACTATGTAGAAGAAATTGTAAAACTTATACGCAGTCATTTGAATGACAAGGAACTTTTAGAACGCTTATCCGATTATCATGAAAACGATATTGCGGAAGCAATCACAGAACTGACAGCAGAGGAACGTCGGAAGTTATATCAAGTACTTGGTGTTCAAAGGGTTGCGGAGATATTCACATATCTGGATGACGCAGAACCTTATTTCAAAGAATTATCACTGGATAAAGCAGCACAGGTTGTATCTCAGATGGATTCTGACGATGCGGTAGATATTCTGGAGGATTTGGAAGAATCCACAAAGCACGAAATCGTCAAGCGTCTGGATGAGGATGCCGGTGAAGATGTTCGACTGCTCTGGTCTTACGATGAAGACGAAATCGGTAGCTGCATGACGACCAATTACATTTGCATCCGAAATGATTTGACGGTGCGTCAGGCAATGAGTGAGCTTGTCAAACAGGCCGGTGAGAATGACAACATTTCTACGATTTATGTTGTGGATGAAGAAGAAAAATACTACGGTGCGATGGATTTGAAAGACCTGATTGTTGCCAGAGAATATGTTAAACTGGACAGCATCATCAGCCGTTCCTATCCATATGTAATGGGTCATGAGAAAATCAGTGACTGTATCGACAGAATCATCGAATACGCAGAAGATTCTCTGCCTGTATTAAATGAAGAAGGCAAAATCGCAGGTATCATCACATCTGCAGACGTTGTCGAACTCGTTGATGATGAGATGGGCGATGACTACGCGAAGTTAGCCGGTTTGACCGCTGAGGAAGATTTAGAAGAAAAGACAACACAGAGTATGAAAAAACGTCTGCCATGGCTGATAGTATTATTGTTCCTTGGCATGCTTGTATCATCAGTTGTTGGTGCTTTTGAATCTGTGGTTGCAGTATTACCGATTGTGATTTGTTTTCAGTCACTTGTTCTTGATATGGCAGGTAATGTCGGTACACAGTCACTGGCTGTTACAATTCGTGTACTTATGGATGAAAATCTGACAATTAAGCAGAAACTGAAATTACTTGTTAAGGAAATGCGTATTGGCCTGTTCAATGGGTTATTCCTTGGAGTGATGGCACTTGTTTTCCTTGGCGTTTACATTCATTTCTTCAAAAGCTATGCCTGGGGTCCGGCATTCCTACTTTCAGGATGTGTCGGCATATCACTTGTAGTTGCAATGGTAATATCAAGTTTTGTTGGAACGATCATTCCGATGTTCTTCCATAAAATCCACGTAGACCCAGCCGTTGCATCAGGACCGCTGATTACAACCATCAACGACCTTGTTGCAGTCGTGACTTACTACGGACTGGCATTTGTATTTTTGATTGATATATTTAAGATTGTGTGATAAGTTGCTGAAAATAAAACACATAAAAATTGAAAGATAAATAATAACTTTATTTTACAGGATAGGTACAAACGATAGGATGTATTTATCCTGTTTTTGTTATAAAAGAAAAATGACTGTGGATTTTCTATCCTGCAAAAGCGAGATTCATTGCTAGAACTTTAAATTTCAAAAATAGATTAAAAATTACAAAAGTAGAAACAGACATTTTAGAGAAAATGATATAAATTTATTGTTGACAAATTTAATCGAAGTCTTATAATAATTGGTAGCACCAATATTGGTGCTACCAATTATTGCGTCAGGGAATAACTTCCATTTTTAAATCCGTAATGGGTAGCACTGAAATTTTGGAAAAATATAGAAAAAACAAATAAAGAAAAATAATAAGAAAGAAGCGAGAGGTTATGAAGTATTTACGTCAGTTTTTGATTATCCTTGCCATCTCTTTTGTCGGAGAATTGTGCAAGTATTTTCTGCCGCTTCCAATCCCGGCAAGTATTTATGGTATGGTGATTTTGTTTGTGGGATTGTTGACAGGGCTTATTCCACTGGATGCGGTCAAGGATGTTGGAAAATTTTTGATAGAGATTATGCCGGTCATGTTTATTCCTGCCGGTGTTGGCCTGATGTCTTCCTGGGGCATGTTAAAACCTGTACTTGTGCCGGTCAGCATTATTACGGTTGTGTCACTTGTAGCCGTTATGGCAGCGACAGGACGCGTGTCACAGCTTGTCATTCGCAAGGATAAAAGGCACAAAGATAAGGCAGTGGCAACTGCAGGAAAAGAGGAAACAGACTATGAATAATTTATTTCAAACATCCATGTTTGCCGGAGTAACTATCAGTCTTTTGGCTTATCTGGCAGGTTCTTTATTAAAGAAGAAATTCAAATCAGGTATTTTAAATCCTTTATTGATTTCGATTATTATTACAATTCTTGTGCTTGTATGCGCGAGAGTCGATTATGACACATATAATCAGGGTGCGGTTTATTTAAGCTGGTTTCTGACACCTGCCACGGTATGTCTGGCGATTCCGCTGTACGAACAGTGGTCACTTTTAAAGAAAAATTTTAAAGCAATTATCTTAGGTATTACCGCTGGTGTATTGACAAGCTTGTGTACAGTTTTCGTTTTATCAAAAATTATGCATCTGTCCCATGAAGAATACGTGACATTGCTTCCAAAATCAATCACAACGGCAATTGGTATGGGCGTATCTGAGGAGTTGGGCGGTTATGTGACAATTACAGTTGCAGTTATCGTTGTAACAGGTGTGCTTGGCAATATTCTCGGTGAACTGGTCTGTAAGATTTTCAGAATTACAGAACCTATTTCAAAAGGTCTGGCACTCGGTTCTTCAGCACATGCTATTGGTACTGCAAAAGCCATTGAACTTGGTGAGGTTGAAGGTGCCATGAGCAGTCTGGCAATTGCAGTTACCGGTATTATGACAGTTATTTTGTGTTCAATATTTGCGAATTTTATGTAAGGATAATTGTATTTTAGATTTTTGACATTTGCATCGTAATATCAGAGAGATATAAATTATTGGAATTAGAGAAAAACATAGAAAATTTAAGCAGGAGGCATGGTTATGATTATCACAATTGGCAGAGAATGTGGCTGCAACGGAAATAAAATAGGTCGTGCACTGGCAGAAAAATATCACATGGCATTTTATGATAAATCTGTCATTTCAAAAAAAGCACAGGAAATGGGCTTGTATGACAGATATCCTGATTTTTACAGAGAAGTGCCGGGTAGTACATTAATGTACACCATTTCTATGGAAGAAGATGAAGAATCTGTGCTTTATGAAACACCGAAAAAAGCACTTTCCGGTTTGATTGGTACAAAGGATTGTGTAATTCTTGGACGTTGCGGCAACTGGGCATTTAAGGACCGAAAGGATAAAATTTCGATTTTTTTAACAGGCGATGGAAAATGGCGTACTGAAAATATTGCAAGAAAGCAGGAAATTTCTGCAAGAAGTGCAAAACAAAAAATGTCACAGACAGATGAACGCAGAAAATCTTACCATGAATACTATACAGGTCAGGCATGGGGTGACGCTAAGAATTATGATTTGTGTTTAAATGTGACAGACCTTGGGGTGGACGGTGCACTGGCGGTTATCGAATCATACTTGCAGCAGTCAGGTATTGGAGCTGGAAAATAGTGTTATAGTTAAATCAGGAAATCAATATGGTAAGTAAATTTAGTAATGAAGAAATGAAAAATATTTTGCAGGTACAATCAATGGAAGAAAATATGAGAATGGATGAATCTGCAGAGCAAAATGAAATTATGAAAGATATAACGCAGACTGTAAAAATGCATAAAAATAATTCTCAGGAATATGAGAAAGCTATACGCTATATTTATGGTCTGATGAAGGACGGCACACTGCAGATTGGAAGCAAATTACCGACTGAGCGGGCGATTGCAGAAACTGTTGGAATTGGTCGGAATTCAACCCGTGAGGCTATGAGTATTTTACATGGCATGGGGCTTGTGGAGCGGGTGCAGGGTTCAGGTAATTATATTTCTAAAAATGTAGGACATTCTATCTGGCAGACCATTGAGATGATGATGGCTCTTGGTAGTGTGACAAAAAATGATGTCTGCGAGTTTCGTCGTGCGATGGAAAAAGCGGTCTGCAACACATTGATTGAAGGTGATTTATCAAGATTAAATACGCAGAAAATCACACAGCTTCTTGAAGAAATGGCGAAGCTTCAGGGGGCACATTCTGCAGCAATTGATAAAGCATTTCATGATGAACTGATTTTTGCCACGGGAAATAATCTTTGGATGATTATTATGGAAGCTGTGACAGATGTGTATACAGAGTGGATAGATTATGTGATTCAGCGTGTTGATGTGGATAAACGATATAATCTTGTGCAGTATCATAAAAATATTTATACATGTCTGATGCAAAAAGACAAAACAGGCATGATTCAGGCAATCGATGCACACTATGATATTATAGAAGATATGCTTCAAGTATGAAAGATAAATGATGGCCAGAAATATTTTAGATATATTGAGTTGCTAGTGTGATAAACAGTTCAAATAGTTTGCGTAAAATACATACATCAGACGTGGAAGATCGGTCGAATTTTGTCGTACCGTTTGTGTGACATACAATCATACAACGATACGACTTTTTATTTTACAACTTAAAAAAAATATGGTATCATTTTTTACTATAAAGTTTTGAATAATTATTCAGAGTGCAGCCATTGGTTGTTGGATTTTGGTAGTTATGGAAAATAAAAATTAAAAACAGAGGAGAAATGAATTTATGTTGGCTGCAATCGAATCAATTAATAATGCAATCAATAATTTCATATGGGGCGTCCCGGCGATGATTTGCATCATCGGTGTTGGCCTTTTCTTAAGTATCCGCACAGGATTTCTTCAGATTCGTAAATTCCCATATGCAATTAAGACAACGATCGGACGAATGTTTCGCAAAAAGAATGCATCAGATGGTGCTCTGACACCATTCCAGGCGGTCTGTACAGCACTGGCGGCGACTGTCGGCACCGGAAACATTGCAGGTGTGGCAGGTGCGATTGCTATTGGTGGTCCTGGCGCAGTTTTCTGGATGTGGATTTCAGCCATTCTTGGTATGTGTACAAAATTTGCCGAAGTTACACTGGCGGTGCATTTTCGTGAAGTCAACGCAGATGGTGAACTTGTAGGTGGACCGATGTACTATATTAAAAATGGCCTGAGCAAGCATTGGCAGTGGCTTGCGTACCTGTTCTCAGCATTTGGTGTGCTCACGGTATTTGGTACAGGTAATGCAACACAGATTAATACAATTACGACAGCAATCAATTCAGCACTTTTAAATTACAATATCATCAGCGAAGATTCTGTGAGTACAAGTAATTTAATCATCGGTATCATTATCGCGGCACTGGTAGCGTTGATTCTTTTAGGTGGTGTCAAACGTATTGGCAATGTAACTGAAAAACTTGTACCGTTTATGGCAGTATTTTATATTATTCTTGCTATCGGCGTTGTTATCATGAATATTCAGCATATGCCGGGTGTATTTGCTGCGATTTTTGAAGGCGCATTTAAACCGTCCGCAGTCACCGGTGGCGTAGTCGGCAGCTTCTTTATGAGTATGAAAAAAGGCGTTGCCCGCGGTATTTTCTCAAATGAGGCAGGTCTTGGTACCGGTTCCATCGCACATGCATGTGCAGATACACAAAAACCTGTCAAGCAGGGTTTGTTTGGTATTTTTGAAGTTTTTACAGATACTATTTTGATTTGTACATTAACGGCACTGGTTATTTTGTGCAGTGGTGTATCTATTACATATGGACAGGCTGCAGGTGCAGAACTGACTATTTCAGGATTTACTTCAACTTACGGCAACTGGGTATCTATTTTCACAGCCGTTGCGATGTGTTGTTTTGCATTTTCAACAACACTTGGCTGGGGCTTATACGGTGCCAGATGTATTGAGTTTATTTTTTCGTCCAAAGTTATCAAACCATTTATGGTTGTTTATTCATTGGTTGCTATTCTTGGCGCAACCGTAGACCTTGGACTGCTTTGGAATATTGCTGAAACATTTAATGGCCTGATGTCTATCCCGAACCTGATTGCAGTATTCCTGCTTTCCGGCACTGTTGTACGTCTGACAAAAGAATATTTTGCAAATGAGGGTAACAGTCAGAAAGTGAAGTAGATTACAAAAGACAGATAGACAAAATCTGTCAGAGCATTTAAAATTTGAATAAAGAAAGCTTGAAAATGACTTGAAAAAGCATGATGAGCTGCATAGATTAGGGACAAAGTTTTTTGTCCCTAAAATGCTATTTTGAGATATAATGATGCCAGGTCAAAAAATATAAAGATTGATTCGTTTAATCAGGCTGGAAATCTTGTTGATTGTAGAAAGGTTTACATCACTGAAAAATTTTACATATAAAGGAGTTTGAGATTAAATATGAAATTATTTATTGCATCAGATATTCACGGTTCAGCTTATTACTGTGAACAGTTGATAAAGGCGTTTGACAGGGAAGATGCTGACAGAATGCTGCTTTTAGGGGATTTGTTATATCATGGCCCAAGAAATGATTTTCCAAAAGATTATGCACCAAAACAGGTGATTGAGATGTTAAATGCGCATAAAAATAAAATCTTTTGCGTGCGCGGCAATTGTGATACAGAAGTTGATCAGATGGTGCTGGAATTTCCGATAATGGCAGATTATTGCATTTTACCTGTGGGAAATCGTGTGGTTTATGCAACACACGGCCATCATTATAATTTGCAGCAGTTACCGCCGATGCAGCCGGGAGATATTTTGCTGCATGGACACACACATGTACCGGCTTGGACATGTTTTGGTGAGCAGCAGTATTATTTAAATCCGGGTTCAGTATCTATTCCAAAGGAGGATAGCTGCCATAGCTATATGATTTTGGAAAATGGATGTTTTGAATGGAAAAATATGGATGGCGAAGTTTATCATACGTTAAAGCTGGATGCCTGATATTAAATGGACATATTCATGGAAAAATTTTGAAAAATAGTGCACTTAAAGTGGGATTGCACGAAAATGTATAAAAATTTAAAAGACAGATAAGGAGACTGATAAAATATGGTACAGACAGACGGGATTATTTTTGATATGGATGGAACAATCTGGGATACATGTGCACAGGTCACGCATTCCTGGAATGAAATTCTTGAACAGATTGAACTGCCGTTTCGGTTTACATCTGAGCAGATACAGTCATGTATGGGATTATTAATGGAAGATTTTGCAGCAAAACTGATGCCGGATTTAGACCCGGATTTTCGGTTAAATGTGCTGAAACAGTGCTGTAATTATGAAAATGAGTACATTGCCAACGTTGGTGGTACATTGTATCCAAAGCTTGTGGAAACGCTTGAAGCACTTAGTTGTCGATATCCGTTGTTTATTGTCAGTAATTGTCAGGCGGGTTATATTGAAGCTTTTTTTGAGGCGCATCATACAGGAAAATTTTTTAAAGATTATGAAAATCCGGGACGCTCAGGATTTGCAAAAGCGAGGAATATTCAATTGATTGCAGAACGGAATCATTTGAAGCATCCAGTATATGTTGGGGATACAATCGGTGACTATAATGCCTGTCAGGAAGCAGGCGTACCATTTGTTTTTGCTGCGTATGGATTTGGCGAGGTGCCTGAGAAAAAATGTGTGGCAATTGCAGAAAAATTCGAGGATCTGGTTCATATTTTTGATGATTAAACATTGAAAAAATAACAGAGCTATAGCATGATCTGCTGATCAAATTAACATCAAAAAAGTGTTAATGATAAAAATAATCAATAAGGAAAAAAGTGTTGAAAATACAAAAACCAGGAGTTATAATCTGGGGATAAAAAAGAGATGCAGATATTGTTAGATACATAAAATATTGGTTAAATTATGACACAATATGTTAGACATGCCAAATAAAAATGGCCAATATTATCAGAAATATCATTTGAGTGGAATATTAAAATATGGTCAGAATATCTACATTGTATTTTCATTAAAAAATAAATTAAATATAATATTCAGGAGGCGTGCTAAAATGGCAAATATTTTTAAGAAAATCAACACAAAGAAAACAGGTCTTTTCGCTGCAGGCGTTCTTTTTGGAACAGCAGGCATTAAAATTTTGACAAGTAAGGATGCTAAGAAATTATATACAAATTGTACAGCAGCCGTTCTTCGTGCTAAAGAATGCATTATGAAAACAGCAGCAACAGTACAGGAAAATGCAGAAGATATTTATGCAGAAGCTCAGCAGATTAATGAAGACAGAGCTGCAGAAGCTGCTGAATATGCAGATGTAGATGTTGATGCTAAAACAGAGTTTAATGAAGTTGAAGCTGACAAAGCAGATGCTGAATAAGACGTGTGACTAAAGATAAATAAGCGCAAAATGCCTGCAGTCAAACCTGCAGGCGTTTTTATGAAAGAGAGATGAACATTTATGAGATTTGTAATTAAACATGAGATTAAAGACAGAATCAGAGTTCATTTTATTCAGGAACGCATGACAATAGAGCAGGCAGATATTCTTCAGTATTATCTGGATGCCCAGGAAAATGTAGATAGAGCGAAAGTTCAGGAAAGAACCTGTGATGCGACGATTTGGTATCACGGTGACAGAGCTGATTTAATTAGAAAATTACAGGAATTTTCATATACACGCGTGGAAGCACCAGCAGATTATCTGAAAAATTCCGGCAGAGAGATGAACCATGAATATTGGGACAAGCTTGTGACAAAGATTGTACTTCATTATGGTAATAAAATTTTCCTTCCGGTATCTGTAAGAACAGTGATTACATCCGTAAAATCAGTAAAATACCTGTGGGCAGGTCTTAAGACACTGGCACATAGAAAGATTGAAGTTCCGGTACTTGATGCGACAGCCATTGGTGTATCTATTTTCCGTGGTGATATTTCAACAGCAGGCTCAGTGATGTTCCTTCTTGGCATTGGAGAGATTCTTGAAGAGTGGACACATAAAAAGTCTGTCGGTGACCTTGCAAGAAGCATGTCACTGAATATCAGCAAAGTATGGCTTGTACGTGATGAACAGGAAGTTTTGGTACCTGTATCTGAAATTCATACCGGTGATCTTGTCAGAGTTCGTGTAGGCAATGTTGTTCCATTTGATGGTGATGTTGTGATGGGTGAAGGTATGGTCAACCAGGCATCATTAACAGGCGAATCCGTTCCTGTACGCAAGACTGTTGATAGCTATGCCTACGCAGGCACAGTTGTTGAAGAAGGCGAGATTACCATTAAAGTTAAAGAAATTAATGGCTCCAGCAAATACGATAAGATTATGACAATGATTGAAGAATCAGAAAAACTGAAATCTTCACTTGAAAGCAAAGCAGAGCATCTGGCAGACAGATTAGTGCCATATACATTTGCAGGTACAGGCCTTGTGTGGTTATTTACACGCAACACAACAAAGGCATTATCTGTATTGATGGTCGATTTTTCCTGCGCATTGAAGCTTGCAATGCCATTGACTGTTTTATCTGCAATTCGTGAAGCAAGTACATATGACATGACAGTTAAAGGCGGTAAATACCTTGAAGCTGTGGCTGAAGCAGATACGATTGTATTTGATAAGACAGGTACACTGACAAAGGCTGAACCAACAGTGGTTAATGTTGAATCCTTCAACGGCCAGTCAGAAGATGAGTTACTTCGTATCGCAGCATGCCTTGAAGAACATTTTCCTCATTCTATGGCAAAAGCAGTTGTGGAAGCTGCGGTTAAGAAGCATCTTGTTCATGAAGAATTACATTCTAAAGTTGAATATATTGTGGCACATGGCATTTCTTCTACAATTGAGGATAAACGTGTGATTATCGGTAGCTATCACTTTATTTTTGAAGATGAGAAAGCACAGATTCCGGCAGGCCAGCAGGAACGTTTCGATAATCTTCCGGAAGAATATTCACACCTTTATATGGCGATTGATGGTTATCTGGCTGCGGTTATTTCAATCGAAGATCCACTT
>CAKRHR010000026.1 GCA_934339005.1 uncultured Catenibacillus sp. | reverse complement strand
GTATAACAGTAATGTAATCACGGTCACAAGTGCGCCTTTTAAAATATTAAATGGTACAACAGCAAATAATGCCAGTGTTGTTACACTTGTAATCTTTGGATTAACTGCTGTACCCATGGCAACAATCGCATCCAACGGCATACCATAAAGCTGTGCAAACTTTGGAATCAGATAAATAGCATTAAAGGCTGAACCAAATACTGTCATAATCAATGCGCCAACACCCATACCAATTAAAGCAAATTTCTTTGTCTTATGCACATGATAAATAACAGACGCCGGTACAACGAATGTACAGCCAATCAGAAAGTTTGCAAAATCACCGACAAATGCTGTAGTTGTACCTTTAAGGAAAAATACTTTTAAAAGGATCTTCACAAGCTCGATAATAACACCTGCCACAGGGCCAAGACTGAATGCACCGATCAACACAGGTATCTCACTGAAATCGATTTTGTAAAATGAAGGTGCAAATGGTAATGCAACTTCAAATAGCATCAATACTGCAGCCATTGCGGACATAATACCGCATACAGCTACATATCGGGCATCTGCACGTTTCTTAGCCTTTCCGCGATAAATCAATCTTTCTGCAATCACTGCAATGACAATAATTGCCGCAATGACAATAATACTCACAAGTAAAAAGCCAACACTATCTTTTGCAAGTGCAAAAGTATCTTTAATTCTTGAAAAAAAAGCCGCCATAATTATCTCCCTGTTTATTCTTCTGCATTTATTACTTTACATTCTTCATTGACAACTGAATACGTTTTTTCTCCATATCCACTGTCAGCACCTTTACATCGACGATATCACCGACACTGACAACTTCCATCGGATGTTTAACGAATTTCTTATCGGACATCTGTGAGATGTGTACAAGACCGTCCTGGTGCACACCGATATCCACGAAAGCACCAAAGTCAATGACGTTACGCACTGTGCCTTTTAAAACCATGCCTTCTTTTAAGTCTTTCATCTCAAGGACATCTGTACGAAGGATTGGTTTTGGCATCTCATCACGCGGGTCACGGCCCGGTTTTTCAAGTTCCTTCACAATATCCTTTAATGTAATCTCACCGACACCGGCTGTTTCACTCAGTTTCTTGTAATCTTTGACTTCTTTTGAGAAATTCTTAAGTCCAAGACCGTTGATCTCGCTTAAATCATGACCTGTTTCTTTAAGCAAAATCTCTGTGGCTACATAAGATTCAGGATGTACACTTGTGGCATCTAACGGATTGTCACCATTCATAATACGCATAAAGCCCGCACACTGTTCAAATGCTTTTGGTCCAAGCTTTGGTACTTTTAAAAGCTCTTTACGATTTGAGAAACGACCGTTTTCTTCTCTGTAAGCCACAATGTTTTTGGCAATGGCTTTAGATACACCTGAAACATATTCAAGGAGTGATGCAGAAGCTGTATTTAAGTCCACACCA
Organism: uncultured Catenibacillus sp.; assembly: GCA_934339005.1. Classification (GTDB taxonomy): domain Bacteria; phylum Bacillota; class Clostridia; order Lachnospirales; family Lachnospiraceae; genus CAKRHR01. The sequence continues at coordinate 34,966 of CAKRHR010000026.1, read as the reverse complement.
ACTTTATTAACGCAGTCTTCAACGGTGGCACCAAGGGTTTCACCGAGTTTTTTCTGATTCATATCATGCTGATACTGGCCGACGCCAATGGCTTTCGGATCAATCTTAACAAGCTCTGCCAATGGATCCTGGAGTCGTCTGGCGATGGATGCTGCACTTCGCTGACCAACGTCAAAGTTTGGAAATTCTTCTGTGGCAAGCTTACTTGCTGAATATACAGAAGCACCGGCTTCATTGACAATGATATATTCTACTTTTTTGTCCAGTTCTTTTAACAGCTCAACAATCACCATCTCAGATTCTCTGGAGGCTGTACCGTTACCAACAGAAATCAGGTCAACATCATATTTTTTAATGAGCTTTTTAAGGATTTCTTTTGCTTCTTTGATTTTCTTCTGAGGCTCTGTCGGATAAATAACTACGGTATCTAATACTTTACCTGTAGCATCCACGACTGCCAGTTTGCAGCCCGTTCTAAACGCCGGGTCCCAGCCAAGAACAACTTTACCTGAAATCGGTGGCTGCATCAGTAACTGTTCAAGGTTTTTGGCAAAGACTTTGATAGACCCATCCTCAGCCTTTTCTGTCAATTCATTGCGCACTTCACGTTCAATGGCCGGTGCAATGAGTCTGTCGTAGCTGTCTGCAATTGTTTCTTTTAAAACAGGCGTTGTGTATGGGTTGTCTTTGATAATGACCTGTTTTTCAAGGTACTGTAAAATTCTGTCGCGGGGTGCCTCGACTTTGACTGTGAGGATTTTTTCATTTTCACCACGATTGATGGCCAGTGTTCTGTAGCCTGCAATCTTGCTGACAGGTTCTTCAAAATCATAGTACATCTCATATACAGTTTTAACTGTATCATCTTTGGCTTTGGATACAAGTTTGCCTTCTTTAAAGGTCGCTTTACGGATATACGTTCTGTAATCTGCATTATCAGAAATAGATTCCGCAATAATATCCTGTGCGCCTGCAATCGCATCTGCAACGGTTTTTACTTCTTTTTCTTCATTTACAAAAGCGGCTGCATCTTCTTCTACCGGTCTTGTGGTCATCTGAAGCTGAATCAGTGCTGCCAGCGGTTCAAGTCCACGCTCTTTGGCAATCATCGCTCTTGTACGGCGTTTTGGTCTGTATGGACGATAAAGGTCCTCCACGGCAACCATCGTCTGTGCAGCTTCAATCTGCTTTTTAAGTTCATCTGTAAGTTTGCCCTGTTCCTCGATATTTGAAAGTACAGAAGCTTTCTTTTCTTCAAGGTTTCGAAGATATACAAGTCGCTCATGCAAATCACGAAGCACTTCGTCATTTAATGAACCTGTGGCTTCTTTTCTGTATCGTGCAATGAATGGAATGGTATTGCCCTCATCAATCAACTTGATAGTGGCTTCCACCTGCCATGTCTGTATGTTAAATTCCTGTTGTAATGTCTGTATAATGTCCATTCAATAATGACTCCTTAAATCTTTTTATTCTGCCAGTCCAAATTTCTCATGGATGACATTCATCGCCTTATCGGCATATTTTTTGTCCACCAATACAGATACTCTGATTTCTGAAGTAAAAATCATACGGATATTGATGCCTGCATCATACAATGCTTCAAACATCTTCGATGCGACACCTGAATTTGTCATAATACCTGCACCCACAATTGAAACTTTTGCCACATCTCTGGCAATATCTGTTTTCAAAAATCCAAGTGTATCCTGGATACTTTCAAGAATAGCAATTACATCATCTGCATCATCGTTTTGGACTGTAAAGGAAATATCTTTTGTCCCCTCACGACCGACAGACTGGATGATGTTATCCACATTAATATTCTTTTTAGCCACCGCATTGAATAATCTGAATGCGATACCCGGTTCGTCCTTCACGCCGATAACTGCGATTCTGGCTGTATTTTTATCACAAGCCACGCCTCTGACAAGCATTTTTTCCATTTTTGCACCTTCCCTGACAATTGTTCCTTCCGCTCTTGTCATACTTGAACGGACAACTAAATCCACACCATATTTTTTGGCAAGCTCGACTGAACGGTTATGCAGTACTTTGGCACCCAGGGATGCCAGTTCAAGCATTTCGTCATATGTAATCTCTTTTAATTTGCGCGCATTTGGCACAACTCTTGGGTCAGCCGTGTAAACACCCTCAACATCTGTGTAAATCTCACAGGCATCTGCATGCAATGCCGCCGCAAGTGCCACTGCTGTCGTATCTGAACCGCCTCTGCCAAGTGTGGTGTAATCATCATATTTGTTAATGCCCTGAAAGCCTGTAATGACAACAATTTTACGGTGTTCTAATTCTGTCTGGATACGCTCTGTATCAATCTTTTTAAGTCTTGAAGCACTGTAAACACTTGTTGTATGCATCGCTACCTGCCAGGCATTTAAAGAAATGGCCGGCACACCAAGGCTTTCAAGTGCCATCGCCATATAAGCCACCGACATCTGTTCACCACATGTCAAAAGCATGTCTAACTCACGTTTGGATGCCTTTGGATTAATGTCTTTTGCCTGTGCAATCAGACCATCTGTCGTTTTACCCATCGCAGAAAGCACGACAACAACGTCATTGCCGGCTTTGTAATCTTCAATGACGCGGTTTGCCACATTAAAGATTCTGTCCTTATCGGCGACAGATGAACCCCCGAATTTTTTAACTATTAACATTTTAATTCTCCCAAAAAATCTGCAAAAGCCGTATTTTCATACGGCCTGCATATTTGCTCTGCATGCAAAAATTATTTTGACATGCATTAATGTTAGAAATTGCCTCTGATTCTTGTAATCACATCCGGCACATTCTTAATATTCTCATTAAATACGGCTTCAACCATCATATCTGTGACAAATCCATATTCACCTGCGACACCGTCCGCATTTACAAAGGTCACATCACCAAAAGCTTTGTTCACTGCATCTTTCGGGCATGTGTCTGCCACACGTACAAAAAATCTGTGGGATGCATTTTCCATCGGTGAAAGTGCAAGTTTTTCCTGTGACCATTCAATCTTGATATTTGTATGAATATGTTTTACTTCTTCAACAATATCGGATACAACGGCACTGGCTGTTGGAAGTTTACCTGCACCCTTACCGTAAAACATCGTATCGCCAAGCATATTACCTTCAACAAATACTGCATTAAACACATCATTGACACTGTAGAGCGGATGGCTGCTGCCAATCATCTTTGGTGAAACCATCGCATAAACCTGACCGTTTTCACAACGGCTTGTTGCCAGAAGTTTAATGCTTGTGCCTAATTTCTTAGCGTATTTAAAATCTGTATCTGTAATTTTTGTGATACCTTCTGTGTAGATATCTTCAAAATCCACTTGTTTGCCATATGCTAAGGATGTCAGAATGGCAATCTTTCTGCAGGCATCAAAGCCTTCAACGTCTGCTGCCGGATTACGTTCTGCATATCCCATATCCTGAGCATTCTTAAGAACGTCATCATATGCAAGACCTTCTTCGCTCATCTTTGTGAGCATATAGTTTGTTGTACCATTTAAAATACCTGTAATTTCAATAATCTCATCGGCTGTCAGTGAATTAATGAGTGGACGGATGATTGGGATACCACCACCAACACTGGCTTCAAACATGAAGTTGATGTCTTTTTCTCTGGCAATTTCAAGAAGCTCAGCACCGTATTTTGCAACAAGCTCTTTATTTGATGTTGCAACACTCTTACCTGCAAGCAATGCCTGCTTTACAAATGTATACGCTGGATTTGTACCGCCCATAACTTCAACAACAATCTGAATGCTGTCATCATCAAGAATAGTCTGATAATCATGAACGATTTTTTCCTGAATCGGGTCACCTGGGAAATCTCTCAGGTCTAACACATATTTTACATTGATGTCTTCACCGGCACGTCTTGCAATACTTGCATGGTTTGTATTTAAAACTTCCACAACACCTGAACCAACTGTACCGTATCCTAAAACTGCTATATTCATTCTGTCACTCCCTTTTCTTTGCTCTGCCATATCAGATATGCATTGATAAATGGGTCAATGTTACCATCCATGACACTGTCTACATTTGCAATTTCTGTATTTGTTCTGTGGTCTTTAACGAGTTTGTATGGCTGCATGACATATGAACGAATCTGACTGCCCCAGCCATTTTCCATTACTTCACCACGGATACCTGATAATTTTTCCTCATTTTCCTGCTGCTTTAACAGATATAACTTTGCTTTCAGCATCTGCATCGCTTTGTCCTTGTTCTGGAACTGTGAACGCTCATTCTGGCACTGTACAACTATACCTGTCGGAAGATGCGTAATACGAATCGCAGAGGATGTCTTGTTGATATGCTGTCCACCGGCACCACTGGAGCGGTAGGTATCTATACGCAAATCATCGTCATTGATTTCAACATCAATATCTTTTTCTATATCCGGCATGACTTCACAGCCTGCAAAGGATGTCTGACGTTTGCCGTTTGCATTAAATGGTGAAATACGCACAAGACGATGCACACCTTTTTCGCACTTGAGATAGCCATACGCATTCTCACCGTTAATCTGGACAGTTACACTCTTAATACCGGCTTCATCGCCATCTAGGTAGTCAAGAACTTCAACTGTGAAGCCTTTTTTATCTGCCCAACGGCAATACATACGGTAAAGCATACTTACCCAGTCACAGGCTTCTGTACCGCCGGCACCTGCATGTAATGTTAAAATGGCGTTGCATTCATCGTATTCACCGGAAAGCAGTGTCGTGATTCTTAAATCTTCAAATTCCTTCTGGAACTCGTCCACCATCTCCTGAATTTCAGGGATTAAATCCGGGTCATTTTCTTCGTAAGCCATATCTATCATCGTATAGCTGTCTTCGTAAGCCTGTTCAAGCTTCTTATATAATGCAACTGTATCTTTAAGATTCTTATGCTCTTTCATATAAGCAGTACTTTTTTCGGCATCATCCCAGAATCCAGGTTCTTCCATCATATTGTCAAGTTCCTCGATTCTTGCCTGTTTAACTGCTAAGTTAAAGTGAATCCCTCAATTCCACAAGAGGGCCTTCATATCCGTTTAAAATAAATTTAAACTGGTCTAATTCAACCATCAAATTCACCTCTTTTTTATATTTAAACTAAGCTGTTTTAAGCCTTGCGGCCGCAGCATTGCTTGTATTTTTTACCACTGCCGCATGGGCATGGGTCATTTGGATATACTTTTGCTTCTTTACGCTGAATTGGTGTTCTGCCAACAGAATCATCTTTGTTTGTACCTGTGACTTTGGCTACTTCTTCACGTTCTGCTTTCTGTTCAATACGTACATGCATCAGCATCGCAACTGTATCTCTTGAAATATTTGCAATCAACTCATCAAACATATCATAAGCTGCAAATTTATACTCAACTTTAGGATCTTTCTGACCATAGGCCTGCAGTCCGATACCCTGGCGCAACTGATCCATATCGTCAATGTGGTCCATCCATTTTCTGTCAATGACTTTAAGTAACACAACGCGTTCAAGTTCTCTTAAGTTTTCAGGGTCAGGGAACTCTGCTTCTTTAGCTGTATAAGCTGCTTCAACTTTTTCGTCAATTTCATCAACAAGTTTGTCAAATGTATAACCTTTATAATCCTGTCCGTCTTCGGATAACGGTTCAATTCCAAATACAGGATGTAATGCCTGGTTTACTTCCTTCATATCCCACTCTGTAGGATCTTCAGATGCATTGATAGCATGTGATAACAGATTCTTAATGGTATCTTTTGCCATCTTCATAACCAGGGAGCGCATGTTCTCACCGTCAAGTACCTGACGACGTTCTTCATAGATAATTTCTCTCTGTTCATTCATAACCGCATCGTAGTCCAGCAGATTCTTACGAATACCAAAGTTGTTGGATTCAATCTTCTTCTGGGCTTTTTCTACGGCTTTAGAAAGCATCTTATGTTCGATAGCTTCACCTTCAGGGAATCCAAGGGAATTAAAGATGGACATCATACGTTCTGAACCAAACAGACGCATCAGGTCATCTTCAAGTGAAATGTAGAATTTGGATTCACCAGGGTCACCCTGACGTCCGGCACGACCACGCAACTGGTTATCAATACGTCTGGATTCATGTCTTTCTGTACCGATAATCTTTAAGCCGCCAAGTTCTGCTACGCCTTCGCCAAGTTTGATATCTGTACCACGACCAGCCATGTTTGTTGCGATTGTCACAGCACCCTTCTGACCTGCTTCTGCAACGATTTCAGCTTCTTTTTCGTGGAATTTTGCATTTAAGACATTGTGTGGAATGCCGCGTTTCTTTAATTTGGCACTGATTTCTTCAGAACCTTCGATAGTAATCGTACCTACGAGGACAGGCTGTCCTTTTTTGTGGCATTCAATAATATCTTCAACAACAGCATCGATTTTTTCTTTATGTGTTTTGTAAACGGCATCCTGTCTGTCAATACGCTGTACAGGTTTATTTGTCGGAATCTCGATAACGTCCATGCCGTAGATTTCTCTGAATTCTTCTTCTTCTGTTAATGCTGTACCTGTCATACCGGATTTCTTTGCGTATTTATTGAAGAAGTTCTGGAATGTGATGGTTGCCAGCGTCTTGCTTTCACGTTTAACCTTTACGCCTTCTTTTGCTTCAATCGCCTGATGCAGGCCATCAGAATAACGTCTGCCCGGCATGATACGTCCTGTAAATTCATCAACGATCAATACTTCATCATCTTTAACAACGTAGTCTTTATCTCTGAACATCAGGTTATGAGCTCTTAAAGCAAGAATGATGTTGTGCTGAATCTCAAGGTGTTCAGGGTCAGCAAGGTTTTCAATATGGAAGAACTTCTCTGCCTTAGCAACACCTTCATCTGTTAAGTTGACAGTCTTTTCCTTCTCATCAACGATGAAGTCGCCTGTTTCTGTAATTTCTTCACCCATAAGTGCTGTCATCTTTGTCATCTCGCCGCTGCGTTCACCACGCTTTAACTGTCTGGCAAGAATGTCACATACTCTGTAGAGGTCTGTAGATTTGCCGCTCTGGCCAGAAATAATCAATGGTGTTCTCGCTTCATCGATTAATACAGAGTCGACCTCATCGATGATGGCATAATTTAAACCACGCTGTACAAGGCGTTCTTTATAAATAACCATGTTATCTCTTAAGTAGTCAAATCCAAGTTCGTTATTTGTCGCATATGTGATATCGCATGCATATGCCTGACGACGTTCTTCCGGTGTCATGCTGTTTAAGATAACACCAACGGAAAGACCTAAGAATTCATGAACCTGTCCCATCCATTCCGCATCACGCTTTGCCAGATAATCGTTGACTGTGACGATGTGCACACCTTTACCTGTCAGGGCATTTAAGTATGCCGGTGCAGTAGATACGAGTGTCTTACCTTCACCAGTACGCATCTCTGCGATACGGCCCTGGTGCAAAATAACACCACCAATTAACTGCACGCGGAAATGACGCATGCCAAGGACACGCTTTGCAGCTTCACGGACAACCGCAAAGGCTTCTACAAGTAAGTCATCCAGTGTTTCGCCTTTTTCAAGACGGTCTTTAAATTCCTGAGTTTTTGCTTTTAATTCTTCATCGGATAATGCTGAGATTTCCGGTTCTTTTGCATCAATCTGGTCTATGATTGGAAGCACACGCTTAACTTCACGTTCGCTGTGTGTACCAATGATTTTATTCAAAATACCCATTAGATTCACTCCTTATGTTCTATGTAAATGTGTATTGTAATCCCATTATCATTTACATTACGTTATTGTACCATTAATAGTTTGCTTTTGCAAACAAAATATCAAGAAATTAAGCTGTATAAAAAGGACAGGAAGCATCTTTTTGTCCAACCTTGAGGATATTTAAAAAGATTTCTCCTGTCCCTTTATATTGCTTGCCTATATAATTTCAAAATTTTATTTTGGCTTTGACATCTATACTATCTTGTACATCTGTTTTACATTGGCAACCACACGATGCATAAATTTATATTATTTTACTGCGATAGCTTCTACTTCTACTAAGCCTGCTTTAGGGAGCTGTGCAACCTGGACGCAGCTTCTTGCAGGGGCATCGCCCGTGAAGTAGGATGCGTAGATTGCGTTGACTGCTGCAAAGTCGTTGATGTCTGAAAGGAATACTGTTGTTTTAACGATGTCAGCCATTGTCATGCCTGCGGCTTCAACAACTGCTTTTAAGTTTTCCATTGCCTGCTTTGCCTGTGCTTCAACGCCTTCTGGAAGGACGCCTGTTTCCGGAATTAAGCCAAGCTGTCCGGATGTGTATAATGTGTCTCCTGCTTTAACTGCATGTACATATGGACCTACTGCTGCAGGTGCGTTTTTTGCATTGATTGTTTCTCTTGCCATGATAATCTCTCCTGTCTTTTCTTAATAATGTCTTTTATTTCTGGTATTTGGATTCCGGTGATACTTCTGCATGTGGGCAATCCAGTTTTTCAACATGCATTGCAGGTTTTGCCCATTTTACAGCGTTGCGGATAATCTGGCGCACATATGGATTAAAGTAAGATGGATTTGTTTCATGTCCCGGCTGGAAGTAAAACATCTTGCCGTAACCTCTTGTCCATGTACAGCCTGAACGGAATACCTCGCCACCTCTGAACCAACTGATAAAGACGTTGTCATCCGGTCTTGGAATATCGAAAAATTCACCGTACATTTCTTCCGGTTCCAGTTCAAAGGACTGTGGAATGCCCTGTGCGATCGGATGTGTCGGGCAAACATTCCATACACGGCAAAAATCACCTTCGCGCCACTGCAGTGAACCTGTTGTACCGAGAAGCTTCTGCATTGGTTTGCTTGGATGTGCGGAATGCAGTGCAATAAAGCCCATGCCGCGAAGCACATAATCTCTGACACGGTCAGCAATTTCATCCGGTACACGGTCATGCGCGATATGTGCCCACCATACAAGGACATCTGTGTCATCCAGGACTTCTTTGGACAGACCACATTCGTCATCCATCTCAAGTGTTGCGATATGACGTACTTCGATTTCTTCGTCTTCTTCCAGTAAGTCTTTCAAAGTATTATGAATTGCACCATTGTGTAATTCTTTGATTTTTTCTGCATTTTCAAGTAAGAAGCGGCGATGCTGTTCTTCAAGCTGAACCGGCATTGCATTTAATTTTTCTTCTGTTGCTGTTTCCTGAACATATTCGTTCCATACAGTTACTTTAATCATATATGTCACCTCAAAAATTTTATTTTTTTATTTCTGCTCCAGAAATGCTTTGTAGCCAAGGTATGCACTGTAAACATCCACTTTGCTTGTAACTTCAAGTGGTGCATGCATTGAAAGTACAGGTACGCCACAGTCGATAACCTGCATACCAAGGTTTGCCATGTACACTGCGATGGTACCGCCGCCACCAAGGTCAACGCGTCCAAGTTCGCCTGTCTGCCATACAACACCATGTGCTTCATACATATCTATGACTTCTCTGAAAAATTCGCTGTTGGCATCGCTGCAACCGCTCTTACCACGTGCGCCTGTATATTTCATCAGACAAACACCTTTACCTGCAAATGAAGAATTCTGTTTTTCAAATGCAGAAGCAAATGCAGGGTCGTAAGCTGCTGTTACATCAGAAGATAACATCTTGGAATTTTCGATGCATGTGCAGTAATCTAATTCTGTACTGCCTGCATGGCGTTTTGCCATAATTCTTCTAAGTACATTTTCGTATGCTCTGGACTGTGCACCAGTATTACCGCCACTGCCAACTTCTTCTTTATCTGAAAGCAGGCATACGCATGTCTTTGCAGGATTTTCGATTTCAAGTAATGCTCTTAAGGATGTGTATGCACACACTCTGTCATCCTGACCATAAGCGCCAATCATCGCACGGTCAAAGCCGACATCCTTTGCATTCTGTGCAGGAACAACTTCAAGCTCTGCTGTAATGAAATCTTTTTCTGTGATTTTATATGTATCATATAAATATTTAAGGACAGTCAGTTTGACACGGTCTTTTAATTTATCTTTTTCTTCATCATCTACAGGAATATTGCCGATTAAAACGTTCATTTCTTCAGCTTTGACAGCTTCACCGGCTTTTCTTGTCATCTGCTCCTGGCTTAAATGAATCAGGATTTCGTTAATTACAAAGATAGGGTCATTTTCTTTGTCACCGATAGCGATTTCAATCTTTTCACCATCTTTGTTGAAAATTACACCATGAATTGCCAGAGGGATTGTTGCCCACTGATATTTCTTGATACCGCCATAGTAATGTGTCTTTAAGAACGCCATATCACCATCTTCAAACATTGGCATTGGTTTTAAATCCACACGAGGGGAATCAATATGTGCACCAAGGATAGCCAGACCATTGCTCATGTCTTCGCTGCCGATAACTGCTGCCACAAGGCCTTTGCCATGAATATCCTGGTAAACCTTATCGCCCGGTTTTAATGTTTCATATGCAGAAATATGTTTGAAGCCTTTTGCTTCTAATTCAGCGATACTGATGTTGACACATTCACGTTCTGTCTTTCCCATATCAAGGAATTTTTTGTAATCTTCTGAAAATGCCATCACTTTATCGTTGTCAGCACTTAAAACATCCCATGCACTTTTTTGTGTCATTGTTAAATCTTTTAATTCCATGTCAAAATCTTCCTATTCTTTTTATTTTCTTTTGTACCTTTGCAACAGGAATACCTGTCTTTGATTTTCCTGCTGCAACTGCACTGCATTTATTCACATTCTGATCATTAAAAACTTTCAGAATGAAACTTTTTGCTTAAAAATATTTAATAGCTTTTCATGTACAGATATATCTGCAGTTCTGAAATATTTGCAGATTATTCTGTTTTTTCTTCTGCGCTCTCTGAAGTTTCTTCATCAGGTGCTTCTGAAGCTTCTTCTGTTGTTGCTTCTGCTTCAGCTTCTTCACTGACGTTTTCTGTCACAGCTTCTGCTGCATCTGCATTTTCTTCTGTAACTTCTGCGCTTTCTTCTGCTGCATCTTCTGTTTTTTCAACAACATCTTCTTCAAATTCTGCTTTCTCAAAATCTGCTTCAGGTTCATCTTCAAATTTTGAACCGCAGTATGGACAATATGTCATATTTTTTGAAGCTTTTTCACCGCACACTGCGCAAACTTTGCCTTTGCCGTATTTTGAAAGTTTTTCATCGATTTCAGCAACTGCATCTTTAGCTTCAACAATACGCTGGAAAATCTCTTCAACGTTTTCGTCAATATTGCCTGTTTCTTCCATCTCGGCAAAAAAGATTCTGCCCATCAGTTCATAATCTTTACGGATGTCACTTTCAATTGAATATTTTTTCATTTTCAATTTCTGTGTTTCCACAACTTCACCGGATTTTTTGGCAACTGTACCGGACACATCTGTAATTGTCTTTTTTAGTTCTTCAAAAAATGTCATTATCAATTCCTCCTTGTCTTGTAATATCATTGGTCTTAAGTTCAAAGCAGGTAAATGCCCGCACGTTAAAACTTGTTATTCAGAAATATAAATTCCTGCTTCTATGTGATAGATACATAGAGAAAGACATTATAAACATCCAGCTCCCCGTATCCCCATATTCTGTTTGGATAATCGAGTGCAAGGCTTCGTCTTGCGCCACGAATCAATAATTTTTTGATTTCTGTACTATCTATATTTAAATTATTCCGGCGGTAAATGCCCCACTCTAAAAGTAAAGCCGCCGCCCCTGCACTGTGCGCTGCTGCAACACTTGTGCCGGTTCTTCGTGTATATCGTCCGTCTGGTGCCGGACCGAAAATACTAACGCCCGGTGCTGAAATATCCGGTACAATCATCCCTTCCGGCGTATAACCACGCCCTGAAAGAATGTATGAAGTCTGATTCATATGATTGTATGCTGCCGTATTGATACTTCTTACGCTGTCCCCAGGTGAGGTCACTGTATTATTTGGTTCAGGCTTTAAGAAATATGTGCCATCACTGACAAATGTACTTATCGGCATCCATAGATTAAAATCACCATATAAAATGCGTTCACCATAGACTCTCAATCGCCATATTCCTGCAGACGGCATATTCAAACGTATAACAATCACCTGATTCCCAGAGGCACTCTCTACAAGAAAATATCTGATATAAACTCTGGCAGGTTCAAGCAAAAAATCTTCTTCAATAACCTGATCATATCTTGGCTGAATCCGGCGCACCTGTTCACCGCCCGGTGCAATCAGTCCAATCGTATAAACATCCGGTGCCCTCGCCCAAAGCTCCATCATGAAGCCACGTGTATTTTCATCTACTCGAAACTCCACATCCTGCATATCACTGTCTGTATCCAACACACCATAATAATGTGCTGCACGGTTGCCTTCATTACCTACCGGTGCACTGATACTGATACCTCGCAAATTGCCCAAATAATTGATGTAACTGCTTAAATAACTGTTGCCATTATGATCACCGCTGTTTGTGCCAAGTCCAATCAATATCGACAGAGGTTTTTGCTTCTGCATCGCATATTGACGCATGTAATACATCGCTGCCATAATGTCATTTTCCTGATAAGCTTCCACACCATCAGGTATGAGATAATAGCCTCTTAAGTAACGTTTGGCAGGCTTAAGCTTCACGACTAACAAACTGGAACCGGGTGCTGCACCTGTAAAATCCTGTTCAAGTATCTCATTGCCAGCCGCAATACCTGCCATAAATGTTCCATGGCCATTCGTATCCTGCTGTGGCACAATCTCATATGGCATATCACTATTTAATGCCCGGTTGATAAGTTCAGCCGTATATTCGGAACCATATCCAAGATTTGTCGGCGCACTGCCACTGTCATCACTCTGATCCCATATTGCTTCAATACGTGTGCTTCCATCGATGTTTCGAAAGGCAGGATGCGTATAATCAATGCCTGTATCAATAATTCCCACAAGCACATCCTGTCCGGTAAGATTCAGATAAGGCTGCTGCCGCACATTGATTATTCCGGCGCTGTCCATATTTGATGAATCCATCAGGCCATAAAGTTTTGGCACGGCATTGTAACCATAAAAACCGATAGCATCCATGCGTTCCTGAGGTGCTGTAAATATTGCAAATAATCCATCTAGCGCAATCACACAATCCGTCTGATAAAGATTCTTAATCGTATTCACATCACCGTCAAACTGTGTAATAAAATCTGCATACACAGGTGATATAATTTGCTCGTCACATGATATATCCATGTATACTTCTCCTTGACTTTTATTTATTATATGATGATGTAAATATCAAAAGTCTAAATTACAATTGTGCTTTTGCAAATAAACACTTTAGACTTATCGACACTCATAGTATTATATGCCATAAGTAAATCACATGCTCATTTGCACTTTGGTTTATCCTTCGATCATGCCTGCGCCACGCATCGTAATGACAGGGCCGCCTTTTTTCTCAATATAATCTCTTGTGATTGTTACTGTGCCGATATTGTCATCCTTTGGAATCTCATACATAATATCCAGCATAAATTCTTCGATGATAGATCGCAATGCACGTGCACCTGTCTTTTTCTCAAGTGCTTTTTCTGCGATAGCCTCCAGTGCATCATCGTCAAACTTAAGTTCAACCTCATCCAGTGCCAGCAGCTTCTGGTACTGTTTGATAATCGCATTCTTTGGCTCTTTCAATATCTGTACAAGCATCTCTTTAGATAATCCCTTTAATGTAAAGATAATCGGCAGACGTCCGATAAATTCAGGAATCATACCAAAAGCTCTCAAATCTTCGATAGTCACCTGAGATAAAATATTTTCTTCATTATCATATTTATCTTTTAAATCTGCAATAAAACCGATTGAGCTATGTTCTGTCAGACGTTCTTTGATGATATTTTCAAGGTCAGGGAATGCACCGCCACAGATGAATAAAATATTTCTGGTATTCACTGTAACAAGCGGCACCATCGCATTCTTGCTTGTAGCACCTACCGGCACTTCAACATCGCTGCCTTCAAGCAATTTCAAAAGGCCCTGCTGTACAGATTCACCGCTGACATCACGGCTTGTTGTATTCTTCTTCTTGGCAATCTTATCAATCTCATCGATGAAAATGATACCGCGCTCAGCACGCTCAACATCATTGTCTGCTGCTGCAAGCAGTTTGGATACAACGCTCTCAATATCATCACCGATATAACCGGCTTCTGTCAAAGATGTGGCATCTGCAATGGCCAGCGGCACATCCAGAAGTCTTGCAAGAGTACGCACAAGATATGTCTTACCACTACCTGTCGGTCCAATCATCAGCATGTTGGATTTCTCGATTTCGATTTCATCCATCGTGTTTGTTGCCACACGTTTGTAATGGTTATACACAGCAACAGAAATGACCTTCTTCGCATATTCCTGTCCGATGACAAATTCATCCAACTGTGCTTTAATTTTATGCGGTGCCGGAATATGTTTGATATCCAATGCCGGCTTTTTATCTTCATCTTTTGCTTTTTTCTTCTTTGGGCGCTGGGACTTGCCTGTCATATTCTCATATGGTGGCGGAGCGAAAAAGCTCACCATGTTTGGTGGCACATTTGGCATATTCACCAACTTCATCAGTTCTTCCATGTCCATGTTGACCATGTTCATGTTGCCCTGATTGATACTGTCAAAACTGCGCTGCATACAATCCTGGCACACACAAATGTTATTCACCGGCAGATGGATCATCTTACCCGCTTTGCTCTCCGGACGTCTGCAGACATAGCATATATCCTCATAATCATCTGAATGGTCGTCATCAAATGTTTTATCATCTGTGTCTTCGATGTCTGTGTCTTCGATATCTGTATCTTTACTATCTACCTCGATGACTTCATCCTGATTTTCATCCTGATAATCATTCATTTACTGTATCCTCCTGTATATCATACACATCCAACCTGTTTAAGGCATGATGTAATTCTCTTTTTTGTACATTATTCATTATAGACTAACATATGTTTTTATTCAACCGAAAGAATTATTAAAAAACAGTAAAAATCAGGGGACGACACTCTGATTTTTATCTGAAGTATCATCCCCTGTATGTGATCGTTTATTTTTGTTCAGGCTGTTTCGCCAGTTTTACTGCTTCATCTGACAACTGTAAGTGCTTTAACTTACTACTGCTGTGTCTGTGGTGCTTCATCCTTTGAGCCAAGAATAGTTGTCAGTGTTTCTTCGGATGAGTACTGGTTGTTGTCATCAGGAACAGAAACTGTAATCGTTGCTGAATCTCCAGGGCTGCATGCTGCAAGTGCATCCTGAAGTTCTTCCATGGTTGTAATTGTCTGTCCATTGAAGCCTGTAATGATATAACCTGCCTGAAGTCCGGCTCTTGCGGCTGCTGAATTCTGGTAAACTGTGCTTACAAATACACCCTGTGGGTAACCGTATTTCTGAGCTGTCGTTTCATCGATTGTACCACCTCTGATGCCAAGATAAACTGTATCGCTGTCGGATTTGTTGACAATCTTGCCGCTGATAATATCATTGACTGTTTCAATTGCTGAGTTGATTGGAATAGCAAAGCCCATACCTTCAACAGTTGTATCTGAGTATTTAACTGTATTAATACCAATCACTTCGCCTTTGGCATTCAGTAATGCACCACCACTGTTACCAGGGTTAATAGCTGCAGATGTCTGAATCAGTGTCATACTGCCATCTGTAAGCTGTACTGTACGTTCTACAGCACTGATACAACCTGTTGTGACAGACTGTCCATAACCAAGTGCATTACCAATGGCAATCGCACCGTCACCAGTTTCGAGTGCATCGGAATCACCAAGCACTGCAACTTTAATAGTGCTCTTTGTAGAATCATCAAGGTCATTCATATTCACTGTCAGAACTGCAATATCTGCATTTTCATCGTAGCCTTTAATCTCTGCATCAACGCTTGATTCATCACTGAATGTTACCTTAATAGATTTTGAATCTTCAATAACATGATAGTTTGTCAATACATACAATGTCTGTCCGTCTTCACTGAAGATAATACCGGAACCGGCACCCTCACCTTCCTGTGAATATGTTCTGCCAAAGAAATCCTGTGATGTCGTTTCCACAACTGTGTTGACTGCTACGATAGATGGCATAACTTCTTTGACAATATCACTCACGCTCTGAGCTTCAACAGTTTCAACATTCTGGCTGGATACCTTTACAACATCCAGTGTAGTGTTGCCGGAGGATGTATCTGCAGACTGTTCAATTGCTTTAGTGTTACCAATATTGGCAACTGCATGAATACCTTCAATCGAACCACCTGCAACTAAACCAAATATAAGACCATAGCATATTGCTTTTGCCCAGCCCGGCCATTTTGTCTTTGGCTTTTTAGCATGTGGATGACGCTTTGGCTGCTGTGCCTGCTGCTGATAATAATTCTGTCCATTCGGCGCTGACTGCTGTCCATAAGTCTGTCCACTCTGTTGATAGTTCTGCTGACCATTGGCATTATAATTCCAGGCATTTGCCCCATATGCCTGCTGGTAATTTTGTCCTGCACCAAATCCTGCATTCTGTGCGGACTGCTGATTAACATGCTGATTTAAATCATCCTTTTTGTATCTGTACACAGAATTCTGAGCATCATTGCCTGCCTGATTATTCATTTGATTTTCCTGTGACTGTTCATTTGTACTGTTTGTTGAAAAGCCTTCTGCTTTTTCAAATTCATCACTCATATCTATAACCCCTTTCACCTGGAATATCTTCCAGAGCATCTATCTTTTTCTTATGATGTTATTCTATCAGCGATTTGTGTCTTAGTTGTGAATCGATTGTGAAAAAAGTTTGATATTTTATGACCAGTCATCCAATTTGTATTTCTTTTTCATCTGCTTACGCGCTCTGGTGAGGTACTGTCTTGCAGTAATTTCTGAAATACCCATTTTCTTTGCAATCTGTGCGGTAGACAAACCATACACGCCACTTAATAAAAGTGCCGTTGCATAATTCTTTCGCAGTCCCAAAATAAGCTTCACAAGTTCATTGGCACAGACAATATAGTCACCCTCAGCCTCCTGAACAAGCATGATTTCCATCACCCCGTCACGCTCCTCCTGCGTATCATTGCAGCCAAATTTACGGAAATACCGATTAATATTGAAGCATATATGTTTGACGGTCTTATACAAATAATTCTGGATATCGTCTTCATTTGTAAAATCAAGTTCGTCCACTTTACGAAGTATCTTTTCAAATGCCTGTTGCATTGCATCTTCTGCATAATCTCTGTTACCTGCTTCCAGATATGTATATGCAAAGTAAAGCAGTCGTTCCTCAGCCATACCAAATAAATAACCTATTCTTCGTAGTTTTTCTTCGCGATTCATCATAAATATCCACCCCTGCAATACATATTTTTTAAGTTATCCACAAATATTTTTATTTATTTCCCTGAACTTTCCTTATGCCTGCCTGTTCTGAAAATAACCAACTTACTGAAAACATAATTAAATATCACAACAAATATCTGACTGGCAATTTTTCCAGGTAAATTTCCCAGTTTTAAAAGATCCACGAAAATATATAAAATAATCATATCACCGACACCGGATAATACCCGTCCGGCAATAAATAAAAACATTTCTTTGAGGATATTGGCAAAACCGCTTTTTTTGCTTTTAAATACCCATTTACGATTTGTCACATATGCAAATAATACAGAAGCAACCCACGCTGCCATATTTGCAATAAGATAATGTATCTTAATGGCATCTGCAAAAAGCCAGAATACCACAATGTTTACGACTGTTGTCAATCCACCAAAAAATACATACAAAATAAATTCTTCGTATTTTTTGTACAGTGTCCTAATCTTCTCTGTCATTGTTTTTTCCTTCCAAATCTGTTTCCTGAACTAAAAACGCCGGATGATGCTTGAATTGTCACTGACAAAAAACTGCCTGGCGTAGTTTGATATGATAAATTACATTCAGGCAGTTTTCAGTCATTTTATTTTGTTTAATTTATTTGTTGAAGAACAGACGGTTAATCGCACTAAAGATTGCACGAATTGAAGAACGTGTGATATTTGAACTGATACCTACACCAAACGCTGTTTCTCCTGTCTGTGAATTCATCAGTTGAATATATGTAGCAGCCTGAGAATCAGAACCCATTGTCAATGCGTGTTCTGAATACAGTGTCAGTTTTGTTGCAAAGCCTGCCTGCTGACAAAGACCATGTTTAACTGCATCAATAGGACCGTTACCATAACCTTCAATGGTCTTTTCAACGTCATGGTCTGTGTAAGTCAGCAATACTTTTGTATCGTATTCCTGATGCTGGTCGCTGATATCTTCAATCTTCACTCTTCTGAAATGAAGTGGTTCTTTGGCATCAATATACATATCTTTGAATTTTGCCATAATCTGTTTAGGTGTCACTTCACCCTGATGTTCAGACATGACCTGAACAGCATCTGCAAATTCTTTGTGCATCTCTTTTGGCAGTTTGAAACCAAAATACTGTTCCATGATAAATGCAACACCACCCTTACCAGACTGGCTGTTGATACGAACGATTGGTTCATAATCTCTGCCGATATCTGATGGATCAATTGGCAGATAAGGTACTTCCCAGATTTCAGAATGACGTTCATTCATTGCTTTGATACCTTTATTGATGGCATCCTGATGTGAACCTGAGAATGCAGTAAATACAAGTTTACCTGCATATGGGTGTCTTGCATCAATCGGAAGTTTACAGCAACGTTCATAAACATCAATAATCTCATTGATATTCTCGATATTTAATTCCGGATCAATACCCTGGGAAAACATATTATAAGCAACGTTTAACACATCAATGTTACCTGTACGTTCACCGTTACCAAATAATGTACCTTCAACACGGTCTGCACCTGCAAGTAATGCAAGTTCTGTTGCTGCAATACCTGTACCACGGTCATTGTGTGGATGTACACTTAAAATGATTTTATCTCTGTCTGTAAAATGTGTGCTCATCCATTCAATCTGGTCTGCATAGACATTTGGTGTATTCATCTCAACGGTTGCAGGTAAATTAAAGATAATCGGACGTTCTTTTGTTGGCTGCCATACTTCTTTAACAGCTTCACAAACTTCAAGTGCATATTCAACTTCTGTACCTGTAAAGCTTTCAGGTGAATATTCAAGCCACAGATTTCCATCAAAGTCTTTTGCATAATCTTTAACCATCTGTGTGCCTTCAATTGCAATCTGTTTGATTTCTTCTTTATTCATATGGAAAACAACATCTCTCTGAAGTACAGATGTTGAATTATAAATATGAAGAATAACATTCTTAACACCCTGAATGGACTCAAATGTTCTCTTTATCAAATGAGGACGGCACTGTGTCAGTACCTGAACTTTTACATCATCAGGAATAAGTTTGCGATCAACAAGTGTCCGTAAGAAATCATATTCAATCTGTGATGCAGATGGGAAACCGATTTCGATTTCTTTAAATCCAAGTTTCACAAGTAAATTAAAGAATTCCAGCTTTTCTTCAACAACCATAGGGTCAATGAGTGCCTGATTACCATCACGTAAATCAACACTACACCAGATTGGTGCTTTTTCAATCTCCTTGTTTGGCCACTGACGTTCCGGATAATTCAGTACCGGAACACGCTTATATTTCTTATAATTCAACATATTTATTCCTCCTGGTTTGTCTATATGACACTTACTATGCGTAAGTAATATATCCTTGTAAAATTATAGTTTTCGCTTTATTATACATATATATGCATACTTATGTAAACATAACGTCATAATAATGATTATTTAAAACTTTCATTTATAAACTCTAGCAAAATTATCAATATCTGTCAAGGAGTTCTATAAACACAATTTATTCTTCAAGACCACTTTCCAGTAAATTTTTCAGTGTGGTAAAAGCTTTTTCCTCATCATCGCCATCGCAGATAAGCTCTATCTCATCTCCGCAGACCACACACGCACCCAGCACACTCAAAACGCTTTTCGCATTTGAAATGTTATTGTGCATCTTGATTGTGATGCGCGCTTTAAATTTAATTGCTTCCTTACATAGCAGTCCTGCCGGACGTAAATGAAGTCCTGAAGGATTTGTAACAACAATTTTCCCCTTCACCATCGTTTATAACTGCCTCCCCCTGGCGACCTTTAGTTTTCGTTATTATCTTTATTTTCAATCCACACGGTCACCATGTAATTTTCCTGTAACTTGACGGATGTCTTATCTGAAATATTCATCAATACACTATGCTCACCTTCACCTAAACCGTTTACATCAATGAAAGCTTTTAAATTTTCAGGTGTCACTGCTGCAATATCTGAAGACAGCCCAGATACAGTCACATCCACTGTATCATTACCGTCAAGTGTATAGCTATATTGGTCAGATTCATTCTGAATCGCAATATTTTCTTTTGGCACGGAAACTGTTCTGCTTATATAAGGCTCTACATTCACAGTCACCGCCGCACCGGTGGTTTCCAAATCACCCTCTGCCAGATAAATGTTTTCCGGCAGGAAATCTTTATAAAGGATTGTTGTTTCAAGCTTTTCTTTAATACCTGAAATATCACAAATCAGCTTAATCGAAGATACGCTGTCCAAATCTGTCTTTGTTCCGGCAATTAATACTTCTGTCGTCGCACATTCTTTTGAAACAACAGCATAACCTTCTGCCGGTTCACCATAATATTCAATCTCAACAGGTACGGTCTTTGTACGAAGCATTGCAATGGATACATCTACACTTTTGGAATCAAATGTCAATCGGTCTGTTTCCATAACTTCACCATTTAACGAATAAACTACAGGTGTCAGACCTTCTTTGGAAATGTTAGCAGAACAGCCTGTCACATCCACTTCCACCGCAACCTCTTTGATGTTGCTGATTTTTGTTTCAGAGCCTGTAATCGTAATCAGATTCGGCGTCGACTTAATCTCACCAAGATAATACCCTGTCGCTACATTGCCTCTCGTCTTGACATTCACAGGAAACTGTTTGCTTACAAGCTTTTCTGTCACGACTTTGTATACATTGTTATCTGGAATAATCTCCACGTAACGCACATAATCTTTTGCAGTAATATCGACCATGACTGCGCCCGTTACAGACAGATTGCTCAAATCTGCTGTAGCTACAAAATCATCTGCCGTCAGATTCTTTAGTACAGATGGTCTGCCTTTAATCGTTGCAGTTGCGGTTGTTCCCGATACAACTTCATACGTCATACCATAACTTTCAAGGTCTTCTGCATTAATTTCCTGAATCGGCAAAGTAATCTTTTCGGTCGTTGTCGCGTCATCGATGTTTGTAATTACAAGCCAAATCAGCATGGCAACCAGAACAGATATTAACTTCAGCCCTATATTATTTAGAAGCTTTTTTCCCATTTCTGATAATTCCTTTCAGTTTGCCAAATTTTGTTACTTCGGTTTTTCTGCTCATTGATTCTGTAATCTGCTTTTTCAGTGTATCCTGTGTTAAGTCACGCATCAACTTGCCATCCTGTGCCAGGGATACACTTCCGGTTTCCTCAGAAACAACAATCGTCAAACTGTCCGATACCTCACTGATACCAACAGCAGCACGGTGTCTTGTTCCCAAAGCCTTGCTTAACTCCATATTATCAGACAACGGCAGATAACATGTCGCTGCAACGATACGGTTGTTTCGGATAAATACCGCGCCGTCATGCAGCGGTGTATTATGTTCAAAAATATTGACTAAAAGCTGACTGGATACCACTGAGTCCAGTGGAATACCGGTACGCTCATATTCATTCAAAAGAACATCCTTTTCAAGGACAATCAATGCACCAGTCTTTACCTTTGCCATCTCAAAAGCGGCTCTGACAACTTCATTGATGCACTGATTACTGCTCTTACGGTCTTCTTCGTTAGCCGAAAATCCAACACCGAATATGGATAACACAATATTCTTACGGCCAAGTTGTTCAAGTGCACGTCGAAGTTCAGGCTGAAAAATAATCACAAGACCGATAATCAATACATTAATGGAATTTTTAAATATCCAGAGGATTGTATTGAGTTCAAGCAGGTACGCAATGACTGCAAATAGAAGTACAACAATAATGCCCTTAAATAAAGTCCAGGCTCTTGTATTCTTAATCCATAACATCAGATGATATACAAGAAATGCAATAATAATAATCTCAATGACAGAAGTTACACGAAATGCGGAGAATGCACCCAATGTTACAAAATCTTTGATATATCCAATTATTCTCTGCATTTTCTAATCACTCCCTGTCTTTATATATTATGATATGAGTGTCAAAAATAAATTTTAAACGCTCATAAACCACCCTTCGTGCATACGCGATAAGCTGTTTAAACTTGTGACCCGATAGTTCAACCATTTTAGAATTTAGGTTCATCGTTGTCATAATCATACAATTCAAAATCCAGTCCATCATCATAAGACTGCATCTGTCCTGCGGATGTATTTCTGTTTCTGCGGGTTCTTGGTGCTTCCGGTTCCGGCTGCCGTGGTGATGACGGCACGCGTGTAGCATCGGATGGCTGTGCAAAATCAGCATCGTTTGCAGCAAAGAATTCATTCACATTCTGCTCTGCTTTCATCGCACGACGCTGCGCAGCCGCTGGCTTTGATGCCTTAGGTGTTCTGCCTGCCTTGCGTGGTGCAGGACTTTCATCTATCTCATCTTCGTCGTCTTCATCTTCAATATATTCATCAGCAACACCAAGCTTTGGAATTGCTTTGACATAGTAATAATAATCATCATCTTCAAACTGAAGGTATTCTTTCTTAGGATAATCCACGATGCATTTAAAGAACTGTAAAATCACAGCAATCACAACACCGATAATCATACCTAACACTGTACCTGCAATATTACTGTCTGCACCAAGTACTGCCCCGCCTGCCACATCAACGATCAGACCAGCAATGGCAGCAACACCAATAGCCACATACCATGAATAATCAAACGGAATCTTGGCAATCACATATGCAAGCACAATGACAACTGCCAGAACGACAATCATCAATATCATATTCTTGTCGCCCATCACACCGTCAATCACCTGCTGATAACCAGCCATTGTACTCTCAATATTAAACCCTGTACCCATACTTTCGGCTGCAGTCTTCATAAATTTAATAAATGAAATTAAAATCAATGCCATCGCTGACGGTACAATCGTAGCCGGTCCAAAGAAAAGACCAAGCATCAACGCTACCGCATACTGCAGATGAAATGGAGATAATACAATAATTGCCAGCACAAAGATACCCTGTGCAGGTGCAAACTTCAGATATAAGAAATAGGCAATGATAAATAATATAGTGGCCAGTGCCCCCATAAATATAGATAATTTAAATAAGTGTACCAGTGCAACAACGGCAATAATGAATACACCGATAGATACCGGAAGAAACGCACTGATAACTGCCAGGAATAAACGAATCGGCAACAGATTCAGCATGTTATAGTAGCCAAGCTGTGCTGTAATATAATTCAATGTCAGTAAATAAAATATGAATTTTATAATAATTCTGACAGGTGTTTCATACTCGCTGTATATCTTCTTAACTGTACCTCTGACTTTTAATAATGTATCCACGATTACGCCTCCTTATGTTCACTCTTTGATATACTGTCAATCTTTTCGAGATTCATCTTGAACTTCTTAAGGCGCTTCTTCGCCTTTGAAAATCTGTGCTGATATACAAAAAAAGCGATAATTGCATACGCAACAACAAATATAATATAGAAAGTCAAAGCTTCTCTGCCAATCTTATAATAATCCAGCTTCATCACGTCTGTCATGACCTGTTCCATCTCATAAAAAATAAACATGACAAATATCAGAATCGCTGTCACTGTAGCACCAAGCACTGTCTTTATAATATTAAAACGTACATAATCGCTGCCTGTATACATATTCAGTTTCATATCGCCTTTGCCTTTATTTTTCTCATAAATTGCGGTTTTGGTCATCAGACGAATCTTTCTCTCATTTAACATAAGCAAATTCCAAACCTTTCCAGCTGTATTTAAACATACACAGTGCTATTATAGCATACCTCTTATGTAATTTCAAAATTTTTTATAAAAAATAAGAAAATATTAAACATTGGTTTAAATTTCCCTGGTCACTGCAGGAATCCCTGAATCCTGCTTTAAAGCGGCTTTTGCAAGCTGGTCGACCTGCTCGTTATAATAATCACCGGTGTGCGCCGCAACCTTAACAAAGGAAATGGTCATTAATTTTTGATATTTTTGCATAAATGCTGCATATTTCTGTGTCAACGCATTCTTTGCTTTCCAGTCACCAACCGCCCATTTTTCAATGCCCGCATAATCATAATAAATATCTAATGCCTTAAATTCATTTTTACACGCCCATAAAGCCGCATACATCGCCCCGAGCATCTCACCTGCAACATTTCGGATAGCCAGGGATTCCGGTTCGTTGCCACTGCCTGATTTTTCAAAATGTCGTCCATCCGGCAATAATAAAATGCATCCAAATGCATATTTTTGAAGTTTGACATCAAAGCTGCCGTCCACGTAGGCAACGACTTTGTCCGGCTGTCCGGACACTGCCTGATTGTTCTGCGATTGTCCACACTCTGATGAACTGTTTTTTAATTGGCTGGCCT
The DNA here is from genome assembly GCA_934339005.1 of uncultured Catenibacillus sp. GTDB lineage: Bacteria > Bacillota > Clostridia > Lachnospirales > Lachnospiraceae > CAKRHR01. The sequence goes on along the minus strand of CAKRHR010000026.1, from coordinate 10,308 downwards.
GCACCGGTTCACTGCTTCTTCCATATAAATATGCCTGTGCCTCTGAAATATTCGTAAAGCTTTTATACACTGCGCCGGCAAAGCCATCCACACTTTTTTTGCAATCCTCCCAGGAGGTAAAAAGTCCCTTTTCACGTCCGTTTTTGACGGCATATATTTTCTTTTTTGCTGCCATACTGTCAGCCTCCCTGTCCTTAAATATTCAAAAATCTTTATTATGAATTTTAAAGTTAAATTTCACAAAAAAATGCACATGTCCAATTTTACAGTTATGTAAACCAGGACAATGTGCATTTAACATTCGTATGTACCAACAATTGCTTGAGCTTAGGTATCTTGACAACAATATTACCTTCTCTGAATTTAAGCTATCTGATTTTTATGATCTTATAACTGCGCAAAAATCTGTGCGCCGCGACATTTAAGCCATTTCATTAATGCTACCGTTACTGTTGTCATCACTGCCAGACAAATCACTAAAAAGATAATATCACCGATAAACCGTGTCAGTAGTATATACAAACCAGCCAGAGCAAGCAGTACAACCCATCCGCCAAACATCATCACAAATATATTGACCCCCTGCTTGACAACTACTGTTTCGTTACTCCACTTTAAGTTCGGATTTTTCAGATTTAGCGCAAGTCCTGCACATGCACATAATATACCAAACATCAACGGAATAATCAACATCAAAATCCCAAATATCAGTGAAGGACGGACCACAATCCATGCTACGACAACACATAATACCGCAGGAATATCCGTCAGGATAATATGCAGTTTTAATTTGCTCTGCAATACCTCCCATGGCGATACCGGCAGTGACTGAATCAGCCAGATATGCTTACCCTCTAGTGAAATAGACGGTGCCGACAAATCATTCATCGTCATAATGATACAAATCGCACCGATTGCCATGGCAGCAATCAGATCTGTTGAGAACTCCATCTGCACGAAGCAGGCATTTCTGATCACACGCACGTTAAAGATCATCGCAATTGCAGCAACCACAAGGAACAACGTGCCCATGCCACAGTTTAACATATAGTTTGCACTTGAAAATAATCTTGAAAACTCTCTGCCAAGCAGTGCTGTGCCCAAACGTTTTGTTTTCACTGTTTTTTCTTTATATACAGTTTTTGAAGTATTTTCAATAACAGATAACTTCAAAAAACTCTTTGACATTAAAGCAATGGTCACAAAAAACAGTATTGCAATCAATACAGTTATCACAAGCAACGGCAGTAAATGTCCTGCTGCAGCCTGACCGATAAGGTATAACAGATATATTTTTCCGCGAATCATATCACCGGTTTCCTGCGCATGCTCAAGAAAACTTGAAATCATCGTATTTGCTTTAAAATAAACAAAATAGTAAGCTGCAATTAAGGCAATCGATATAATCACCGTAATAAAGCTTTTATTTTTTAACTTTTTGCTGACTTTTGCCACAACCCATCCAAGAATACAGGATAAGATTAAGATAAAAAATGTGATTAATACCGTTGACCAAAGTACCGAAAATACTGTTGCCACATTTTGTGGTGCAACAAATAAATACACAAATACACCCGGCAAATATACGATAAGACTGTAGAGTGCACCCATCAGATAGACCCCGAGCAGTCGGACAAGCAGTATCTTATGCACGGGAATCGGCAGGGATAGCAATAAATCATTATCCTTTGCAAGATACAGGCTGGCATAAGTATTAAATACACTGCCAAAGATACCAAGTGCAATCGCAATCATTCCGATAATCAGAAAATACAGCCATGCCATATCTACATAAAGCAGTGATGAAAGAGTCAGTGCAAGAGATGTAAACATACCACCAAGTACAACAATCATCAATATCGCAAACAGCGCAATTGAGCCGGCTACCGAGGCAGTTGACTTGCTTTTGCCTGTTTTTCTGTTGATAAACAGTGTCTGGTTTAGTTCCAGTAATTGCTTTTTTAATAAGGCTTTAATCATTGTTCGCCCTCCAGTTCAAGGAAAACATCCTCCAGGGAAGTGTCACCTTTGACCTCCTCCATCGTACCTTCCCGGATGAGTTCACCCTTTTTGATAATCGCTATTTTATCGCACAATTTTTCTGCCACTTCAAGCACATGGGTAGAGAAAAAGATAGCGCCACCATTATCGCAAAATTCACGCATCATCTGTTTTAACAAATGGGAGGCTTTCGGGTCCAGGCCAACAAAAGGCTCATCCATAATAATCAATCTTGGCTCATGCAGCCACGCAGAGATAATTACAAGCTTCTGCTTCATACCATGTGAATAAGAAGAAATGGACTGACCTAAATCTGCTGTCAGTTCAAAAAGGTCTGCGTATTTTCTGATTCTCTGCTGCCGCACTTCACTGCTCACACCGAAAATATCTGCGATAAAATTCAGATACTTAATTCCTGTCATATATTCATAAATATCCGGATTGTCAGGAATATACGCAATTTTTCGCTTACATTCCAGCGGATTTTGTCTGATAGATACACCATCTACCTCTATGTCCCCGGAGTCAAATGGCAAAATACCGGCAATGGCTTTTAAAGTCGTTGTCTTACCTGCACCATTATGTCCGATAAATCCATAGATTTCTCCCGGCAAAATATGCAACGATAAATGACTGACTGCGATCTTATTTCCAAAACATTTTGTATAATCGTTGATTTTTAACATTCTTTTTCCCCTTTCCTCTGTTTCTTATGAAACAGACCATGCGCCGTTTCTCTTGCAGCACAATATTTATCGGCCATACAGACAATCCATGCTTCCCTGCACATCGGTGGCACCGGATTTAATGGAAACATATGGCGTCTGATGATATTGGTTTCAATGTCGCCAAGCTCATAATCCCTGTTGGCATTATGGCATGCTGTGCCTGCATGATAAAAGCCGTGCAGACGATGGGATTTGTCTTTTTCATGCCAGTCGTATAAAAAATAATCATGCAAAAGCGCCCCGCGCACCAGTGCACGTTTATTCACATGCACTGGTATAATCTGTGAAAATACCAGACTTGTGCTTGCCACCTGTACACTGTGTTCAAATACTGTCGTCGTACCATGCTGAAAGAAATGTTTTTCTTTCTCAATCTGACCGTTCTCCTCCAGTTCCTTTAATGTTTTAAACAAAAGTTTACGATTTTTATGTTCCAGTTTTAATGATTTCATCATTTTCAAATCATCACCTTTTGATATCGCCCTGCCGGCTTTTATCAGAAACTACCTTTCACCGGCAACAGAACAATTTTAACACCCTATTCTATCAGTTCGATTTTATTATATGATTGACGTCTTCAATATTCAAGCAAAAAACAGTTTACAATTCTTAAGATTTCTTAATAATTTGACATTTTCACCCTGGCATTATTTATATCTAAATATTTTGTATCGTTGTATCATCGATACATGATTACAGCATGAAAATAATAAGTATCTCTAAAAAAAACACCCAGAAAACTGATTATTAATCAGCCTTCCGGGCTATAGTAATATTTTACATAAAATGTAATGGTAGTACTTTTGTTATCATCTCTTATTCAGTTATTCAAATCAACTATCTGATTACTTTCCAATTTATAATTACCACCATCCATGTTTTTACGCACAAAAGGTACACCTTTCCGCACATAAAAAACGTTATTTTCGATCAGTGCATCCGGATTTTCAGAAGGACTGATTGTTCCACCAAGATCGTCAAAGCTAACATTATGACGGAAAGTATTATGAATAGCTTCCTGCAAACAAAACATCACACAACCGCCCTCATTTTGTCTACTATAATTGTACTCATAAGTTGTTCCATCACCGGAATCCGCATCATATGCCATTCCATCCTGATTCAATCTCGTATCAGCGACTTCATTGTAGCGAAATACTGCATTTTTGCATTTCCATGGCCATATGCCTGCTGCTACCTTTCCCATCCTGTCACCAGGTTCACAATAAATCCGATCATTAATCTCACACGCAATGCTATCTGCTATATTATGCTCCACTACCGGACGTAATGCATACATCGTTGTAATACCATCTCCGCCTGCAGCTTTTACATAATTATCACAAATTCGCATATGCTCATGGCCATATTTCAAAAATGATTCCTCACTTAGTTTGGCTCCCTGAAACTTCTCATGTGCATATGTATAACCAACTGCAATTCCCCAACGACTCACCTTATATACAAAGCATCGTTCAACTGTGACATCTTTATAGCGTGCAACTCCGGTAATCTCTTCATTTTCCGGACGAAGTGCTGTCATATATATACCGCCATTATTCATATGCTTGTCATATACATTACCGTTTACATCATGAATAAACAAATTGCGGAGCGTAATTCCATGCCGTACACCTTTATCTTTTGCTACAACAGCAACACCGGTACGATTCATTTTATCTCCAAGTGAATAATACTCTCCGATGATTTTATTTGCTTCATTTGTAATCTCCAGATCTTCTACAATAATATATTCCGCATCATACAGTAAAACTGCAGAAGACACATATCCATGATATACATGTGTCGGCGCATCCAGTGGTTTCCCATAATCCTGATACCAAATTCCCTGTCCGCATGCCTCAATGCGCGGTGCATCACCTTCTCCGTATGCACTGATCACGATTGGTGCATCTTTGCTTCCACTGTCCGTTATTTGAAGATACTGACTATAAAACACACTTCCACGCTCAAGCAGGATTTGGTCGCCTGGTTGCAATTTCTTATGATTTATTGCAAAAAGGCTGGCAAATGCGCTCTCAGATGTCAATCCATCATTTGCATCATTACCCGTTTTCGAACTCACATAATATGTTCTCGATAAGCTTGTCATACGCATCCTCCCGTAACCTTTTTTCGATGATCTGTTCCACTTCTTCATAACTAAAGAAATCTCCATGATATCGCCCGAACAAATCCATATTCTGTTCATAAAAAGCCTTCTTTTCCTGCTCGGTAAAATCCGGACACAAACCGGTTTTTTGAACTTTTGATGTCGGTTGAACAAAATCCAATTTCAAACGTGTCAACTCATACTGTAAATACGCCGGTGTTGAAAAATAATGCACTCCATAAAACATCTTATTTTCCTGTTCCATTATTTTAAGCATTTCGTTGTGTTTTTGGCGTCTTATTTCTAAACCTTCCATCGAAGGATCTTCAAGTAATCCCATCTTTTGAGCCAAAAGGAAGGCACCATGTGCCTTCCTTAATTCTTCTTGCTTTAAACAATAATTCTGTTGCATTATTTTACCGCTCCTGTAATACCATTTGCGAAGTTCTTCTGTAAACACAAGAAAATAATTGCAGTTGGAAGAGTACAAATCAATACACCAAGCATCAGCATGCCATAATCGACACTATATCCACTTTTCAGGTTTGCTACAAGCAATGGCATTGTGATTTCCTTACTATCCTGTAAAATAATCGTTGGCCATAAGTAGTTGTTCCATGCATTCATGAATGTTACTGTCATGGCAGCTCCATAAGTAGATTTCATAACCGGGATAAACATTTTGAAGAAAATCTGAACTTCACTTAACCCTTCAATTCTTGCTGCTTCAATAATATCATGAGGGAAAGAACGTGCCGCCTGTCTAAACAACATAATCATAAATGGTGTAGAAACAGATGGAAGTGCAAGTGCGATCCATGTATTTACCAGTTTCCATGAAGTAAACATCTTAAATAATGGAACTACAATAGCTACAAATGGGAACATCATTGCAAGAAGTAAAATACTCATTAAGAAGTCTTTACCCTTATCATGATAAATCTCAAAACCGTATCCAGCAATCGAACATACAAGCAAGGTTACAAGTGTAATAACAATTGCATTACGGAATGAATTAAACATAGCAAGCCCAAGATTCTGCATATCAACCAATGTTTTAAAGTTCTCAATCAGATGTGCACCTGGGATCAATCGACCTCTAACAATATCGATACTTGCATTTGTTGCTCCACTGATCATGTAATACAGAGGAAACGCAGACAAAAAGCTGGCAACGATTAATACTATGTAAGATATTATTTTTTTCGTTTTAGTCACGTTTGTCACCTACTTTCATCTGAATTGCAGACAAAACAGCCACCATTACAAGAATACATACAGACAATGCTGCTGCATAATTAAATTTCGGTGTCTCCACAAAGGAGATATTGTAGATGTAATGCGCCAATGTCATTGTTGACTTACCCGGACCACCCGCTGTTAAGTTCATAGACTCATCAAACAACTGAAGTGTACCAGAAGTTGACATAATAGCAGTCATAAGAATTGTTGGTTTCAATAATGGAATCGTAATTCTTGTAAACTGCTGGAATGGTGTTGCACCATCAATATAACTTGCTTCATAAACTGAATAATCAATATTCTGCAAACCTGCAAGATAGAATACCATATTGTAACCTGTCCATCTCCAGATTAAGGCAATAACAATTACCCAACGGGCTGGCCATGTACTTTGAAACCAGTCAACAGAAGATAATCCAATAGTAGTAAGCACTCGGTTAACAATACCATCCGCTGCAAATAATGACTTAAATATCATAGAATAAGATACAAGTGAAGTCGCACATGGAAGGAAAATCAAAGTACGGAAAATTGCTTTACCTTTAATACCAGGACTATTCAAAAGTTGTGCCAGGACCAGAGCCAAAAAGAGCATGATCGGCACCTGGATTACAAAGTAGAAAAATGTATTAAATAAGCATTGTTGAAATGTTTTATCCTTGAGAATCCTGCTGTAATTGGATATACCGGCAAAATTTCCTCCTTTTCTAAAGGAAAGTACGATTGCCTGCGCCATTGGATAAAAACAAAATATAAATATTAAAAGCGCTGCCGGAATTAAAAATGCCCAACCAGTAAGATTGTACCTTTTAGATAAATTTAATTTTGTTTTCTTCTTTTCCATGTTTCTCTCCTACAACAGAACCGGGAACGCAATAATGCATCCCCGGTACTGACCTGTTTTCAATATCTTGATGAATTATTCACCAATATTAAATTCTACTGTATCCTGAGCGTTCTGAATTTCTGTATCAATATCAGCACCATTCTGAACAACATTTGTGATTGCATCTGTTAATGCACTTCTGATATCTGAGTAGTATGCACCATAATCAATTCCCGGAACCTGTCCTGCAAATGACACGATATCTTTATATACTTCCTGACCTGCATAGAAATCAGATGCTTCATTGTAAGCATCAGATTCTGCTGCCGGTAAGAAGCTTGCGATTGCACCTGCATTTGGAAGAAGGTCGTCATATAATGCTACACTTTCACCAAATGTTGTTTTAAGGAAATCAAATGCAAGTTCTGTATTCTTACAGTTAGAAGATACTGCCCAGCTTGCGCCACCACAGTTTGCATAGTTTGTAGCACCATCAACATCATCTAATTTAGGCATGTTAACAACTGCCCATTTACCTGCCTGATCTTCTGCAGCCTGAATAGATGACATGATCCAACAACCCTGGATAACTCCAGCAGCTTTACTATCATTCATAGAAGCAATATACTTATCCCAGTCAGTGTAGTCAGCCATGATACCTTCTTCAATAAGCTGTTTATATGTTTCGATTGCTTTTTTAAGAGCTTTATTATCAACTAAGTTAACTTTGCCGTCAACCATTGGTGATGCACCTGCAGACTGAAGCATTTCGATAATAATTTCAGAACCGCCTGAGCATGTAAGCATTGGTACACCATTTTTATCGATTACTTTTTTAGCTAATTCGATGAACTGAGACCATGATGTATCTTTGAAATCATCTACTGTAAGACCGGCTGCTTCAACCATATCTTTACGAATTGCCATAATTGTTGCACCGTTATCAAATGGCACACCATAATTCTTGCCATCGATTGTAGAATCTGCTAATTTACCTGCAGTAAACTGTGAGAAATCAATGCCTGAATCTGTTAATTCAGTAAAGATACCAGGGTAGTTAATTACATTCTTATGGAATGAATAATCCTGCATCAAGAAGATGTCAGGTAATGTACTGAAATCATTACCTTCTGCTGCTGTAATTAATGCTGTTTCAATATCTGAATATACCTTCTCCTGAATATCCAGCTTGAAGTTTGGATGATCCTGCTGATAAATCTTTTCAGCCTGTTTCATAGCATAAACATTAAAGTTCGGATCCCAACACCATACTGTAAGTGTTTCGTCCTGTGCTTCATCCTGTGTTGTATCACTTGCTACGTCATTTTTTGTTTCTGTCTTTTCTTCATTGTTTGTCACTTTGTTGTCAGTTGTGCTGCCGCATCCAGCAAGCATAGCTGCTGTCATTGATGCTGCTAAGAGCATACCCAATACTTTTTTCTTTTTCATTACTAATAACCTCCTTATACTAAAAAAGTACTACTTTATAAAATATGAAACGCATATCTTCGCCTCTCATAAGTTATCTTTACTCAATATCATCTACCCAGCGCATCTCACCTGGTTTCAGATCTAATTCATATACACAATTACCTTTGATGAATACATCTGTGTGCTGTGCATCTGAAGAATTGTTGATAACCGCAATCTTTTTACTTTTCTGGAATACGGTCACTTCTGTATCAACATTTGTTACATAATAGTGCTTCATCTCATTCTCCATGCCTGCTGCATAATAAATAGCACGAAGAAGAATTCGGCAGTTCTGAGGAGAATATGGAAGACCTGCAAAATATACACTATGTCCCTTACCATATTCGTTGACAACTAACTGGCTGTATTCTCCATCCATTGCAAGAATCTGATAATGATCACCCTGTGCATAAACTCGGTTTGTCCATTCACCAAAATCTACTTTACCATCAATATCTTCTAATATAAAATGCTTTGCATCCATCTCATTGTACTTATCTGTACTAAGTGAGAAGCACATCTCGCGATCTACACCAAGTACATCTGACAGTTGGAAGAATCTGCCCTGATGCTGGTAAGCTGTTGGCTCGCCAACACCGATAAATCCACCGCCTAAATCCACGAAACGCCGTATATTTGTAACTACAGTTTCATCGATCCAGTTTTCACCACCACTAAATGCAGTGTATGCATCACCAACATTAATGATAACTTTAATATCTTCTGGAATACCATTTCTTATATCATCAAAAGAAATAAATTCAACATCAAATGGCATGCCGCTCAAACACTCAAGTACACCTTCTGCCGAATAAGTTTCTCTATGCCAGATTGCATGATGCACCTGATTAGACATCCATTTTCTCTGTCCACCCCAACAATTGAGTATTGCAACCTTAAATGGTGCCACATAAGAAGATGTTCCCTGCATATTTTCATGAATCTGACGGAACTCTGTAACAACATTCTGAATTTCATCAATAAAACCCGGCCAATTACTTGCAAGTTTTAAGTATCCGCCATACCCGATTCTATCTAATGGAGAACGAAGCAGAGCACGTCTTGCTTTTCTCCAGTTATCTCTCGCTTCTCCAATTGGATCTCCGCCTTCACAGAATACATCCGGGAAGAAATATGGTAAAAGACGTCCTTCTGTATAATTAACACCTTTGATATCAGAAATCATACGAAGTGTTATACCACTTCCTACAGAACCCACAACTGCATCAAGTCCGATACTTGCAAAGTATTTACCATAAGGTTCTGTTCCGATCCAATGGTCTCCAAGGAACATCATAGCTTCCTTTCCATAAGAATGCACAATATCAACCATTTCTTTTGCAAGTGCACAAACTTCTATCTGCTGAAACTCGATAAAATCTCTAAACTGTTTGCTTGGTATGCGGAACATGCTATTATGATAGCCCTGATCAACAATATATTCAGGACGGAATTTATACCCAGCCCATTTTTCAAACTTTTCGAGAATATAAGGACTTACACTTGCACTATATCCAAACCATTCAACAAATTTCTCTCTTTTTTTATCATCAAATGTCAATGTAAACTGATGGAAAAAAGTTGTAAATCGCACTACATCGATATGAGGATTTTCTTCACACCATCTTTTCAATTTTTCCTTTACATATTTTTGCGTCTTTGGCTGTCTTACATCATATGTTAACTGGTGAGGTGTATCCTGCCAGTCATTTGTAATGAAATTGTACATATGTACCGGATCCCAAATAAGGAATGCAAGGAAACTTACTGTATACTCATGATATGGTTTTGTCTGGATCTCGACTTCTCCTGTGGACTCATCAAACTCCCACTTATCTGTAGGAACTATTTCTCCTGTAGTACGGTCGATTACTTCCCACCAACGTTTTGGATCATCTAAAGTATTTACTTTCAGTTGTTCTGTA
>CAKRHR010000025.1 GCA_934339005.1 uncultured Catenibacillus sp. | reverse complement strand
TATTATAAAACAAGCGGGTATCAATTTGATACCCGCTAATGTTTCATTTGGTTATACCCAAAATTCAGAAAGAACCCGATATTTGGACATTGCCTTTTTTAGCAATCATATCTTATTAAATTTTATTCTGCCGTTGTTTCAGATGTATCTGTTGTAGCGGAATCTGTTGATTCAGCGGATTCATCTGTAGATTCAGATGTCGTTTCGGATTCTGTTTCTGCGGCTGCTTTTTCAAGTTCAAGATATTTTAAGTTTGCACGGGTATCTTTGACAGTGTAATCTTTTTTGAGGGCTGTCATATAGTCTGAAAGTTTCTGTGAACGAAGTGCACTTTCAATATCTTCATGCCATTTAGCATCACCTGAGGATACATAGTAGAGCACATAATAGTAGTTACCATTCTGGATAACTGTTGTGTCACCTTCCTGACGGCTGCTGTCAAGTAACCAGTCTGAAAGTGCAGTGCTGAGTGCAGATGCGCTCACACCTGTGCGAAGACCGCCGTTAGAGCTTGTGTAAGAATCATCGCTGGATGCCTTAGCAAGTGCTGAGAAGCTATCTTCTGTAGCATCGCCGGCTGTCCACTGTGCAAGTAAATCGTCTGCTTTGTTTTTAGCTTCTTCTGAAGCTGCGTCTGTATCTTCTGCAGAAGCATCTGCAGCAATAACAATCTGTCTGAAGTTTGCTGTTGGTGCATCATTAATCTTTCTGTCGATGAAGTAAACAATCGCATAGCTGTTATTGGATGTATTTTCAATGACTGTTGTATCGCCTTCGCTGCGGCTTGCGTCAAAGAGCCAGTCAGCAACATCTGTTGGTGAAATACTTGATTTTGCTGCATCTTCTTTTAATGAAGCGGAAGCATCTGCATAACTGCTGTCATGAATAGCACACTGTTTGATAAAGCTGTCTTCATCTGTAACTTCAGCTAAAAATGCATCTGCTGTTGCTTTAGCTTCTGCCATAGCTGCTGTAGTCTGAGCTTCTTTTTCAGCATCCTGGGCTGCTTTTTCTTCATCTGTTAGAGATTCAGAAGTTTCGTCAGATTCAGTTGTATCTTCTGGAATGTCAGCATTTACTGTAAAGATACGGTAGTCAACAAGGTCGTAAGTATCTTTGTTATCTTCATAGTAAGTATCAATCTCGTCATCTGTGATGTCAAAGCTTTCAGAAATATGATTCTGGAACATCGTAGATACGACATAGTTAGAATAATATGTCTTGATGTGATCCAGCGTTGCTTCATCACCGTAAAGCTGTGTCAGATATGTATCTGCGGATACATTATTTTCTGATGCTGCAGCATTTAAATCAGCTTCAAAGTTTGCCAGTTCTTCAGAAGCATCATAAGTGAAACCTTCTTCGTTGGCCTTGTCAAGCAATGCATATGTAGACTGCATCTGACCAACGGCCTGTTGTGCAAAATAATCCCCGTAAGTCATATCCTGTGTGTATGTCTGGGAATCGATATCCTGTGAAGTATCAACACCCATGTAAGACAGGTAACTTCCGTAAGAATTTAAAAATGATGTACGGCTGAGTGCATAGTAGAAGTCATATTCCTCTCTCTTAATTGAATGACTGCCGACTTTAACATATTCGCCGTGCTTATCGGCATAGTTGTTGTAAATGGATACACCGATAGCGATAACGATAATGGCAGCTACCACTGCGGCACCCCATTTCGTAATCATGGAGATACGTTTTTCACGTACTTCCTGCTGATGACGACGCTGCATCTTTAAATCATAACGTGTCATTTTCTTTTCAGCAGGCTGGTTTGAATTTTTGTTATTTTTCGTTGCCATATTCCTCGCTGTAATTTGGATTACAGACTCCTTTCATAATAATAGTCTTTCTATATCTTACACTAAATAAGCAAATATTTACAGCGTTTTCATAAAAAATTCAAAAAAACATCACAAAAAAATATGTCTGAATACCTTTGATAAAAAATTTTTAACAAAACTTATAAACTAAAATTCAGGAAAAATTTTATAAAAATAATCGGAAAATAAGTTGCATATAAAAATAAGCGATATATGCATCATACATATATCGCTTATGAAAAGATTTCGTCTTATTTCTTTTTGTTAGATTTCTTTGTCTGTGCTGCCTGTTCAGCCTGATTTGTTTTAACTTTAGCCATCAGCTTCTGACGGAAAGTTTTCTTGGCTGGTTTGACAAGGGCAGGTCCACGGAGTGAACGAACTTTTGTGATATAGATACCACTGACAGTGGCTTTGATTTCCTGCTTAACTGGAATCATATCAAAGATGTTGACGTCTGCAATCAATGTCATGACTCTTGGACCAACTTTGGCTTTAACAACAGGAACCTTTGCCAGACGTGCGTACTTTGGTGTAGCATCGATAACCATCTGTGGCAGGCCTGCTTTGGTAAGGCGCATCTTCTTTTTATCTATAACCAACATCGTAACCTGCTGTGCAGCAGCATCGATTTCCTTCTGGTTTTCGTCCATCTTTTTCTGTTGCTTTTTGCCGAAGAAATAAAGGAAAATGAGTGCAGCAATCAAAACAACTGCAATCACAATCATCGTAATGGCAAAAGGACTAAGACCGGCTAATGCTATAGGTGTGAATTCCACAATACATCCTCCTTACGTTACTTATTACATTTAAGTAAGATTTTAACATCTTTTGAGGCATTTGGCAATAATGTGTGACTGAGAAAATAGTCATTTTACAGGAAAAAGTCATTTTACAGTTTACAGAGAAGGATTTTTCCCTGTAACAAAATCAGTAAAACATTATTTGCCTGCAGCTTCACGGATAATATCATCGTGATGGCTGCGCATTTCAATAATGATATCGCGCACATAAGCACCGCTGTGACGTTTGGTTTCTTTATCCAATGTATTTAAATTAATTGGTTTGCCAAATTCATAAACAACCGTTGAAGCTCTCACAAGTGGCATGTGATTGTCAAAAATATCATCGGTGTGGCTGATGGCAACAGGAATCACCGGACATTTTGTTTTTTCAGCGATTTTTAAACTGCCTTCTTTAAATGGCAGCAGTTCGTCTGTGGTGGAACGTGTGCCCTCCGGGAAAATAAAAACGGAAGTTCCGTTTTTGACAAGGTCAATGCCTTTAAGAATCGTCTTTAACCCTTCACGGACATCAGTACGATTTAAAAACAGGCAGTTGATAAGCACCATCCATGTACTGAGCAGTGGCGTCTTTTTCATAGAGTCCTTGGCAATAAAACCGGTATTATTTTTGACATAATGATAACCGACGATAATATCAAAAATACTCTTATGATTGCCAACATAAAGCACCGGTACATCCTCAGGCACATTTTCAAGGCCTTTGACGATAATCTTGCTGCCGCTTAAGAAAACGAGCCCGTCAAGAAAAAATACAACAACTTTCTGTGCACTTTTTGCAACAGCTTCCGGATGGCGGCGTCTTCGGATGTAATAATAGATCCACATCGGAATACTGATGATAAAAACAATCACCAGATATAAGAGCATTATAATCAGGCGAAACATGTAACATTATCTCCCATTAAATTATGTGTTCAGTATTTTCTGCAATGTTTTCAGAAGCAGCCGTTTCTTCTTCAACTTCTTCAGGTTCTTCGATATCACCTGTACGACCGAATAATACGCAGGTTTCTTTTAATCTTGCGGCCATATCAGCATTTAAAGCATGATTTGTATATCTCCATGCCCAGTTGCCGGCTGCAACACCAGGTGTATTCATACGGGCGGAGTTGTCAAGACCGAGTAAATCCTGCATTGGGAATACTGCGTATTTTGCACAGGTAGCCAGTGCTGTACGGATGAAATCCCATGTAATAATGCTGCCGTCACAGCTCATGTAGCGGCGAACTTTGTCTTTAGATAATTCGGATGCATTTTCATACCAGCCGCGGGTTGTATCATTATCATGCGTACCTGTATAGCAGATGCAGTTATTTGTTTTAAACTGATGCGGTAAAAATGTACTTTCAGCAATGTCATTGAATGCAAACTGAAGCACCTTCATACCAGGAAAATCAAATTCGTCACGTAATGCTTCAACTTCTTCAGTAATAATGCCAAGGTCTTCTGCAAAAATAGGAAGATCTTCACCAAGTACCTTGCGAATAGCCTTAAATAAGTTGCTGCCGGGACCTTTGACCCATTCACCATTTATGGCTGTTTCTTCGCCATATGGTACAGACCAGTAAGCTTCAAAACCGCGGAAATGGTCAATTCTTAAGTAGTCCACAAGTTCAAGCTGATGTTCAATACGTTTTGTCCACCATGCATAATCTTCTTTGGCATGTTCATCCCATGCGTACAGAGGATTGCCCCAAAGCTGACCTGTCGCACTGAAATAATCTGGTGGTACACCGGCAACAGCAAGAGGATAGCCTTTGGAATCCAGCTGGAACAAATGCTTGTTCGCCCAGACATCTGCACTGTCAGGAGAAACAAAAATCGGTATATCGCCGATAATCTTAATGCCGTTTTCATTAGCATAGGTTTTAAGCTCTGTCCATTGTTTCATGAAGATAAACTGTACAAACTTGTAATAGTTGATATCTTCGGCACATTCTTTAGAAACAATTGTACGTGTACGTGGTTTGATAAATTTGTATTTTTCCTCCCAGTTTGTCCAGGACTGGCCTTCGTGTAAATTCTTAAGGGCCATAAATAAAGCATAATCATCGAGCCAGTAAGCGTACTTTTCGCAGAATGTATCGTAAGAGTCTAATAATTCTTTGTCAGTAGAAGCTTTGAAATGAACATAGGATTTCCTGAGCAGTTCTGTCTTCCATGCAATTGCGGTTCCGTAATCAATCTGTTCTGGATTCCAGTGAGGCACTTCGCCGATGTCTTCTTTAGTTAAAAGACCATCTTCAATAAGCTTGTCGGGGCTGATGATCAGCGGTTGTCCGGCAAATGATGAAAATGACTGATAAGGTGAATCACCAAAACCTGTAGGTCCAAGTGGAAGGCACTGCCAGAGTGTCTGTCCAGCGTCTTTTGAAAAATCAATAAAATCATAAGCACCTTTGCCAAGGTCACCAATGCCGTATGGTGAAGGGAAAGATGTAGGATGTACAAGAATACCGGAATATCTTGCTGTGATAGAGTTTGTTTCTTTCATTGTAAACCTCCGAAATATAGGAAATATTCATATACAAGTATAATACACTTTTTTATGTGATTATCATAGACTTTTTTTAAGAAAAAGTAACAAAAACTATAGGACAGGTACGCAAAATCATATTTTTGAATAAGATAATGTAAACGCACAAACAATATGGAGATTGTTATGGCAGAACAGGATGAACGTTCAAAAATCAAATATTATCCGCCGGCTTATCAGGGCAATCGGCTTCGGGATGATATGCATTATATGAAAAGTCAGTATCTCCCGATGAGTATCGAGATTTTAGGTTACGTGGAGGAGGAATGTGATATGTTGGAGTACGATGGAAGTATTATGTTTGATGAATATCCGGATAAAACGGGGATTGAACAGATTTCCGCAAGGATTTATGATAAAGCCAAATATCTTGAAAATTTCTTTATGCCGGTGTATGAGGAGGATGAGGTGTTTGAAGCTTCTAAACATTGCACGAGCTGCCGGGGGCAGGATAGCTGGCTCAAAAACCTGATTCAGGTAGTATTGCTTGGGGAAATGAATTATCGCAGGCAACGGTATTATCAGAAAAAATCAAAAATATAAAGACGAAGGATAAAAACGGTAAGAATAATTGCAAGGTACGAAAGATGAGAAAACAGGATAGAAGCATGTAAAGCGCATTAAAAAATGTGTATTGAAAAATCAGGATGAATTTAAATTAGAACTATGCTAAAATAGAAAAAGTGTATGGACGATAATAAAATAAAGGAATTTATATGCCAGGATTAAAACGACGTCTATATAAAAATTGGGTAAATTTATGTCAGGGGATAAAGGAGAAGATGAAAATGTACGATTTTGACAAAGTGATAGACCGAAGAAATACAAATAGTTTTAAATGGGATATTTTAAGTAAAGAAGGTAAAGACAGCGAAGGTATTATTCCAATGTGGGTTGCGGATATGGATTTTTGTGTAGCGCTAGCGATCACTGAGGAAATGCAGAAGGTGGTTGACCGTCAGATTTATGGCTATCAGTTTAACGATGATGAATATGCAGAAACGATTGTTTCATGGATGCATAAACGTCATCATTATGATATTGAAAAAGATTGGATTTGCCATACACCGAACGTTGTTTCAGGTTTGTGTGCGGCAATTAAAGCTGTATCTGAGCCGGGAGATGAGATTATTATTCAGACACCGGTTTATGGCCCGTTTTATTCAAGTATTAAGGATAATGACCGTGTGATTGTGGAGAGTCAGATGAAAGAGGACAACGGTTATTATACGATGGATCTGGAGGATTTTGAGCAGAAGATTACACCAAAAACAAAGGCAGTGATTTTATGCAATCCACACAACCCTTGCGGCAGAGTCTGGACAAAAGAAGAACTGCAGGCGTTGGCAGATGTTTGTATGAAACACAATTTGTATATTATTTCAGATGATATTCATGGTGATTTGGTGTATAAAGGACATCCGCATACGGTGATTGCTTCATTGTCCGAGGAAATTGCAGACAGATGTATCGTGTGTACAGCGCCATCCAAGACATTTAACCTGGCGGGTATGCAGATTGCGCATTGTATTGTGAAAAATAAAGAACTGCGGGAAAAATTCATGCAGACCTTCAAAAAACTTCATGCAGATGGCGGCAATTCCTTTGAAGAAGCGATGGTAATTGGCGCTTACGGCAAATCTGAACAGTGGGTAGATGAACTGTTGGAGTATCTTGAGGGCAATGTGGATTTGTTTGTAGAGTATATTCACGAAAATATTCCAAAATTGAAAGTATATAAACCGGAGGGCACGTATCTTGTGTGGGTAGATTGCAGAGCCCTTGGACTGGCGCAGGAGGAATTGAAGAATTTCTTTATGGAAAAATGCAAACTTCATGTGCATGACGGTCTGTTCTTTGGTAAAGAGGGCGAGGGTTATGTGCGTTTTAATCTGGCTTGCCCAAGAAGTCTGGTGCAGGAAGCGCTTGCACGCATGAAAAAGGCTATCGGTGAATATGTGGCATCATAAAAACTGGGAGAAGCATAATGGAAAAATTAAAAGAAATATTGGCAGAAATTTTGAATGAACGTTTAAGAGATATGACGATTAGTTCCGTGATGGACAAGCAAAATACTGTGAAAAAAATTAAAATCCGGCCAGTCAAAATCAAAGACATTTTATATATGCAGATTGTGCGTTATGAAGGCACACAGGTCTTTCACGAAAATGTGGATTGTAAGGATGCAGGACATGCCTCAGATGTGATTGCGGCGATGATTTTCGGGCATTATAAACAGGTGCAGGCATTGACAGACAGTATGCAGATAACGATTTTAATTGGTAAAAAAGGCAATGTGACTGTGAAGAAAAAGCAGATGCAAAATGCTACATCCGGTAAAACTCTGGAGATTAATCTGGACCACAATCGTAAAAAACGATATGTGCTTGAAGAAGGCAAGCCTGTGGATTTTCTTGTTGAACTTGGTGTGATGATGCCAAACGGACAGGTTGTCAAAAAACGTTACGACAAATTTCGACAGATTAACCGATATCTTGAGTTTGTGGAGGATATTTTGCCGGAACTGCCAAAGGGCAGAAAATTAAATATTATCGATTTTGGCTGCGGTAAATCTTACCTGACTTTTGCGCTGTACTATTATTTAAGAAAGCTTCAGGGCTATGATGTGCATATTATCGGACTGGATTTGAAGAAGGATGTCATCGCGCATTGTAATGATTTGAGCAGACGCTGCGGTTATACAGATTTAGAATTTCTGCATGGAGATATTGCAGATTTTGAGGGTACAGACAGTGTTGATATGGTCGTGACACTGCATGCCTGTGATACGGCTACCGATTATGCATTATATAAGGCGGTCCTTTGGAACGCCGGTGTTATTTTATCTGTGCCATGCTGTCAGCATGAATTAAATCAGAAAATGAAGTCAGAAGCACTGGAGGGTATGTGTCAGTATGGCCTGATAAAAGAGCGTTTCGCAGCGCTGGCAACGGACAGCATGCGTGCAATGCTTTTGGAGAGTGTGGGTTACAGGACACAGATTCTTGAATTTATCGATATGGAACACACGCCGAAAAATATTTTGATCCGCGCAGTGCGAAAAGGCAGTTTGAAGCCTTGTGTGCCGGATGAAAAATATCAGACGTTAAAACAGCTTATTGGAGCGGCGCCAACACTGGAAAGGCTTTTAAAAACAGTTGGCGAGAAGAAAATCACGTTGAAATAGGCATTTGGCGAGATATATTCACAAGGCGTGAACAGCAACATTGACAGATTTGTCCGGGAAATGTTCAGTCCGGGAAATATTTAAAATTTCTGGTGGATAAATTCAAAAGGTTGTGCTATGATTAGATGATAACAGGGGGCAAAAGAGATTTTGAACCCAATATCAGGCGAATAGAGAAAAGATTTGGAGGCTAGATTATGAAACTGACAACTGTGCGTGAATTGTACAAGAACAGAGAAGCATATATTGATAAAGAAATTACTGTTGGCGGATGGATCAGAACAGTCAGAGATTCCAAGACATTTGGATTTATCACAATGAATGACGGTTCTTATTTCCAGCCACTTCAGATTGTATACCATGATAAGATGGCAAATTTCGATGAGATCAGCCATTTAAATGTTGGTGCAGCAGTGATTGTCAAAGGTACACTTGTTGCAACACCGAATGCAAAACAGCCATTTGAGATTCAGGCAGAAGAAGTTGAAGTTGAAGGTGCATCTTCACCGGATTACCCACTTCAGCCAAAACGTCATACATTTGAATATCTGAGAACAATTTCTCATTTAAGACCTAGAACAAACACATTCCAGGCAGTATTCCGCGTACGTTCCCTGATTGCCTACGCAATCCACAAGTTCTTCCAGGAAAGAGAGTTTGTTTATGTACACACTCCATTGATCACAGGCAGCGACTGTGAAGGTGCAGGCGAGATGTTCCAGGTCACAACAATGGATTTAAACAATATTCCTAAGACAGAGGATGGACAGGTTGATTTCAAAGAAGATTTCTTTGGCAAACCAACAAACCTTACAGTCAGTGGTCAGTTAAACGGCGAAACATTCGCAATGGCTTTCAGAAATATTTATACATTCGGACCTACATTCCGTGCAGAAAACTCCAACACAACACGTCATGCTGCAGAGTTTTGGATGATTGAACCTGAAATCGCATTTGCGGATCTTGAAGATAACATGGAACTTGCAGAAGCAATGATGAAATATATCATCAACTATGTAATGGAAAATGCACCTGAAGAGATGAAGTTCTTCAACCAGTTTGTGGATAAGGGACTTATCGACCGTCTGACACACGTTGCAAATTCAGATTTTGCCCGTGTCACATATACAGAAGCTGTTGATATCCTGATGAAGCACAACGATCAGTTCGAATACAAAGTAGAATGGGGCACAGACCTTCAGACAGAACATGAACGTTATCTGACAGAACAGGTTTTCAAACGCCCAGTATTTGTTATTGATTATCCAAAGGAAATCAAAGCTTTCTATATGAAGCTTAATGATGATAACAAGACTGTTGCAGCTATGGACCTTCTTGTACCTGGTATCGGCGAAATCATCGGTGGCAGCCAGAGAGAGGACGATTACGAAAAACTTGCAGCACGTATGGATGAACTTGGACTTAAGAAAGAAGATTATGATTTCTATCTTGATCTTCGTCGTTACGGTTCAACAAGACATGCAGGTTATGGTCTTGGCTTTGAACGCTGCGTGATGTACCTCACAGGTATGACAAATATCCGTGACGTCATTCCATTCCCAAGAACAGTAAATAACTGCGAATTATAAAAATAAAGTAACAAATTCAAGTTAGATAAAATCCTTTCTGGTAAAGTACGAATGTACTATTATTTGGAAAGGATTTTTCATATGAAAAAATATATGAAGGATCTTATATAAATGAAGTTTATAAAAAATACAGGAAATTTTTTCAAAAAAGAAACAGTATTATCTATTGCGGTTATTCTTGCAATAATTTCAATGTTTATTGTGATTCCGGACGGGCAGTATATTTCGTATATTGATTTTCGGACATTAGGTATTTTATTCTGCCTGATGACGATTGTTTCAGCATTCAGGGGAGTTGGGTTGTTTGATATACTGGCACGGACATTACTTTCAAAAGTACATCATATGACAAGTATTGTACTGCTGCTTGTTATGTTATGTTTTTTTCTGTCTATGGTTATTACAAACGATGTTGCACTTATTACATTTGTACCACTGACAATGATTGTGATGAAACATTTACCGGAGGATATTCGATATTACTGGATATTAAAAGTCGTTGTGATGCAGACAATTGCTGCGAATCTTGGCAGTATGCTTACGCCGATTGGTAATCCGCAGAATTTATATTTATATGGAAAAGCTCAGATGAATATTGGCGATTTTATAAAATTGATGTTGCCATATACAGTGATTTCATTCGTATTGTTACTGTTGTGGATTATGTTTGCATCTGCAAGGAAAAAAATATCAGCAACAGAGGATATGGCGTTTTTATATGCACGAAAAAAGGATAGTGTGCAGAAAAATACGCAGCGTGCGACAGAATATATGATAGTTTATTTTATTTTTTTTGTGGTCAGTCTTTTAAGTGTCGCACATGTGATATCATTTATAATTCCATTGATGCTGGTTCTTTTATATTCACTGATGCGGAACAGAGATGTACTTAAACATGTGGATTACGCATTGCTTGGCACATTTGTTGCGCTATTTATCTTTATAGGGAATCTGGGAAGGATACCATGGTTTTGTGCATTTTTACAGAAAATGATTACTGGCCATGAAGCGGTGACTGCGGTTGTGGCAAGTCAGGTGATGAGCAATGTTCCGGCTGCTGTTTTGCTGGCAGGCTTTACCGGGCAATTAAAAGCTCTGATAATAGGGACTAATATTGGTGGTCTGGGAACATTGATTGCTTCGATGGCCAGTTTAATTAGTTTTAAATATATAGCAAAAGAAAATAGTGCAATAAAAGGAAAATATTTTATTCAGTTTACAATTGCAAATATGATTTTTCTTATAATATTATTGTTATTTATGTTTGTTTAGTTATTTGACTGTGTCATAGCCTTCTATAATCTGCATGGCAGTTAATGAATAATGTTCATAAATTTCAGGAGAACGTTTGCCGTCAATCATCTCAGCGAAAGCGCGTGCCTCATAAATCATATTATTTTCTTCGCCGCGTTCATAAAGCACTTCTTCATGACCTTTACCATCACAGAATTTAATGACGGAAGGGTCGTTCATTTTATTGATCGTCAAATAACCCTTTTCACCCTGAATTGTTGCTGGCAGTGCAGATTCATTGATTTTAGAATAAGTCACTGTTGCAACAGATTCCGGGTAGCCTGCAAGGATTGCACCACAGCCTGTGACGTTATTGCGCAGCGGAATCTGAATACGGTGGAGAGTTTGCGGCAATCCCATAACCATTGCGAGATAATAAATTGGATAAATGCCAAGGTCAAACAGTGCGCCGCCTCCCATGGCAGGATTAAATATATTGGTAACAATACCTTCTTTAAATTTGTCATAGCGGGATGAATACTGGCAGTAAGGCAAATCAACACGACGAATTGTGCCAAGACGTTCCAGATTGTCCATGACGACATGAGTGGATGGGTCAAAGGCAGGGCGCATGGCTTCAAGTAAAATCAGATGTTTTTCTTTTGCAAGGGCAAATAATTCTTTTTCTTCATCCAAAGCAGTTGTCAGCGGTTTTTCACAAATAACATGTTTGCCATGCTCAAGCATCAGCTTACATTGAGCAAAATGGCAGATATTTGGCGATGCGATGTATACAGCATCAACACTGGAAGTTTCGGCAAGAGTTTCCAATGACGTTACAACATGAGTAAATCCATATTGGTCGGCGAAACTGCGACCAGTTTCTTCTGTTCTGGAATATATTGTGTCTAAAGTATAAGTGTCAGGAAGCAGTTGAACTGCTTCTGCAAATTTTCCGGCAATCATGCTGGAACCAATAAAAGCAAGACGTATCATGAAAATTCCTCCTTGTGTATGATGATGTCAGGACTCCAATAATTTTGAATTTGACGTCATTTAATTGTGTCATTTTATGTCGCATTTTGTCTAAATAAAAATCGAACATATGGTTGCAAAAATGCACAGGGAATGTTATAGTTATTACAGCGAATGGATGCAGGTGATAGAAATTATTCTCTTGTGCAGACACAATTTTTATTTTTAACACTTACATCATAACACGAGTTGACAAGTTGAGAAAGTGGAAGTGTGAATGAGTATGAAATTTATTCATATAGCGGATGTGCATCTGGGCGCGACACCGGATGCATCAATGCCTTGGGCGAAACAGCGGGCGCAGGAAATATGGGATGGATTTGATGCACTTTTGGAAAAAGTCAGAGAGGAAAAGGCAGATTTTCTTCTGATTGCGGGTGATTTATTTCATAGACAGCCGTTGATGCGGGAATTAAAGGAAGTGAATTATCGGTTTGAAAAGCTTAAACCGACGAAGGTTGTGCTGATGGCGGGCAACCATGATTATTTGCGCCAGGATTCTTTGTATCGCAAGATGCAGTGGGCGCAGAATGTTTATTTTTTCAGTAATGCAAAGGCGGAGTGTTTTTATTTTGAAGATGTTCAGACATATATTTATGGTTTGAGTTATATGGATTATGAAGTGACAGATCCGATGTATGATTGTCTGTGTCCGGTGAAGGAGAATGGATGTCATATTTTACTGGCACATGGTGGTGATGCACAGCATATTCCGATGAAGTATGAGCAGATTGCGAAGGCAGGGTTTGATTATGTGGCGATGGGACATATCCATAAACCACAGATGATGTATGATGGAAAGATGGCGTATGCAGGTGCGCTTTCTCCTATTGATAAGAATGACGAGGGTGCACACGGTTATGTGCTTGGTCAGTATGAGGACGGCGTTCTTCAGACATCTTTTGTTAAGCTGCCTACAAGGTCTTATGTGTCTGTCAGTGTGTGTATGGACGGAACGATGCCATGGACGATGGCACTTGATCTTTTGCGCACAGAGATGGAACTTCAGGGCATGCAGAATATTTTTAAGGTGACATTGACAGGTTTTAGGAATCCAGATATTGAAGTTTCGGCTGAAGATGTGTATAAACTTGGGATGGTTGTGGATGTTGCAGATGATACACGGCCAGACTATGATTTTGATGAGATATATATGAAGAATAAGGATAATATTATCGGCATGTTTATTGAACGTATACGGAATTTACCTGCCGAGGAGGTGTCTAAGGAAAAGGCATTATATTATGGACTCAAAGCATTATTTCAGACGATGGACAGAAAATAATCGGGTAGCGTGTGAGATATGCAGGCATGTGGAGATGAGCAGATGATTATAAAAGAACTAAAAATCAACCATTTTGGAAAATTTCATCAAAAGGATATTACGTTAAATCCCGGAGTCAATATCATATATGGGGGCAATGAAGCAGGTAAATCAACGATTCATCATTTTATTCATGCGATGTTGTTTGGTGTGGAGCGATTAAGAGGAAAAGGCGCTGCAAATGATGAATATACGAGATATTTTCCGTGGGAGAACGGACAGGCCTATGAGGGCATGATGGTAATTGAGCATGAAGGTAATTCATGGCGTCTGTACAGAGATTTTCACAAGGACCATCAGGTATTTCGCGTGTTTAATCACCAGACTGGTGAGGAAGTGCATTTGGCAACAGGTCGGATTGATGAACTGATTCCAGGATTAAATGAAGCGAATTTTAAAAATACAGTGAGTATTGCCCAGAGAGAAAGCCGGATTGATGATAAGTTTGCGGTGTCATTACAGAGTTATCTTGCGAATATGTCGATGACAAAGGATGAAGCGATTGATATCAGTCAGGCAACAGCATGGCTGACTGCAGAAAACAGCCGAATTCAGAAGCAGACGATATCTATGCCGCAGCACCCTTTGGCAGATGGCAAAGAAACGACAAGTGATGACCTGCAGCAACAGATAGAAGATGTAAAAAAACAAATGAATGAACTGACGATGCAGGAACAGCAGTTAGATAAACAGGTGGCTGCCGGCAGACACAGGATATCAGAGCTTCGCCAGCAGGAGCAGAAGGAACGCATGGAGGGCGTGAGGCTTCTGGAAAAACGACGGATGCTGATGCAGTCCTTAAAAGCTGAGGAGGATGCAGCAGAGGCGGGCGGCAAGAAGATTCATTTACTGACCCAGCGCAGTTTTTTGTTATTTATCGGGCTTACGGTTCTGGCAGTTTTATTTATGCTTGTACAGTTAATTTTTACGATTGATAAATTCTCATTTAAAGTGATTACAGGCTGTCTGCTTGCGGCTGCGATTGCGGCACTTGGAAAGACTTCTTTTAAGAAGCCTGTGGATGAGATTGATGTACAGCAGTATAAACAGCAGCTTGGCAGTATTCAGAAGAAGCTTGAGCCTTATCAGCGCAAATATGGTGTACGACTGACCGAACCGACGCAGACTGAAAGCCTGCAAAAGCAGCTTGAGGAATGGACAGCGCAGAAAAGTACGGTTTCAAGTCAGAGGGAAAAGCTTGAATGGACACTGGAGGAATTGGAAAAGCTAGAAATCAGACAGGTACAATATGAAGATTCCTGCAAGGAGATTTCCGAGAAAAATAAAAAGCTTCGTATAGAATTAGAAGCGATTGCACTGGCCAAGATGGTGATACAGGATTTAGCAGGAGAAATTCAAAAGCAGTTTGGTGGCAGGATGAATGAACGTGTGGCAGAAATTTTTTCTCAGATTTCCGGTCAGGAAAGTGGTAAAATCATGGTGGATGATAAATTAAATATTCATATTGATGGTATGACACAGAATATTCCGCTGAACCGTTTGAGTATGGGTGCGGTAGACCAGATGTACTTTGCTTTGAGATTTTGCGCTGCGGATCTGATTTTTGAAAATCAGGAGATGCCGCTGCTGATTGATGATGGCTTTGCCTATTATGATGATGAACGTATGGAACGCTTGCTTGGCTGGCTTGTGGAACAGGACAAATCCCAGATTATTTTATTTACCTGCCACCACAGGGAAGAAAAGATTCTGGAACGTCTTGGTGTGCCATACCATTACGTAATGCTGGCACCACAAAATTAAACATTCAAAAAGTATTTTGCTGTGCCAAAATGCAATATTGTGTACCAGTAAAATGAAGACATCATTATATTGATTTATCCACAACATCATCCACTATATGTAGATAAGATATCCACAAAATGTGGATAACTAAGACAAAAATGGTGGATTACCTGTGGATAACAAGAGGATAAGACAAAATTCGACAAGAATTTCTGTGGAAGAAAACAGGAAGAGATTCTTGGGGATAATGTGGATAAAACGAATTAAAAATTCACCGGAATCAGAATATAAGCAGACTGATTCCGGTGAAACTGTTATAAAGGGCCGTTGTTTATGCTGCCATTTTGATTTGGCACAAAACAGCCATTTATAGAAATAAGATTATTTCACTGCGAAAGATTCACAGTCTGCACATTCACAGCTTGTAGGGTTTGCTTCATGGGTACCAACTTTGATTTTGTCAAGTGTACAGTAGTTTTCTCTTTCTGCGTGATGACGGCACTGTTCGATTGAACAAGCAATACAGGTATTTTTTTCCATAATAAAAATCTCCTTTGCAGTTTAGATTATTCTGATATCATCGGAATCATAGGATTACGTTGATATCAGGATAAGGGATAGTATGTGTTAAACAGAGCAAATTATGTATGCAAGATTGTAGGAAGGAACTGTTTTTGAATATAACGCAAAAAACTTAATGAAATCGTAATATATTTTTCATAAATAACAAACAATTTAACCTTTTATATTTTGTATACTAGAAAGGCAAGTAAGCATAAAAAGATACACAATAACAAGGAAAACTTTCTAAGAGATGAAAGGCAGAGTTAAGAATGAGAAGAAAGATAGTAGGCGCAACACTGGCAATTATAGTGCCGGTTGCGATTCTTGTAATGATATATTGCATTATTTCCGTCCATTATGCGGATCGGTATTATCCCGGAACATGGATTAATGGCGTGGATTGTTCCAATTTGACGGTAGATGAGGTTAAAGAAAAGCTTAAGGAACATCGCCAGTCATACACTCTGAAATTAAATGAGCGTGAGGACAAGCAGGAAGTACTCACAAGTGAGGATATAGGATATCTGGCAACATTTGACAGTGTGTCAGAGATTAAAGCTGAGCAGGGTATGTGGAATTGGATTAGTCATCTGTCTGATATTAATTATTATACAGCAGAGGGAAAGCCGGGATTTGAGGAAGACAAGTTAAGAAGTGCATTGAATGCGCTGGATTGTGTCAGTGGACCCGATGTGACGGCACCAACAGATGCTTATGTAGACTATACGGATGGCATTAAGATTGTTCCTGAAACTCAGGGAACGACGGTAGATACAGATAAGCTTTATGAGGTTGTATCACAGGCAATTTTAAATAATCAGAACAGAATTGACCTTGATGCAGAGGGATGCTATGTACAGCCAGCTATTACTACGGAAACTCCGGAATTTAAAGAAGTGACAGATCAGATTCACAAATATACAGACGTTACGATTACGTTGAATGTTGCAGATACGACAGAGGTGATTAATTCTGAGCAGATCAGCAAGTGGCTGTATCAGGATGAAGATGGTGAATTAGCACTGGATAAGGAAAAGATTCGTTCCTATATGTATGATATGGAGGACGAATACGATACGATTCATAAGACAAGAAATTTTGTGAATTCTTATGGTAATACGGTGAAGATTCAGCCTGGTACACTTGGATGGTCAATCGCAGCTAATAATGAAACTGAGCAGATTTACAAAGAGATTATTGCCGGTGAAGATGTGACAAGAGATATTGAATATGATTCAGAAGCACCGTCCTGGGGTGAGAATGATATCGGTAATACATATGTGGAAATTAGTATTGATAACCAACATATGTGGTATTATAAAAATGGCAAGCTGCTTGTGGACACAGATGTCACAACAGGTACATCAAGTACAGGGCATGATACACCAAGAGGTGCTTTCTATCTGAATAATAAACAGATGAATGTGACTCTTGTTAGCATCAATCCGGATGATCCATATGAATCCAAGGTAACTTACTGGCTGCCGTTTAAGGGGAATACGTATGGTATTCATGATGCATCCTGGCGAAGCAGCTACGGCGGTTCCTATTATATTTATAATGGTTCACATGGTTGTGTTAATACGCCATTTAACAGTGTTAAAACGATTTATGAGAACATTACGGTAGGCACACCTGTGATTATCTGGTAGACTATAGAAGCAAAAACATAGAATAAATGTGCACTCTAAAGATAAAAAAGTCATACTTTTAAGCGTAGTAGTTTTTGAACTGCTGCGCTGTTTTTATCGAAAGGTGCAAGTATGTTGAACTTTTATAGCAAAAAGCAGGATTTATCATTGCCTTTCTACGGCGAACTGATATAATAAGGGTTGCGAAGATTGTTTTTGTGATTTTAGGAGGAAAACGATGTGAAGATTCTGATTGCAGGCGACGGTAAAGTCGGAAAGACACTTGTCAGACAGTTATCTGCTGAAGGAAATGATTTGACAATTATTGATATTAAGCCGGAGGTCCTGGAAGAAAGTATGGAAACATATGATGTTATGGCAGTTCAGGGAAACTGTGCAGCGATGCATGTACTTGAGCAGGCAGGGGTTCATGAGGCTGATTTGCTGATTGCGGCAACTGGTTCAGATGAGGTGAATCTGCTGAGTTGTATGACAGCATATGTGATGAATACGAATATTCATACGATTGCAAGAATTCGTAATCCGGAATATGGTGATCAGATATATATGATGAAGCGTGCGTTTGCGTTGTCATTGACTGTGAATCCGGATAAACAGGCTGCAGATGAGATAGAAAGACTTTTAAAATATCCGGGCTTTTTAAAACGCGAGGCTTTTGCAAAGGGTCGTGTGGAAATTGTAGAATTAAAGTTAAAATCAGGTAATAAATTATGTAATGTTGCACTGAGTGAGATGAATCAGATTGTCAAATGCAAGGTGCTGATTTGTGCGGTACAACGACAGGATAATGTGGTTATTCCCGGTGGTAATTTTGTACTTCAGGAAGGTGACCGTATTTTTGTAACAGGTACAGTGGACGAACTGGAACATCTTCTGAAAAATCTTGGAATTATCACGCATAAAGTTAAGCGTGTGATGATTTGTGGTGGCAGTCGTCTGGCGTATTATTTATCTGAGCAACTGATTAGAAGTGGAATTTATGTACAGTTGATTGAAAAGGATCACGACAGATGTCTGCAGCTTGCAGAAGCGTTGCCGCAGGCCAGTATTATTCAGGGAGATGCCAGCAGTCAGACACTACTGGAGAGTGAAGGTCTTGAGCAGTGCGATGCGCTGATTACGATGACGGGTATTGATGAAACTAATATGATTATTTCGCTTTATGGTGAACATCGTGGTATTTCACAGATTATTACAAAGGTTGGACACACTGCAAATAACAAGATTTTGGACAGTCTGGCACTGGGCAGTGTAGTTTGCCCAAAGGAATTAAGCTGTAGTACAATTACACGATATGTGCGTGCTATGAAGAATCAGACAGGTGCGGCTGTGACGGTGCACAACATTGCAGACGGCCGTGCAGAGGCTGTTGAATTTGTTGTGGATAAATCAACACATTATGATGGTGTGCCATTGAAGAATTTGAAGATTCGTAAAAATGTTCTTCTGGCATGTATTACCCATAAGGGTAAGACGGAAATTGCCAGGGGTGATTCATATTTTTCAGTGGGCGATACAGTTATCGTTGTGACGATCAGCGGTAATGTGATTTATCAGTTAGATGATATATTTGAATAATAACAGATGGTTGAGGTTATGAGATATGAATTATAAGATGATTGGTCGTTTTATTTCCCTAACATTGGCCATTGAAGCGGCATTTATGATTCCGGCACTGCTCATCAGTTTGTATGAGGGCGACTGGACGGTGATCCGGTCATTTCTTTTAAGTATTGGTATTATTGTGGTAATATTTGCTGCGTTGTATCTTTTTTGCAGAAGTGCACAGCGAGGTTTTTATGCAAGAGAAGGTTTGGTTTGTGCCAGTTTAAGTTGGATAATGATGAGTTTGCTTGGATGCCTGCCATTTTATCTGTCTGGTCAGATTCCTTCTTATATTGATGCTTTGTTTGAGATGGTATCTGGCTTCACAACAACAGGTGCATCAATTCTGTCAGATGTTGAGGCGATGTCAAAGAGTCTTTTATACTGGCGAAGCTTCAGTCACTGGATTGGTGGTATGGGTGTGCTGGTATTCTTACTTGCCCTTGTGCCGATGGTTGGTAAAAATACTGGATTTACGATGCATTTACTTCGGGCAGAGAGCCCTGGACCAAATGTTGGTAAACTTGTACCGAAAATGAAGCAGACAGCATTGATTTTGTATTGCATCTATATTTTGTTGACAGTTGTCAATATTATTTTCTTATTGATTGGGCGAATGCCTGTATTTGATGCGATTTGTACGGCGTTTGGTACAGCGGGTACAGGTGGATTTGGTATTAAAAATGACAGTATCGCAAGTTACAGTCCGTATATTCAGAATGTATGTACAGTGTTTATGTTGTTGTTTGGTGTCAATTTCAGTTGTTATTATCTATTGCTGATTAAACAGGTGAAGGCTGTATTGAAGGATGAGGAACTGCATGTTTATCTGGGTATTGTTTTGGCAAGTATTGTGATGCTTACATTAAATGTGCGCGGTATGTATGATACCCTTGGTGAAACGATTCGTCATGCGGCTTTCCAGGTGGCAAGTATCGTGACGACGACGGGTTTTGCAACGACAGACTTTGATTTGTGGCCAGCATTTTCAAAGGCAATTATATTGTTTTTGATGACGATAGGGGCGTGTGCCGGCAGTACCGGTGGTGGATTTAAGTGTGGACGTGCGTTGCTTGTATTTAAGAGTTTGCGCAGAAATATCCGTAAAGTATTAAATCCTCAGAAGATTCAGGTTGTACGCAATAATAATGCGATGGTCAGTGAAAAAGTGCTTGATACAACAAATGCTTATCTGGCTGCGTATGTTGTTATTACTATTTTAAGTTTTATTATCGTATCGCTGGATGGTTTTTCAGTGACGACAAACTTCTCAGCAGTATTATCCTGCTTTAACAATATCGGACCGGGTCTTGAAGTCGTTGGTCCGACCTGTAACTACGGTGATTACAGTATTCTTTCAAAACTTGTTTTGATTGTAGATATGTTGGCAGGCCGCCTTGAAATCTTCCCGATGTTGATTCTGCTTTCAAGAAGCACATGGCATCATCGTTAAGAGCGTTGATTTTTGTATAGTTTTAAGTGCATTCAGTATCAAAAGAGGGATATATAATCTCAAAGGGGAAATGAATCGCGATTGATGCGTTCAGATAATTGAAAATTAAATAGGTTCATAAAATATACAAAAGAAAAATCTCTGCATCCCGTAGGTGGGTGCAGGGATTTTTTATCGTAAAAGTTAATAAATTGGGCTTGACTTGATACCCTTATGGGGTATATAATGCGAGTAAAGATACCCTCAAGGGGTATATGAAAGGAGTCAGAATAGTATGTGTGATTGTTGTGGCAGTGATAAAGAATGTTGTATTCAGAAGCATAAAGAGCGTTCTGAAAAAGAATATAAAGATTTGATGAATCGTTTGAAGCGGATTGAAGGTCAGGTGCGTGGGATTCAGGGGATGCTTGAAAAGAATGCGTATTGTCCGGATATTATGGTGCAGGTGGCTGCAGTGAATGCGGCATTAAACAGCTTTAACAAACAGCTTTTGGAAAATCATATTCGTACCTGTGTTGCGGATAATATTCGTCAGGGCAATGACGAAGTCATTGGTGAACTTGTGAATACTTTACAGAAACTTATGAAATGATATGTAAACAGGAGGCTTAAAGTTGGAACAATATACAGTAACTGGGATGAGCTGCGCAGCATGCTCATCAAGAGTTGAAAAAGCTGTATCTAAAGTGCCTGGTGTGACATCCTGCTCAGTGAGTTTACTGACAAATTCTATGGGTGTTGAAGGCACCGCATCGCCGGAGGCAATTATTCAGGCGGTTGAAGATGCAGGGTATGGTGCTTCAAAGAAAAATGCGGGAAATTCAGGGGCAGCGAGTGCGGCACAGTCACAATCAGTTCAGGAGGATATGCTTAAAGACAGAGAAACACCATTGATGAAAAAACGTTTGATAGCATCAGTAGTTTTATTAATTCCGCTGATGTATGTATCCATGGGGCATATGATGTGGGGCTGGCCGCTGCCGTCATTTATGGCAGATAATCATGTGGCCATGGGACTGGTACAGCTTTTGTTTACAGCGATGATTATGGTGATTAACCAGAAGTTCTTTGTGAATGGTTTTAAAGGTTTACTGCATCGCTCACCGAACATGGATACACTTGTTGCTTTAGGTTCAGGTGCATCCTTTGTATACAGCGTGTATGCATTATTTGCAATGACAGATGCACAGGTCAAAGGTGATATGGCAGGCGTGATGTCCTACATGCATGAATTTTATTTTGAATCTGCAGCAATGATTTTGACATTGATTACAGTTGGCAAGATGTTGGAAGCGCGCTCAAAAGGCAAAACAACAGATGCCTTAAAGGGACTTATGAAGTTGGCACCAAAGACTGCAACTGTTGTCAGAGATGGTGCAGAAGTAGAAGTTAATATTGAACAGGTACGCATCGGGGATGTATTTGTGGTCAGACCTGGTGAAAATATTCCTGTGGACGGTGTTGTTCTTGAAGGTCAGAGTGCAGTGAATGAATCTGCGCTGACAGGTGAGAGTATTCCGGTGGATAAAGCTGTCGGGGACAGTGTGTCAGCGGCAACATTAAATCAGTCAGGTTTCCTTCGATGTGAAGCAACACGTATCGGTCAGGACACAACGCTTTCCCAGATTATCCAGATGGTCAGCGATGCGGCAGCAACGAAAGCACCGATTGCCAAGGTAGCTGACCGTGTATCTGGTATTTTCGTACCAGCAGTTATTTCTATTGCAATTGTAACACTCATTGTCTGGCTGATTGCCGGATATGGTATCGGGTTTGCGTTGGCACGAAGTATTTCTGTACTTGTCATTAGTTGTCCTTGTGCCCTTGGTCTGGCAACACCGGTGGCAATTATGGTCGGCAGCGGTATGGGTGCAAAGCATGGTATTATGTTTAAGACAGCGGTATCTCTTGAAGAAACAGGTAAAACAGCCATTGTAGCGTTGGATAAGACAGGTACAATCACAAAGGGCGAACCTCAGGTGACAGATATTATTTCAGAAAATGATATTGATGAAGCTACATTGCTTGGTGCAGCACACGCACTGGAATTAAAGAGTGAGCATCCGCTGGCACGTGCGATTGTAACTTATGGTGAGGAAAAAGCCATTGAAAAAGATGCTGTAGATGATTTTGAAGCAGTTGCCGGTAATGGTCTGACTGGTGCATGGCATGGCAGACAGCTTGCCGGTGGTAATCTGAAATTTATTTTGCAGAAGGCATCTGTCAGTGATGCAATGAGAGAAAAAGCAGAACAGCTCGCAATGGAAGGAAAAACACCGCTTTATTTTGCGGCAGATGGCAAACTGCTTGGTTTGATTGCTGTAGCAGATGTTATCAAGGAGGATAGTCCGAAGGCAATTAAAGAACTTCAGAATATGGGTATCAAGGTTGTGATGCTGACCGGTGATAATGAACGTACTGCTAATGCTGTAGGTGCGCTTGCCGGGGTTGACGAGGTGATTGCCGGGGTGCTTCCGGATGGTAAAGAGGCTGTTATCAGAGCATTGAAGCAGCAGGGCAAGGTTGCGATGGTTGGTGATGGTATTAACGATGCACCGGCACTGACAAGCGCAGATATCGGGATTGCCATTGGTGCAGGTACAGATATTGCCATTGATGCGGCAGATGTTGTACTGATGAAGAGCCGCTTAAGCGATGTGCCTGCAGCGATTCGTCTGAGCCGTGCGACATTACGCAATATTCATGAGAATCTTTTCTGGGCATTTATTTATAATGTTATTGGGATTCCACTGGCCGCAGGTGTTTGGTTCCCATTATTTGCACTGAAGCTGAATCCGATGTTTGGTGCGGCTGCGATGAGTCTTTCAAGTTTTTGTGTTGTCAGCAATGCATTGCGTTTAAATCTGTTTAAGATGTATGACGGCCGCCGGGATAAAAGGATTAAGAACAAAACAGCAGAAGCTGTTTCTGATATAAATAAAAAGGAGGATGAAAACAATATGGAAAAAATTATGGAAATTAAGGGCATGATGTGTGGACACTGCGAAGCACGCGTTAAGAAAGTTCTTGAAGCAATTGATGGTGTAGATGAAGCAGTTGTCAGTCACGAAAAAGGTACAGCAATCGTAAAACTCAGTGCACAGGTGGATGATAAAGTATTGAAAAAAGCTGTCGAAGACCAGGATTATGAAGTCGTTGGGATTCAGTAAAAATTAAAAGAGATGCTTTTATAAACAGATTAATAATAAAATTGGCTTGTATGTAAAGGCTATATTTATCAGACAAAACCCCACAGAGTTGTCTTTCAGCTAATAAAGCTGGGAGGCATTCTGTGGGGTTTTTAGGAATAAATCTTCTACTTTTTCAATAAAAAGAAGTCATCTTATATACAGAAATTTCCGCTATATGAGTTGAAAAGTTGAATATATACAACGGTTTAAAAAAAGTGTATAATATACTGTATGAAAGTGTGAAATCAAACGCTTTTATGTACGGAGGGGATGCTTTGTTAAATGACAAGGCGAAAATAAGAATCAGTTATATTTTAAGATTAACAGATGAAATCAGGAGGAAAGTAAAAATGGGTGAAACAAAAAGAAAAAAAGTCGTTGGATTTACAGCAGGACGCAGAGGCGGCAACACCGAAATCTACATGAAGGTGGCTTTGCAGGCGATTTCTGAGATGGGCATTGATGTAGAATTGATTCGTCTGCATGAATGTGATTTGCATCCATGTGTAGACTGTACGAGAGGTATGTGCTATGTGAAGGGGCCTGAAGGCTGTATTTTCAAAGATGATGGCCCATGGCTGGCACAGAAGTTCTTAGAGAGTGATGGTTATCTGCTTGGTGCACCGGTATGGTCATTGTCACCATGTGGTATCGTGACAGACTTTAGAGATCGTGTCTTTGGCCCAAAGATGGATTTGGCCGGATGGGAAATCAATGGTGGTTCTCCGGAATGGGCCAAAGGACAGGTAAAGCAGCGTCCGGGCGGTCTGATTTCTGTAGGTGGTGCGCTGACAGAGCACTGGACATCCATGGGCCTTGCAACATTATATACAACAACCTTCTCTGCACAGACAAACGTTGTTGACCATATGAATGTTTATCAGGTCGCTGACCCTGGTGAAGCATTGATGAGAAAAGATTATATGCTGCGTGCAAAATATCTTGGACAGAACGTTGGACACGCTGTCTTAAATCCGCAGATTGACTGGGAACACAGATGGCTTGGATCATTGGATGACGGTGAAGCTTGTCCGGGTTGTCATATGAGTAATGTCATTGCAAAACCTGGCCGTGATTATGTGGAATGTATCGTCTGCGGACGTAAGGGTAAAATTACGTTGGACAAGGACGGCAAGATGCAGTTTACATGGCCTGAGGATAACAGGGACCGTCTGACAATGATGGGCAAATTCGACCACATGAGAGAAATCGCACGCCATACAGAGGAACGCTACAATCCACATGTGGATGAGATTCAGGATGAATTAAAGAAATATCGTCAGATGGAAGATTTTGTTGTCAAAGCGCCTTCAAGAACAAAAAAAACACAGGCATAAATACATTATAAAATATATATTTGATTAAAAAAGATACACAGACATCAAGTTGATTAAAGGGGTAATATTTTCAGGAAAAATCTTTGAAAATATTACCCCTTTTTGAAAATTTGGTGTCTTTTTTTCGGCTATAAGGGATGTTAGAATTTAACTATCAAATCAATCGATTGACGAAAAAGATTCGAGGAGGAATATATAATGAAAAAGCCTACATATTTATGAAGCGGAAAATGGACAGGAAGCAATTGATATTGTACTCACATACCAGCCTGATATTTTGCTGCTTGATGTACAGATGCCGCTTAAAAATGGTATTGATGTGATGGCTGCAGCTAAGAAAGCGGGACTTGAACCGGTGATTATTGTACTCAGTGGTTATGACGAATTTAAATATGCGCAGCAGGCATTGAAGTATGGAACCAGAGAATATCTGCTGAAGCCAACAAGAGCCGGAGATATATTGAAGGTTGTAATGTCATTGGCAGATGAGTATTTTGGAAAGGAACAGGAAGTTGAATATGAGGATGCGCAGCAGACGAATATGCAGGTAAAGTCGGCGCAGGCATATATTGCGGAGCACTATACAGAGGATATTTCATTGACAGAGGTAGCGGAGCATGTGGGTATATCTGCAGGTTATATGTCTACATTGTTTACACAAAATACAGGGTATGGTTTTGTAGATTATCTGAATCATGTGCGTATAGAGCATGCATGTTGTTATTTGGAACAGCATTATCTGAAACGATATGAGATCACTTATAAAATTGGCTTCAGGGATGAAAAATATTTTGCGAAGGTTTTTCGTAAGTTTATGGGCATGTCCCCGAAGGAATATCGGACGATGAAGCGATAAAGGCTTCTAATAAATTAAAAGTCCCGAAACCAGATGTCATCATCAAAGTTTCGGGGCCTTATTATGTAGATTAATATTTCATATAACTCTTAGCTGTATCATACAGAACGCGGAGATTTTCAGGTTTGGCAACGTCAAGGCTGACGTCTGTATCAAGGAAATAGCCGCCGCCCGGTGCGAGGATATCTATCGCATGTTTAACATCTTTAACGACATCCTCCGGTGTACCGTATTGAAGCAGTGTACCGCTGACACCGCCACTGATACAGATTTTTCCGGCAAATTTTTCTTTCGCTTTTTCCATGTCGCAGTTAATCAGTGTGATGATGCATTTGCCTGCCGGCAGTTCGTTGACGAAGAAATCAAGCTTGTCATCGTATTTGTCTTCAAGATAAATATGAGGAATACCACCCATTTCAATAACTGTTTCGATGCAGGCTTTAAGTCCAGGCCAGTAAAATGTCTGGAACTGCTCAACGCTCATAAACATATCCATACCGTTGTGGACAAAGAAGGTCACTGTCTTTGTGAATGGATTTAGCGCAAATTGCTTTTTAATCGTACGAATCTGAATCTTTGTGCTTGTTTTGAGGGCTTCAAGCAATTCGTCAGGGTATTCAAGCATATCCATCGTTGTGTTAAGCAGACCGCGCAGCGTATCATTAAAAACATCAAATGGTGTCTGGCACGCATAGTCAATCGCGCTTGGCCAGCCAAGTTCAACCATTTTCTGGGCGATAGTGGCTGTGCCCTGAGTCATCTGCAGCATCTTTCCGCCAGCCTCTGCCATCGCTTTAAAAGCGTTTTGGACAGGCGGAAATGCAAATGGAATCATGGAGTAAACGCTGCCCTGCCATACGGCACCAGAGAAATCGACCATCTCAAGCCCCTGTAATGCGCCAAAATGTCTTGGAAGAATCTTACGCATCATAAATCCGGTCGGGTCTTCAGCATATTCAAGATATTCCTCGCCGGTCATATAGCCCTCAGGCTGGTCAATAATCTGAAATGCGGCATTTGGGTCAGACATGTGTCTGCCTGGCCATTTAATAAATTTACAATCCAGACAATCCAGTGCGGCACCCGGGAAAATACCTTCAGGACCCCAGTAGAGGTCAGGATCATATTCCTGTTGATAACGAATCAAAGAAGGCAGGAATTTTGTATAATCCATCATGACATCCTGAATAGTTGTTTCACCATAAAGTAAAATCGGCAGATACAGTGGATATGGTGCTACAAGAATACGGTCCGTGCGGTTGCAGGCAACCGTATCTTCATAAAACTTCATTCTTCTTAAAAAATCAGGTCCAGGAACCGGACCTTTTGGTGCGTTGCCATCCGGTGCACCTGCAGGCTGACCCTGTGGTGTGTTCATATTTGTTTCACTCATTGTAAAATCCCCCTTGAATGTGTGTTATTTGATAGATGTGTTCGATTGGCTGATTAATGAAAAAAATAAAATCATAATCAGCTTAAAGCTGTTTGGCGTTTATTCTTATAAATACAGTAGAACATAAAATATAGTTAATGTATATGTGCAAACAGCATGATTTATATAAAATAAAATACTTGTAAATTGTGCTTGTAGCATGAATGATAAAAGGGTAATATAAAGATAAAATGATTAGAAGAAATAGCATGCAATGTGTTTGAAAATCATAAATTAGAAGTTTGTGCAGGAGCAATTAAAATATATGAGTCTGATTTGGAAAAATATTTAAGCACAAGCTTACAGGGAGAAAATTATGAAGCTGAGTATGTGGATTCTGGCAGATACGCTGGAAAAATATCATCCGCGTGTGGACATTAAAGCAAATCTTCTGGAAATTGAAACAGTCCGATTATTTTCGGCGGATGTGGTTATGAATCAGAAAACAGTATATATCGGGCGGATGCGGGATTTATTTCAAAATGGCAGTGGCAATGTCATTTGCACGCACAATAATGACATGATTATTTTGGATACAGAGGATTTGGACGAAGTGCTCAATCATATTTTAAATGTCATTGAATTGTACAATGCCTGGAGTACAAAAATGTTTGAGTTATTATCCTCCGGTGCGATGCTGCAGGATTTATTTGACGCATCTGCAGAAATTATTAAAGAGCCGGTATTTTTACTGGATGCGGGGTATCGTTTGCTGGCACGGCATCAGGCATACGGTATCGGTGATGTGGATGAAGTATGGGATGCGACATTGATTAATGAAAATGTACCTGTGGATTACCTGCTTCAAATCAACCAGCATTATCCTGAACGATTGCAGAATAAGGGTATATTTTACCTGAGCAGCAATGAATTTTTTCCAAAATCCTGTTATAACTATAATTTTTTTTCACAGAAAAACTGGGTTGGGTGCGCTATTTTGGTGCTGAAAAATACCCCTGAAAAGATGGCAAACAAAGATATATTTAACCTGTTTTGTTCGTATCTGCAACGATGGTTTGAAAGTCATGTGCAGGAACAGCAAAGCGTTTTACTGGATTCGTTGCTGCAGCAGACGATTTCGGATGCCAAAGCTGATACGATGATGCTGAAACGGCAACTGCGCCTTTATGGATGGAATGAATCGGATGAATTGATGTTGATGAAGCTGGATACACCGTTTCAGTCATTTAATATTCACACGTATCTTTGCCGGACGTTAAATATGAACCTGCCATCGGTATATGCAGTTATTAAAGATATGTCTGTTTGTCTGCTCTGTAATTTGACGATGCTGCCACTGGAAAAATTAATTCAGGAGTTAAAGCCGCGATTGTCCGGCAGTCGTTATTATGGTATGGCAGGACAAAAAATGACTTTTGAGGATTCATTTTACAGACATTACGAATATGTGGCTTATATGTCTGAATATTGTGAAAAGCAGCCGGGCAATATTTATACAGGCGAGCAGTATGTGCTTCAATATTTATTTCATGAAATGCAAAAGACAGTGATTGACGAAGCAAGACATCCGGCGCTGAGGCAGCTTAAACAGTATGATGATGCGCATCATACAGAGTTGTATAAGACTTTGGATGTTTATTTAAATCATGAGCGGGGATTAAATCAGACGGCGCAGGCATTGGGGCTGCATCGTAATTCATTGCTGTACCGCCTCAAAAGAATTGAGCAGTTGACAGGGGTTAATTTGGAGGATGCGCAGGTGCGGTTGCATTTGATGTTGTCTTATAAATTGTGAATTGCTGTGCAAACAGTAACGAATAGTAA
This sequence comes from uncultured Catenibacillus sp., assembly GCA_934339005.1. Classification (GTDB taxonomy): domain Bacteria; phylum Bacillota; class Clostridia; order Lachnospirales; family Lachnospiraceae; genus CAKRHR01. Next base: position 8,984 of record CAKRHR010000025.1, on the reverse strand, counting down.
CTCAAAAACCCAACAAAAAAAGAAAATTCTACATGCACTCTTGCAATGGCAAAAATATTGGACTATTATTAATAAGATACGATAACGTAGCAGGAGAGCGATAAAGATGGATAATATTATTTCAAAATTACTGATTTACGGTGATATGCCGCAGGATTCTATATTGATGCAGCTTGGCGGCATTTGCAGAGAACTCAGACAATTACATACACACAGCGAGGAAGAACAGATTGCGATTAAGAATCGTTTGAGAACAGATGTATATCGTCAGGTGAAACGCCTTTTGGAGGTGGCCACAGACTATGGTTTTGACAAAAATCTCTGGCATAACTACCTTGCATTTTTGCTGATTACAAATGAAAATCCATTCAGCATTACCTGCGAGAAGGTTGGGGCAAATGATGGCAGTGTAAATTATTTTGCACAGAATGATTTTGCAGCCTATAAAGAATTATTTGATTATGATTTTTCTGATATTGAACGTGAGCTTGATGTGGATTGCTTCTCAAGACTTTCCGATTATAAAGCCATCGGCAAAAAAGAGCTGATGTACAATAAAAATGTCAGCGAAAAGGTACAGGCATTAAGCCTTGAACTTGAAGCTGCTAAGAGCGGTCAGGATATTTTTGTCAGCGTGACAAACTTCTACAAACGTTACGGTGTAGGCATGTTTGGTTTAAATAAAGCTTTCAGACTGAAGGAATCTGACAGCAGTGATGTTGAGATTCAGCCAATCAACAACATGGACAAAGTTATGTTAGATGATCTGATTGGTTATGAAATTCAGAAGAAAAAGCTTGTGGACAATACAAAAGCCTTTGTTGAGGGCAAGAAAGCGAACAATGTACTGTTGTTTGGTGACAGTGGTACCGGTAAATCCACAAGTATCAAAGCGATTGTCAATGAATTTTATGAAGACGGTCTGCGTATGATTGAGATTTACAAGCATCAGTTCAAGCATTTGTCCAATGTGATTGCACAGATTAAAAACAGAAACTACAAGTTCATTATTTATATGGATGATCTGTCATTTGAGGAATTTGAAATTGAATATAAATTCTTAAAGGCTGTCATTGAGGGTGGCGTTGAAACAAGACCGGATAATATTTTAATTTATGCAACTTCAAACAGAAGACATCTCATTCGTGAAACATGGAATGACAGAAATGATATGGAACATTCAGAGGATATGCATCGTTCAGATACTATCGAGGAAAAATTATCTCTGGCCAACCGTTTCGGTGTGACAATTAATTATTCCAAACCATCACAGAAGGAATATTTCCATATCGTTGAAGAACTGGCGAAAAAATCAGGTCTGGATATTCCAACAGAAGAACTTAAGGCTGAAGCAAATAAATGGGAATTAAGCCACGGCGGTATTTCAGGACGTACAGCACAGCAGTTTATCAATTATCTGATTGGTACACGTAGTTAAGTACATCCTTGTATTGAAAAAACCTGTGGGTAATGATAAGATAATAAAGCTAAAGAAATTAAGCCCCGATATTAAAGATGGTTTCGGTTGCGAGCATCGTGTAAAGTACAGAATGATTCGTAAGAACGGGTCAGGGGTATGACATCATAAAAGCGAACAAAAATCAGGAGGATATATAAATGGCGTTAATTAAAACACCCGTGAAGGGTATGTGTGACATGCTCCCTTCAGATATGAGATTAAGAGAATATGTACAGAATATGATTAAAGACTGTTATGCAAAATACGGTTTTATGCAGATTGAAACACCTGTGATGGAACACATCGAAAACCTGACAAGCAAACAGGGCGGCGACAATGAAAAGTTGATTTTCAAAGTAATGAAGCGTGGCGCTGACCTTTCAAGAGCGATTACAGCAGGTAATCAGGAATTTGCAGATAACGGTTTGAGATATGACCTGACACTGCCTCTGGCAAGATATTATGCAAATAATAAAGAAAAACTGCCTTCACCATTCAAAGCACTTCAGATTGGTAATGTATGGCGTGCAGATAACCCACAGAAAGGTCGCTTCCGTCAGTTTACACAGTGTGATATTGATATTCTCGGTGATGAAACAAACCTTGCAGAGATCGAGCTTGTGGCTGCAACATCCGATATGCTTTCAAGAATTTTTGCACAGGTAGGCATCAGTGCATTTACAATTCACATCAATGACCGCCGTATTCTGCGTGCCGTTGCACTTGAAGCAGGTTTTGCAGAAGATGACATCAGCACAGTTTTGATTTCTCTGGATAAATTCGATAAAATCGGTGTTGAAGGCATCCGTAAAGAGTTAATTGAAAATGGTTATGCTGAGGAAACTGTAAATAAATACCTTTCATTATATGCAAACTTAAAGACTGTATCCTGCGAAGAATTCTGCAAGGATATTTCTGAAGAATATTTAAGCGAAGCTGATGTGAAGAATATTTCAGAAATTATTGCCTGCACAAAAGCAATGATTAATGAAAATGTCACAATTATGTTTGACCCTGCACTTGTACGTGGTATGGGTTACTACACAGGTCCTATTTTTGAAATCACAATTGATGGTTACAACTTCTCCATTGCAGGTGGCGGTCGTTACGATAAGATGATCGGACGTTTCTGCGGACAGGATGTATGCGCAAGTGGTTTCTCTATCGGTTTTGAACGTATCATCACAATTCTTAAAGATAAGATGGAAACATCTATGAAGGTATCAGCAGATAACGTTGCTGTTCTGATTGCAAAGGATGTGCCGATTGAAAAGAAAGTTGAATTGTTTGAACAGGCAAAAGCAATGCGTGATGAAGGCAAGACAGTCATTATTCAGCCAATGCGCAAGAACGTTAAACAGCAGATCAAGATGTTGGAAGAAGAAGGTTATACAACTTTCCAGAAGGTTTATAAGGATTGATTCAAGTTATTTTTCTTTGATATGAATGAGCGTAAATAATTGCCGGGCAGGTTACAGAGTTTTAATGGACTCTGACCTGTCCGGATTTTTTTGCTATGAGTAAAAGTGTCAAACTTCGTAAACTGTATTGCATCAGTTTTTATAGGTGTCTCATAATTTTATTTCTGAAATCTCGGTTTCAAGTTCCTTAAGAATGTCTTGTACAGTGCTTATTGAAACATTAAGTTTTTGTGCAATAGCTTCATCGGAAAAATGTTGTGCATGGAGAATAACAACATTTTTGAATAAAAGAGTAAGTTTTCTTTCATCGGCCCGCCCCTGTTCATAGCTCAGTTTCTTTTCACAGGCAATATGAAATTTTTCATCGTATTCATCAAGAATCATATCTGTCACCTCCGATTTGTGGCTGCGCAGAATATCTGCGAGAATATCATTATTATAAACCTCATTATAAAAAATAAAATATTTTTTTACAATTGCAATTTCTTGAAGTTTATGGATGACAGACTGTGAATTTGGAATGAATATTATCATAATATGTGAGAATAAAAGCAGGAAATCATCAAAAAAAAAATGATTTCCTGCTGAGATATGGTAGATATTTTACGTTTTCAGTCTAAATGAAATTTCTGCTTTGCAATATGAGCAATCATTTCTGCGGTGCCTTCGACACCAAGCAGGGCGCTGTTGACCATCAGGTCGACATGGTCCATATCGGAAGGCAGATAGCCTGTATATTTGCGATGGTAAACATTTCTGGCTTTATCAACGGAATCAATCATCTTCAAAGCCGTATCATGGTCGAGTTTCAGGATGTCTGTACAGTTTTTAAGTCTTTGTTCGTAAGGGGCGTAAATATAAATACGCAAAAGACGTTCCTTATCCTCAAGAATATGTTCAGCACAGCGGCCGACAATAATACAATCCTCCTGCTCGGCTGTTTTTTTAATAAATTTTTTCTGAACATCAAAAATGTAATTCTGTCTGGTGGTTGTAACTTTACCTAAAGGAAAGCGCATATAGAGATAGTCTGTTTTGGCGTTTTCTTCAAGGTCACTCACTTCTTTGACGGAGAAGCCTGTTGATTTGCAGGCATTATCGACAATATCCCTGTCATAAAATTCGATGGAAAGTAAGTTTGCGAGTTTCTGGGCAATCGGTCGGCCAAGACTGCCAAATTGTCTGTTAATTGTGATTGCGTAATGTTCCATAATGAGCCCTCCTTATAAAGTAAATAGATGTGATCGATAGGCAGCTATTCAGAGTCACCTTATAAATATGCGAAGCGACTGCTTTCACGCAAGCATGACGAATCCGTTTGATTTATTTGGAAAAATCTGAATAGTTTATCTTGTAGACAAAAATATCACAGAGAATGTATTTTGTCAACAATAAACAATGGACAAAATTGAAATAAGTGTATATAATATATTTATAAAAAATATGTACATTGAAGCCAAAAGGCGGTATTATTTTGTTGTGTGTTGGTTTTAAACAGTGATTTTGTTTAATATAAGAAAATGAGGTTGAACATATGAAAGATGATTTGGGAGAAGTATTATCAATTAAACAGTTAGTGTACAATCGTTTGAAAGCAAGAATTATCAGTGGCGAATTAAAGCCTGGCAGCCGATTGCTTGAGGCAGAGCTTGCAGAGCAGATGAATATCAGCCGTGCGCCGATTCGAGAAGCATTTAATATGCTTGAAAAGGATGGTTTTACAAAGATTATTCCAAGACGTGGTGCGATTGTTGCAGAGATTACAGAGGAGGATATCTTTGCAATATGGGAATTCAGATTATTGCTTGAGCCATATTCAGCACAGAAAACCTATAAGATGATGACTGACGAAGAATTAAATAAGATGAAGGCAAAAATCGATTATGTTAAAGAGCATCCAGAGGATTTTGATGCATATATGTCATCAGACCTTGAAGTACATGATCTGCTTTGCAAATATCTGGATAATCCATTTATGATGGCAACCCTTGAGAATGTCAAGGCACACAGTTTGAGGATTCGTTGGGAAGATGAATATTCAGATGAAGGACACCGTCTGCCGGAAACATCTGTGGCAGTCAACAGTGAGCATCATGCAATTATTGATGCGCTGATGGCAAAGGATGAAACTCAGATTAAACATGCAGTGATTAACCATGTGTTAAACAGTACCCATCGTATTATGAAAGCCTGCAACATGGAACTCACAGATGAACAAAAAGCCCGCATCGCCTATTTTGAGGCAGAAGTGCAGAAATAATTATATAAATTATAAATGAAGACTTTGTAAAAATCATGAATAAATATGGATTTTTACAGAGTCTTTGTTTTATATTGCTTTGTTTCAGAATTACTGGGATAACATTAGCTACAGAATAATTTGTAATATCAAGTTAAGGGCAAAATAATAGGATACCTTCTAAGTAGACAAGGTAAATCACTAAAATCTACTTAGAAGGTAATTTTATGTTGAAATATCTTTTAACTCTAACCTCTTTATATTAAAGTATCAGAATAAATTTCCTGAAGTGCCTTTTGTACAGTATCTACAGGTATATTCAATTTTTGTGCGATGACATTATCAGGTTGGTGCTTTGAGTGTAGAATCACAATCTTTTGTATTAAAATAGCATTTTCAGCCCGTTGTCTTTCGATGTTGGTAAGTTCTCTTTCATCAGCCCGCCCCTGCTCATAACTGAGTTTCTTTTCACAGGCAATATGAAATTTTTCATCGTATTCATCAAGAATCATATCCGTCACCTCCGCTTTGTGGCTGCGCAGAATATCTGCGAGAATATTATCATGAATACAATCCGTGACTGCCTTTTCAGTCGCATCTGCCAGTGGCATGCCAGTTGCTGTGTTTTCGCGGATACGTGAGATAAATACAGCATATTCGTAGAGTTTTGGACAACGTTTCATAAGTTTTGGACTGTGATCAGCATTGATATTGATCATCGTAGCCTCAAACTGTGCACAGGATTTATCGCGCTTATCTTCAGGCATGCTGTCGGTCAGTTTTAAAACCTGTTCGCCTGGAACATTCCGTGTACCGTTGTAAAATACATAAAATTGAGGCACGGGAATAATAACTGCTGAACTGGCGTAAATATCCAGATTTTTTGCAGCAATATATTTCTTGAGGGCAGATGCCATATAAAGAAATCCGCGAAGCGGCATGTTTGGATTGTATGTACTCTGGTGTTCATAAATATTTAAATGACAGTCAATTAAAAATGACAAATCATTCTTCATCCCCATATAAATAAAATCTTCAATGGTATAAATCGTTAAATCATTTTCATCTGTGTAATCACTGTCATTTACAGCATTATATAAAGATAATAATTCAGATTTCTGGTTAAAAATGAACCGAAATAATCTGTCTTTATGTTTCTTAGCATATTTAGCTTTTTTATTTGCCATTCTAAGTTCCTTTCTTTAGTACCATAAAAGTGTAGTTGTTAGAGAGTAATTAACTCTGACATCTGCACTTATTTTATTATAATGAGGGAAGCAGTTGGTATGGCATGGCCTTTTTTGGATTTAGCATCCGTCAATAAAACCGTCAACCAACCCCTTATTATAAACATTCGCTTAGGCAGGTTGATACTCTACGGAGCTCTCGTGTAACGAACTAAACTGGATCGTAATAAGTGTGGATGGTTTTAACAATTGCTGTTATATAAATCTAAAAATCAGGAGGTTATTATGATTAGCGTAGGAATTGATGTAGCAAAAGGAAAAAGCACTGTATGTATCTTAAAACCATATGGAGAAATTGTGAGTAAACCATTTGATATAGCTCATAACGAAAAAGATCTAAGTGAACTTGCGTCCATGCTTTTGCGATTTAATGAAGAAGTAAAAGTTGTCATGGAAGCAACAGGTATTTATCATCTTCCAGTTCTTACATATCTACAGGAAAAAGGACTTTTTGTAGCTGTTATTAATCCATATCTTATGAAAGTATACCGTAGTGGGGATTTAAGGAAAGCCAAAACAGATAAGATTGATTCTAGGATAATTGCTAATTACGGAATTGACCACTGGTTTACTATGCCTGAATTTCAAGCATCAGAAGATATATATGGAGAATTAAAACTTCTGGGGCAGCAATACCGCCATTACATGAAGTTACATATTAACTCACTACATGAATTGACACATTTGTTGGATTATACAATGCCTGGAATAAAAGGAATGTTCGCAAGCTGGAATGAGGGAAATCGTAAAGATAAGCTGAGCGATTTTGTTGAATCCTTTTGGCACTATGATAAAATCACATGTTTAGATGAAATGGAATTTATTAATCAATATATAAACTGGGCAAAAGAAAAGAAATACCATCAGAGCCAGACTAAAGCCAAGGCAATATATAAGCTGGCTCATGAAAGTATTCCGACCTTATCTTCAGAAACCCCATCCGTCAAAATGCTGGTAACTGAAGCTGTCCGAGTGCTCAAAGAAGTTGATGCCACTCTAGGCATTATTTTATCACGAATGCAAGAATTAGCAAAGGGCTTACCAGAATATGCAGTTGTGAGGGAAATGGGAGGTGTAGGAGAAGTCCTTGCACCGAAGTTAATTGCAGAAGTAGGCGATATACGTAGATTCCACAGTGGAAAAGCATTGATTGCTTTTGCGGGAATTGATACACCGCCATATGAATCAGGTCAATTTGCTGGGTCTAACAGAAAGATAACCAAGCGCGGATCGGCTGCACTTCGTAAAGTAGGCTATGAAACTATGAGATGTATCAAGACACATCCGAGACCAGATGACCCAGTTTATCAATACATAGTCAAAAAAGAATTAGAAGGCAAGGCAAAGAAATCGGCCAAGATAGCAGGATTGAATAAATTTCTTAGGATTTATTACGCACGGGTCAAAGAAGTTTATAGTGATATTTCAGAGTAAAAAGCAATTATAAATAAAATGTAAAATGGCTGCCGTAAGGACAGTCTATTTGTTGTACATAAATTTGAAGATAAATAAAAAACTTAAAAACCTGCAAGAAAACTATTGACTTTTCTTAGCAGGTTTTATTATAAAAAATCTAAGGCCTTTTCGCAATTGCAATTTGTTGAATGTTACAAATGGTAATTTCTAAATTTGAAATCAATTTATCGAATGTGGGATGTAAAAAGCACGAAAATAATAAAGATGTGTTGATCGTGCGATTGGATATATGTACATATTAGATGATGTTAAATTACTTAAAACAGGATTTTACTTTTTGAATTTTAGATAACATCGTTAAAATAAAAATTAAGAAATGCAGTTAATAATCTCATGAGATATTCATAAGATACCATGGCAACTAAAATCAAAAACATCTTATGAAGTGTCCAGGTATATGTATTTACTGAGTGAAATAATATTTTACAAAAGGGTCATATCTCACTTAGTGTTCACATTATATCAGATCAGGTTTGCGAAATTTGTCAAAAGTCGTCGGCTGGAAAAATTTTTTTGAAATTTGTAAATTGTCAGTTCAATTTTTGGGGCTTCCATTTCCATTTTTTTCAAAAAAGGCACTTTTTTGTCCTTCAACGGGTAATGTAGAAATGAAAAATCAATGTTATAATGAATTATTAATGATATGTACATATCTGGTGTTGGATATCAGGACAATCACGATAGAGGATATGTATAAACTGTTCACAATGCTGGAAGTGAAATATGATTTTAAGCTGTCGGAGGACAGTGGAAATGGAGGTAAGAAGATGAAAAAAAGATTATTCAGTATTTTACTTGCTCTGTGCATGGTGCTCTGCCTTGTGCCGACCACGGCCTTTGCTGAGGGCAACACGGAAGAACCACCTGTATGCACCTGCGAAACAGCCTGCACGGCAGAAGCAATGAATGCAGAGTGCCCTGTCTGCGGTGCAGAGGGCGCTTTGACAGAAAACTGTGGGAAATATGTCGAACCAGCAGCCGAGGGTGAAGAATCCCAGCCGGAAGAAGAGAAAACTCAGGAGAAGCAGGATAGCGATATGCCGAAGATACAATCCGAAGCAGCTCCAGCACAGATGAGCGGCGAAGGAGAAAATGGCATTGCCGTTCAGAGTGCCGGTGTTGCTATTGACAATACCAACTTT
>CAKRHR010000024.1 GCA_934339005.1 uncultured Catenibacillus sp. | reverse complement strand
ATTTAATGCATTTTCAATCAGTACTGCAGGGTCATCACTCCAGTTGATGATATCAATCTTTTCGCCGCGAAGTTCTTCAACGATTGCATTGACACGGGAACCGTTCACACCGACACATGCACCTACAGGATCAACGTTAGGATCATTGGATGCCACAGCAATCTTTGTTCTTGAGCCTGCTTCACGTGAAATGCTCTTGATTTCAACTGTACCGTCACGTACTTCTGATACTTCTGCTTCAAACAGTCGTTTAACAAGTTCCGGATGTGTTCTTGATACAGTGATACGTGGACCCTTTGTTGTATCCTTTACATCAACAACGTATAATTTGATACGTTCTGTTGGTTTGAATACTTCGCCTTTAACCTGTTCATTTTCAGTCAGCACGGCATCCACTTTACCAAGGTTAATTGTCACATTCTTGCCAACATAGCGCTGTACAATACCTGTCACGATATCTTTTTCTTTGTCATAATATTGATTGTATAAAGATTTGCGTTCTTCTTCACGAATTTTCTGAACAACGACCTGTTTTGCTTTCTGTGCAGCAATACGTCCGAAGTTTCTTGGTGTGACTTCAATCTGAACAACATCACCAAGTTCATGTTTGGCATTCAGAAGCTTTGCATCAGCAATGCTGATCTGAGTTACCTTGTCTTCAACTTCTTCAACAACAGTCTTATCTGCAAATACAAGAACTTTGCCGTTATCTCTGTTAATAATTACGCGGATGTTGTCAGCTTTGCCGTATTCATTCTTACATGCAGCAACAAGAGAATTCTCGATTGCTTCAAGCAAAATCTCTTTATCAATGCCTTTTTCTTTTTCAATCTGCGCCAACGCTTCGATTAATTCGCGTCCTTCATTCATTTTCCATTTACCTCCTGTTAATCATCGGATGCTTCTTTATTATTAATAAAAGAAAGCAAGACGAATCAATGCAATGTCACTTCTGTTGAAAGTCACACATTCTTCATCTTCAAATTCAATTGTTACAGTATCTTTATCGTAAGCCTTCAGACAGCCTACAAATTCTTTTTGTTTGTCGATTGCTTTATACAGTCTGATCTCGACATCCTTGCCGATACTTCGTTTAAAATCCTTTTCCTTCTTCAATGGACGGTCAAGTCCCGGTGAACTTACTTCAAAAACATAATTTTCTGAAATGTAGTCCTTCTCGTCAAGGATATCACTGAAGGCACGGCTGACAAGTTCACAGTCATCGACTGTAATGCCGCCCTCTTTATCAATATAGGCACGCAGATACCAGTTAGAGCCTTCCTTCACCCATTCGACATCCACCAATTCAAAGTTATTGGCTTCGATAATCGGTGTTAAAAGTTCTTCGGTCATGCTTTCGTATTCTTTCTTTGCCATGGTTTCACCTCCGGTTTGTTTTTGCAGACACCAGATGTGAAGCATCTGCATAAAAAATCCCATACATATACAAAGAGTGGACCGTTTTGGCCCACTCTTTAAGTAAATCAATATCTAACATGTATTAGTGTAACACTTAATAAAGAAATAATCAAGACATTTTCTGAAATTACTCAAAAATCTGCGCACCGTAATGATTAATCAGTGCTCTTGTCTTTGCCTCATCAGCACCGTCTTTAATCTCTACAAGTGCACGGCCCGGATAAAGACGTAAGTATTTTTCAAGTAACGCCATATCCTTTGTTGAAATCATCGCAGGTGCATTAAGCTGTGCAAGATTTTGAATAACCTCTTCCACGATGTCACAAGGATCGTATTTATCAGAGTCTATATCAATGCAGACAATATCGGCTTCCTCATCAAGTACTTCATCAATCAGATCATACAGTGTATCCATCATGCCGTCTGCAAAATCATCTGCAAGTTCATTATTTGCTCCAGCATTGATACGTCTGTCCACCTCAAGTTCTTCAAAGCTGCCAAAGGTATATAATCTACGTTCCGTTGTCACTGTCGGACATGTGATTTCTGCTTTAAATTCTTTTCCAGGATGCTGCATCAGATTTCTACGATTTAATTCTGCCACAAGCTCGCAAATATGCTCAGGTGTTGTACCGCAGCAGCCGCCAACAAGTGAAGCACCGGCTTCTACAAGGTCTGCACTCCGTTTTGCAAAAATCTCAGGATTCATCGCAAATATAGCCTGTCCGTCAACCATCTCCGGAAGTCCTGCATTTGCCTTTGTAATCAGTGGAATATGCGCATATGGCTTCATTGCCTGAATGTGTGGCAGTAGAGCTTCAGGACCTGCTGAACAGTTCATACCAAATGCATCAATACCCAAATCCTGCAATGTCACTAAAGCAGTCAGAGGATCTGTCCCATATAATGTTCTGCCGTTTTCATCAAATGTCAGTGTCACCATCACTGGCAACGTGCTCACCTGACGGATACCAAGCACTGCTGCCCTGGCCTCCTGTACACTGAGCATCGTTTCCACAACAAATAAATCCACGCCGCCTTCCTCTAAGGCTTTAGCCTGCTCAGCATAGCAGCTCACAAGCTGTTCAAAAGAAATCGGTCCAAGCGGCAAAAGCTGTTTGCCGGTCATCGTCATATCTCCGGCAATCAAAGTATCTTCATCTGCGATGGCCTTTGTCAGGGCAACAAGAGCTTTGTTCATCTCCAAAACCTTGTCTGCCTCACCGTATTCCTCCATCTTAATTGCATTTGCCTGAAATGTTGGTGCATAGACAATCTCTGTACCCGCTTCGATGTATGATTTCTGAAGATTTTGAATCACTTCAGGATGTGCGAGCACCCATTTTTCTGTACATTCACCCATCGGCATACCTGCTTTGGAAAGGTTTGTACCGGTAGCGCCATCTAAAATCACTGTTTTTTTATGTACAAGTTCTTTAAATGTGTTCATTTGTTTTGTCCTCCGTTAATGTATACGAATTGCTACATTGCTACGCAATTTAGACTTTTGACACTTACATCATATAATTTCGTCATTAATTAATATATTTATTTTTTAAGTATATCAGCTTTAAAATCACTTGACAAGTGTGTCCTCATCAGATGATAATGAGAAAAAGCACATTTTTTACTTGTAGCACTATCATCTGCAGGTGATAGATAGCTCTGCTGCTATGAATGATTATGAATAAATGATAAAGGAGTCATATTCACTATGAGTTGTGATTTTTTTCAATATATCAGACAAATGAATCTTTCTGTACGAAATATCAGTGCGCAGATTATCAGTGGTCCATCCTGTGGTGCCAGAGCTCTCTGGCAGGCTGATACACTCGTCTATTCCGAAGGCTCAAAGGAAGTCTGGCTAGAAGTTTCCAAACAGCTTTCTGACATTCGCGGACCTAAAATCCTTGATATCGGATGCAGCTCTGTATTTTGTGAAACTTTATCTGACACACCAAAATTAATTATCTGTGGTTGCGGCCATGTATCCATTCCGGTCATTACAATGGCAAAGATGCTTGGTTTTCATGTCACTGCCATCGATGACCGTCCTGTATTTTGTGACCATGCCAGAACTGCCCTTGCAGACAAGGTTATCTGTGATAACTTTTCTGATGCCCTTACAGAAGTTTCTGACAGCCAGAACAATTATTATGTCATTGTCACCAGAGGCCATCGCTACGACCTGGAATGTCTGAAGCAGATTATTCCAAGAGCACATACATACGTTGGCATGATTGGCAGCCGTGCCCGTGTAGCTAAAATTAAAACTGAACTGTTGTCAGAGGGTTATCTCCAATCAGACATTGATACCGTACATATGCCTATCGGGCTGAAAATCAAAGCAGAAACACCGGAGGAAATCGCAGTATCTATCATCGCCGAAATCATACAGATTAAGAATGAGACATACGCATCTTATCATTATTCTAAAGAAATGCTTAAGGCATTGACCGAGGAATCCCCTGAATACAGACAGGCCCTTGCAACGATTGTCAGCCGCCGGGGTTCTGCCCCAAGAAGCGCCGGTACAAAGATGCTGATTCTTGAAACAGGTCAAACCATCGGTACTGTAGGCGGTGGCTGCGCTGAGGCGGCGATTTTGCAAAAAGCACTCTACTGCATCCGTCACCAGACACGCACCCTCGTCCATGTCGATATGAGTGGACAAAACGCGGAGGAAGACGGTATGGTCTGCGGCGGCGTTATTGATGTATTTATTGATTTACTGTAATATTATCCAAAATCTGTCTAAAATGTAATGACGATTGCGCATATGAATCCTTTAGATGGATTTGAAGCTGGCATTCATATGGTTTGTCAGATAAACAAAAGGCGGATATGCATATAATGATTATAAATTTATCATTAGAATGTATATCCGCTTTTGTGTGATCATATTAACTTAACTATTCTTTGTATCCAGTTCAAAGAAAAATTCCACGCCATCTTCTTTATTTTCCACACCATAATTTTGTCCAAGCAAATCCATGGATGCTTTGACAATCGAAAGTCCGACGCCGCTGCCGCCGTATTCACGCGTTCTGGCTTTATCCACTTTGTAGAATTTATCCCAAATCTGGTCAATATCTTCCTCAGGAATACGCTCACCGGTGTTAAATACTGAAATACGCACACAATCCGCTTTCTGTTCAAGTGAAATTCGGATAATGCGTTCACCGTCAATATGATTTAAGGCATTGGACAAATAATTGTTAAAGATTTCTTCAACCATATATTCATCTGCCCATACATATACTTCATCCGGCAAATCCATCTGCAATGTAACATCTTTTTGTTTGAACAAAATCTCTGCACTTGACAGATAATTGCAAATTACATCTACAAGATTAAAATGTTCCATATTCACACGATTATTACCAAATTCAAGCTGATTCAAATCAAGAAGTTTCTTTACAAGATTATTCATCTTATTAGCTTCATCTACGATAACTTCACAGTAAAACTCTCTGCTCTCCTCGTCATCATTGATATTTTCCATCAGCCCTTCTGCATAACCCTGAATCAGAGCAATTGGTGTCTTTAACTCATGTGATACGTTTGAAAGGAACTCTTTACGCATCTCATCGTTCTTATCCTTGATTTCCAAATCCTTACGCAACTGCTGATTGGCTGATTTTAACTCTGCCATCGTCTTTTCAAGATTTTCCGATAACAGATTGATATTGCTGCCAAGCTCCCCAATCTCATCTCTTGAACTGCCTGTATATTTCTTATTAAAATTCATATGCGCCATCTGCCCGGCAATATTGGAAAGCACTGCCACCGGTTGCACCATACGCTGAATCAGGAAGAAAATAACACAAATTGCAATGACAAGCATCGCCGCAGATACGTACATGATGAATCGGATAGATATATCCACACCCTCCTGCATGCTATCATAGGAAGAACGCAACAGCAAAATATCGCCATTGTCAAGAGTTGCAGACAGATAAATATAATCAGAATTTAACCGACTGACATGCACCTTAAGAATCTGATAATCATTTGTCCGGCGAATCACACTGTTTTGCTGGCTCGCACTGACAAAGTCATTGTACATGTTGTTATTCTCTATCTTATCCTGTGTGTCCATGCCGATAGATGAATAAATAATCGGCTTATACACATACTGTGTATTATTTTTAATATCATAAACAACATCGTTTGTATCTCTGAAAATCAGCACAGACATACTGCGGTTTTCCGCCATCTGTTCGAAGCTGTCTGCCAGATCACTATCCAGTGTTTCAATTTGTGGTTCATCGGCTGGTGCACTTGCACTGCCTGGTGATGAACCGATAATATCCGATTGTTTTGCTGCAAAAGCTGAAGATGTCGTATATGTCTTGTACTGCTTGTTAATCTCATTGTATGACTGTATCAGAAGCTGCTGTTTGCCATACAGGTAATATTCTCCAAGAAATGCCCTGCTTGCCAGCAAACTGCACACAATAACAACACAGACCGCCACAGATACAATTAATGCCATCTTCATGCCCAGCGACCATTTTACTCGTTTTTTCATAGGAAAGTACCTCTATTTCCCGACTTCGAATTTGTAACCCATGCCCCAGACGGTCTTAATGTAATCACCCTTATCACCAAGCTTGCTACGCAGCTTCTTTACATGAGTGTCAATCGTTCTGGCATCACCAAAATAATCATAATTCCATACATTATTTAAAATACGTTCTCTGGAAAGCGCCACCCCCTGATTTTGAATGAAATAAGCTAATAATTCAAATTCCTTAAAGCTTAAATCAATCGGATTGCCATCAATGGTTACTTCATGTGCAGCCTTATTCATCACAATACCGCCTACATCCACAATATCCTCCGCAGATGCACCGTTTGTCCGGCGTAAAATTGCATCCACGCGCGCCACTAAAATCTTTGGGCTAAATGGCTTTGTAATATACTCATCTACACCAAGTTCAAATCCAAGAAGTTCATCTTTCTCATCACCTTTGGCTGTCAACATAACAATCGGCACCTGAGAAAGTTTACGAATCTCACGGCATACCTGCCAGCCATCCATCTTTGGCATCATCACATCCAGAATAAGCAATGCAATGTCATTTTCTTCGACAAATATATCAATCGCTTCTTCACCATTCGCTGCCTCAAGAACTTCGTATCCCTTTTTGCATAAGAAATCCTTCACAAGTTTTCTCATTCGGCTTTCATCATCAACTACAAGAATTTTAAATCGTTCCATATTTTCACCTGCATCCTGTTCTTATTTTATATCGTACTTTATGATTATCATAATATTTTTCATGTTTAAGTATACAAAAAAAATATGACATTCCTGTGAACAAACAACATATTCTTATAAAATCTTTGTTTACATTATCTTCATCCTTTTCAGACATGAATTTTATTTTTCTCTTTTATTCGACAAATGAATGTGCTATAATAATTTCCATCTACATTATTGCGAATATACATGAGGTGAAGAATTGTGAAATTATTAGAAGATAAAATCATGGCCGAAGGTCTTGCACTCAGTGATTCAGTGCTTAAAGTTGACAGTTTTATTAATCATCAGGTAGACCCTGTTTTAATGCAGGAAATCGGACGTGATTTTGCCGAACATTTTAAAGATGCAGGCATCACCAAAGTTCTGACAATCGAAAGTTCAGGTATTGCACCTGCTGTATCTGCTGCTTTTTTCCTTGGTGTACCTATGATTATTCTCAAGAAACAGACATCTAAGATTCTTAATGAAAACTTTATCCAGACAAATATTACTTCCTTTACAAAGGGTACAAGTTATGAACTGACACTTTCCGCAAACTACGTTGGCAAAGATGACTCTGTTTTGATTATCGATGATTTCCTTGCAAACGGTGAAGCTGCCATGGGCGCGATTCGTCTTGCCACAAAAGCAGGCGCTAAGATTGCCGGTGTTGGTATTCTGATTGAAAAATCTTTCCAGAAAGGCCGCCAGCGTATTCTTGATGCCGGTTACGATGTATACTCCCAGGCAAGAGTTGCCAAACTTGGCGAAGGTCTGATTGAATTTGTTCGTGAGAATGACTAAATTATTCTAAACATAGAATAACTATTTGGATTTCAAAAATTAATTCATAAAAAATAAGAGATATGCGATTTTCAAGATACCCCTTTTCGGGTATTCTTCAAATCCATATCTCTTATTTTTTATATTCTTTTACATCATTTATATTTTATTAAATATAATTTTTATATATTTTTAATTCTCAGGTTTTGCGCCTGTCACAGATTATGAACGCTTAATAAAATCTGTACCGCACTTTGGACAATGAATACTGATACGTCCCTTACCCTTTGGCACTTTAACCTTCTGCTTGCAGTTCGGGCAGACAAAGATTCTGCTTGTTTTGCGAATCTCACTGTAATTTTTAGATTTGGAAAACATCTGTCTGATACCTGCAAATTTTGATTCAAACCACTGATTTTCCGCATAGCGCCTATTGATATTTCTTGAAAACATTCTGAAATAAGAAATCACAAGAAATACAAGTGCCAGAAGATAAAATGGCGCTTTTGGAATAAACATATTCAGTACAAGAAAAATCAGTGTTATCACCAATGTTGCCTTGCCAAGTCCATCCACACCATAACGTCCGTTCATAAACTGCTGAAATTTATTTCTCATATGTCGTACACTCCTCATCAATTGCTGACGTTATTATACACCCAAATTTTAACAATGCCCATAAATTATATCATAAAAGATTCTAAAAATTTCAGAAACTGCAACATCTCATTTAAGTTAAGTGTCAGCCTCTTCCATCGCATCTGCTTCAGCTTCAGCTTCATTTTTAAACTCTTCTACCTTCACCGGGTCAATATATGGCAATTCCTGTGAAGACTTTAATCCAAAAGTTCTTAAAAATTCTTCTGTCGTACCAAACAAAATCGGTTTCCCAGGTGCATCCAGCCGACCGGTTTCGCACACAAGATTGTATTCAATTAATCTGTTAATCGCATGGTCAGAATTAACACCACGAATCTGGTCAATGACAGATCTTGTCACAGGCTGTTTATAAGCAATAATCGCCAGTGTTTCAAGCATAACATCTGTCAGCGTATGTTTCTTTGGCTGATGGGTCAGCCGTATCACATAATCGTACATCTCCGGCTTTGTACACATCTGGAATGCATTGTCCATCTCTATAATACGCACACCACGATTATTTTCTTCATAAAGGTCCATCATCGCATGCACCAGTCTGATGACTGTCGCTTCATCCTGCTCTATAGCACCTGCCAGCTCTGCGACAGTCACAGATTTTCCCATTGTAAATAAAATCGCTTCAATCGCAGCTTCTGCATTTGAAATATCCATATGTTACTTCTACTCCTTATCCTGACTGTCTTGTGTATCCTCTGGCATCATTTCTGCTTCTTCCAGATATTCATCATTATCTGTATCATCCACATCCGGTGCTTTATCTGCCCCGGAGATATTGTCATTATCAAATCTGCTGTCATTGTCAGATATCTGCCCAGTATCTGTTTCCTCAGCCTTTGTATCATCACCAGTATATTCAATTTCAATATCATCAAACAATTCTTTTTGTGAAATACGAATCTTGCCGTTTTTCATCAGTTCAAGTATGGCAAGAAATGTCACAATGGCATTTAATTTAGATGGCTGCTGTTCAAGAATCCTTCTGTAGCTCATCCGGCGCTTCTTACGGCCAATATTTTCAAGTTCTGTCATCTTATCAGCCATATTGATTTCTTCCTGAACGATCTTTCCGTAATTACTTCGAATCGGGTCAAGTTTATCTGTCTGACGCTTCATCACCTGCTTAAAAATGCGGTGCAGCTTCTCATAATTCATATCACCCACAAGGGCATCCAAATCCACAGGCGGTTCAACGTACTTCATATCCGGTGGAATCGTTTTTTCTTTAAACATCACTCTGGAAGCATCCACCTGACGGTCTTTAAATTCCTGTGCCGCATATTTATACATCTTATATTCTAACAGACGCTCTACAAGTTCCTGTCTAGGGTCACCCTCATCCTCCTCGGCTTCCTCCTTTTCCTCAGGCGGAAGCAGCATCTTTGACTTAATCTTCAACAATGTCGCAGCCATGACAAGGAACTCACTCATCACTTCCATATCCTGACTTTGCATCTGATGAATATAATCAAGATACTGGTCTGTGATCAGGGCAATCGGAATATCATAAATATCAATTTTATTTATATCAATCAGATGTAACAACAAATCCAACGGACCCTCAAACACCTGAAGTTTAACAGGAATTGCCATATATCAACCTTCTCTTTCATCTTAAACATCTGTACTTTAGCTTACAGTCTTCAAAGTCCTGTGCTTTGCTCTGACATATCCGTCTGCTGGCACAAACAACTTCGATACTGTCGCTATTCTCGTAATTTTTAGCATATCATATTTTCAGGGTAAAGTCAAAGACCGGCAAGGGCATTCCATGTTTTTTTCATGCAGTCCCAATAATTTGCCGCCGGGCACCCTTCTCCTGTCACAATATCTACAGTAGCAATCTGCCTGCCCTCCAGCGTATAACTGACTTCGCCGACCTTTGTACCCTTTTCAAATGGTGCCTCAATCGCTTCTTCAAGACGGATTTCTTTTTGTACATTTGAAAAATCTTCAGCTGTCATGCTTAAATAAGCCGCACTGCCCTGATATTCAATATGTACCTCTCCAAATTTTCCCTTTGTCACCGGCAGTGGAGATAATAATGTCTGAGGCGTATCCTGATAAAGACTACACTGACTGTAACCGTAATTTAACAATGCCGCAGCTTCTGCAAAGCGGGTCTTTGAATCCGGTGCACCAAGAATTACCGCAATCATCTGAATCTGATTTTTATCTGCTGTGGCACTCAGACAATATTTTGCGATGGATGTACTTCCCGTCTTTAATCCTGTACAACCGTCAAACTGTCTGAGCAGTTTATTCGTATTCGTCAGCGTAAATGTCTTTGTGCCCTGCTTTGTAACATGTGTCATGTCCTCCATCCATATGCCTGAATATTTAAAAATGTCCGGATAATTAAGTATCAGTTCTCTGCTCATTATGGCAATATCCCTTGCTGAGGAATAATGTCTGGCATCCTCCGTCAATCCGCAACAATCCATAAAATGTGTATGTGCCATGCCAAGGGCTGCCGCCTTTTCATTCATCATCTGGACAAAAGCGTCCTCCGTACCGGCAATATATTCTGCCATTGCCACTGCAGCATCGTTACCCGAAGCTATCACAATACATTTTATCAACGTTTCTACAGTCTGCTGCTCACCATCCTCCAGAAACACCTGAGAACCGCCCATGGATTTGGCATGCGCACTTGTGGTTACAACGTCTGTCAGTGAGATTTTACCTGCATGAATCGCATCATAAATCAATAATAATGTCATAATCTTTGTGACACTGGCCGGTGTGCGCTGTTCATCTGCATTTTTCTCATAAATCACTGTACCTGTAGAGGCTTCCATCAAAAGCGCACAGGGCGTCTGCAAATGCATCGCATCTTCTTCATTTTCTGAAGCTGTTGTTTCCTCATTTGCAAACGCCCCGTTTGGCACAAGTAAGATGCAGGCACATATCAAACTGATGCATGCCCGCAGCTTTTGTTTCATTTGTTTACTTATTAAAATATATGTATCAGCCACATATCCGATACATCTTTTGGCTGCTGTAATGATTTTTGCTTTCAAACCATATAACATGCCAGACCTCTTTATTTACTCTTATCACATTGTAATAAGGTAAAATTAAAAATATGACAGGTTTATGCGTAATTGTTATTGCTGCATACGATACCGCGTTTACTGTCCATCGTCACAAAAGCACCATTTTTCAAAATGGAAGTCGCATTAGCAGCATCTGTAATGACAGGAATATCAAGACTTAAACCAACAATCGCAGCATGGGAATTTGCGCCCTCACATTCAACGATAATACCTGAAGCTTCACGCAGTTCAGGCATCATGGAGTTGTCTGTTTCCTTCACAACGATAATATCACCCTTTTTAAAGTATGTCTTTAATTCAAGTGCATTTTTACATACACAAAGATTTGCGCTTGCCATATGTTCTGTCACACCCTGACCTGTCAGAAGGATATGACCTGCCACATGCACTTTAACGATATTAGTTGTACCGGAAATACCAAGAGGTACACCTGCTGTAATAACCGTCAAATCGCCCTGTTTGACAATACCCTGTTCCATAGCTCTGTCTACTGCATGTTCAAACAACTCGTCAGCAGTTTTCTGTTCCTGAATCTTTAATGGCACAACGCCCCAGGAAAGGTTTAACTGTCTGCATACGTGTTCCTCTGTACTACCTCCGACAATCACACAGTCCGGTCTGAATTTTGAAATCATACGGGCAGTTCTGCCGGATTTTGTCACAGTAATAATTGCTGATGCATTTAAATCCATAGCTGTTGTACATGTTGCGTGGGAAATAGCATTTGTCACATCCGGCTTCTGACCAATGCAGCGGTTACGGAAACGTCCAACATAATCGATATCAGCTTCTGTACGCTCTGCAATACGCACCATCGTCTTCACAGCTTCCACAGGGTATAAGCCCGCTGCAGTTTCACCGGAAAGCATAATTGCACTTGTGCCATCATAAATCGCATTGGCAACGTCTGTGGCTTCAGCTCGTGTCGGACGTGGATTTTTCATCATAGAATCAAGCATCTGTGTCGCTGTGATAACCTGTTTGCCGGCTTCAAGCACTTTCTTAATAATCTGCTTCTGGATTACAGGAACATCCTCTAATGGAATTTCAACACCCATGTCACCTCTGGCAACCATGATACCATCAGACACACGTATAATCTCATCGATATTCTGTACGCCCTCCATATTCTCAATCTTTGCAATAATATTAATTGTGTTGCAGTGGCGTTCCTGGAAAATCTTTCGAATCTCAAGAATATCTTCCGCACTTCTTGCAAAGGAGGCTGCGATAAAATCAAAACCATTTTCTATACCAAAAATAATATCATCATAATCCTTCTCACTGATGTAAGGCATTGTCAGGTGTACACCCGGTACATTCACACCTTTGTGATTGGAAATCTGACCTTCATTGATGACTCTACAGACAATATCTGTTTCTGTAATATGCTCAACATGCATTTCAACAAGGCCATCATCAATCAGAATACATGATCCTTCTTTAACATCATGAATCAAATCTTTATAAGAAATTGACACGCCATGCTCATCGCCTTCGATGTCACGGTTTGTCAATGTAAACATCTGTCCTTTTTTTAAATGAACTTTTTCGTTCTTGAAATTACCAAGACGAATCTCCGGACCTTTTGTATCCAGTAATGCCGCAACCGGAATATCTAATTCCTGACGGATCTTTTTCAGTGTGTTTAACTTTCTTGTATGTTCCTCATAGGATCCATGGGAAAAGTTAAACCGTGCAACATCCATGCCTTCAAGGATTAACTGACGAAAAACACTTTCTTCTTCTGATGACGGTCCTATAGTGCAAATAATCTTCGTTTTTCTCATAATGCCCTCCTAGTTATAGTGATGATTTGCTTTTGAAATTTTAATTTCATGAGTCTGCGCTTATCTTACGCGCTATTGTCTGCTGCCTCAGACTGCTCATATCTATCCCATTATAACATTCTAAACAAATAATTCATAGTAAATTCATAGTAAAGTTTTCATATTTTTTTGACTTTTGGTTTATTCTATATTATAATAAGTTTCATGACAATTATTCTATGAGTTAAAGTGCTAAATCGTCAGAAAAATTAATTAAACTTGAAGGAGTGCTAAAGATAAAATGAGTTTTGATTTAACAAAAAAATTACCTACACCTATGGAAATTAAGGCACAGTATCCTGTTCCTGAGAAAGTTGCAGCACACAAGGCAAAGATGGACCAGGAGCTTATCGATGTTATCAGTGGCAAAAGCGATAAATTCTTGGCAATCATCGGACCTTGCTCTGCAGATAATGAAGATTCCGTTTGCGATTATATCAGCAGACTTGTACCTGTTCAGGAAAAAATCAAAGATAAAGTGATTATTGTTCCAAGAATTTATACAAATAAACCAAGAACCACCGGTGAAGGCTACAAAGGCATGGTTCATCAGCCAGACCCTGAAAAAGCGCCAAACCTTCTGGCAGGTCTGATTGCCATTCGTCGTCTGCACATGCGTGCCCTTGAAGAATTTGGTATGCCGATTGCAGATGAAATGCTCTATCCTGAGAATTTCAGATATTTATCTGATATCTTATCTTATGTTGCTGTAGGTGCACGTTCTGTTGAAGACCAGCAGCATCGTATTGTTGCCAGTGGTATTGACGTTCCTGTTGGTATGAAGAATCCAACAAGCGGTGATTTCTCCGTAATGATTAATTCAGTCATTGCTGCACAGCACGGTCACAATTTCCTGTATCGCGGCTGGGATGCCACAACAAGCGGTAATCCTTATGCACATACCATTTTAAGAGGTGCTGTCAACCAGTATGGACGTACATTACCAAACTATCATTATGAAGATTTGATGCGTCTGTATGAACTGTATGCAGAAAAAGGTCTGCAAAATCCTGCTTGTATTGTGGATGCAAACCACTCTAACTCAGGCAAGAAATATAAAGAACAGATTCGTATCGTTAAAGAAGTGCTTCACAGCCGTACACATTCTGATGATATCCGCAAACTCGTCAAGGGTGTCATGATTGAAAGTTATATTGAAGAGGGCAATCAGAAAATCGGTTGTGAACATCATATTTATGGCAAGTCTATTACAGACCCTTGTCTTGGATGGGAAGATTCTGAAAAATTGTTGTATGAAATTGCAGAGCGCTGCTAATTTTTAAATGTGTTCTTTTTACACTTTGTAATTATATTATAATGTGTTCTGACAAAAACAGGGGCAACGCTGCAACAAAGCTGAAATTTGTTGTAGTGTCACCCCTGCTTTTGTCTTATTTTATGCCTTTGCCTAAGTACTTAGATGATATAATCCGGATGCATTTCTTCGTACCACCCAATCATGTCCGCCAATGTCACTTTATCAATAACCTGTCCAATGGCTTCGTCAAGCATTTTCCACAGTCTGAGTGTGACACATTGTCCTGCGCGGTCGCACTCGTTGACTTCATCTTCTAAGCACGCTACCGGTGCCATTGAGCCTTCTGTCAGCCGAAGCACCATACCTGCTGTGTATTCGTCAGGTTGCTTTGCAAGCATATAGCCGCCCTGTGCGCCACGGATACTTTTAACATAACCTGCCTTTTTTAATACAGATATAATCTGCTCCATATATTTTTCAGATATTTCCTGACGGGATGCAATGTCTTTAACTTTGACAAGTTCTCCCTTTCCGTAAATTGCCAAATCCAGCATAATTCTCAGTGCATATCTTCCTCTTGTTGAAATCTGCATGTCTTTTGTAATCCCCTTTTATATTTTTTAAGTCACCCATATAACATATGTATTTTTTATAATTTCTGGCCATCCCAAACGCCTATAAAAGACCATATATGTGTCATTTTATTACGTTTTTAATGTTCAGCGTGTCAGTAAATCTAAAGGACTTATTTGTGTAAGCACAGTCGCAATTTAGATTTTTGACTTTTATATTATATCATATTTTATTCCACAATAAAAGGCAGTATTCGGAGTTTCCTCACAAATGCTGCCTTTTCGTATCTCATGCACAATGATTATTCTGTTCCGGTCTTTGCCATCTCATTCTCATTGTTATACACGATTTTATACATATTTTTTCGATTGATTGCACCAATTTCTTCAAGTGTATTAATCATCCGGTATACGGTGGCTGTACCAATCTTGTTGTCAATCTTAGATGCACGGTAGTAAATTTCCTTACAACTTGAGTATTCATCTTCAAGAATAATATCCAGAAGAATCAGACGCTGTTTTGTAATTCTGCAACCGCGCTCTCTTAATTTCTGTACAATAATTTCTTTTTGTGCTGAATTTGACATTTTATCACTACCTTATTTAGCAGTTTTAACTTTAACTTTTAATGTGTTGCTTTCTTTATATGGTCTGAACAGTAAGTAGATAAAGCCAATGATTAAGAGGATAGCTACTACTGTAAGGATACCAAAACCGCCACCTGTAAACAGACTGCCAATCTGGTTAATGCAAAGTGAAACAACATAAGCAAAACCACACTGATAACCAACAGCGATCCAGAACCATTTAGCACTGTTCATTTCACGTTTGATAGCACCCATGGCTGCGAAGCAAGGAGCACACAGAAGGTTGAATGCAAGGAATGAATAACCTGCAACTGCTGTAAATGAAGCACCCATTGTTGCATATACACTTGCATCTGATGTACTGTACAGAATACCAAGAGTACCAACAATATTTTCTTTAGCAACAAGACCTGTGATAGAAGCCACAGCTGCCTGCCAGTTACCCCAGCCCTGAGGAATGAAGATCCAGCTGATTGCTCTACCGAAGTAACCAAGAAGGCTGTAGTCAATCTGGTCTTCTGCAAGCATCTGGAATGAACCATCTACAAAACCGAAGTATGTTGCAAACCAGATAACGATTGTTGAAAGTGTGATGATTGTGCCGGCTTTTTTGATAAAGGACCATCCACGTTCCCACATGCTGCGGAGAACGCTGCCGACTGTTGGAAGGTGGTAAGCAGGAAGTTCCATAACGAATGGTGCCGGGTCACCTTCAAAAATCTTTGTTTTCTTTAAGATAATACCTGAACAAATAATTGCAGCAATACCAAGGAAGTAAGCACTTGGTGCAACCCATGGTGCGCCACCGAAGATAGCACCTGCTACCATGGCGATGAAAGGAACTTTCGCACCACAAGGGATAAATGTTGTTGTCATGATTGTCATCTTACGGTCACGGTCATTTTCGATTGTTCTTGATGCCATGATACCAGGGATACCACAACCTGAACCAATCAGCATAGGGATAAAGGATTTACCTGAAAGACCAAACTTACGGAAAATTCTATCCATGATGAATGCGATACGAGCCATATAACCGCAGCTTTCAAGGAAAGCAAGGAAGATAAACAAAATTAAAATCTGAGGAACGAAACCAAGTACGGCACCAACACCGGCTACGATACCATCCATAACCAGACCATGCAGCCATTCTGCACAGTTAATCTTTTCAAATAAGCTTTCAAGGAGTGCTGGAATACCAGGAATCCATACACCATAATCTGCTGGATCCGGTTCATCAAAACCATTTTCTTCAAAGTATGCAACAGCATCTTTGTAAGACATAGCATTAACTTCTTCCATTTCTTCGTCTGAAAGACCATCTGGAATAGCATCATAATATACAGTTAAATCTGATTCAGCAAGTGTTTCTTCGTCTTCAACTGTCACTGTCATTGTTTCATTTGATGAAGTTAATGCTTCCATCTCAGCAAGTGTTGCATCTGCATCAAAAGCTTCATCTTCTGTATCAAATTCGATACCGTATGCATTTACAGCGTTTACAGCAGCTGTGTAATCATCAGTAGCTTCTTCAGCAGCGCCTGAACCAATACCAAATAAATGCCAGCCATCACCGAACACACCATCGTTTGCCCAGTCTGTAGCAATACCGCCGACTGTTGTTACTGATACATAATATACAATAAACATAATTACTGCAAAGATTGGAAGTGCCAGCCATCTGTTTGTAACGATACGGTCAATCTTATCAGATGTTGTCAGTTTCTTTTCTTTGTTCTTCTTCACACATTTACCAATAATTGAAGAAATATATGTATAACGTTCGTTTGTGATAATACTTTCTGCATCATCATCAAATGCATCCTCAAGTTCTTTAATCTGAGCTGATACATCTGGTACAGTTTTAAGCTGTTCACCAATCTTATCATCATTTTCAAGAAGTTTGATTGCAAAGAAACGTTTCTGCTCTTCTGCAATACCTGTAATCTTATCTTCTACTTCTGCGATGACATCTTCAACCTTCTTGTCAAATTCATGAGCAACAATTGCTGATTTCTTTGATTTTGCAAGTTTAACAGCAGCATCTGCAGCTTCTTTAACACCAGTACCTTTAAGAGCTGAAATTTCAACAACTTCGCAGCCAAGGGCTTTGCTCAGCTGTTTGAGATCAATCTTATCACCGTTTTTTTCAACGATATCCATCATGTTGATTGCCATAATTACCGGAATACCGAGTTCCATGATCTGTGTTGAAAGATACAGGTTACGTTCAATATTTGTACCATCAATGATGTTGATGATTGCATCTGGTTTTTCACCAATCAGATAATTTCTGGCAACAACTTCCTCCAATGTATATGGAGATAATGAATAAATGCCTGGAAGGTCGGCGATAACAACGTCTTTATATCCCTTAAGTTTACCTTCCTTCTTTTCAACAGTAACACCCGGCCAGTTACCAACAAACTGGTTTGAACCTGTCAGTGCATTAAACAATGTTGTTTTACCACAGTTAGGGTTACCTGCAAGTGCAATTGTAATTGACATGTTTGATTCTCCTTTTTAAGTCAGGTTTGATTTGTATTGACTTATTTTCATTCGCATAGACTCATCGTTATTCGTGTATGCTTATTTCCATTAGTTCTAGCTAACCTATCCGTAAAAAAATTACTCGACTTCAATCATCTCTGCGTCTGCTTTACGCAGTGATAATTCATATCCACGAACAGTAATTTCTACAGGGTCACCAAGAGGTGCTACTTTACGTACATAAATCTCAACACCTTTTGTGATGCCCATATCCATGATTCGTCTTTTGACAGGACCAACACCGGATATTTTAGCGACTTTGACTGTCTGGCCTACAGACACTTCTTTCAAAGTTTTCATAATAATCTCTGCTCCTTCTTCTTTTTATATAAAATATTACATGCAGCAATACTTTATTTCGTAAAAATTCAGTGCTTATGCAACAACTGTAATTTTCATCGCAAGCTCTTTACCGATTGCGACTCTGGAATCCTTGATATTAACAATCAGACTTCCATTAACCTCTGAAATAACAGTGACAATAGCTCCTTCAACAAATCCAAGATTCTCAATATGTCTTTTAATCTCGTCTTTTCCACCGATTTTACGGATTGTATATGCTACATCCTGATTCGCCATTGCTAAAGGCATATGTTCACCCTCTTTTCATGTTTTTTCTTATGCATTTGCATGTGTTAAGAGTATCAATTAATTATTGATAATATTTCTTAACTAACTTTGCGTAGTTAGTATACCCTAACATTTATAAGATGTCAATAACTTTTTTTAGTTTTTTTTATGAAATTTTTTATAAAATATTTTGTTATTGATGATTTTGTATCATCTGTACACTGAATACTCTATTGAATAATTTTTAATAATATGCATCAGAAATTTGATATTTTTTTGAAAGTATGATATAATACGAATAATTAGCCAAACGTTTAAATAAAACGTTTTATTATAAATCAAATGAAACATGATGTCTGGTTCACATATTTAACCTTGCATCATATATGACAATATAGCAAAGAGCTAGAAATGAAAAGAGGGGTATTATGCGAACATTTATCAATGAATCTTCTGAGGACTATCTTGAAACCATTTTAATTCTCAGTAAAAAACTGCCGGTTGTCCGTTCTGTCGATGTTGCCAACGAGATGGGCTTTAAAAAGTCCAGTGTCAGCATCGCCATGAAAAAATTACGTGAAGAAGAACATATCACTATGACCGATGCCGGTTATATTTATCTGACAGATTCCGGACGTGCTATTGCTGAGATGATTTATGAACGTCATCAGATGTTATCCTCATGGCTGATTCGACTTGGCGTTCCTGAGGACATCGCTCTTGAGGATGCCTGCAAGATGGAACATGCTTTAAGCAAGGAAAGTTTTGATGCCATCCGTGACGTTATCAAATAATCAGACATTTAAGACAATTAAATATATAAAATGACAAGGCGGAGAATTTTGCATATTATTCATGCATCTTTTTCCGCCTTGCTTTATAAATTGGGATTAATATTGGGGGCTTTATATAATTTTCAGATAACACGCAGCAAAATCATATATACTGCTGTGCCAAGAACAATACTAACAAACATCTGATGCTTCCATTTATAAGAAACACCTGTCACCAAAACGGCGGCAATATTGGCAATACCTGTATTTTTCCAGTCTGTCACCGTACTTTTTAAGCAGTAAACAATCAAAACAGCCATCATTGCCGGCGGCAGAACCTGACCAAGCTTCACTAACATTTCCGGCATCTGCCGTTTTCCTCCAAAAATCAGAAAAGGCAATGCACGCAGTGCAAAGGTAATCACACCTGCAACCAACGTGGCAATAATAATCCATCGGTGATTCATCCAAAATGTGCTAAGCATCATGCATCCTGCCCTCCTTTCTGGCATTCCAGAACATTAAAAATGCGGAGGTTACCATGAGTGAAGGCAGCAGAAAATAATCTGCACCAACTATAAGCAGTAAAATCACTGCTACAATCAGTCCTGCAAGCGCCGGTACATGTGAACCTGCACTCTCCCACTGATCAATAAATATAATCACAAACAGCGCAGTCATGCAAAAATCAACGCCGCTAAAATCAAAAGGCAGCAGTTGTCCAATCACTGCACCAAGCACAGCACCCACTAACCAGTAGCCTTTGCTCAAAAATGCAATCCAAAACATCTCTTTATGTCTGATGGCGTCGTTATGCTCATAACTGGAACTTTCCTGTGCTTCTAACTTAAGTGCACAGTTGACAGCATACGTTTCATCTGTCATCGTGTGAATCATATATAGTTTTTTCTTTCCCATCGCCTTAAAATCATCAAGAAAAGTCAATGCATAAAAACACTGCCTGCTGTTCATAAATAAAGCTGTCAGACCAATCGTCAGAAGTGTTGCACCACTGCCAAGTAATGTCACAAATACAAACTGAAATGCACCGGTATACACTGCCACACTGACAAAAAGCGCATCATACCATGCATATCCGGCATCTGCCATCACCATTCCATAGGCTGTACCTACACAAATATAACTGCATAATATAGGTAAGGAGCGGATAAACGCTTCACGAATTATTCTTTTTTTATTCATCATACGTCTATATCCTAGTAATTTGATATGATTATTATATGTTATATTTTCATGCGTTGTCAATACATAATTTTTCCAGATTGTCACAACACTACCAAGATATGATAAAAATCTTTATATGCACAATAAGGGTCAAAAGTCCGATGATTGAACTCTTGACCCTTATCTATTTTTATAGTATGTACATTTTTATTTAGAAAATGCAACCATCATAATGTTTCAGCATATTCTGGTCTGGGCGCTCGAGAAGGCTTGTGCAAACGAAGTCCTTCATTGGTTCCACGAATGGGAATGTCTGGCGTGTTGCCCAGGATGGTACTGTCCACTTTGGTGGATTTTTGATAAACGCGTTTGTCCAGGCTGAATTATTTTCAAACCACATTTCGCAGACACGGTCCCAACGATGGAAGAAAATATTATCTTCATCAACCGCAACAAATTCAGGGCCGTCACCAACTTCCGGCAATGGAATTGGTGGATACTGTTTGTCATAAGCTTTGTGTGAAAAGAATTTCATCAGTCCCGGTAATTTGCATGCTTCCGGAGCAAATGTGTTTAAGAACCAGTCTTCACCTTCTTCTCTGGATACACCCTTTGGATAAGACATCATATACACAAAACGGATAAATGCTTTATCTGCATGGTTTAATGTCTGTCCGAAGAAATCTTCTGTAGGTTCTGCAGGCACATTAGCAATTGCAACGGTCATTGCATTTTCACATGGTTCAGGGGTCATACCAAGAAGGCCTCTTAAGCTTCTTCTGCCTTCAACACTTAAACCAAAGTTTTCATGCACACGATAGTTCATAAAACCGATGTCTTTCATGCCTTCTGCCGGTGGCATAACACGAAACATGACATAACGTGTCAGCCATGGTTCCTGTGCCATAACTTCAGGACAGTGATGATGTACAAACCATCTTTCCATTGCAGGAATATTGTCGATGTCATTGATACTGTGAATAATTAAAGTTTTGTTCATTGTCATTTCTGGCATTTTTGTTTCCTCCACATCATATAGTTTTTTATTTTCAAAGTTAATCGTCTAACCCTCAAATATGAACGACGTTTAACTTCTTTAACTTTAATTTAATTGTAAGCCCTGCCCTAAGGTCAAGGTCAAGTATCATTTTAAAGAATTTCCTCCACCACGCTTGCAAGATTCTTACCATGCTTCTTTAATATAAGAACATAAACTTTTCCACTGATTGAATCTCTTGCACTTTCAAAGGGTTCTTCTCTGTATATTTTTGCAACGCAGCCTTTTTCTTTAAGTTCATGGATTCGAAGTTTTGCCTTTGCTCGCAGTTGATCAAACTTCTCTTCTTCAGCCTCAGTAAATTGTCTTTTAGGGTATATTCTGGTGGCAATTTTCACCTGTGAAAATAATTCCTTCACCACTGCCCTATGCTTCCATTGATGCAGCAATGCTGCAAAATGCCGTGCAATGCATTTATATGGATGTTTCTGGTAAAATTTTAATACGCTGAGTAATTTTTTATCCTCCGCCTTTAAAAGCAGTTCTGTCATCACTTTAAAGCTCTCGTCTGACGGCACCCATGGATTTTCCTGCGGCACAAGGTATTTTTCCGGGACTGCAGGATAACAACAATAATTAAGCGGCGGAAAGTTTGCAAGTACTGCCAGTTTTATCTCCGTTTCATTGCAATAAGCTTCTCCCATATAAGTTAATTTATCTCTGAGGATTGCACATTTATATTCAAGCTGTCTTAAATATTCATAGCCCCTCACCCAGAAATGCCCGATATCCCCATAATCATACAGATGCACTTCTTCCACCAAATCGTCAAAAAAGAGTGTACAGACCGAATCACCCTGTCGAAGGACTAATACATATTCTTTTGTTTCCTGATTTTCTATATGAACTTTTCTCTTATTATAAGCATCTTCACTTTCTGCTATCTTCTGATTTGTTCTACTTTCACAGATTCTAAGTTCAGCTTCAAGCTCACCCTCATAATCTTTAAGATACATTCCTGTCATCCGGGCATTTTCAAACACAAGAAAACTTTCAACGGCATCATTCATTAAATAAACAAGTCGAAATCCGTCCAGTAATTCAAAGGAATCCTGCGCCAATAATAATTTTAATTTTTCAAAAGGGTCTGATAATCTATCATCATTCATACTGCTTCTCTGCTCCGATTTTATATATGTCTTACTTTTTATATATGTCTTACTTTTTATATATGTCTTACTTTTTATGTATGCCTTACCTTTTACCATATACTGACTTTTAACTACCAGCTATCAGACCAACTCACAAAACTGCAATTCCGTAGGATAAGGTTTAAATTGAACCGGTGACGTGATACAGTCTGATTCAATCACCGTTGCATATGGATGTGCTTTAAAATATTCCGGTAAGATATTGACAGCATTAATTATGGATTTCTGGGGCTGTCGGATGCATTGATAATGATGCTCTGGAAAATGTCTGAAATACGGCTGTCCATCCAATGTTTCAAAAATTTCTATATAAACGTAAAATGTCTTCTGTTCCGGTGAATAGTCCATAAGCATGCCAGATGGATAACACGCTGCAACATGATATTGATCTGCAATATCAAATAAAATACTCAGATTTTTATGAAAATCAATGACTGAATCTGGATTTGATATCGGATAGCATAAAATATTGCGTGCCTGAATGACTCTGTCATAAAAGCCGGATTCTGCGGCATATTTTTCATTATCCTTCAGCCCTCTTGCCGCGATATCTAATCGGTGCAGGCGAATTTGCAATGCCTTTAATTGTTTGTATACAATATCCCGGCTGCTTTGAATCAACTCCTGCAGATAAAATCCATTTTCATCGATATATTGATGCCAGTCTTTTAGTGGAATGTCCATGGAAGACAGAAATTTAATCATATCTATTGTCAAAAGCTGCTCTTTGGAGTAATACCGATAACCATTTTCCGGATTTACCTTCGCAGGCACAAGGATACCAATATGCTCATAGTATCTCAGCGATTTAATACTGATTTTTTTGATTTGTGAAACCTCACCGATTGTCAGATAATCTTTCAATATAATATTCCTCCTAGCCACTATATTGAGGCTTTTAATGATTCATACTTTCAAAATAATTCCGAATGCCGTCAATACATTCTTTTTCAGCTTCTGTCAAATATTTGCCTTTACGATATGCAATACAGATGCATCGCCAGACATTAAAATCATTGATTTTCTTATAAACAAGGGTTTCTTTACCGAAATTTTTCCAGGAAATTTCTGGTACAAAGCCTATACCCATACCCTTGCGCAGTAATTCTCGCATCAGACTTGGATTATCCAGTACAATTATCGTTGTCATCTCCGGCCATTGTGCTTTTAGGGTGTCCTGCATTAATCTTCCAAGTGACCAGTTTTCATTCAAACCAATCCAGTCTTCTTTAAATAAATCCTGCATTTGAAGTTCCTGTTTTTGAGCCAGTCGATGCTTCTGCGGCAAGGCAAGCACGATTTGCTCACTGAATAAAGGCTCATAAACCAAATTATTTTCAGGTATGTCCATATGATTTTTGTTCTGACGCACTGCCACAAGATGAATCGCATTATCCACCTGTGTATTTTTCTGTCCCTGCCAAATACGATAGGAAATCGCTGCATTCTTCTTTTTCAGGCATTCCAGCAAATCCGGTAAATGCATGGATGCACAGCCGATATCTAAAGAAACCTCTTGTAGCAGGTGACCATTGTATTCCTGTATTTCACGATATGCATCGTCAAAAATATTGTTCATCTGTATAATCGCCTTTTGCATGATTTTTCCATTTTCATTCAAAATAATCCGCTTGCCAACACGGTCAAATAATGTATATCCCAGTTCTTCCTCCATGCGCAAAATGGTCTGACTGACTGCTGGCTGAGAAATGAATAACTGCCGTGATGCTTCAGAAATATTCTGTGTTTTTGCCACCACCTGAAAGCAAATCATTTGATTTTTCTCCATGTAAGTCCTCCTGATTTCTATATTTTCTTGTTTCTGCAGTTTCGCACTCCTTACAATTTTATTTCATTATACTATATAACTTGAGTGTTATAAATATAAAACAAATCATAATTATCTCTTTTTAAAAGTTTCCTGTATAATAAGGTTTAGTCAAAAATTCAGATGCATAACGTATCTGATATCAAACAAAGAGGGGGATTTTACAATGGATACCGTGTTGATTTTACTGCGGCAAATGTTAATTATGTTTCTTCTGATGGGTATTGGATATTTAATGTTTCATTTCAAAAAAATATCTAACGAAGGTTCTAAGAGCCTTGGCAATATCTTAATTTATTTGTCACTGCCTTGCGTCATTATTAAAAGTTTTCTTGTCGAACGCAGCACAGAAAGCACTATTGGTCTTGCACTGAGCACCCTGGCAGCTGCAGTGATTTTGTTCTGCTCGATTCTTATTTCACGACTGTTCTTTAAAAAAGATGCAATTGCAGGCTTTGCATCTGCATTTTCAAACCCAGGATTTTTTGGTATTCCGATTATCGTAGCCTGCGTCAGTGATGGTGCTGTATTTTACATCGCTTCATTTATCGCATTTTTAAATTTCTTACAGTGGACTTACGGCGTAAGCATTCTTCAGGGCAAATCTGCCTCACTAACATTTAAAAAGGTGATTACCGCACCATTTATGATTGCAATTATTATCGGACTGTTCTTTTACTTTACAGGATTTGAAATGCCTCACATTCTTCTGCAATGTGTCACATTTGTATCTCAGTTAAATACACCACTGGCAATGTTTACGATTGGTATTTATCTGGCACAGACAAATATTGCGAAAATGTTTTGTAAAAAAGATTTATATATTATTTCCGGGGTTCGCCTTGTACTTATCCCGCTTGTATCGTTGCTTTTATTATCCATCCTGCCAAACACACATGTAGATTTGAAAATAGCAGTTTTGATTGCCTCCGCCTGCCCTGTCGGTTCAAACGTTGCTGTATATGCACACCTGCATCAAAAGGATTATCCATATGCTGTTGAAACAGTTGTCATTTCCACAATATTGTCACTGGTAACCATTCCACTGATTACCGCACTGGCACATTTGTTGTGGAAATTATAAAATCTATGTGAACTATAAATATAGAATTTATAAACAAAAAACATTTTATATCAGAAAACTTCTTATAAAGTGAACTATAATCAAAATAAAAATCATTAAAATAAAAACCTGGCAGGATAATCTGTTTACTAACAACAGTTACTATCCCACCGGGTCTTTATTTTACATCAAAATTTCATTTACAGAGATTTAACTTGCAACAATCTGCATCACCTCAAATTAAATCTCCACCTGCGCAAGCAAATCTTCAACTACATAAATAAATATTAATCTACATATGTAACTCTGTCTGCTACTTTTTCTCTTGGCACAAGTTCCATATCAGGATAACCTAAGATACAGCAGCCGATACCTCTTAAGTTCTCTGGAAGATTCCATGAACGAAGTAATTCTTTACCTTCTTCTGTTTCAAACATTTCTTTACAACGGTTAATCCAACGACCACCAAGACCCATTGCATAAGCTGCATTCAGCATATTGCCTAAAGCTAAAGAACCGTCTTCAACGTCTGTGCCGCCTGGTTCAACGAATACAAGCACAACATCAGGTGCACCATAAAATGGGTCAATACCTTCTTTGCCAATAACAGCAATGTTCATCTTTGAAAGCTTCTTAACCAGTTCATCATTTGTTACAACAACCATTCTCCAAGGCTGACGGTTGCCGCCTGATGGTGCAGCCAGACCAGCTTTAACGATTAAATCAATGTCTTCTTTTTTAAGATGTTCTGGTTTGTACTTGTTACAACTGGCTCTTTCAATAATTGATTTTACAACTTCATTCATGATTTAAAACCCCTTTCAAATACCTTTATATAAAATATAATTTAAATATTTTTCAAACAAATTAACTCAACTGCATTAGATATTCAGTAAATCACTGTAAACCTTTAATGCGCCTTCTGTTTCATGTGCAAGAACACGTTTTGCAAGAACTTTACCAAGCTGTACGCCTTCCTGGTCAAAACTGTTGACATTCCATAAGAAGCCCTGGAACATAACTTTGTTTTCAAAGTGTGCAAGCAATGCACCAAGTGCCTCCGGTGTCAACTGACCACCAATAATAATGCTTGATGGACGACCACCTTCAAAGTTCTTGTTGCGGTTATCATCTGCTTTACCACATGCAAATGCTACAATCTGCGCTGCAACGTTTGCACAGAGTTTCTGCTGGCTTGTGCTGTCCTGAATCACAACATCTGTATCCATCTGATTCTGTCTGAAGCCGACAAACTGGAGAGGCACAATATCTGTACCCTGATGTAATAACTGATAGAAAGAATGCTGTCCGTTTGTACCAGGTTCACCAAAAATCACAGGGCCTGTCACATAATTCACAGGTTCACCAAATCTGTTGACAGATTTACCGTTGGATTCCATATCCAACTGCTGTAAATGTGCAGGGAAGCGGCTTAAAGCCTGGGAATATGGAAGCACTGCTGTACTTGGATAGCCAAGGACATTACGTTCATAAACACCGATTAAGGCATCTAACATCTCTGGGTTTTCAAGGATGTCACTGTTCATTGAAATTTTATCTTCTTCTGCTGCACCTTTAAGGAAGTCAGCAAATACTTCAGGACCAAATGCCAGTGATAATACAGCACCGCCAACGGCTGAAGTTGATGAAAAACGTCCGCCGATATAGTCATCCATAAAGAATGCTGCAAGATAATCATCACTTTTTGCAAGTGGTGATGTCTCACTTGTGACTGCGATCATATGCTTGGAAGCATCCAGACCTGCATTCTTAAGTGCGTCTTTGACAAATGATTCATTTGTCAGTGTTTCAAGTGTTGTACCTGATTTTGATACCAGTACGAAGATAGAATGTGCAACATCGATTGTATTTAATACACCTGCTGCATCATCAGGGTCAACGTTACTGATGAACTTTGCTTCCATCTTAAATTTATTGTTTTTCTTAGCCCAGTTTTCAAGTGCAAGATACATCGCACGAGGACCAAGGTCACTACCACCGATACCAATCTGAACAACTGTTGTGAACTTCTCGCCTGCTGCATTTGTAATCTCACCTGCATGAACTTTATTTGCAAAGTCTGCGATTCTGTTCTGCTGTTCAACATAAAATGTACGTTTGTCTACGCCATCGGCTTCAACAGCATTGCCAAGCTGACCGCGTGTCATGTGATGAAGTACAAGACGATTCTCTCCGGTGTTAATCACTGCACCGTTATACAGTTCTTTGAATTTGTCAGCAAGCTGAGCTTCTTTTGCAAGGTTATCCAATGCTTCAAGAACTTCACCATCGACCTGTTTTGCTGCATAATTATAAGCAAGACCAGCTGCCATAGGAATAGTATACTTCTTTACACGTTCTGCACCGCTTTCGCCTGACATCACTTCTGCAAGTTTAACATATTCTGTCTTTTCAAGTTTCTGGAAGGATTCAAGCTTATCCAGGTTATTCCAAGTAATCATTATAAGATTCCTCCTTAAAATAGTATATCAATACTTTAGGTCAAAGCGGCCTATACCGCTTCGCTTATTATTACCCCTTTACATTAAGCCAATGTCTTCCAATCGGCCATTACCTATTATAACACATTTTTTGTAACTTACCAACAATTAAAAATCAAAATCTTCATAATCTTCCGGTAAAAATCTGTGATATATGATATGACAGCCCTCATCTTTAAAGCAATAGTAATATCTGTCAGTACTGTCCATAAAACGAATCATGATGTCAAACTCACCATTGTCTACGGGTTCAATCACACAGTCACACGGCTGCTGGTTAAATAAGTCTTTCACCTGCTGCATGGTTGTATCATGGTGTGACAGTAAATGAATCAGTTGAATGATAAATTCATTTGGATTTTTCGTATTGTACACATATTCTGAAGCTTCAGCAGATAATCTGAAGCAAAATCTGTCTGCTTTGTGTCCAACATGGACTTCTCCGTAGTTTTTCAGCATGTATGCCGGAAAATCAGCAAGTAATGTCTGCATATGATCTGCATCACCATTACAATTGAAAAAGTGATTTAGTGAACTTAATGGATAGTAGAAACGTATCATTTCTTTTTGGTATCCAAGTTTAGCTTGTTCTTCGATGATGAGGTCAACGAGGTTGTTCTCCAGTTTTTTATAGTTTTCATTGATGTTTTCCAATGAATATCTTCCTTTCTTTGCAATTTGAAATTTTAGCATTTCACCGCACCGGGATGCGGATTTCAGTTACGAATTTGTCGGGGTTATTGGTCAGTCCGTAGTCTATCAGGGTGATTTCTCTGGAGAAGCCGGCGATGATCAAGGACTTTGCCTTGATATAGGTCATAAGTTTTTCGTAGTAAGCTGAAGCTTCGTTGTGACTGCCGCGGAAACGGACAGATACATATTTTCCCGCTTCAAATTCATCCACATGACCGTTGTATTCATCTTCTTCATCCAACATTAAAAATACAAGTTCATACTGGTTAAAACGATTTTCCAAAAGGCTTTTTGCAGAAATGCCTACACCTACTTTTCCAAGAAATGCCAATGGCTCCTTCTGGTTTTTCTGGAGTTTTTGAATTGAATACTCCAAATCCAGATAAGAGTTTAACTGCAGTGAATCCCGCAGCCAGACAATTCTCTCCTTCGGCAGCTCTATCACCTGAATAACATCCAGTTTAGATGATGTGGCATCTTTTAAATGATGTAGACGATGTTCAATTTTTTTTGAAATCAATTCTAATTCACGCTGCTTTTCGTAAATCAGTTCCTGCTGTTTGACAAGTTTTTCTTCAATGACATCCACATCTCTGTTGGCAAGGAAATCTTTAATCTGTGCCAGTGGTATATCTAATACCCGCAGATAACGAATCGTATTCAATACCTCCAACTGTCTTGCACTGTAATAACGATAACCTGTATGGGTATCAATATATTCCGGATGAAGCAATCCCTGTGCTTCATAATGTCTGAGGGTTCCGACACTGACATGATACATTCTGGCAACCTCACCAATTTGCAGCAGCCTGCTCTCCTGCCTGCCAGACATCTGTGTTTCTTTTCCTGTATCTATATCTGCGCTTTGATTTATATAATTATCTGTTTTCTTTGTCATTTCCATATCTAAATTTACACCTGCAACCATCTATATTCTTTGCTGGACACCTTGAATCACATGATATAAGTTGTCAAAACTTTAAAACACAATTTGCCTGTACAAATGAGTATTTTAAAGTTATTGACACTTACAATCATATCATTCCATTTGTTAGTATAACCAAACAGCTTCTATCCTGCAATCTATTTTTTCAGTTTCAGGATAACACTCTGCCGCCTGCAACTGTTCTGCCATCGCATAGTCTGTGATACCTTTACCGACATTCGGATGATCTTTTGAATAAATCTGATCACTGACAAAGGCTATAAGCAATATGGCACAAATAATCACCGCAAGCTTTGAATTAATCTTCTTATAGAAATTATCTAAAATCGGCGCCACAAAATAAACCATCGTACAGCCACCGACACCAAAAACAAGCAGCCCCTCTGCACAGATTCGACCATTTAAATTCAAAAAATATCCTGAATAATCCCACCATTTTGTGCCATTATTTGTAATTTCAAGGAAATAAGATGTAAAATATTCAAGCAAACCACATAAAACAATCGTTGCTGTAAATTCAGCACCTGGATTTTTTCTGAATTTGTTTAGTAAAATCAGAATCAATACACAACCGGAGCCATAAATCGGCAGCCATGGACCATGCATAACACCACGATTAACAAATTCACCATCTGAAATCAGATGTAAACTGACTTCCCAAAGCCATCCAACAAAGCACATCGTAAAGAAAATCAGAATCAGTGATGTGACACTGTACAGACGCATGTAATTAATATTGGCAACCCGGGGATTTTTCAGTTTTTCAGGCACCATATATAAACGGGTCGGATACGCTTTCCGCTCAATTTCATTCTGATATTTTTCAATCGTCAATTTTTCAACCTGTTCTCTGGCATACTGTTCATTCACTTCTTTAGACATCAGAGAAATACCAAACCATCTGGCGATCCATGCTGCCAAGCCTTTTTTCATAATATCTGAAATATGCGTTTTATTTTTCTGAAGTTCTTCAATCACTGCATATTCTTTTGCAAGCACTTCATCTGATGCATATTCAAACAAATAATTATCTGCCAGCATATCTGCATTTGGAAGTTCTTTCTGTTTGGCTTCGCCACGCAGATTATAATAACACTCTGCAAAATAAGCTGTTTTATACATATTCAGGAAAAACAACTTCAACAATCCTATTGTCAGACTTCCTAAAAATTCCCAACCAAGAAATGTCAGGTCATTCAAAAAATATTCCCATTTATGCCCTTTCATCATCTGACGGGATAATTTAATAGCCGCATTTAGTGAAATATCCGGATTTTCAGCCACAATAAACGGCACCATCAAATAAGAATAGTGCTTAATCATACCTCCAATAATTGTTATATTCCAAAGAGTCTGATAAATCGACAACAAAAGCATTGTCACTGCCGCTTTTGAAAGCTTTTTTATACGGAATAAAAATAAAAATCGCTGTTTCGAAATCTCAGAATATAATCTGCCCTCCAGATAAATTCTTCGCACAGTTACTCTGTATGTATTTTTTAAAAAGAACCAGATTGCAAAAGTAAGCAGCATACCGCCAAATACGATAATACCTGCTGCAATACTATCCGACGTTGTCATAGAACGCACCAACATGACAAACTGTGTCATAAATGAACCTGAAGATACACCATTCACAACAGAGGCCAATACGCCTCTCCTATGTCCAAGTATTTTTCCTACAGTTGTATCGTCATTTTTCTGTGCAAGGCTTTCATTATAAATTTCCTGCTTTTCCATGTAACCATCTAAAAGCACATCATACATATTATCATCCGTGGATAATATTTTTGTATAATAATTTACTTTAGATGTTGTTTCATAGGATTTTGTCACTTTAAAAGCATCAATCGAGCTTACAA
Source organism: uncultured Catenibacillus sp. (assembly GCA_934339005.1). Lineage (GTDB taxonomy): Bacteria > Bacillota > Clostridia > Lachnospirales > Lachnospiraceae > CAKRHR01. The sequence goes on along the minus strand of CAKRHR010000024.1, from coordinate 8,961 downwards.
ACTCAATACCCATAATTGCTGCTAAAAGACACGCTATAAAATACACAAAATAATGCTTTTTCAGCGCTGCCTTTGCATGCTTTTTCATTACTTTTCTTGTTTCCACATTTTTCTCCATCTGCTACATATTTTAAATACCATAGCACATCTTTGATTTTTCATCTTTAAATATTCTATTCTCTGTCCTATAATCACTATTTCAAAAATAACCAAATTGTGATTTTAAATGATTCATAAAAATCAAACGCTACTCAAAATGTACCTTTATCTGCATCACTTCACTGTTTGTGCCAACTCTGACTGCCGGCCCGTAAACACCGATACCAGATGTCACAATACTGTACATATTGTCAATCTTTTTGATACCCCAGTAATTTTCCCAGACAAGGGGCTGTACAATCGTCAATGGAAAAAACTGACCTGCATGCGTATGCCCGCAAAGCATCAAATCCACACCTTCATCTGCCGCTTCCTGAAGTCCATTCGGTTCATGATTTAATAAAATTATCGGTTTGCTCTGGTCACACTCAGCAATCAATGTACTAAGTGCCGCTCTGTTTTTCGTACCATCCCCGGCTTTTTCGCCATCCAGACGTCCGATTATCTGAATCTGCCCATCTGCCACACCAAGAACATCATCCGTCAGCACATGAATGTTTGCTGCATCCAGAAATTTCTCCATACGAATATCCCTGAATGCATGGGATAATGTGCTCGTAGAGAAACCTCCGACCAGTTTTTCGGTCACATCATGATTACCATACACCGCATATGAACCATAAGTTGCTTTGATGCCTTTCAAAATCTCAATAAGCGCCTGATCATCATCCAGGGCATCGTAATCATTATCAAAAATATCGCCTGCATACAACACAATATCCGGCTGCATTGCATTAATCTGGTCTGCCATATGCTGAATTTCTTTACATCCAATGCTGTAACCCATATGCAAATCCGCTACAAGCACCATATTTAATGTGTCTATACCATCCACCTGTTTTTGCACAGTCACATCATAACTTTGTGTTATGATATGTCTGGCATGAATACTGCCATAAACGGTAAATCCCAGACCGCATACACCAACGCTGACACCCAAAAGCAGTGCACACCACCGTTTTTTAAGTACCCCAATCGCATGCCTGCGATGAATGCATTTAAGCACCAAAACAATAATATCTGCAAAAATAATAAAGGTCAGCACAAAGAGAAAGAATGCCAGCCATATATTACTCACCTTGCGAATCAACGTCTGAAAAGCAGAATGTGGCAAAAACACGCCCCAAAACAGTGTCGAATCCATCAGCACAAACAACCCAATCCAAACTGCCTGCGTCCGCTTATATCGAAATAATGGCGTTACAATTTTAAACCAGTGAATCATGCGCCACAAAATATAGGTGCTTAAAAGAATATATACAAACAGCATCAGCCATTTAAACATATGTTTAATCCTCCTGTACCGCTATTGCATGCTTTGTCACCGATATCTTTGCGCTGCCATCACATTCAAATATGATTTGTCCAGCCTCAGACGGTGTATACAATGTTGTACTTAACACCTGTGTACCATCATTGACAAATATTTCCGCAGAATATTTATCCAGCAAAATACGCAATTTTAAAGTATCTTTTGGATAACGCATCCAAACTTTACGGATAGCCGCTGTATCTCTTGCCATACCGGAATATGTACGGTCAAGTTCTAATTGATTTTTACGTTTTTCATAACTGATTTTCGTATCAAATCGTTCGTCATGTGCAAAATGTACTGTAAATTCAGAATAATCACCCTCAAACACTTCCACTGTCATATCAAGGACACGTCCGCTAATACCATCAAACGACTGTTTGCCCGAAACTACCTGATTTTCAATATTTACCGTATCCACATAATAATTTTTAATTTCTCTGACCGGCATCTGTATGATTTTGCCATCCACAAGATGCAATTCTCTTGGCAGCGTCATCATGCAGGACCATTTTGGTGCCACCGGACGGATATTAGAATCCCAGGACTGCATCCAGGCAATCATAATGCGGCGGCCATCCGGCATAAGCATGGACTGGGGTGCATAAAAATCAAGGCCATCATCTAAAGTCTGAACGTCCTGTTTATGAAACTGATGTACCGATGGATGATATGAGCCAATCATCGCCACAGAATTATTACCATTGTGGAATGTCGCATCTGCACACATATCCTGCGGTGAAGTCATCAGCACATATTTACCCTCCAGTTCAAAAAAATCCGGACATTCCCACATCGTTCCAAGCTCATGACTCTGTGCACTGGCAAGTACAGATTCAAAGTGCCAGGTTTTTAAATTTGGTGAATGAAATAAAACCACCTGTGGTATGCCCTCAAGTGTTTTATTACCCACCATCATATAATAACCGTCATCCTCTTTCCAGATTTTAGGATCACGAAAATCCACCCGGCTGAAGTTCTCCGGCAACATATCTCCTGTGACTACAGGATTGTACGGTAATTTACGATATGTTTTTCCATCCCCCACTGCCAGACACTGATTCTGACTGTAATCCTTCATGACGCCTGTGTAGGCAATCAAATGAACATCGGCATCGACACTGATTTTAGATGCCATATCCACAGACATCGCAGAACCCGAAAAACAGCCTGCATTATCATAGGGTTCCTCTGGTGCAAGAGCCACCGGCATGTGCTGCCATCGGATAAAATCATCACTGACAACATGTCCCCAGTGCATCGGTCCCCATTCTTTGCTATATGGATGGAACTGATAAAATAAATGAATCCGATTCTGATAAAATGAAAATCCATTCGGGTCATTCATCCAGCCAATCGGTGGTGCTACATGGAAAACCGGCAGTTCTGTTTTTGGTAACTGATGCTCCTTGATATATTGATTTGCACGTTCAAGTGTATTCATAGGCATATTCCTCATTTTTCTTCAAAATTAGCAGGGTTTTTGTCTTAATTTTACACATTTTTGATGATACTGTAAATTAAAAGTTTTCTTAATTTATCTGTTTTATGAGCATTTGAGGCAGCCAATAATTGTGTGAATTATGTAGAAATGCAGTAATAATATATATACGACAATACTTGGAATTTACTTTTAATACACATATTATAAATTGTTTAGCAATATTAAAAGCGGTATTATCACACTCAAATATTTGCCAGAATAAGTATTCCTGACACCTTTGAGGGGATAATACCGCTTTAAAATTTGTTATTATTTTTCATCCACTATTTATATGGAAATTCCGGTATAATCAGAGCGGCAATAATGTAAGCTAAAACACCGCTGCCGCCAAGGGCACAAAATATAACCCAGCCAAGACGTACAAGTGTTGAGTCAATACCGAAGAACTCAGCAATACCACCACAGACACCACAGATTTTTTTATCTGTATTTGATTTATATAACTTTTTATTGTCCATCCCTATGCCTCCATTATATCTGTGCAATGTTATTTTCATTTTCCTAAATTCTGATAAGCAAAAAACCTTATCAGATGTTTACTTATGCACAGTCCATTTTCTAATCATCAGGTTTATCAGCTACAAACACAATTATAGCAAACTCAAAATCCAGTGTCAATCAATGCCCCGCCAGGGATGTACAGCTTATTTTTACGCATCGCACGCTTATGCCTTAGCTGCAAATTTACTAATAGAACACCGGTAAATCTTTATTTTGCCCGAATCAACTGCCACCACTTTTCAGGTAGCAGCTTCGTACAAATCAGATAACCAAGCACACCGCATATCACACCGACAAGAGCGCCTCCAAGAATATCTGTCGGATAATGTACATACAAATACATTCTCGAGAAGCAGATAATCACAGCCAGTACAAGGGAAGGAATCCACAACTGCTTCTTTTTTGAAAAAAACAATGCCGTTACTGCTGCAAAGGATGCTGCTGAATGTCCTGATGGGAAGGAAAAATCTGATAACTTTTGAACTAAAAGCTGTACCGCCTGATTCACATCATACGGACGAACTCTCGCAAACAAATGTTTCAAAATGCCATTACACAAAATCACATCCAATATCAGTGCTACTGCTACCAGCATGCCTGTTTTTCTTTGCTTTGGAAAAATAAGTAACACCAATCCAAGTACTATCCATATAAATCCACTGTCTGCCAGTCTTGAAAAAAATACCATAAGTACATCGCCCACAGGGGTATGCAATCCCTGAAGCAAGTCCAATATATGAAATTCAATGCTCATTCTTCTCACTTCTTTCTTTAATCATCTGCATGCCAACAACCAAAAGTATACCAAGCATCATCGTTTTCTTTTTCATTTTTTATTCAGGCCTCACTTGTTTTTGGCAACTGTACTTTGCCATATGCTTCATCTTTAACTTCAAGCTGCAGCATCGCTTCAGTTGCTCTGAAAATAAAGTGGCAATCCCACGCACATTCACCGGCATTTTCAATATATGACTGATGCAGAGTCTCCATCTCATCCAGATTTTCAAATGACTGCACATGATTGTTTGAAAAATCATGGAGCTGCAATGCCTGTAAAAATGTTTCATGCAGCTTTTCTTCATAGGCGCAGTGCTCACCAAGTGTACCCTCATATGTGCCATGATGCGGATAAGTAAATGAATCTGTCACATAATGCATCAGTTTGCCAAACGCATAATAATCATACATGCCCCACTGCTTTTTCTGCTTCAATCCTTGATACATCTTTGCAATGACCGGCTGCACATTTTCATAATTATGGCCATGAAACTTCTGTCCTTTAAAAAATCCATGAAGATAAGTCAGCGCATTCCAGTCCGGTACTGTATTTCCCAGGATGAAAGCATTTTTATATAACTGAGGTGTATCTGCATTCAGGTTACAAGCTAAATAATTTGCAAGAATTTTATGGTCTATCGTTTTCATTGATGATGCCTCCCGACGCTCTTTGACACTGTTTAACAAGCTTTCTTTTCCAATCATCATTGTCCCTTTAAGAAAGATTTATACATCTTTAAGGTTCAATGATTTTTTACTATGAATTAAAGATAACCGATAACCATAAATTTCTCAGATACATTATCTAAACTTTTTGTAAACTATTCTAAATTTTTTAATTTTTCGCAGACGGATACTGGTCTGTTTTAAACGTTTGTGCGTCTGTTTTCTTCTTCACGTTCTATTGCTTCCCACAGATTTTTTTCTACTTTGTCTGTTATCCGGGTTAAAAGTTTTAGTTCATCCTCACTTAATTCCTGATAAATCACCGTATCGACATATTTAAAAATTTTAAATACTTCTTCTGCTTTTTTTGCACCGGACTTTGTCAGGGCAATATTCCAGGAGCGTCTGCTCTGTGGATTTCGTTCACGTCTGACCAAATCTTCTTTTTCCATTCTGTCCAACGTTCTTGACATCGTTGTCACATCCATGAGGCAATTATCTGCAAGTTCACGCTGGTTCATTGGTCCTGCTTCTCTTAATTTCATCAAAATTCTTGGCTGCCCCTGTCCCACCGTCATCCCAAGATCTATAAGAAATGGTCTGACGAGTCGTCGCCGAAGCATTTCTATATCAAAAAATGCATTTTTTATTACATTATCCATAATTTTCCCCTCATTCAAGTTCAAATTGCCCCGTATACAACTGGTAATATCTGCCCTTTTGCGCCAGCAGTTCATCGTGATTGCCTCGTTCAATCACCTTGCCCTTTTCAAGCACCATAATGGCATTTGAGTTTCTGACGGTGGAAAGTCTGTGTGCAATGACAAAGACCGTTCTGCCTTCCATGATGGCATCCATGCCTTTCTCAATCAGGCGTTCTGTTCGTGTATCGATCGAACTTGTGGCCTCATCCAGAATAAGCACTGGAGGTTTGGCAATAGCTGCCCGGGCAATCGCAATAAGCTGTCTTTGACCCTGTGACAGATTGCTGCCGTCTGCATAAAGCATTGTATCGTAACCCTGAGGCAGTCGCGTGATAAAAAACTCTGCATTCGCGATTCGTGCCGCTTCTCTGACTTCTTCATCGGTTGCGTCCAGTTTGCCATAACGGATATTATCCGCAATCGTTCCTGTAAATAAATGGGTGTCCTGAATCACCATCGCCAGTGAATTTCTTAAATCGTCTTTTTTTATATCTCTGATATCAATGCCATCATAAGTAATCGTGCCTGACTGTATATCATAAAATCGATTAATAAGATTGACAATGGTTGTTTTGCCTGCACCGGTAGAACCTACGAATGCAATCTTCTGACCCGGCTTTGCAAAAAGTGAAATTCGATTTAAAACTTTCTTTTCAGGTACATAACCAAAGACCACATCGTTAAATCTGACATCACCTTTAAGTTCTACAAGCTGTCCATCTGACAGCTTCCAGGCAAATACACCTGTGTTTTCCCTGCTTTCAGTCAGTGTGCTATCTGTGTTTTTATAAGCATTACACAATGTCACTTTACCTTCATCCACTTCCTCGGTTTCATCCATCATTTCAAAGATACGCTCTGCACCAGCCAGGGCTGACATTATGAAATTTACCTGTTGTGTAAATTGATTTAACGGCATTGCACTCTGTCTGACATAAACAAGATAAGCTGAAATACTGCCCAAATCCATAATGCCTTTGATGACAAAGATACCGCCGACACAGGCAGATACAGCGTAATTAAAATAGGAAAGACTTACAATCACCGGCACAAGCATACCTGAATATGCCAGCGCATTTGTAGATTCTTTTCTGAAACTCTCATTCATCTTACAGAATTTTTCAAAATTTATTTTCTCATGGTTAAAAATCTTTTCAACCTTCTGGCCTGCCATCATTTCCTGCACGAAACCGTTAATGTTACCAAGTTCAGTCTGCTGTTTGTTATAATACTTTTTACTGCGTTTGCCATTATATTTAATGAAAATAAAAATGAAAATCATAAATATAATAACGATTAATGTCAGACGGACGCTTAATACAAGCATCATTGTGATTGTGCCAAACAGTGTCAGAAAGCTTTGAATGACCATTGCAAAACTGTTGTTCATCGCCTCCTGCACAGTATCAATATCATTTGTGAAACGGCTCATAATCTCACCGTGGGTATGTGTATCAAAATAGTTCAATGGCAGCTTTTGAGTATGCTTAAACAAATCTCTTCGGATATCGCTGATGACTTTTTGTGATGTATGCACCATGAGCCTGTTATAGCCAAAGGTTGACAATGCCCCGCAGGCATACATAACACCCATACCGCACACAGCAGTCAGAAGTCCGCGCATATTGCCCGGTACGATAAACCGGTTCACAACAGGTTTAATGAGATAAGTTCCCATAATACCTGCTCCTGCACTGATAAATACTAGAACTGCAATCAGTAAAAATGTCCATTTATAATGCCCAAGATATGCAAGGAGGTGCTTCATGGTTTTCTTTGTGTTCTTTGGCCTTTTATATCCGACATATTTTGCCATTAAAGCTCAACTCCTTCCTTCTGTGATTCATAAATTTCCTGGTAAATTTTATTTGTTTTAAGTAAACTATCATGGGTGCCGATGGCATTAATCCGGCCACCATCCATAATGATAATCTGATTGGCATGGCGCACGGAGGATATACGCTGTGCAATGATAATCTTTGTCATCTCTGGCAGTTTTTTTGCAAGGGCATTTCTGATGTTTGCCTCGGTTGCTGTATCTACGGCACTCGTTGAATCATCAAGTATCAGTACCTTTGGTTTCTTTAAAATGGCTCTGGCAATACAAATTCTTTGTTTTTGTCCACCAGACACATTAACACCCTCCTGCCCCATCTCAGCATCAAGTCCACCCGGAAGTCTGTCAATAAATTCGTCTACACAGGCAATGCTGCAGGCTTCATTAATCTGTTCAAGGCTGGCATTTTCATTTCCCCAGCGCAGATTATCTATCAGCGATCCTGAAAATAATGTATTTTTCTGTAATACTACGGCAATGGCATCTCTTAAATGTCTTATCGGATATTTTTTTACATCCACACCGTCAATCTTGATTTCACCTTCTGTCGCATCGTACAGTCTTGGGATAAGCTGTATCAGTGTTGTCTTTGAAGCGCCAGTCTGACCGATGATGCCAACGGTCTGTCCTGCCTGAATATGAAATGAAATATCTGAAAGCACATATTCTTTGGCAGTTGATTTATATTTAAACCACACATGTTCAAATTCAATGTCACCCTTTGTCACTGCAATATCTTCTGCCGCTTCATCGGTAATATCAATTTTTTCATCAATAACCTCCATGATTCGGCCCACAGATGCCAGTGAACGTGTCATCAAAAGGAACACATTGGACATCATCATTAAGGAATTTAATATCAAAAGCACATAACTTAAAAATGATGTCAACTGTCCGACCATCATCTGTCCTGAATAAATCAAGCGACCGCCAATCATTAAAATACCAAGAATCGTACCATACATAACAACCTGCATTGCAGGCATATTTAATACGGCTGTACCAAAGGCACTTTCGGACTCCTCTTTCAGATTCTGATTTACTTTTTCAAATTTCTTGGCTTCATAATCGCCGCGCACGTAAGATTTTACAACTCTGATGGCCGTCAGATTTTCTTCGATACATCGGTTGACAAGATCAACGGCATCTTGCATACGGCCATACCTTGGACCTACATTGATAATGATTATCGTCAGTAAAATCGCAAGCACCGGAAGTGCTACAAGGAAAACAAAAGCTAATGTTGAATTGATACGAAATGCCAGCGTTGTTGCAAATATGAGCATCACAGGGCTTCGTCCAAAGGGACGCATGCCGGTGGATACTGCGTTTTGGATATTTGTCACATCACTTGTCAGTCGTGTCACCAAGGAAGATACACTGAAATGGTCTATATTTGAAAATGAATAGGACTGCAGCTTTTGATATTCTGCTTTTCTGATGTTTGCCCCAAGACCCTGCCCTGCAAGCGCAGAAAATCTCGCACTGCCCACTCCCAAAA